>JANMXA010000061.1:0-8207 GCA_031394255.1 Gemmatimonadota bacterium
CACGACGTACCGAAGACCGGTAGCCGAACGGTGCCATTCTCGCGTGAGCTCTACGTCGAGCGGGATGACTTCATGGAGAACCCGCCGAGGAAATTCTTCCGGCTTTCTCCGGGGCGCGAGGTACGGCTCCGGTACGGCTACTTCATCACCTGCCAGACGGTGGTGAAGAACGCGGCGGGCGAGGTCATCGAGCTACACTGTACCTACGACCCGGCGACCCGCGGCGGCAATGCCCCCGACGGACGCAAGGTCCAGGGCACCATCCACTGGGTATCCGCCCGGCACGCGCTCAACTGCGAACTTCGGCTGTACGACCGCCTGTTCACCATTCCCGACCCCGAGGCGGCGCCCGATGGCCAGGACTTTCTCTCGGTGTTGAACCCGGAGTCACTGGTGGTCATCAAGGACGCCAAGGTCGAACCCAGCGCCGGGAATGACCCGGCCGGGACACGATACCAGTTCGAGCGAACCGGCTACTTCATTTCGGATGAGATCGATTCGAAACCCGGAGCGCTGGTGTTCAACCGTACCGTAACGCTCCGGGATTCCTGGGAGAAAGAGAAGACGAAGGTCTAGGGCTTGGCCGGTTCGGCGGCGGGCTTTTCCGCGGGGGGCTTGAGGACATAGATCAGGTAGTCCCCCCGCTTCCGTGCCGGTTTGGGGTCGAGTTGATCGAGATCCGCCACCGGCCGGAAACTGACCACCCCCACCGCCAGATTGCCGTTGCGACGCTGGATCCGCTCCGCGGTGCCCCGCCGGTAGTCGCTGTGAAACGATCCGGTGTAGTGAATCACCAGTCGGCCGGTGGCCGCCCGTACCACGGACTCCGACATCGTCTCATCCTTGAGACACTGGGCCAGGTACATCCGGCCGATCCGGGCATCGAGATCCGCGGCCGACCCGCCCCCATGAGCGGATGGTCCCTTCAGTTCCTCCCAGAATGCCTTGGCGTAGTCATCATTGACCGGGCACTGCCGCTCCCCGGCCAGAAGGGGTTTCGAATCCGCCGCGAGAGTATCGAGACTCTCGAAACCACCTCGCGCCACCATGGTCGCGATCGGGCGAGGCACATTCGCGGCGACCACCGGCCACCGCCGCTCCCGAGCCAGTTCGACCAATCCGCGATAGTCGGTCTGGTACCGGGGCCATGGCCTGGCATGGACCAGAAACAGACTCTCAGGCATCGCGCCATTCAGGTACCGGTCCAGGAACAGCTGGGCATCACGCTCAAACATCTCAAGCGACACGGCGACCGAATCCCGCCGCCGTCCGATCGACTCGAGCAGGGCAAGCTCCATCCGGTGCGTGGCGGGATCGTCATGCTCCTCCCCGATCACGACCACGTCGAACCGGGCCAGCCTGGCCGTCATGGTTTCGAAGTCCACGAACTTCTTGGCATGGCCGTCGTACACCCGGTGGGGGACGTAGCCTGACGGGCCTTGCCCCGCCACAGGGCCGACCGTCCCCAAGAGCATCATCCCGCCAACGAACCATCCGTAACGCATGTTCGCCTCGGTTGCAGATCCGGCTGGAACCTAACCCCTCGCCGGGCTGCGGCTGGCGGGTTGATCGGCACCCCGTCTACCAGGGCAACTCGACCGATCCGTAGACCGACCGTGGCTGGCCCGGAACGGTGAAGCCCCCGGCCCGGAGTTCCGGGTAGCGATGGTTCCCCAGGTTCCGGATTCCGAGTGAGAGGACCGACCGGCCGACGCGGAGCCGGCTGGAAAGGTGGAGGAGCGCGTAGGTGGGGAGGGTCTCCCCCACGGCGTCGAACGGTGTGTAGGGTCCCACCACGTTGGTGCCGAGAGTCGCTTCCCAGCTTGCCCGCCTGGGCGCCACGGTCACCGAGACCGAGCCGACGTACTTGGCGGTGTTGAATACCCGGACGCCCGAGAGCGTGTCGCCCGCCTCGGTCACCAGCCGGCGGTACTTCGCGTCGTTCAGCGTCCAGTGGCCGTCGACGCTGGTGCCGGCTCCGAGGTCGAGCCGGAGATCGAGATCGACGCCTTGCCGGCGGCTGGCTCCCCCGCTCACCGACCGGGCCGTGATCGGATCGAAGGTCTGCTCGTTGCTCACGTCCATCCGGAAGACCGACAGGCTTCCAGTGACCCTCCGGCTCCCGGCCTTGAAGCCGCCTTCGTACGCCCAGGCGGTGATAAACGGTAGGGTGGGATCGGCGATCACCCCGTCGGTCTGCCGGAATCCGCGCGAGACGTTGCCGAACATCCCGATTCCCTTGCCAAGGTCCACCCCGGCGCCGAGCTTCGGCGAGACCAAGCCCCGGCTGTCGCTCATCGAGGCGGAGCCGTCAACGGGCACGGACCGGGCGCCAAGCTGATCGAACCGGCCGCCGAGGTCGAGTTCGAGCCGGCCAAGATGGCGGACCCCCTGCACGAACAGCGCGCCGGAGGTCTGCCGTCCGCCGACCAGGACCTGCGAAGAATCACGGCGCCGGGCGGTGGTGAACCAGTTCTCGTAGTCGGAATGGTCGAAGCGCGCTTCGGCTCCGATGGTCAATTCCGTCCGCGCGTCGAACCAGCTCCACGCGGTGGTCGCACCGAGCCCGTAGCGCCGGTCTTCCTCTTCGAGTTGGCTCCCGCTGCCCTCGGTCGTGCCTCCTTCGGGCGGCGTGGTCAGGAAGAGCTGCCACCGGCTCTGGGTGGCGTACACGGTGCTCCGCCAGAGCGAACTCTGGCCCGTGAACACCCGGACACTGGCGCGCTCCTGCGCCCGGTGCTTGAATCCGCCGTCGGTCGGATCCGAGACATGTCCGTAGTCGCCCGCGTCGAACTGGCCGGTGGTCAGAAAGCCGGGCGAGTCCCAGCCGGCGGCGTAGAGTTCCACCCCGGCGTCGAGGCTGACGCGGCTGGAAAGATCCTTGACGAGGCGGCCGTGAGCCTGGCCGGTCTGGTAGCCGCTGTTGGGCCGCCAGCCATCCTCCCGCATCCCGCGGATCCCGAACACGCCGCCAGCGGTGCCGCGGTCGAAGCCCGAGAGCACCGTGCCGTCGAGCCGGCCATACGCACCGCCCTGGAGCGACGCGAGGGTGCCGCGCATCCGCTCCATCGTCCTGACGTTGACCACGCCGGCCATCGCAAAGTTGCCGTAAAGCGGGTTGGTCGGTCCCTTGAAGATCTCGATGCTGCGGATCACCGCCGGGAAGAGCAAGCTCCAGTCGTTGTACCCCTCGGCGTGGCCGTTGACGGGCTCATTGATCGGCACCCCGTCGATCCAGAGCGCCACGTCGGTCGAGTGGTCGGAGCTGAACCCCCTGATCGAGACGTCGGAGGCGAAGCCGGGCCCCTGGCCCTGGTCATGCACCTCGAGTCCGGCGACCTGACGGAGCAGGTCGTACGGATTCAGCGCCGGCGCCCGTTTGAGCGCGGCCGGCGCGATGCTCACGGTGGCGGACGTCACGGCGCGGAGAGCGGGGGCCGCGGTGACGGTGATTTCCTGCAGTGACTCGGGCTGTCTGGCCCGGATGGTGTCCTTCGGGGCCTGCACGAACGCCAAGGCTGGAAGCAGCCCCATGACGAGCAGCGACATGTGTTCGACTCCACGCTAGAGATGGACCCTCGCGGGTCCGGTGTGTCAGATGTTTCGCTGGGGAACGGCGATCAGGCGAGGAGAAACGGAGGGCCGTTTGGAAACGGAAGCCGGTGGGTGTTGTGGAAGAACGAAACGAGCGGGACGTCGAGGCCCGAAAGACCGGGTCGGCCGGCTACCGCGGGCACCGGCGACACCGCGAGGCCGGGCATGGCAAAGCAGACCGGGCAGGCGGCACAGGAGTCGCAGCACTCGCCGCGGGCGTCGTGGTGGTGGGCTTGCTGGCGGTCTTGGTGCCCCGCGTGCCGGCCGTCGTGATGGTCGTGGTGCCCGGCCGTCGGCAGCCCGAGGGCCATACCGGACGTCATGAACTGGGGACCCACGACGAGCAACGCCGTGAGGACCAGGGCGGTGAGTCTGGCGGCGAGGCGCCCGAGCATCGGGATCATGACATTGCCAAGATCGTCGCGGCCTGCCAGACCCGACGCATCAACTACCAACCGTGAAGGCGAACTTGCCGCGGACCGCGTGCCCGTCATCCCCGGCGGTGCGCCAGACGACGATGTACTGGCCGGCCGTGAGTGGCTTGGTCACGTCCGCCGCGATCGACAGGCGATCGTCGGTCGCGTGAGCCTTGCCGATTTCGATTTTCGAGCTGTCCGCGGCCAGCAGTCCGATGCTGCTGCACGGGGCCTGCACCTTCTCGGCAAACCAGAGCGGGATTTCCTTGGGCGATTGGCCGACAGTTTCATCGGCACCCGGGATGCTCTTCGTCAGGCGATTGTGCAGGGCCATCGCGGTCATTGGCGCGGTCAGGCCCGCCACCGCCAGCGCAAGATGAATGGAACGCATCGATGCGTCCTCCGAGAGGGGCCTGCGGGCGGCCCGAATGAATGGCGCCGAACCCGAGACCCTATGAAGGGCCACGAATCCGACCAGCCCGGCCAACGGCGGCCGGACGCTTCAATTGTCGTTAGGTAGTGACGGAGCTAGACGAGCGAGGGCGGTGCGTGCGCCAAGGGCAGCGCGAATGGCCGGGCCGCGAGCGGCAGGAGACCGACGGGGACGAGTCCTGCGTCCGGGGTCGACCGAATCCGGATGGTGGCGAGGGGGACCTCGACAGTCGTCCCGGCCAGTTTGAAGGCAACCGCGCAGCCGGCCACGCAAACGCAGCCGGATTTATGAATCGGCGCGTTCGAGTCGGAGCTGCCTTGATGGTGCCCGGCGTGACTGCCGTGGTGCTGTGCCGCCTGGGTCGCTGCCAGCTCACACCGGACGTTCGCCGCCGTACCGACCTGGAACGCAAACGCGACCAGGGCGATGACGAGAAGCGGGGAACGCCAGAAACGAATCATCGACCGACGACGAGGCCTTCGTAGGTAACGGTCTTCGGCGCAATCACGCCAAGCGTAAGACCGGTGATCAGGAGGTCCTTCCAGCGGCTGTGGGTCCGGATCCGAAGCTGGGCGACTTCCTTCCCGCCGACCAGTTGGGTCGCCAGCGCACGGTTGAGCTGTGCCTGCTTCAACGGGACCAGGCCCCAGAAGGCGTGGACCGTGTGGACCGTCACCTTGAAGGCCTGGCCGGTCGGCGCGTCACCGGCGGCCGCCGCCATCGTCGCGGGCACGCCCAGGGTCCTCGCATCGAACGTCTGCGCGCACCCGGCAAGCACCGACACCGCCACCAGCGCCACGGCGCCGACCCGCTGCAGATTGTTCACGAAACTCCTCACCGAAAATGATGACTGATCCCGATGCCGATGCCCGGCACCGGCCCCGACCCGCCGTCCCACCCGAGCCGGCTGTCGTATTCGACCTGTAGCCCCAATCCGGTCAGCAGTCCAAGCTCGACCCCGGCAGCCAACGCCGGCTTCACTCTCGAACCTCGTACCGTCTGATGCCCGAGATAGTCCAACCGTGGCGCAATCCAGGGCTTGATCGAGAGCACCGCCGCCGGAATCGACAGGGCCGCCCCGAGGCCAAGAGAGCCGCGCCAAGCGCGGTCCGAGCCGAGCGATCGAGCTCCCCCGACCTGCCACGACACCTTGAGCGGGACCAGCGGGCCGCCGAACACGGTGAGGGCGGCCGCAGCCGACACTTCGTCTCGGTGCGTCTTGGCAATGCCGGCGGGTTCGAACCACGTCCGGGCTATTCCCAGGCTCGCCCCGATCGGACCGAGCCCCGCCGTAAGTCTCGCCCCCACCGCATCCGAGCGAGTGGTCCCGGTGGAGACCTTCTGGCGACCCCGACCGTACACCACGCCGAGTGTGACGCCCTGCGCCACGCCGGCGTTCCGCACGACCAGCCCCGCCGCCTGACCGGCCGCGGGTGACACGGCGAATACCCAGAGGCCGGCCAACACCGTCACGGCGCGGAGACACCGCATGGGGCGCGGCCCCCTATTTGAACGTGTAATGGAGGCCGACCCCCAAAACGGTCGGCTTCGGAGACGAGCCCTTGGCGAACACCTTGTCGATGGCCAAGTCGATGCCGATGCCGTTGATCAGCCCAAAGGTAATCCCGCCGCTCAGGCCGAATTCAGTGCCTGAATCGACGGTGGTGATCAGGGGAGTCGCCCCGCCCGGCACGGGATCCGCCAGCGGGTCCGGCAAGTCAGTCGAGGTCCGGACATAGTCCAGCCGGGGAGCGATCCACGGTTTGAGCGCGACCACCGGCCTGGGGATGGTCCACGAGATCCCGAGACCGACCGGTACGTGCCAGCGCCGGTATTGCTCCTCTGAGGCGTCCAGGGCCGAGGCACGGAAATACCCGACCCCGGCCTGAAGATTCACCGCCACCGGCACGAGCGGTCCGCCCAGAACCTTCGCCGTCAGCGAGCCGCCAACCGAGTTGTACCCGCCGAAATCCGAGCCCCCGACCCGGGAGACATAGCCGCCAATGCCGAACCGTCGGAACCCGTAGCTCCCGAGGACCCCAAGGCCCGTACCGCCGTCGGCGTCCGCATTCGCAAACCCCACCATCCCGCCAATCGTGAACCCGCGAGGGACACCGGCGTTCACCACCGGCAGTGCCGGGGCTTGAGCCGCCAGCCGACTGACCGCCGCGGCCGCCAGTAACACCAGGATCCCTCGCCGCATTCGAACTCGTCTCCTAGTGAAGCACCGCGAAGCTGATCGCGATCCCGTGGTAGTCACCGACCCCGCCACTGACCCGGACGTCGAACCGCTTGTTGATCGTGACATCCACCCCAAGGCCCAACCCGAACAGCAGATCGCTCGGCCCGTCGCCGAAACTCGGCGTCAGGACCGGGTGGATGTACGGGACGAACTCCAGGTTTGAATCCTCGAGCTGCACCCGCCGCCCGAGCGAAAGGCCGATTGGAATGTAGCCCTGCGAAGCGCCATTGCCGAAGCTGCCCCCCACGCCCGCGGTGAACGCCCCGTCCAGGGGGAAATCGGTCGAGTGGTCAATCACCCGGGTCCGGAAGTCGACCCCCGCCAGGAAGGTGCTGCTGCCCGGCCCGGGATCCGCGAACCCGGCCCGGAAGCCTACATCGTACCGCTTGTGCCCGAACCGGTAGAATCCTTCGACCGCGAACCCTGGGCCCGGATCGGACACGGTTCCACCGAATTCGAGCCGGTTGAAGGAGCGATAGGGGGCCTGGAAGGCCGGCGTACCAGTCGACTGCGCCAGGACCTGTGAAGTCAGGGAAGCGACAACAACGGCAGTGATCAGTGCCTTGCGAACCACGGGAGTCTCCTCGAGTTGGGCGCCGGCGTCAGGCCGGCGCCACCTGTTCGGCAACTACGCGAACCCGGTTAGAGACGACTTGCAGAAAGCCGCCCTGCACAGTGAAACGGTGTTCCTCGGCTCCGTGTTTCACCGTCAGCGTTCCTTGACCCAACAGCGTCATGAACGGCGCGTGGTTGGGCAGGATACCCACCTGGCCGTCGTAGGCGGGGGCCGTGACGGCCTCCGCCTCGCCACTGAAGAGAGAAGCCTCGGGCCCGATGACCGTAACGTGCATCAGGACGCCGCCAGCTTCTTGGCCTTCTCGACCGCCTCGTCAATGCCGCCCACCATGTAGAACGCCTGTTCGGGCAGATGATCGAACTCGCCGGCGAGCACCCGCTCGAAGCTTTCGATGGTCTCCTCGAGCTTGACGTACTTCCCGGCAAAGCCCGTGAACTGCTCGGCCACGAAGAACGGCTGCGACAGGAAGCGCTGGATCCGGCGGGCCCGTGACACGATGAGCTTGTCCTCCTCGGACAGCTCGTCCATACCGAGAATCGCGATGATGTCCTGGAGGGCCTTGTACCGCTGCAGGGTCCGCTGCACGCCGATCGCGGCATTGTAGTGCCGCTGCCCCACGAACTGGGGATCGAGAATCCGGCTCGACGAGTCGAGCGGATCGACGGCCGGGTAGATGCCGAGTTCCGAAATTGCGCGCGAGAGCACGACCGTCGCGTCCAGGTGGGCGAAGGCCGTGGCCGGCGCCGGGTCGGTCAAGTCGTCGGCCGGTACGTAGATCGCCTGCACCGAGGTGATCGAACCGTCCTTGGTCGACGTAATCCGCTCCTGGAGATCACCCATCTCGGTGGCGAGCGTCGGCTGATAACCCACCGCCGACGGCATCCGGCCGAGCAGCGCCGACACCTCGGACCCGGCCTGGGTGAACCGGAAGATGTTGTCGATGAA
>JANMXA010000062.1:0-3130 GCA_031394255.1 Gemmatimonadota bacterium
CGAGCCGGGCGGCGTGACGCCGAAGGGCGGGAAATCGATTCCGTGGAGCCTCGACCTCGAGAGCGCCGTGGCGGTTGACTCGGTCGAGATCATCGTGAACGGTGCGAGGGCCGTCAAGCTCGAGGGCCTCGCGGCCGGCGCGACGCGCCACTACCAGGGTGTGGTGGCCCTGCCGGCCGGGGGCTGGGTCGCGGCCCGGGCGTTAGGCGGAGCGACGGACGCCTGGCCGGCCATGGACAGCTACGCCTTCGGCCACACCGCCCCGGTCTGGATCGGGAGCCGCGGCAGCTCCATGCCGGAGGTCCGCCGAGCCGCGGCGACCGACCTGTCGAAGGCGCTCGAGGTAGCGCTCGGCCGGCTCCGGCAGTCCTACCAGGGCACCGGCATTCCGAAACTCGAAGCCCAGTTCGCCAAGGCGCGTGCCAAGCTCGACAGCCTGCTCGCCAATAGCCCGACGGAAAAGCCCGGCCGGCATGACTGACGACGTTCTGGAGCACGCCCGTACGGTCATCGAACGCGGCTCGCTCTCGTACACCCTCGCGGCCCGGGTACTCGACCCGGTCTCCCGGGCGGGCGGGTACCAGCTCTACGCCTGGTGCCGCCACTGCGACGACGTGATTGATGGCCAGAGCTTCGGTCACGACATGCAGGTCCCAACGGCGGACGAGCAGCGCCGCCTGCTGGCCGAGCTCAAGACGTCGACGGAGCGCGCGCTCCGTGGCGAGCCGGTGGACGGGCTCGTCTTCCGGGGGATCGCCCGGGTCGTCCGGCAGCACGGCATTCCCGAACGCCATCTGTTCGAGTTTCTCTCGGGCATGGAGGCCGACGTCCAGGGACTCCGGTACCGGACCCTCGAAGAGGTCACCGGTTACTGCTATCAGGTGGCGGGCGTCGTGGGCGTCATGATGGGGCACATCATGGGGATCAAGGACCCGGTAACGCTCCGGCGAGCGCAGGACCTCGGCGTGGCGATGCAGTACACCAACATTTCGCGGGATCTGATGGACGATGCCCGGGTGGGCCGGGTCTACCTGCCCCTCGACTGGCTGGACGAGGCCGGCCTCCCGGCCGATCAGGTGGCCAACCCGGCCAGGCGCGATGAAGTCGTTCGACTCGTGGCCCGGCTGCTCGACGAGGCGGAGCCGTTGTACCGGAACGCAGACACGGGACTCGAAGCCCTGCCATTCGGACACGCCTGGTCGATTCTGGCCGCGCAGCAGATCTATGCCGACCTCTCGGCTGTCATCCGGCGCCGCGGGAGCCATGCCTGGGACAGCCGGTCCGCCGTCTCCGCGTCCCGCAAGGTCTGGCTGATGGCTCGTGCCCTGACGAAAGCCCTCCGGCGCTGACGGGTCGGCGGGCCTCGTCGCCAACGAATCGGCGACTCGATCCGTACGGTTAGTGCCATGCGAAATCGATTGCTGCTGTTGCTTGCGGTGCTCTGCGTTACCGCTGCCGCCCGCCCCCTTGCCGCCCAGGCCGCTTCCTCCACCGACGTCATTACTGGACTCGTCACCGACGAGAAGGGCCAGCCAGTGGTGGACGCGCTGGTCAGCATCCTGGCGGTCGAGTCCCAGGTGACCCGTACCGCCAAGACCAACGCGAAGGGCCGCTATACCGTCGTGTTCCCCGACGGCGGAGGTCAGTACCGCCTCACGGTGCGGATGATCGGCCTGACCCCAGTGCAGCGGGCAATCAACCGGCAGGCGGACGAAGACCGGATCGTCGCCAATGTCAAGATGGGTTCCACGCCGGTGCAGCTCCAGGAACTCCGGGTCCAGGCCCGCCGCCCCGGCAACGGCAACCAAGCTCCAACCGCCGGGTCCACCGAACGAAACCTTCCGACCGAGCAGGTCCAGCGGCTCCCGATCGACGCCGGTGATCTTCTGATGCTGGCCACACTGGCGCCCGGCGTGGTGAGCATCTCCGGCAACGATTCAACCGCGGCCGGCATTTCGGTGGCGGGTCAGCGACCCACGGCCAATAACGTCACTCTGGACGGGCTTTCCTTCGGCGCCTCTCAGGTGCCCCAGGACGCGATCCGCAGCACCCGGGTGATCACGTCGTCGTACGACCCGGCCCGGGGCCAGTTCTCCGGCGGCCTGATCGCGAGCACCACGCGGTCGGGCACCAATACAACGCAGGGCACCGGCAACTACGGCTTTCGCGACCGAGCCCTCACGGTCACCGCCGGCGACGATGCGTTCTCCACCGGGTTCAACCAGCACCAATTGTCGTTTGGGCTGGGCGGGCCGCTGATCAAGGACAAACTGTTTATCTTCGGCTCAGGGCTCGGCCGCTTCCGCGGCGACGAACTCCAGTCGCTCCTCTCCGCGACCCCCGCCACCCTGTCCCGCTTCGGCGTCGCGCCGGATTCGGCGGCGCGGCTCACGTCACTGCTCAACACCCTCGGTGTTCCGATCGACCGGCAACTGGCGCAGGGAAATCGCCAGAGCGACGACGCGTCGTCCCTGCTCCGGATCGACTGGGTCGCGAGCCAGAACCACACCCTCACGTTCCGCGGTGACTACCGCGGCAGCAAGCAGGAACCGACCCGAATCGGCCCGCTCTCGGTCCCGGCGGGTGACGCCCGGTCGTCGCAGCACAGCGGCGGCTTCATGATGTCGGCCAATTCCCGCTTCGGTGCGACGCTGGTCAACGAACTGCGGGCCTACTGGTCCGGCTCGTCGTCCCATACACCACTGGACAACGCGCTCCCGGCCGGGCGAGTTCAGGTGATCTCCGACCTCGACCAGGCCCGGGGCGCCACCAGCCTCACGTTCGGCGGGATCTCATCGCTGCCGCAGCGCTCCAGCAACGCCAGCTTCGAAGCCACGAACGAATTGAGCCTGATCCCCGGCGACGGCACCCACCGCCTCAAGCTCGGCGGCTTCGTCAATCACACCAGCGCCGAGAACGATGCCACCGTCAATCGGTACGGCACCTATACTTTCGCGTCGCTGGCCGACCTCGAGTCGGGGCGGCCGGCGAGCTTTACCCGGACCCTGGCGCCGACCATCCGTTCGACCGGGCAGACCAGCGTCGCGGCCTATCTGGCCGACACCTGGCGGTTGTCGGACGCGCTGCAATTCACCTACGGCGCCCGGATCGAGGGTTCGAGCTTCGGCGG
>JANMXA010000063.1:0-43748 GCA_031394255.1 Gemmatimonadota bacterium
GGTCGGGCGTGGCCGGCGCGGCAGGGCTGCATCCGACCAGCAGGGTGCCGGCGACCAGCCAGCGAGGGATCGTTTTCATGAGGACTCCTGTCGGTCGGTGCTGCCGAAACAGCCCGTCCGGAGTTGGGGCTGATTGCCCGGCGACCCAAGGAAAACGCCGGCCGGTATGGTCCCGCAAGTCGTGTCTCGGTCGGGTTTGCCAATTGACTCGTTTCACGTTATCCTTCTGGATTGGTAAGTCGTTGTGGCAATTGGTGATTGGGTCGCTCAAACTGAAGGTCGGCGGCGACTTGGGGGCTCGTGAAACTCGTCACAAAGTCGCTTGAACGTGCCTATCTGAGCCTGGTCGACCCATTCGTCGACTGGCTCCTGCGGCGCGGAGTGCGCCCGAATACCATCACCACGGTCGGGGCCCTGCTGGTCGCGGCCTCGGCGGTTGGGTTCGCATTCGGCTGGGTCAGGTTGGGCGGGGGCTTGCTCCTGCTGTCTGGTGTCGTGGACACCTTCGATGGCCAGGTGGCTCGGCGGGGCGGCATGGTGTCGAAGTTCGGCGCGTTCTACGACTCGACGCTCGACCGGGTCGGGGACGGCGCCACATTCATCGGGATCGCCGTCTTCCTCCTTCGGGCGCCCGGCGTGGCGTGGCGGATCGAGACGGCCGTGCTCTGCATGATCGCGGTACTGAGTTCGCTGCTGGTGTCGTATGCCCGGGCCCGGGCCGAAGGCCTGGGACTCGAGTGCAAGGTGGGGATCGTCCAGCGGGCGGAGCGCCTGATCGCGATTGGCGTTCCCTCCGTCCTGGTTGGTGCTGGCCCCAACGGGGTCGTGCTGCAGGTTATTACCGGGGTGCTGGCGGTGCTGTCGACAGTGACGGTGGTACAACGATTCGTCTACGTCTATCGCATGACTGAGGGCGAAATGGGCGGGTCGAAACAATAGGCGGTTTTGGCCCGCTCCGAGCCTCGGATGCGGTCTGGACTACCAAGGCATGGAGCCGCGCCGTCAGGCGGGCTCCGATCGCTGAAAGGACGACTACGTGGCTCAAGGTTCTTCCCGGAAGATCGCACCGGCCGACGGCAAACTCGGCGTACTCTGTGTCGGACTCGGCGCCGTGGCCTCCACCTTCATCGCGGGCGTCGAGAACGTCCGGCGCGGGCGGTCGCAGGCGATTGGGTCGCTGACCCAGCTGGCCACCATCCGGCTTGGCAAGCGCACCGACAAGCGGACCCCGCTGATTCGGGATTTCGTTCCGCTGACGAAGCTTGAGGATATCGTCTTCGGCGCCTGGGATCCGGTGCCGGACGATTGTTACCAGTCCTGTTTGCACTGCGGTGTGCTCGACAAGTATGAACACGTCGAGCCGATCGCGGATTTTCTGAAGACGATCAAGCCCATGCCGGCCGTGTTCGACCAGCACTACGTCAAACGGCTCCACGGCACCAACGTCAAGACCGGCACGAACAAGAAGGAACTCGCCGAGGCCCTCCGGAAGGACATCCGGGACTTCAAGGCGAAACACGGCGTGAGCCGGATGGTGATGGTGTGGTGCGCGTCGACCGAAATCTTCATTGTGCCTGGCCCGGCCCATCAGTCGGTGGAGGCGTTCGAGAAGGCGCTCGAGGCCAATGACCAGACCATCGCGCCGTCGATGTTGTATGCGTACGCCGCGGTCATGGAGGGGGTTCCGTTCGCCAACGGGGCGCCGAACCTGACCTGCGACTTCCCGGCGATCGAGGAACTGGCGCGGCAGAAGAAGGTCGCGATCGGCGGCAAGGACTTCAAGACCGGCCAGACGATGCTCAAGACCGTGCTCTCGCCGATGTTCAAGGCGCGGATGCTCGGCGTGGCGGGCTGGTATTCGACCAACATCCTCGGCAACCGGGACGGCGAGGTCCTCGACGACCCCGAGAGCTTCAAGACCAAGGAAGAGTCCAAGCTCGGCGTGCTGGAGCACATCCTCCAGCCCGAGATGTACCCGCACCTGTACGGCAAGCTCTACCACAAGGTCCGGATCAACTACTACCCGCCCCGAGGCGACAACAAAGAGGGCTGGGACAACATCGACATCTTTGGGTGGCTCGGGTACCCGATGCAGATCAAGGTCGATTTCCTCTGTCGTGATTCGATCCTCGCCGCCCCGCTGGTGCTCGACCTGGCCCTGTTCTTCGATCTGGCGCAGCGGGCCGGGATGAGCGGGATCCAGGAGTGGCTGTCGTTCTACTTCAAGAGTCCCCAGACCGCGCCCGGCCTCTACCCCGAGCACGATCTGTTCATCCAGCACACCAAGCTCAAGAACACGCTGCGGTACCTGATGGGGGAAGACCAGATTACCCATCTGGGTGTCGAGTACTACGAAAACGATCAGGACTGAACGCGGGGCGCTATGAAATATTTCCACCGGACATCGGTGTCGCCGGACGTGGTCGTGGCCCGCGCGGCAACCTATTTCTCGGACCGAATGAGTCCCACCGAAGAAGGGGCTCGCCGGCGGCGGTTTTCCAGCGGCATCGGCCAGGTGGCGGTGACGGTGCAGGCTGAAGGCGGGCACTACACGCTGGTGACGGTCGAAACCAATCAGCCGGGCGAAAGCGAACTGGACAAGTTCGCCAAGCGGTTTCTCACCACCGTGCACACCATGGCGGATGAGAGCCACGTGGCGCGCGGAGCCTATTGATGCCGGTGGCCACCGCGCTTCCGGCCTGATGGCGGACGCGCCGGTCGTCGCGGGACTGACCCGCGGGCAACTCCACGAGCTCTATTACTGGATGCGGCTGACCCGCACCCTGGAGGAGAAGCTCGTGGCGCTCTATCGCCAATCCAAGGTGATCGGCGGCCTGTTCCGTTCACTCGGACAAGAGGCGGACGCGGTCGGGAGCGCCTATGCCCTCGACCGGACGCGCGGTGACATTCTCTCGCCCCTGATCCGCAATCTCGGCTCGATGCTGGTGCAGGGGGCTACCCCGGTTGAGGTCCTCCGTCAGTACATGGCCAAGGCCGACAGTCCGACGCATGGCCGTGAGCTCAATATCCATTTCAACGACCTTGAACGGGGCTTCCTCGGCCAGACCTCCCACCTCGGCGACATGGTTCCGGTCATGTGCGGGGTTACGATGTCGTTCAGGCTCCGTCGGGAGTCCCGGGTCGGGATGGTCTACGTGGGCGACGGCGCGATGAGCACCGGTGCCTTCCACGAGGGAATCAATTTCGCCGCCGTCCAGCGGCTGCCCCTCGTCATCGTCGCCGAGAACAATGGCTACGCCTACTCGACCCCGATGGCGAAGCAGACGGCGGTCAACTTCCTGGTTGAGAAGGCGGCGGGCTACGGCATCGCCGGCGAACAGGCGGACGGCAACGATGTGATTGCCGTCTATGAGACGACCCGGCGCGCGGTGGAACGGGCTCGTGCCGGCGGCGGGGTCACTCTTGTCGAACTGATCACCTTCCGGCGCAAGGGACACGCGGAACACGACAATCAGTCGTACGTGACCCGCGACGAACTCGCTGCCTGGGAAGCGCGTGACCCGATCGACCGGTACGTCCGCCGCCTGACGGAAAGCGGCTGGGCGACGGGTGCCGACCTCGCCGCGATCGACGCCCGGGTGTCGGGCGAGGTCGATCGGGCCGTCCTGGCCTGCGAGAACGAGCCGTTGCCGGAGCCGGCGTCGGCCCTCGCCGGGGTGCTTGCCGATCCGCCCGCGGCCGACGTCGAGTGGTACCGGAGGCTCTGACATGGCGCTGGTAACGTATCTCGAGGCGATCCGCGACGGCCTCCGTGAAGAGATGGAGCGCGACGAGCGGGTCTTCATGATGGGCGAGGATATCGGCGCGTTCGGCGGGGCGTTCAAAGTGACGGAAGGCCTGCAGGACCGGTTCGGGGCCGAGCGGGTGATCGATACGCCGATTGCCGAGACCGCCTTCGTCGGGGCGGCGGCCGGGGCCGCGCACATGGGGTTCCGACCGGTCTGCGAAGTCCAGTTCATCGACTTTCTGTCCTGCGCCTACTCGATCCTGACCAACTACGTCGCCACCGCCCGCTACCGGGCGGGCCTCCGGACCCCGCTGGTGATTCGCGGCCCTTGTGGCGGCTATGTTCGGGGTGGACCGTTCCATTCGCAGAATCCCGAGGCGGCCTATCTCCACACCCCGGGACTCAAGATCGTCGCGCCGGCCACCGTGAGGGACGCCAAAGGGCTCATCAAAGCGGCCATCCGTGACGATGATCCGGTACTGTACTTCGAGCACAAGTACCTGTACCGCCGGAACAAGGACGACCTCCCGGATGGGGAGGACATCGTCACCCCGATCGGCAAGGCCCGGCTGGCGCGCGACGGGAAGCACTTGACCATCGTTACGTGGTCCGCCATGGTCTGGAAGGCGCTCGAGGCGGCGGAGACCCTTGAGAAGGAAGGGGTTTCGGTTGAGGTGATCGATCTCCGGTCGCTGCTTCCGTTCGATGAGGAGGCGATCGTGGCGAGCGTCAAGAAGACCAACCGGGTGCTCGTTGTTCATGAGGACACCCGCACGGGGGGGATGGCCGGGGAGATCACGGCCCGCATCAACGAACGGTGCTTCGAGTGGCTCGACGCACCGGTCCGGCGGGTCTGCGCTCACGACGTTCCGCTGCCCTACGCCCCGACCCTGGAAGATTTCGTGTTGCCGCAGACCGACGACATCGTCAAGGCGGCGCGCTGGATGGTGGAGTACTAGGAGACAATCATGGCCCGAATCGACGTAGCAATGCCGCAGATGGGCGAGTCCATCGCGGAAGGCACTCTGTCCAAGTGGCTGAAGAAGGTCGGGGACACGGTCAAACGTGACGAACCGATCTTCGAGATCTCGACCGACAAGGTCGATGCCGAAATCCCCGCGCCGGCTGCCGGCGTCCTGGTCGAGATCCTGGTGCAGGAAGGCCAAACGGTCCCGGTCCAGACCCTCGTGGCCCGCCTCGAAACGGATGCGTCTGCCGCCGCGGCAGCACCCACTCCCGCCGCGCCGGTGCCGGCCAGTGCTCCGGCGAAGCCCGCCGCCGCACCGCCCGCACCGCCCGCACCGGCGCCGGCTGCTGCTCCGGTCGCGTCTCGGCCGGAACCGGCCCCCGCACCCAGCGGCGATGAGTCGATGGAGGACCGGCTCCGGCGGAAATCAACGCCGGTGGTTCGCAAGATGGTTGCCGAACACGGCCTCGACCTGGCCGCCATTCCCGGCTCGGGTCTGGCGGGGCGGGTGACCAAGACCGACGTCATTACCTATCTCGAGACCGGCGCTCCCGCGGCTCCCGCCGCTTCACCGGCGGAGGCTGCGCCTCGCCAGCCGGCCACTTCCGCCCCGATCGGAGGCGGGGTTCACGTGATTCCCGGCCCCATGGTCGAGCCCTGGGAGGGCGACCGGGTCGAGCCATGGTCGCGGATCAGGAAGCTCACTGCCGACCACATGATCATGTCGCGCCGGGTCTCACCCCACGTCGCGAGCCTGATCGAGATCGACTACACCCGGGTGAGCCAGGTGCGGGCCAAGCGGAAGGCCGAGTTCGCCGAGCGGGGTGTGAACCTTACGTTCCTGGCCTTCATCGCCAAGGCGGTGGCCGAGAGTCTTCGAAAGCACCCGTCGATCAATTCGGCCGTGATGGGTGAGTCGACCATTCTCCGCCGTGAGATCAACCTCGGGATTGCGGTGGCCCTGGACTGGGGACTCATTGTCCCGGTTGTCCGCCATGCCGACGAGCTCAATTTGTTCGGCCTGGCCCGGTCAATCGGCGACCTGGCCGAACGAGCCCGCACCAAGAAGCTGTCGCCGGACGAAGTCCAGAAGGGCACGTTCACGATCACCAATCCCGGCGGCTTCGGTACCGTCGTCGGCCTGCCGATCATCAATCAGCCTCAGTCGGCGATTCTGGCGGTCGGGGCGATCGAGAAACAGCCCGCGGTCATCACCCAGGCTGACGGTACTGACGCCATCGCCATTCGGACCAAGGGCATCCTCGCGATGTCGTTTGACCACCGCGTCGTCGACGGCGCCAATGCGGACCGGTTCCTGGCCGAACTGAAGAAGTCGCTTCATGAATTTCCCGACAACGCCTGACCGACGAGAACTGACGATGCCGCTTCGCACGATTGAGGCCGAAGGCGCCCGCTGGTCGGTGTCCGGCACCGGCCGCCGGACCCAGTACGCCAAGGACGAGTTCACGGTCTGTTTCACCGGGGCGACCGGGGAGCAGCGGGTGGCCCGCTATTCACCACAAGGTTCCAAGGCCCGGGAAGACTCCCTCGCACAGCTGACCGATGCCGAGCTGCTTTCGCTGCTCAAACGGTCGCAGCCTTCCTGGACCGCGGTCGAGTTGGGATACCGCCGCTGACCGGGGTCGCTGATCTCCACGCCCATAGCACGGCCTCCGACGGTTGCCAGGCACCGTCGGAGGTTGTGCGTCTGGCGGCCCAGGCGGGGCTCGCGGTCATGGCCCTCACCGATCACGACTCCATCGGCGGGGTCGCTGAGGCCAGGGAAGCCGGCGACAAATACGGCATCCGTGTCGTTGCCGGCTGCGAATTCTCGGTTCAGGGCGACTGGGGCGAGGTCCATCTTCTTGGCTACTTCCTTCCGGATGACGATTCTCGACTGACCGGCGAGTTGACCCGGCTCCGCGACCTTCGGGTGGAGCGTGGCCGGGCCATGGTCCGGGCCATCCAGACGCTGGGCCTCCCGCTCGACCAGGAAGATGTCGATCGCGCCGCCGGGGGCGGGGCGGTTGGTCGGCCGCACGTCGCCCGGGCCCTCATCGCCCGCAAGGTGGTCCGGTCGATCGACGAAGCGTTCGACCGGCTGCTTGGGCGGGGCCGGCCGGCCTACGTCGGCAAGGTGCTGCCCGGATTGGCCGAGATTTGTGCGCTGATCCGGACCGTCGGCGGAGTTTCGTCGCTGGCCCATCCCAAGGACCGCGCCACGCGGCAGACGCTGCTGTCGCTCCAGGCGATGGGCCTCGACGGCGTCGAGGTGCTCCATCCCAGTCATTCCGGGCCGGTTCGCGCCCAGATCGACCGGCTCGCCCAGGAACTGGGTCTGCTGCGCACGGGCGGGAGCGATTCCCATGGGGAGCAGTCCGCCGGCGGTTCCCACAACGTGATTGGCGGGGAGCGCATCCCGATGGCCTGGGTCGAGGCCGCCGAGACGCTGGCCCGGAATAGGCGTTAGGCGGGGCGGTGCTCATTCAGCACTACCGCGACATCGTCGTGATCGGCGGCGGATGCTATGGCAGCTTCTACGCCACCCAGCTCGCCACCGCCAGGGATCGCGGCAAGATTGCATTCGAGTCGGTGGTGCTGGTGGATCAGGAGCCGAATTGCCAGGCCGTTCGTGAGGGCCGGATTGGGGCGGGGTTTCGTCTCGAAGTCTCGACCTGGGACGACTTCGTCGACCGGTTCTTCGACCGTCCTGCCCCCGGGGCGGGCGAACCCGACGACGCCCTGGTGCCGTCCCCGCTGATGCCGCACCTGATGGCCCACTGGCTTGAGCGCATGGCCGCTGGCCGGACCGAGCGAACACCGGCGGATTTGCCGTTTGAGACCCCCTACGATAAGCTGGCCCCCGACGGCACCCGCTACGTCTCGTTTGCGGACTGGCTCTGTCCCACCCACTGCATCGAACCCCGGCTCTGCCCGGCCATCTCCGCTCCCCGGACCTGGGAAATGAGTGACGCCGTGAGGGCCTACGCGGGCCGGATGGGCGAACAGCGGCCTGCGATTGGGTCTGCCATCTTCGTCACCCGTCATCGGGCCTTCGGAGTCGGGATGTTCGATCTCTCCGACGCCCGGGCCGCGCGGTCCTTGCTGGCCAGGGCGCTCGCATTGCCCGCGCCGGTCGACATGATCGTGGCGACGGTGTCGTCCTGCCATGGGGCGGTCACGGTGCTTCGAACCACCGCACCGGCATGACCCCCGCGCCCGATTTCGTCCACCTGTTTGAGCCCGGAGATCCGGGGGAACGACGTTCGCTCCTGCTGCTCCATGGGACGGGTGGTGACGAGTTCGAGATGCGGGCCGTCGGCCGGATGCTCGCTCCCACCTTTGGGCGTCTGGCACCTCGCGGCCGGGTAAGGGAGGGAGACAAGAACCGGTTCTTCCGGCGCTTCAGTGAGAGCGTGATCGACGTAGATGACGCCAGGGCCTGCGCGGTCGAGCTGGCCGACTTCGTCGCCCGGGCCTGCGACCGGCACCAGATCGACCGGGCCCTGCTCACCGCGGTCGGATACTCGAACGGGGCGAACACGGTGACGGCCATGATGGTGCTTCGTCCGGACTGCTTCCGGGATGCCGTCCTGCTCCGCCCGACCCTCCCGTTCGAGCCCGATCCGGGCCTGGACCTGACCGGGCGGCGAGTCCTCGTCCTCGGCGGTGCGGATGATCAGGTGGTGCCTCCCTCGGAGGTCGAACGCCACCTCCGGGTCCTGGGTTCGGCCGGGGCCGAGGTCGAGGGGCACGTCTTGCCGACTGGCCACCTCCTCAGCCGGCGCGATCTCGAAGCCGTTCGCCGGTGGCTCGGCCTGGCGGCTCGGCCGTCCCGGTAGGCGACCGCGTGGGAACCGGACTGGGAAACAGAGCGTCTATATTGGGTCGGCCGGTACTCGGTGTGCCGGTCCTTTTCATGGGACCAACGTCATGAGCAAACTGGATGTCATCATCGTCGGCGGTGGCCCTGCGGGCCTCTGCGCCGCGATGTACGCGGGTCGGGGCATGCTGAACGCGGTACTCCTGGAGCGCGGGATTCCGGGCGGCGAACTGCTGAATACCGAGAAGATCGAGGACTACCCCGGTTTCGAGAGCATTCTGGGAGGGGACCTGGCCGCCCGGATGACCGAACATGCGAAGAAGTTCGGCGCTGACATCCGGATGGAGAACGTCGAGGGGATTTGGAAGCAGCCCGACGGATTCTTCAAGGTGACGACCAGCAACGGAGAAGCGTACCACGCGCCGGCGGTCATCATCACCGCCGGCGGAACGCCGACCAAGCTGGGCGTGCCCGGCGAGGCCGAGTATGCCGGGAAGGGTGTGTCGTACTGCGCCGTGTGCGACGGGGCTTTCTTCAAGGGCGAGACGATCGCCGTGATCGGCGGCGGCGA
Source organism: Gemmatimonadota bacterium (assembly GCA_031394255.1). Lineage (GTDB taxonomy): Bacteria > Gemmatimonadota > Gemmatimonadetes > Gemmatimonadales > GWC2-71-9 > SHZU01. The sequence goes on from JANMXA010000063.1 coordinate 9,110, forward strand.
CGCGGCGGTCGAGGAGGCGGACTACCTGACCCGCTACGCGGCCAAGGTTTATATCATCCACCGCCGGCATGAGTTCCGGGCGTCCCGGGTCGTCCAGGACCGCGCCCTGGCCAACCCGAAGATCGAGGTGATCTGGAACAAGAAGGTTCTCGAGATGACGGGCGAGGTGATGGGGCTCAAGAGCGTGAGTCTCGAGGACACTGTGACCGGCGAGCGGTCGGCCGTGAGCGTCACGGGGTGCTTCGTCTTTATTGGGTTCACCCCGAACAGCGGCCTCGTCAAGGGCCATGTGGCCCACGATGCCACCGGCTATCTCGTCACTGACGACCGGATGATGACCTCGATTCCCGGTCTTTTTGCGGCCGGCGATCTTCGGGTCCAGCTTACCCGGCAGGTCACCACCGCCGTCGGCGACGCGACCACCGCCGCGATCGCGGTCGAGAAGTACCTGACCGAGCTCAAGAGCGGAGTGAGGGCGTGACCCGACTCCGGGCGATTCCGATTCCCAACGGGATCTTCGAGGAAAACTGCTATCTCCTCGCCGAGGAAGGCTCGCCTGACGCGGTGATCATTGATCCCGGCGAGGACGCGCCGCGGTTTCTCGACCGGGCCGCTCGTGAAGGGCTCGTGATTCGGGAGATCTGGCTCACCCACGGGCACCTCGATCACATTGCCGGTGTCGGCCCGGTGAAAGAAGCCACCGGGGCGCCGGTGTGGCTTCACGCCGCCGACCGCCCCGTCTACGACAAACTCCAGGAGCAATCCCGCTGGTTCGGACTCGATTTTCCCCCGGCGCCGCCACCCGACCACGAGCTCGTTCACGGTGGCGTCATGAAGCTTGGCTCGCTGGAGTTCGTGGTGCGCCACACCCCAGGACATTCGCCGGGCAGCGTCTGCTTTGTGGCGCCGGGGATCGTGATCGGCGGGGATGTGCTGTTCCAGGGGTCGATCGGCCGGACCGATCTTCCGGGGGGCAGTAGCGATCAGTTGCTGACCAGCATCGCCGCCGAGCTGCTGACGCTGCCCGACGAGACCACCGTCCTGCCGGGGCACGGGCCCGCCACCACCATCGGGGTCGAGCGCCGCACCAACCCGTTCCTCGCCCGCTGACCTGAACCACCCATTGGCAGCCGTCGCCGAACCAGGCAGTTGGGTCAGGGCGGCGGGGACATTCCGATCAGCATGACCGTCCGTTCGAGCGCCAGATCGACCCCGTGGGGGACGTCGGCCGGCGCCCAGATCAGCGCCCCAGCCCCGGCCTCGAAGCGGTCGTCACCCACGGCCATTCTCGCCTTTCCCGAGAGGATCAGATAGAATTTGTCGGCCCCGCGGTGCGCGTGAAGGCGCTGCGTCTGCCCCGGCTCGAAGCAGTTGAGGCCCAGAAAAAGGTGGTCTCCCCGGACCAGGTCGGCCTTCGCGGCTTTGTCGGTCGTGAACAGGGCGTGGCGTTCGGGATCTACCAGATACTGTGACATTCGTCGATTCAATCCGATCAGAGATGGATCCCGCCATGGCCCAGCGCATCGAGAAGGACCCGCTTGGCGAGAGGCTGGTTCCGGCCGATGCGCTCTACGGCATCCAGACCCTCCGCGCTGTCGACAACTTTCCGATCTCCGGCCTCAAACCGCTGCCAGCCTTCGTCGACGCCGTTATCTGGATCAAACGCTCGGCCGCCCTGACCCACAAGGAAACCGGTCGGCTTCAGGCGAAACTCGCGGACGCGATCGTGGCCGCGGCGGATGAAGTCCTGGCCGGGCAGCATCGGGACCAGTTCGTAGTGGACGTCTATCAGGCCGGCGCGGGGACCTCGCACAATATGAACTGTAACGAGGTGCTGGCGAACCGGGCCAACGAGATTCTGGGTGGCGCCAGGGGGACCTACAGTCCGGTCCATCCCAACGATCACGTCAACATGGCGCAGAGCACCAACGATGTAATTCCGACCGCCATGCGTCTCGCCACCCTGGCCACGTTGCCGGCCCTGCTCGATGCCATGCAGGGCCTGGCCGAGACCTTTCTCGCCAAGGGCCGTGAGTTCGACCACGTGCTGAAATCAGGCCGAACTCACCTGCAGGACGCCACTCCGATTCGCCTGGGCCAGGAATTCGCTGCCTACGGGCGGACCGTCGCCCGTCATCGCCACAAGCTCGCCGACGCCGCCAAGTGGCTCCGGCCGATGAACATCGGTGGTACGGCCGTCGGGACCGGGCTCAATGCCGAAGCCGAGTACCCGCGGCTCATGGTGGAGCTTCTGCGCGAGCTCACCGGCCTCGATCTCGAGGAGGCGCCCGACCGGATTCAGCTCATGCAGTCGATGGGGGACATCGCCACCGTCAGTGGTGCCGTGCGGGCCTACACGCTGGACCTCAACAAGATCGCCAACGACATCAGGCTCTTGGCATCCGGCCCACGAACCGGCCTGGCGGAAATCCTGTTGCCCGCCGTCCAGCCCGGCTCGAGTATCATGCCCGGCAAGGTCAACCCGTCGATCGCCGAGATGGTCAATCAGGTCTGCTACCAGGTCCTCGGCCTCGACACCACGGTGGCGCTCGCCGCGGAGGCTGGTCAGCTCGAACTGAACGTGATGATGCCCGTCATCACCCACAATATCGTGTTCGCGCTGATCATCCTGGCCAACGCGACCCGCCAGTTCGATGTCGCGTGCGTGGTCGGAATCGAGGCCGATGAGAAGCAGTGCGCCTACTGGCTCGAACGGAGCCCGGCCCTGGTGACCGCGCTGGCGCCGAAGATCGGGTATGCCGAATCCGCCAGGCTCGCCAAGGAAGCCATCGCCACCGGACTGACGGTGAAGGACCTGGTGACCCGGAAGGGTATTCTCCAGGGCAGGGAACTTGATGAAACGCTGGACCTCAGAGCCATGACGGAACTCGGCATCCCCGGCGGCAAGCCGCTCCCGGGCGGCGGCTGAGTTTCCTGGACGGAACACCAATTGAAGAGGGTACCATGATCCGACGCATTCTCCTGGCCGGCCTCGCGGCTGTGGCATTGAACGGAAACGCCAGGGCCCAACGGGTCGAGGTTTCGATCGCCTCGGGTCTGGTTGACGGACCCGTCACCGGCCGGGCCTTCGTTGTCTTTACCCGCGACAACAGCCGGGAGCCTCGGTTTCAGGCCGGGTCCTACGCAGGCGGTGTTCCATTCTTCGGCGTTGACGTGAGCGACCTTGGCAGCGGAGCCTCGGCGGTCATCGACCCGTCCACCATGGGGTTTCCGGTCAAGAGCATGCGTGACATTCCGGCCGGCGACTACTACGTCCAGGGCGTACTGGTCGTGTACACGAAGGTCACCCCCAAACACGGCAAGACCATCTGGGTGCCCTGGGATCAGTGGGAGGGACGGCGCTGGAACCGGACGCCCGGCAACCTGATGAGCGAGGTGCAGCAGGTCCGCTGGGACCCAACCAGCTCTACGATAAGGCTGGCGCTTACCCAGCGAATGCCGGCCATCGACATGGCCGCGGATACCAGGTGGGTCAAACGGATCAAGATCGAGAGCAAGATTCTGTCCGATTGGTGGGGCAAGACGGTCTATCTTGGCGCCACTGTGCTCCTGCCGAAGGACTGGGAAGCGAATCCGACCACCCGGTACCCCGCCATCTACATCCAGGGGCACTTCGGCGAAGGCGCTCCGTTCGGCTTCGATCCGGATGGCAAGCCTGAAACGCCGGCGGCCCGTGCGGCCCGGTTGGTGCGGACCGCCAGGGAGCCCGGTTACGAGTTCGCCCAGGCCTGGATGGGGCCGAACTTCCCTCGCATGGTGGCGGTAACCTTCCAGCATCCCACGCCCTACTATGACGACTCGTACGCCGTCAATTCCGCGAACACGGGGCCCTATCAGGACGCGCTGATCAAGGAACTGATCCCCTACCTCGAGGAGAAGTTCCGCCTCATCCCGAAGTCGTACGCCCGCCTCCTCACTGGTGGCTCCACTGGCGGTTGGGAAGCGCTCGCCCTTCAGATCCAGCAGCCGAAATTCTTTGGCGGGACCTGGTCCCTGTATCCGGACGGTGTCGACTTCACCAGGAATCAGATGATCAACAACTACGCCGATTCCAACGCCTTCATGCCGAATGCCGCGCCCAATCAGTGGCTCAACTTCGACCGCCCCCTCGGCCGGGCCGAAGACGGCCAGCCCCAGATCGGCGTTCGAATGATGGCCCAGCTGGAAGAAGTGCTCGGCAGCCGGGTCCGCGGCGGCCAGCAGCTGCAGGCCTATGACGCCGCCTATGGCCCCGTCGGAGAGGACGGCTATCCCAAGCCCCTGTTCGATCGAACCACGGGCACCATCGACAAATCCGTCGCCGCCTACTGGCGGGACAACGGTTACGACCTGACCCATGACCTGCGCCAGAACTGGAACAGGATTGGAAAGGACCTGAACGGCAAGATCACCGTCTGGGTCGGCGACATGGACAACTACTTCCTGAATCTTGGCGTCTACAAGATGGAAGAGGCGTTCAAGGACCTCAAAGGGAAGGCGACCTTCCAGTACGGCCGCCCCATGAAGCCTCACGGGTGGCAGCCGATTCCCAACGCGGATCTCGTGAAGGAGATGTCCCGCTACATCGCGAGGCGGGCCACGGTCGAACGGCCGTGATTCGCCGGCCGGGCCCGATGCTGGCGGCTATCGCCGCCATCGAGCTGCTCGGCATGGCCGGTTGGTTCGCGGGCGGAGCCGCCGCCCGCGAACTCGCCGTCCGCTGGAGTCTTGGGGCCGGGCAAGTCGCCGGGCTCACCTCCGCGGTGCAGCTCGGTTTCGTCGTCGGTACGCTCACTATTGCCATTCTGAATCTCGCCGACGCCGTTCCGAGCCGCTGGCTGGTGGCCGGGGCGGCGGCCCTCGCCGGTGCAGCCAACCTGACCCTGCTCCTGGTGGCCGACTACCGCGGCGCCCTCGTGACCCGTGTGGCACTCGGCTTCTGCCTCGCCGGCGTCTATCCCCCGGCCATGAAGATGGCCGCCACGTGGTTCAAGGACCGCCGCGGCTTCGCCATTGGCGCCGTGGTCGGGGCCCTGACGGTGGGGAAGGCCTCGCCCTACCTGGTCGAAGCGTTAGGCGGGCTTTCACTCGGCGCCATCGTCGGGACGACTTCCGCGGCGGCCTTCGCGGCCGCGGTCCTGGTGGCCGCCGTCTACCGGGACGGCCCCCACGCCTTCCCGCGCCGGCCGTTCTCATGGCGGCTGGTGCAGTCGGTGGTCCGGGTGCCTGAGCTTCGGCTCGTCACCGCCGGGTACCTGGGCCATATGTGGGAGCTGTACGCGTTCTGGGGATTCGTGGCTGCCTACTGGAGTGCCTCGCTGCCGGGGCGGCCGCCCCGGGTCTGGGCGGCGCTGGCGTTCGCGTCGATCGCGATCGGCGTGGTCGGATGCTTGGGCGGCGGTCTCGCCGCCGACCGGCTGGGCCGCGAGCGGGTGGTGATCTGTTCGTTGGTCACGAGCGGCACGGCCGCCGTGCTCGCCGGCCTCGTCTTCGGCGCCGCCCTCTGGCTCACGCTGCCCGTGATCCTCGTCTGGGGCATCGCCATCATCGCGGATTCGGCCCAGTACAGCGCCTTGGTCACCGAAACCGCGCCGCCGCACGCCGTTGGCACGGCGCTCACCCTCCAGACATCGCTGGGCTTCCTGCTCACCATGCTGGCGATCCAGTTCGTCGCCGCGATGGGCGGCCCGGCCACCCGCTGGGCGTTCCCGTCGCTGGCGGCCGGTCCGGCGCTCGGAATCGTCGCTGTGACCCGGCTTCTGCGGCTTCGACGCAGCGCACCGGCCTGACGAACGCCAACCGGCCCGGCCCACCACCAGCTAGCCTGACCACGACCAATCGACCCGATGACTACCCCGTGGCTCGCCTCCGGGCGATCTTGCGCCGATGCGATTGTGCTTCCGGGCGCTGCCCGCGGCCATTCTGGCTCTGCTGCTGAGCGGGTCAGCCCACGCCCAGGCCGTGATCCGGGGTCGCGTCCGCGCCGATTCCACCCGGGCCGCCATCCCCTTCGCGGTCGTTGAAGTCCGTGGCGTCCGGTCCACCCAGGCCAGCGTGTCCGGCGTATACACGCTCGGCGACCTCCCGGCCGGCAGCCACACCGTTGTTGCGCGTGCGGTTGGGTTTCAACCCTTCGAGCTCCCCGTTGAAATTGCCGTGGGGGATACTGTTGATGTCGATCTGCTGTTGCTCAAGTCGGCCACGCAGCTGGCGCCACTGGAAGTCGTGGCGTCGGCGGGGCGGGCGCTGGGCAAGATGGCCCGTTTCGAGGACCACCGGAAAGCGGGCCTCGGTCGTTTCTATGACCGGCAGGCGCTCGTGGCTCGCGGTGACGGGGCCACCGTTGCCGGCCTGCTTCGGGCCACGGCGGGGCTCCGGCTTGTGCAATTGCCGAGTCCGTGCGTCGGATCTGCCGCGGCCTCGGCCCGCGGGGTCGGGTCCGTTGAGGTCCCGGCTCGGATGACCTGCCTGGGAGGCACCCCCCTGTTCATGGCCTGCTATCTCACGATCATGATCGACGGCGTGATCACCTGGACCTGGGGGGAACCCGATCCGCCTAACGTTGAGGGCATCGGCCTCGGCGAATTTCAGGCCATCGAGGTCTATCGTGGCCCGTCCGAGCTCCCCATCGAGCTCAATCGCACTGGCTCTGCCTGCGGCATGCTCGTCCTGTGGACCAGGACCGGTGAGAACCCGTAACGCGGCGTTCCTGCTCGGGTTGGCGCCGACTCTGCTCGGGGCCCAGACCGTCGTGATCCGCGCGACCGATCACACGACCGGAGCGGTGCTCGGTGGGGCGCTCGTGTCCCTCGAAAACGAAGCGGGGAAGAAGATCGCCCGTGCTCTTGCCGACGAGCGCGGCCGGGGATCAGTCACCGCGCCAGGCGCGGGACGGTACCGCGTCCGGGTCGATGCCATCGGCTATCAGGGTGTCACCTCTGAATTGCTGACGCTCGCCGCCGCGGCCACCGTCGATCGGCGGGTCCAGCTCGAACCAGCGCCGCTCAACCTCAATGAACTCGTCGTCGCCAGCTCCCGCCCCGCCCAATGTTCGATCGATGAAGCCGAGGGCACCATGGCGGCCCGCCTCTGGGACGAAGCCCGCAAGGCCCTGACCGGGGCCGAGATCACCAGGACCACCCGGGGCACCGAGCTCGAGATGCGGACCTTCGAACGCCGACTCGACATCCGCGCCAGGGTCATCGACGAAACCAGCGCCACCCGTCGAGGCCCGAGTATCCGGCCGTTTGTCGCCACCAACGCCGACTCCCTCCACCGCGTTGGTTATGTCCAACGTCGTTTTGACGGGACCTGGTTTCACGCCCCCGACGCCGAACTGCTGCTCGGAGAACAGTTTCTGGGTGACCACTGTTTCAGGCCGGCAGCCCTCGAATCGGCGACCGCAGACCGGATCGGACTCATGTTCGAGCCGACCGGCGAGCGCCGGGTTCCGGACGTCAGCGGGACCCTCTGGCTCGATGCCAGGACCCTCGAACTCCGTTCCATGGAGTTCGGCTACACCGGGTACGAGATGCCGTCGGGAGCGGTCGGCGTCGGTGGCCGCCTCGAGTTTCTCCGGCTCGCGAACGGCGGGTGGATAGTGACTCGCTGGGAGATCCGAATGCCGGTCGTCGGTTCGCGCCGGCTCATGGCCGGCCAAGCCGACTCGCTCAAGGGTTATCGCGAGGCGGGTGGCTCCGCGATCCCAACCAGCCTCGCCGCCGCCGGTTCCCGAAAGACCGCCGTCACCGGGATCGTATTCGACTCGTTGCGAGGGCGCCCCCTCGCCGGTGCAATCGTCAGCATGGAGGAGGGCACCCGCGCCGACACCACGGACGACGCCGGCCGCTTCCTGATCGAGTCGCCGGGCACCGGGGACTACCTCCTGACCGTCGACCATCTCTCGCTCCGCCTTCGGGGCCTCGACCCCATTCGGGCGGGGGCGCGCCTCGTCCGGGGCACGATCGACACGGCCGACGTGGCCGTCGAAGGCGCCGCGGCCACCCTGCGAAGACTCTGCCGGGTCGACCGTCTCGACCCTCGGCTCGCACTGCTGTTGATCGCAGGGGTGGACAGCGGCTCCAATCGCCTGCTGCCTACCGCCACGATCCGGGTCCAATCATCCCGGCCGTTCCTGATCGGCCAGTCACCGGGGGTGGCCCGCGGCGGGCTCGCCAGGATGCGGGTGACGGCGGGAGCCCGGGGCACTGAATGGGAGACGGTCCAGGTTGACGGCTGGGGGGCCGTAGCCTGCGGGATCCCCAAGGAAACACCGCTGGAAGTTCAGGTTCTCCTGCCTGGTGGGGCCCGCCTGAGCCGACACCTCGAGCCCGACACCGCGTCGATCCGTGAGGTCACTGTCCGACACCCCGACTAGACTGGTCGGATTTCCGGCTTGCCGCTAGATTGGCGCCATGCGGATCACCACCTGGACCGAGTACAGCCTGATCATCTCGATTCATCTCGCCAAACGGGGCCGCCACGGCGCCGCCCCGGTTGCTGCTCGCGAACTCGCTGAGACCGAACGTCTGCCGGCCGACTATGTCGAACAGATCCTGCTTCGCCTGCGACGAGCCGGTATCGTCGAGAGCGTTCGGGGAGCCAAGGGTGGGTATTTCCTGGCCAAGGACCCTGCGGCCATCACCGTCCGCGATGTCATGACGGCGTCCGAACACCAGACGTTCGAGATGAACTGCGACAATCACCCCGTCGACGCCGAACGATGCGGCCCCGGGACTGCCTGCACCATCCGCCCGGTGTGGCAAGCCCTTCAGACCCGGATCGATGATTTCCTGGGTGGGATCTCGCTGTTCGACCTGCTCAAGGAAGAGGCCCCGGCTCCCGCCCCGGATCTCGTCACCCTGACGGCAATCCCCGGTTCGGCCTGAGGGCACTCGGGACCTCGGGGAACAGGCGCAAAGCACAAAGGGGTGCTCCCGGAGGAGCACCCCTTTGCAGTGCCGAAGGGGGGACTCGAACCCCCACGGGTTTGCACCCACTGCGCCCTGAACGCAGCGCGTCTACCAATTCCACCACTTCGGCGCGAAGCGCAAACCTAAGGGCCGACCTATTCTCAGGCAAGCGGTCCGTTGCCTGGCCGCGACAGCGCCCCTATCTTTATACCTGAGTTCAAGTTATGAGCAACAGCCCGAAAGCGAAGACTGCCCCGGACGACCGGGTCTCGGTGGCACGGAATCCGCGAGCCACCTATGACTATCACATCCTCGAGACCCATGAGGCCGGCATCGTTCTCTCGGGGACCGAAGTGAAAAGTCTGCGGCAGGGCAAGGCATCGATCAAGGAAGCATTCGGACTCGTCCGGCGGGGGGAAATCTGGCTTGAGGGCATGCACATCACGCCCTACGAGCAGGGGAACCGGTACAATCACGAACCTGTTCGGGCCCGCAAGCTCCTGCTCCACCGGCGCGAGATCGAACGGCTGATCGGCGCCACCGAACAGAAGGGCTGTACCCTGGTACCGCTCGAGCTCTATTTCTTGAAGGGGCGCGCCAAAGTCGCTCTGGCGCTGGGGAAGGGAAAGAAAGTGCACGACCGACGGGAAGACATCAAACGCCGAATGGCGGATCGAGAAGTGGCGCGGGCGATGCGAGGCCGGGCGTGATGCCCTGGTTCGCCGCCCTCGTGCTTCTCGGCGCTGTGGCCCCGGGGCATCCGGTCGCGGCCCCGATGTCGCTCGTCGTGGCCACGGCCCGGGGCGAAGCCAGGATTCCCGTGCGGACCGACGGGGCCACCGGTCCCATGGTGGCCGCGCCTGCCCTCCTCGCCGCCCTCGGCGGCAAGGCCGAAGTCGTAGATGCCTGGGCCGACGTCGAGATCGCTCGTCAGACCTTCCGGTTGGTTCTCGGCGCGCCTTACTACTCGGTCGGGGCCGGGCTCAAGCCCTTGGTCGGGAGCGCGGTCGTCAAACGGGACACGCTGTTCCTCCCGCTGCAGTTCGTGACCAACGTGCTCCCCGCTGAACTCAAGGACCGCTACCGCTACAGCGCGGCAACCGGTCGGCTCGAGGATCTGGCTGCGCCACCGACCGGCGCGACGGCGGCGATCGGTGCCCCTCGCAATCCGAAACGCCTCCCCAATGGCCTCAACAAAGGCTATGTCGTAGCGGTGGATCCCGGGCATGGCGGCGTCGATCCGGGTAATCCGGGGCTCTACTTCCCGCGCGGACTGACCGAGTCGGATATCAATCTCGAGGTCGGCTTGCTGGTTCGCGCGGAACTTCTTGCCCGCGGGATCGGTGTCATTATGACCCGGACCACCGACACCCTCATCGACCTCCGGCAGCGGGGCTCCTACTGCTCCGATCGCTGCAATCTCTTCGTCAGCATCCACGTCAACTCACTGCCTCGCCGGCCGGGCTTCAACCGGGTCCGGGGCTTCGAGACCTACTTCCTCGCCGACGCCAAGTCCGAGGATGCGGCACGGGTCGCCAAGATGGAGAACGAAGCCATCCGGTTCGACCAATCCCCGAACGAGGAGTCTGGGGGCGGACTCGACTTCATCTTGAAAGACCTGCAGCTCAACGAATATCTCCGCGAGTCCGCACGGCTGGCCGAGTTGATGCAGTCACACCTGGGCGAGGTGCATACCGGACCCGACAAGGGCGTGAAGCAGGCTGGTTTCATGGTGCTCACCACCGCTCGTCGGCCCGCGGTGCTGGTTGAGATGGGATACAGCACCAATCCCGAAGACGCGAAGGTGATGTCGGATGCCCGGTCCCAAAGGAACCTGGCGGGGTCGATCGCCGACGCCGTGGTGTCCTATCTCCTCGAGTACCAGCGCCGGGTCAGTCCCGATACGGAGACCCGCACCGTAGGTGGCCGGGAGTGACAGTCGGTCAGCCTACCCAAGCCCTCGCTGTCCTCGGTACCACCTTTCAAAATCCGATTCTGCTTGCTGCCGGCACCGCCGGTTTCGGCCGGGAGCTGGCTGGGACCGTTGATCTCGAGGTCCTTGGCGGGCTCGTGACCAAGGCGGTGTCCCTCGAGCCCCGGGCAGGCAACCGGGCGCCACGGGTGGCAGAGTTTGACGGCGGGATGCTGAATTCCATCGGTCTCGCCAATCCCGGTCTTCAGGTCGTGGCGACCGACGATCTCGTCTGGCTCAAGGAGCACGTCCGGGCTCCCCGGGTTCTGGTGAATGTGGTGGGCTTCGTTGAGGACGAGTATGCCCGGGTCATCGAGGGGCTCGACCCGATTGGCGGAATGATCGGGTATGAACTCAATCTCTCGTGTCCCAATACCTCGGCGGGCGGTCTCGAGTTTGGGGCGGACCCGGAGGCCGTTCGGCGGATCGTCGCGCGGTGCCGGTCGGCGACGAGTCGTCCGCTGCTGGCCAAGCTGTCGCCGGCGCTACCCGACGTGCCGGGACTGGCGGCGGCGGCCATCGCGGCCGGAGCGAACGGGATTTCAGTCGTCAATACGATGCCCGGGCTGGTCTACGACGCCGATCACCCGCGCCTTGGCAATGGCAATGGCGGTGTGAGCGGGCCAGCACTGCTGCCGGTCGGCCTTCTGGCCACGGCGCGGGTCCGACGGGCTCTGCCGGATGTCCCGATCATCGGTCTTGGTGGGATTCGAACCCTCGAGCACGTGCGGCAGTATCTTCGGGCCGGCGCCACTCTCGTCGCCATCGGAACCGCCGGGCTGGCCGATCCGCGGTTGCCGGAACGTCTTGCCCGCCAATGGATGCAGGCTCATGGCTGAACTGGTGTTGGCACTGGACGTCGCGACCCCCGAGGCCGGCGATGCCCTCCTCGCCCGCGTGCCCGGCGTTCGTTGGGTCAAGGTCGGATCGGTCCTGTTCACGGCGGCGGGGCCGACCATGGTGACCAGTCTTCGGACCCGTGGCTACCGGGTCTTTCTCGATCTCAAATGGCACGACATTCCCAATACGGTGGTTGGCGCCGTCCACCAGGCGCGCCGCTTGGGCGTCGATATGGTCACGGTTCACACCCTGGGCGGCGGGGCGATGATGTCGGCTGCCAAAGATGCGGCTGGGCCTGACCTCGCCGTCGTCGGAGTGACGGTTCTGACGTCCCATGACTCGGCCGGCTTCGCAGCGGTCGTCGGTCGCGATTCGGTCGATCTGGGCGCCGAGGTCGAGCGCTTGGCCGAACTGGCTCGGCGGGCCGGAATTGATGGCATGGTGTCGTCGCCGCTCGAGACGGCCCGCCTTCGTGCGATTCTCGGACCGGACAAGCTATTGGTCACGCCGGGCATCCGGTGCGGGGCCGATCGGGCAGGGGACCAGGTCCGGGTGGCCACGGCGGGGGCGGCGGCCCGGGCCGGCTCGACCCATCTGGTGGTCGGCAGGCCGGTCCTGGAGTCCGCCGATCCGGCGAAGGTGTGGGCTGCCCTGACTGCGGACATCGGATGATCGTGCTGGTATGGCTGCTCGCTCAGGCGCCGCTGCCGAGCCAGGGCCCCCCCGATCTGGGAACGCTGGCTGAGATCACCAGGACGGCGTTCGTACGCCGAGACTTCAGTCGCCTGCTCGGCGACCGGCCGTCCGTCCGGCTCGAACTTCCCGACGGCAACCCATCGGCTGCAGTGACCGGGCGGGTCGCGGCGGCATCGTTAGGCGCCCTGTTCCGTCGGACCAACGAGCGGGGCCTGGAACTGGTCGGGGCGGCGCTGGCGGATGACCAGCATGGCTATATCGAACTCCGGCGGCGCTACTCGGTCGCGAGAACCCAGGACGCCCTGGCCCAGCGGGTCCTGATCTCGGCTCGGCTCGAGGACGGGGCCTGGCGGGTGGTCGAGGTCTGGGTGTCGGCGGTCCGCTAGCGGAATCAACCCTCAGCCCATCCCGCATGGTTCCGAATCAAGCACAATAAACGCAATGAGTTATGTTGTGGCGTTCTGGAAGGCGCCAAGGCGGGTTCCGCGCGGGTTGGTGGCGGTCCCAGCCCCGTCCCTTGCAATAACTTCAACGCAGGGATAGCTTTACAAGCTCCCCTGAAACCGGGTAGTAAGAGAGAGATTCGATGAAGGTACGCTCGAGCGTCAAGCCGATTTGTGAGCATTGCAAGGTGGTCCGCCGTCGAGGTGTGATCCGGATCATTTGCAAGCGCAATCCAAAGCACAAGCAGCGGCAGGGATAACACATGGCTCGTATTTCAGGCGTCGATCTGCCGCGGGACAAGCGGGTTGAGATCGGCCTCACCTACATTTTCGGTATCGGTCTCGCCACGAGCAAGCGGCTCCTGGGAGAGACGGGCGTTAATCCGGACACCCGGGTGCGTGATCTCTCGGATGCCGAAGTCGCTCGGCTCCGCCAGATGATCGAGCGGTCGATTCGGGTGGAAGGTTCGCTCCGGACGGAAATCGCGATGAACATCAAGCGATTGATGGACATCGGAAGCTATCGCGGCTCACGGCACCGCAAGGGCCTGCCGGTGCGCGGTCAACGGACCCACACGAACGCTCGGACCAAGAAGGGTCCGCGGCGGGCTATTGCGGGCAAGAAGAAGGCGACGAAGAAGTAACCTATGACGGCACCGGAAATTCCTACGGCTGTAGCGGCGGCACCTGTCGCGACGCCCGAGAAGGCGGCGGCTCCCAAGGGCGCCAAGCGCGGCAAGAAGGTGGTCGAGTCGGAGGGGATCGCCCATATCTCGGCGACCTTCAACAACACCATCGTCACCATCACCGATTCCCGGGGCAACACCATCGCCTGGGGCACGGCCGGCAAGGCGGGTTTCAAAGGCTCGAAGAAGTCTACGCCGTATGCCGCCACCGTGGCGGCCGAGGCGGTTGGTCGCGAAGCGATGAATCTGGGCGTTCGCCGGGTTCACGTGCTGGTGCAGGGCCCGGGCAGCGGCCGCGAGTCGGCTGTGCAGGCGCTTGCTTCAGCCGGCCTCCGGGTTGCCTCGATCAAGGATTGTACGCCGATTCCGCACAACGGTTGCCGGCCTCCGAAGAAGCGCAGGGTTTGATCCATGTCACGTTACGCTGGGCCGGCCTGCCGACTTTGTCGGCGCGAAGGTACGAAGCTGTTTCTCAAGGGCACTCGGTGTTTCACCGAGAAGTGCGCCGTCGATCGCCGGAGCTATGCCCCCGGTCAGCACGGGGCTGCGCAGGGAGCCAAAGGCGGCGCGCGGAAGATGTCCGAGTACGCCAAGCAGCTTCGTGAGAAGCAGAAGGTCAAGCGGATCTACGGCCTCACCGAGAGGCAGTTCCGCAACACGTTCGAAACCGCTTCGCATGAGCCGGGGGTCAAGGGCACGAATCTTCTGGTGGCCCTTGAGTCGCGGCTCGACAACATGATTTACCGGATGGGTTTTGCCACCAGCCGTCGGGGCGCGCGCCAGCTCGTCTGCCACGGCCATGTGGAGGTCGATGGCGGACGTGTCGACATCCCGTCCTTCAAGGTTCTGCCGGGACAGGAAGTTCGTGTGGCGGCGGACAGTCGTGAAATGGTGCCGGTCAAACTCGCCCAGGAATTGGCGAGCCGCGGCTCGTCGCTCACCTGGCTTGCGGTCGATCACGGCAAGTTCGCCGGCCGGATGACCATGCGCCCGACCCGCGACGGAATTCCGACCAACGCACAAGAACAGCTCATCGTCGAGCTTTACTCGAAGTAAAGGGTTAGGTCACCATGTCGATCGATCTGACCGGACTGGTTCGCCCGCACGTGGTCGAAATGACCAAGCGCGAGGACAACGCCAACGTCGCCGAATTCCGTCTCCAGCCGCTGGAACGGGGCTTCGGTCACACCCTCGGGAACGCCCTCCGCCGGATGCTGCTGTCGTCGCTCCGCGGCTCGGCCGTCTGGGGCTTCCGGATGGATGGCGTCGTTCACGAGCACCAGACCGTGCAGGGCGTTCTTGAGGATGTGCACCAGATCATTCAGCGCCTCAAGTCGCTCACGCTGGTGCTCGATGAGGGCACCGACGAAGCGATTCTCAGGATTCGTCGCGAGGGCAAGGGACCGGTGTATGCCCGGGACATCCAGCTCAACGCCAATGTCCGGGTCGTGAACCCGGAGCACCTGCTCTTCACGGTCCAGGACGACCGCGAGATCAGCTGCGATCTCTATGTCAACAAGGGTCGTGGCTACGTCGAGTCCGAGATGCATCCGGCCGACCGCTCGCTGCCCGTGGACCTCGTTCGTATCGACGCGATCTACAATCCCGTTCGCCGGGCCAACTTCACGGTCAGCGAGACCCGTGTCGGCCAACGCACCGACTATGACCGGCTTGCCGTGATGGTCGAGACCAACGGGACGATCTCGCCGGAAGACGCGATCGCCTACGCCGCCGCCCTGGCCCAGGAGCATTTCCGCTACTTCGTCGAGTTCGGCAAGGTGCCCGCCGCGCGGGCCGCGACGCTCGATACCGTCGCCGTGGCCGGCGGGCTCCGCTCGAAGCTTGGCCGGCTGATCGATGACCTCGGTCTTACCGTGCGAACCTTGAATTCGCTCAAAAACTCGAACATCCGGACCCTCAAGGATCTCGTCGAGTACGCCGAGAAGGAATTGCTGGACGTCAAAAACGTCGGCGAGAAGGCTGTGGCCGAGATAGGCGATCTGCTTCAGCGCGAAGGTCTGCGCTTCGGGATGGTGTTCGAGGAGGTCGAAGGCGACTTCCGTGTCGTGAAGACCGGGGCCGCGCCCACCATGGGCAGCCCGACGGAAGGGAATAGCTGAGATGCGGCACAGGGCAAAGGGACGGCAGCTCTCGCGCACGTCCGACCACAAAAAGGCGATGCTGTGCAACATGGCGACCAGCCTGTTCCAGCATGAAAAGATCATTACGACGACGGCCAAGGCCAAGGAACTCCGCCCCTTTGCGGAGCGTCTGATCACCCTGGCGCGCCGGGGCGACCTCCACGCTCGGCGTCTGGCCGAGCGGAAGATCCATGACCGCGATGTCTTGAAGCGCCTGTTCGCCGAGATCGGCCCCCGGTTCGCGGCCCGTCCGGGTGGCTATACCCGGATCCTCAAGGTGGGCCACCGGGTCGGCGATGGTGCGGACACCGCCCGCATTGAGCTCGTCTCCGAGTGACCGCATTGGCCCGACGATCGGAAATGAAGAAGGGGACCTTACGGTCCCCTTTTTTTCTGCCCAGCGACGGCGGACGGCCCCGTTCAGGCGGCCTTCTTGACCTTATTGCTCCGGATGCACCGAGTGCACACGCGGGTCCGCTTGGGCGCCCCATCCACGATGACCCGGACGGTCTGGAGATTGGGCATCCAGCGCCGCTTCCGGCGGTTGTTCGCATGGCTGACATGGTTGCCCGTCGAGGGGCCCTTACCGCAAACGGTGCAAACGCGTGCCATAACGATCAGTCTCCGCTTATTGAATCAGTTGACCTAGCCTCTAAATTTAGGGCCAACTTGGGCTTGGAGCAAGACCGGACCTGGTCCGGTCCATTTTCACGGGGGCGTGCATGCCGCGGGCACTGATTACAGGAATCACCGGGCAGGATGGCTCCTACCTGGCCGAGTTCCTGCTGGCGAAGGGCTACGAGGTGGTGGGCATGGTCCGTCGGACCAGCCACCACAGCTACGAACGGATCGAGCCTCTGCTCGATTCCATCCGGATCGTGACCGCTGACCTGCTCGACCAGCATTCGCTGACCGAGGTGGTGCGCGATGTCCGCCCCGACGAGGTCTACAATCTCGCGGCCCAGTCCTACGTTCCCACCTCGTTCTCCCAGCCGGTGCTCACCGGTGAGTTCACCGCGCTCGGCGTCACTCGGATCCTCGAGGCGGTTCGGCTGGCGCACCCCTCAGCTCGTTTCTACCAGGCGAGTTCGTCCGAGATGTTCGGGAAGGTGCAGCAGACGCCCCAGAATGAGGGCACGCCATACTATCCCCGCTCGCCCTACGGAGTCGCCAAGGTCTACGGTCATTGGATCACCGTCAATTACCGGGAATCCTACGGACTGTACGCGGTGAGCGGGATTCTTTTCAACCACGAATCCCCTCGGCGCGGCGTGGAATTCGTCACCCGGAAAGTGACCGATGGCGTGGCCCGCATCAAGCTGGGACTCGCCAAGACCCTGCAGTTGGGCAACCTCGACGCCAAGCGGGACTGGGGATTCGCCGGTGACTACGTGGATGCGATGTGGCGGATGCTTCAGCAGCCGACACCTCAGGACTACGTGATCGGGACCGGAACCACCCACAGCGTGCGCGACCTGGTCGAACTTGCGTTCAGTCATGCTGGTCTCGATTGGCAGGCCCATGTGGTCACCGACCCGCGCCACATGCGCCCCGCCGAGGTCGATCTACTGATCGCGGATCCGTCGAAAGCGCGCCGGGACCTGGGTTGGTCACCGAAG
The DNA here is from genome assembly GCA_031394255.1 of Gemmatimonadota bacterium. GTDB lineage: Bacteria > Gemmatimonadota > Gemmatimonadetes > Gemmatimonadales > GWC2-71-9 > SHZU01. The sequence continues at coordinate 26,419 of JANMXA010000063.1, forward strand.
GTCGATTTCGGTTCTCTGGTCCGCATGATGGTGGATGCCGATCTGGAACGTCTCCGGGCCCGGCAATGAAGGTTGTCGTCACGGGTGCCGACGGGTTCGTTGGTGGCTGGATGATTCGGGAGCTGATCCGCACCGGTCATCACGTCGTCGGCGCGCTCCGGGCCGGAGCGGGGCCACCGCGGGAACTCACTGAAGGTGAACGGCTCCGGGTTCAATGGGTGGACTTCGATCTCCTTTCGGCGGAATCGGTGAATGAAGTCGCCTCGATCTCGACAGACGCCGTGGTTCACCTGGCGGCCGTGGCTTCGGGGGTCGATGCTCGCAAGGATCCCGGAGCGGCCTGGACGGTCAATGCGGCGGGGACCGCACGAGTGGCCGAGGCCTTCGGGCGGGTCCGCCACGAGGGCAGGGGCGACCCCCTGCTGATCGTCGTGTCGACCGGCGAGGTTTATGGCCATGGGACGGGCAAGCCCTCGATCGAGACCGATCCGCTCGAGCCGGTGTCGCCGTACGCGGCCAGCAAGGTGGGCGCGGAGGTGGCGGCCGGCGAGGTTGCCCGGCGGACGGGTTTGCGCACGATTATCGCGCGGGCCTTCCCGCACACCGGTCCGGGGCAGAGCGACAAGTACGTGATTCCGGCAATGGCCCTGCGTCTCCGGACCGCCAAGCGGATCGGCGCGCCGGCGATCAATGTCGGGAATCTCGCGCCGGTGCGCGACCTGCTGGACGTTCGCGATGTCGTCCGGGCCTATCGCCTGCTGCTCGAGCACGGGGTGCCGGGCGAGGTGTACAACGTGGCGAGCGGCCACGGCCATTCGCTTGACGCGTTGGTCCAGCGGCTGGTCGCTCTGGTCGGTCACCGGGTCATTCTCGAGACCGATTCGGGCCTTTCGAGGCCCAATGATATTCTGCAGCTGGTCGGCGATCCTTCCCGGCTGATCCGGGACACTGGATGGCAGCCGACTATTCCTCTCGATCAGACCCTCGAGGATCTGCTCGATGCCCAAGCGGACTGACCTTCGTTCCATTCTCCTTATCGGTTCCGGCCCGATCGTCATCGGGCAGGGGGCCGAGTTCGACTATTCCGGGACGCAGGCGGCCCGGGCTCTGCGGGAAGAGGGCTACCGGGTCATCCTGGTGAATTCGAATCCGGCCACCATCATGACGGATCCGGAGATCGCCGACCGGACCTACATCGAGCCGGTGACGGCCGAGTGGGTCGAGAAGATCATCGCCAAGGAGCGGCCCGACGCGCTGCTGCCCACGATGGGTGGCCAGACGGGCCTCAATGTGGCGATGGAGCTCTACCGTTCCGGTGTGCTCGAGAAATACGGGGTCGAGTTGATCGGCGCCAACGAGCGGGCCATCCGGGTGGCGGAAGACCGCGACGAGTTCGCCAAGGCGATGCGGCGGATCGGGCTCGCGACGCCCGAAGGTACCACGGTCACCTCCGTCGAGGAGGGCCTCGCCGGTGTCGAGCGGACCGGATACCCGGCGATTCTCCGACCCTCGTTCACGCTCGGTGGCACCGGGGGGGGGATCGCCTACAACCGCGCGGAGTTCGAGACGATGCTTCGTCGCGGGCTCGAAGCCTCGCCGGTCGGTTCCGTGCTGGTCGAGCGGAGTATCATCGGCTGGAAGGAATTCGAGCTCGAGCTGATGCGGGACGGCGCGGACAACGTGGTGATCGTCTGCTCTATCGAGAATATCGATCCGATGGGCGTGCACACCGGCGACTCAGTGACGGTGGCCCCGGCGATGACCCTGTCGGACCGGGAGTACCAGGTGATGCGGGACGCAGCCTGCAAGATCATCCGGGAAGTCGGTGTCGAAGCCGGTGGCTGCAACGTCCAGTTTGCGGTCAGTCCAGAGACCGGTGAGCAACTGGTGATCGAAATGAATCCCCGGGTCTCCAGGAGCTCGGCCCTGGCGTCGAAGGCGACCGGGTTTCCGATCGCCCGAATCGGGACCAAGGTCGCGGTGGGCTACCGGCTCGATGAGTTGCCGAACGATATCACCCGGACGACCCCGGCGAGCTTCGAGCCGGTGCTCGACTATGTCGTGGTGAAGATTCCCCGGTTTGCCTTCGAGAAGTTCCCCGCGGCCGATCCGGGGCTAACGACCCAGATGAAGTCGGTCGGCGAAGTGATGGCGATCGGGCGGACCTTCAAGGAGGCCTTTCAGAAAGGGTTTCGCGGGCTCGAGATCGGTCGGTCCGGCTGGGTCGTGGGCGAGACGCTCGCCGACGATCGCCTGGAAGACGGCGCGATCGAATCCATCCTCGCCGCCATCCGGAAGCCCACGCCGGAACGGCTGTTCCAGGTCAAACGGGCGATGCTTCGTGATGTACCGGTCGAGACGATTGCCGATCGCACCAGGATTGATCCGTGGTTTCTCCACCAGCTCGCCGAACTGGTCGAGGCGGAACGGGAGTTCGGCCGGCAGTGGAGCGCGGGGCCCGATGACCTGGCGCGACGGGCGCTGATCGACCGGATGAAGCGAATGGGCTTTTCGGACCGGCAACTCGCCGACCTGGCCGGCACGACCGAGACCGAGATGCGGCACCGCCGCCAGGCTCTCGGCCTCCGCCCGGGTTTCAAGATGGTGGATACCTGTGCGGGTGAGTTTCCTTCGAAGACGCCGTATCTGTACTCCTCCTATGACGAGGAGAACGAGGCCGAAGCCAAGGGCGACAAGACGGTCATCATTCTCGGCAGCGGGCCCAACCGGATCGGGCAGGGGGTCGAATTCGACTACTGCTGCGTCCGGGCGGTGATGGCGTTCCGCGAGGCCGGGTTCCGGACGGTGATGGTCAACTCGAATCCCGAAACCGTGTCCACCGACTTCGACATGTCGGACGCCCTCTATTTCGAGCCGTTGACGCTGGAGGACGTGCTCGAGATCGTCCACCTCGAGAAGCCACTGGGGGTCGTCGTTCAGTTCGGCGGGCAGACGCCGTTGCGCCTGGCGCGCGGACTCGAAGCCGAAGGGGTCCCGATTCTCGGAACCTCGCCTGAGGCGATTGACGCAGCGGAGGATCGCGGCCGGTTCGAAATCCTGGCTCGCGACCTGGGCGTGGAGCAACCTCGGAACGGGACGGCGTTGACGATCGACGAGGCCCTCGCGGTGGCCACGGAGATCGGCTATCCGGTCCTGATCCGGCCCTCCTATGTCCTGGGGGGCCGGGCGATGCAGATCGTCTACGATGCCGAATCGCTCACGGAGTTCTTCGGGGCCGCCGTCCGGGTGGCGCCGGGGCATCCGGTGCTGATCGACCAGTTCCTCGAGGACGCCTTTGAAGCGGACGTCGATGCGCTCGCCGATGGTCAGCGTTGCATCATCGGCGGCGTGATGCAGCACATCGAGGACGCCGGAATCCACTCCGGTGACTCGGCCTGTGTCATGCCGCCGTATCTCATCACCGAGGCCCAGGTGAACGAGATGAAGGAGCACACCCGGCGCTTCGCGCTCAAGCTGGGTGTCGTCGGCCTGATGAACGTGCAGTACGCCGTCAAGAACGGCCGCGTCTACGTACTCGAGGTGAACCCGCGGGCGTCCCGAACCATTCCGTTCGTGTCGAAGACGACGGGCGTGCCGCTGGCCAGCCTTGCCGCGCGGGTCATGGGGGGCGAGACGCTGGAGAGCCTCGGGGTCGCCGAAGATGTGGCGCATCCCTATGTATCGGTGAAGGAAGCGGTCTTCCCGTTCAGCAAGTTTGCGGGCGTCGATCTCCTCCTCGGGCCCGAGATGCGGTCGACCGGCGAAGTCATGGGCATTGCCGACTCGTTCGGGATGGCGTTTGCCAAGGCGCAGATCAGCGTGGACGGCAGTCTGCCGCTGGGCGGGTCGATCTTCGTCACCGTGAACGACACCGACAAGCCCGCGGTGGTCGCGATCGCCCGGCGGTTCCACGAAATGGGTTTCCGGATCAAGGCGACCGAGGGCACGGCCCGGTACCTCCGGGCCCGCGGCGTCCCGGCGGACCGGGTGCTCAAAGTGCACGAGGGGCGCCCCAATCCGGTCGATCTGATCGTGTCCGGACAGATCCAGTTGCTCGTCAACACGCCGTTAGGCAAGCTGACCCAGCGTGACGACTACATCCTCCGCCGGGCCGCCCTGCAGCACCGGGTGCCCTACACGACCACGATGACCGCGGCGGCGGCGGCCTGTGACGCGATCATCGCGCTCAGGAGCCGGACCGGGGAGGTCCGGCCGCTCCAGGAATGGCACGAGATGACCCGGGCCTTCATGGCGGAGTCCAAGGCGTGACCTCGGCGCGGGACCCCGGGTTTGTTACCGCCCTGCGCGCGGCGGTCCGGGGCGAGGTGAGGGTGGACGAGGCGCTGGGGCGCTACTCGACTTACCGGATCGGCGGGCCGGCCACCGTGGTGTCGCCGTCGGATCCGGAGGATGTGGCCCGGGCACTGGGCCTGGCTCACCGGCTCGGGGTGCCGTGGTTTGTCCTGGGTCTGGGCTCGAACGTCCTGCTGCCTGATGACGGGCTCGACGCGGTCGTCATCCGGCTGGGGAAAGGTCTCGACCGGATCGAGGCCCATGACGACCGGTGGCGGTTCGGCGCCGGGTTGCCGGCGCCGATTGCGGCCCGGAAGACCGCGCAGGCCGGGTGGGCAGGGGTCCACATGATGGTGGGCGTGCCGGGGACGGTGGGCGGCGGCGTGTACATGAATGCCGGCTGTCACGGCGGCCAATGGGCGGACACCGTAGAGTCCGTCATTGTGGTCGACGTTGCCGGCCACGCCCGCGTGCTGGCCCGGTCCGAGGTGCCATTCCAGTATCGCCGCAGCGGCCTGGAGGGTCTGGTGGTCCTCGAAGCCACGGTCCGGTTGGCTCCGGGCGACCCGGCCGAACTCGCAGAGGAAGTGGCCCGGCTGTTCGAGTGGCGGCAGCGCGGGACCCCGTTCAATCAGCCGTGCTGTGGCAGCGTCTTCAAGAATCCCCTTGGCGATCGGACGGCCGGGCAGTTGATCGAAGCCGCCGGTCTCAAGGGCAGCCGCATCGGCGGGGCCGAGATTTCGACCATGCACGCCAACTACTTCATCAACAGCGGCGGAGCGACGGCGGCGGACGTCGGTGCCCTGATCGTCAGGGCGCGCGAGGCTGTGGAGAAACGGTTCGGTATCACGCTCGAGACCGAGGTCAAGCTGATCGGTCGCCGGGGTGAGTACCGACGTCTTTGAAAGGCGGAACGATGGCGGATTTCTTCGTACACGAATCGAGCTATATCGACGACGGCGCGGTGATCGGGAAGGGGACCAAGATCTGGCACTTTTCTCACGTCATGTCCGGCGCGATGATCGGGGAACGGTGCAACCTGGGGCAGAATGTGGTGGTGATGCCGGGGACCCGGATCGGTTCGAATGTGAAGATCCAGAACAACGTGTCGATCTACGAGGGAGTCGAACTCGAGGACGACGTGTTCTGCGGACCAAGTTGCGTATTCACCAACGTGCTGAACCCACGGAGTCATGTGTCCCGGAAGACCGAATACCAGCGGACCGTGGTCCGGCGGGGGGCCAGCATCGGCGCCAACGCTACCATCGTCTGCGGCCACGAGATTGGCGAGTATGCCTTCATCGGGTCGGGGGCCGTTGTTCGCGGTGAGGTGTTGCCTTATGCCCTGATGGTCGGCGTGCCGGCCCGCCGGATCGGGTGGATGTGCCAGTGCGGGGTCCGGCTGGCGGTCGCCTCGGGTCGGGCGATGTGTGCGGCCTGCGGGTCGTCGTACCAGGAACATGACGGCAGGCTAGGGCCGGTTGACTCAGCGGGGTGATGGCGTCTAAGTTGCTGGGCTGTAGCAACTTGCGATTCTAGTGCTGCCGAGACCAACCGGGGGTCTGAGGCTTGGGATTCGGGCGCATTCGTTTCCGGCTGAATCACGTCAAGGACGGACCGCTGTGACCATTCCTCTGCTCGACCTCAAGGCCCAATACGCCACCATCAAAGACGAAGTCAACCGCGCGATCGCCTCTGTGGTCGAACGGCAGGAATTCATCATGGGCCGCGAGATCGCGGAGCTCGAGGCCAAGGTGGCGGACCTCTCCCATGCCAAGCATGGGATCGGCTGTGCCAGCGGGACCGATGCGATTCTGCTGCCGCTCACGACCCTGGAACTCAAGCCGGGCGATGAGGTGATCGCGCCCAGCTTCACGTTCTTTGCGACGGCGGGGACGATTCACAATGCGGGCGGGAAACCGGTGTTTGTCGATATCGACCCGGCCACCTATTGCGCTGATCCGGCCGCCATCGAGGCGGCGATCACCCCCCGGACCCGGGCCATTGTGGTCGTGCATCTGTTCGGGCAGATGGCTGCCATGGAGCGGATCCTCTCGATCGCGGCGAAGCACGGCATTCCGGTGATCGAGGACGGGGCCCAGTCGATCGGGGCGCGCCGGCAGATTGAGGGCGCCTGGCGGGTAGCCGGGGAGCTTGGTTGGGTCGGCACTTTTTCGTTCTTCCCGAGCAAGAATCTGGGTGGCTATGGGGACGGCGGTCTGATCGTGACGCAGCAGGATGCGCTCGCGGCGCGGCTCAAGAAGTTGCGGGTCCATGGTGGTGCCAAGCAGTATCACCATGAAGAGGTCGGCACCAACAGCCGGCTCGACACCATCCAGGCCGCCATCCTGTTGGCCAAGCTCCCCCACCTCGCCCGATGGAGCAGTGCCCGGCGGGACCGTGCGGCACGGTATACCGAGGCCTTCCGCGGGCATGCCGACATTTGCCCGCCCGTCACGGATGTGGGAAACGAGCACATTTTTCATCAGTACACGATCCGGGTCCCCCGGCGCGACGACCTGATGGCCCACCTCAAGGTGGCCGGTATCGGGTGCGCCGTCTACTATCCGGTGGGACTGCACCTCCAGCCCTGTTTCGCTGACCTGGGGTACCGGGTCGGGTCGTTGCCGAAGACGGAGGAGGCCATGAGGGACGTCCTGTCCCTGCCGGTCTATCCGGAACTGTCCGAGGCGGCCGTGGAGCGGGTCATTGAGACGGTCAAGGGCTTCTTCGGATGAGCCGGCTCCGGGTTGGGGTCATCGGGGCGGGGGCTTGGGGCCGGAATCACGTCCGGACGCTGGCCTCGATGCCGGATGTTGAACTCACCGCCGTTTGTGACCTGTCGGCCCCGATCCGGGAAAGGACCGCCCGGGCCTATCCCGGGGTTCTGGTGACGGATTCGGTCCAAGCCTTGCTGGAGCGGGTGGATGCGGTCGTGGTGGCCTCGACGGCCCGGGCTCACTCGGCGTTGGGGCTGGCGGCCGTCAGGGCTGGAAAGCCGGTCCTGGTCGAAAAACCGTATGCCCTGACGGTGCGGGAGGCTGTCGAACTCGCCGAGGAAAGCGACCGGCTGAAGGTGCCGGCGCTGGTCGGTCATTTGCTTGAGTTCCACCCGGTGGTCGACCGGCTCAAGATAATGATTCGGGACGGAACGTTGGGGGAGGTCTACTACCTCTACTCCCAGCGGGTCAATCTGGGCCAGATCCGTCCGGATGAGAACGCCCTGTGGAGCTTCGGGCCGCACGACATTTCGGTGGCGCTGTACCTCATGGGCGAGGCGCCTGCCCGGGTGTCGGCCCAAGGCCATTCGTACCTGCAGCGAGGGATCGAAGACGTGGTGTTTCTCACGATGCAGTTCGCATCCGGTGTGATCGCCCACGCCCAGATGTCCTGGCTGGACCCGCACAAGGAACGGCGGCTTACGGTGGTCGGATCGAAGCAGATGGCCGTGTTCGACGACATGGCACCGCGCGAGAAGCTGCGGATCTACGACAAGGGTGTCGATCGGCCTCCGGAATACGGTTCGTACGGAGAGAGTCTGGCGGTGCGCGAGGGTGATATCTGGATTCCGAAGGTGAGCAACGCCGAGCCGCTGGGGCTGGAGCTCGGACATTTCGTCAAGGTCGCGCGCGGCGAAATGCCGACGCGGGCTGATGCCTGGGACGGCGTCCGCGTCGTTCGTGTCTTGGAGGCTGCGTCCCGGTCGATGGCGACCGGAGGCGGGCCGGTACCTGTGGAGGGTTGAACGATGGGATCGCTGGCGGACGCATTGATCAAGAAGGCCGAGAACCGGGAAGCGCTGTTCGGTATCATCGGATTGGGGTATGTGGGGCTGCCTTTGGCGGTCGAGCTGGGGAATGCCGGATTCCGGGTCCTCGGTTTCGACGTGAGCCAACGGGTCGTTGACGGCCTGAACGCCGGGAAGTCACATGTGAAGGATGTCTCCGCCGCGCAGCTCGACCTGGTCCGGAGCAAGGGTCTGTTCACGGCGACGACGGATGGCGCCAAGCTGGCTGACTGCGATGCCATCTCGATCTGCGTCCCGACGCCGCTCTCCAAGTTCAAGGATCCCGACGTCAGCTACATCGTGGCGGCCACGGAAACCATCAAGAAGGTGCTGCGACCCGGGCAGGCGATCATTCTCGAGAGCACCACGTATCCTGGCACGACCCGCGAGATCATGCTGCCAGCCCTCGAGGCGACCGGGCTCAAGGCTGGGAAGGACTTCTTCCTGGCGTTCAGCCCTGAGCGTGTCGATCCGGGGAACCCGGTCTACCAGACCAAGAACACGCCCAAGGTGGTCGGCGGAATCACGGATGACTGCCGTCGCGTCGTGGCGGCGTTATACCGGCCCGCCATCGACACGCTGGTGGAAGTCAGTACCACCGAAGCCGCCGAGTTGGTCAAACTGCTGGAAAACACGTTCCGCAGCGTGAATATCGGCCTCGTCAACGAGATGGCGATCGTCTGCGACAAGTTGGGCGTGGACGTGTGGGAGGTCATCGAGGCGGCGGCCACCAAGCCGTTCGGCTTCATGAAATTCCTCCCCGGCCCCGGGCTGGGCGGACACTGCATCCCGATCGATCCGCACTACCTTGCCTGGAAGATGCGCGGTCTCAACTACAAGACCCGGTTCATCGATCTGGCCGGCGAACTCAACACCGAAATGCCGCTCTTCTGGGTTCGGAAGACCGCGGAAGTGCTGAATGACAACGGCAAGGCCATGAAGGGCGCCGCGGTCCTGGTGATCGGCGTCGCCTACAAGCGCGACATTGAGGACATCCGGGAGAGTCCGGCGCTCGACATCATCCGGCTCCTCGAAGGTCGGGGCGCCAAGGTGAGCTATCACGATCCGTACGTGCCCTCGTACAACGAGGACGGGCATCAGGCGGTCTCGGTGCCGCTGACCGCCGAGACACTGGCGCAACACGACTGCGTGGTGATCGTCACCGATCACACGAAGCTCGATTACGACCTGATCCGGCGGGAAGCCAAGTCGGTGGTGGATACCCGGAACGCCCTGAAGAAGCGGTAGCTCGATGCGTGTGACGGTCATCGGGTCGGGCTATGTGGGGCTCGTCGCAGGGGCCTGCCTCGCCGAGACCGGCAACGACGTGGTCTGCGCCGACGTCGATGCGCAGAAGGTCGAGCGACTCCGGCGGAACGAAATCCCGATCTACGAGCCGGGCCTCGAGCGGATGGTGGCCCGGAATCAGGCGGACGGGCGCCTCGTCTTCACCACCGACGTCGGGGCCGCGATCCGGCACGGGCGCGTGGTCTTTATCGCCGTCGGAACCCCGCCGGGCGAAGACGGCTCGGCCGATCTCCGCCATGTTCTCGATGTGGCCGACATGATCGGCCGTCATCTCAACGAATCCAAGATCGTCGTGACGAAATCGACGGTGCCGGTTGGTACGGCGGAAAAAGTGCGCGCGGCGATCGCCGCCCGAACCGCCGATCCGTTCCAGGTGGCCTCGAATCCGGAATTCCTGAAGGAAGGGGCGGCGATCGACGACTTCATGAAACCGGATCGGGTCGTGATGGGCATCGACTCCGAGGAGGCCCGGGACACCCTGGCGCAACTGTATGCGCCCTTCGTCCGGACCGGGAACCCAATCCTGTTCATGGACATTCCGTCGGCCGAGGTGACCAAGTATGCCGCCAACGCGATGCTCGCCACCCGGATCTCCTTCATGAATCAGATCGCGCAGTTGTGCGACCGGGTCGGCGCGGACGTCGAGATGGTGCGCAAGGGCATCGGCACCGATCGGCGGATCGGCCCCGCGTTTCTGTTTCCGGGCCCTGGGTATGGTGGCTCCTGTTTTCCAAAGGACGTCAAGGCGTTGATCAGGACCGCCCGTGAGTCGGGCGTCGATCCCGACCTCTGGGAGTCGGTCGAGGCCGTGAACGATCGGCAGAAACAGGCGCTGCCGGAGCGGGTGGCGGCCGAGCTCGGGGCCTCGCTGATCGGCCGCCGAATCGCGGTTTGGGGTCTCGCCTTCAAGGCGGAGACTGACGACATGCGCGAGAGTCCGTCGATTCCGTTGATTGAGGGGCTGCTGTCGCGCGGAGCCGAGGTCGTGGTCCACGATCCCAAGGCCGCCGAGGCCGCCCGGCAGATCTTCGGCAACCGGGTCCGCTTTGCGCGGGACCATTACGAAGCAGTGCAGGAGGCGGATGCCCTGGTGATCGTGACCGAGTGGCTGGTGTACCGGAACCCGGACCTTGACCGGATCCGGGCCTCGCTCAAGCAGCCGCTGATTATCGATGGCCGGAACCTCTTCGACCCGGCGCGCATGGCGCGTCTCGGGTTCCGGTACCTCGGGATGGGGAGGGGTCGGCCATGAGAGTTCTGATCACGGGTGCGGCGGGATTCCTCGGATCCCACCTTACTGACCGGTTCCTGGCGGAGGGGCACCAGGTGGTTGGGATGGACAACTTCATCACCGGCAGTCCGGACAACATCGCCCATTTGACCAGGGAGTCCCGGTTCGAGTTCATCGAGCACAACGTCTCGACGTTCGTGGATGTCGCCGGTCCGATTGACGGGGTGCTTCATTTCGCCTCGCCGGCGAGTCCGATTGACTACCTCAAGTTCCCGATCCAGACCCTCAAAGTCGGCTCCCTGGGCACCCACAATCTCCTCGGGGTCGCCAAAGCCAAAGGGGCCCGTTTTCTCCTCGCGTCGACCTCGGAAGTGTACGGAGACCCGCTGGTACACCCCCAGCCGGAGAGCTACTGGGGCAACGTGAACCCGGTGGGACCACGGGGGGTCTATGACGAGGCCAAGCGCTTTGCCGAAGCCATCACGATGGCGTACCACCGGTACCACGGGCTGCCGACGCGGATCGTCCGGATCTTCAATACCTACGGTCCGAGGATGCGAGCCGAGGATGGCCGGGTCGTTTCGAATTTCGTGGTCCAGGCCCTTCGGGGGCGGCCACTCACGATCTATGGGGACGGGAGCCAGTCCAGGTCGTTCTGCTTTGTGGCCGATCTTGTCGACGGGATCTATCGCCTGTTCTCCAGTGAAAGGTCGGATCCGACCAATATCGGCAACCCGAATGAGTTCACCGTGCGGCAACTGGCGGACTTGATCCGGGCCAAGATTCCCGGGGCCGGTCCAATCGTGGCGGAACCGCTGCCGGTGGACGACCCCAAGGTACGGCGTCCCGACATCAGCCTGGCCCGACAGGTCCTCGGCTGGGAGCCGGCGATCCAGTTGGACGCCGGGTTGGACCAGACCATCGCCTTCTTTCGACGGGTGCTGGCCCGGTAGCCGTCGGGCCCGGGCTGTCGCCCGCAGGCCCACCGTAAATACCCCTGATAGGCTATTTTACCTGCTTGCCCGGTCCCCGGGTTTGGTGACCGTTCCCGGGGCGCAGCGACCATTCGTGGCCGAGGGTCATCCTCGGACGGTCGGGCGTGTCCGGAGGATCCCAACGAGGAGCGGCTTCGCGTCCTGATATGCAAGTCAGCACCGAACATCTCCTGCAGCAGGCCCACGAGCGGTTCGCCGTGCAGGACTACTACGGCGCGGTCCACCTGCTCGACGAGATCCTCGAGAACGGGCGGCGGTTCGCGGATGTCTACCACCTCCGCGGGTTGTGTTATTCGCTGATCGGGCAGACGGAAAAATCCCTGGAAGACTTCGACCGGGCGCTGGCGGTCAATCCCCGGTACGTGGACGCGCTGATTCATCGCGGCGTGGTACTGGTTGAGCTGGGCCGTTCGAACGAGGCCGATGGTTCGTTCCAACGGGCGGCGGCGCTGGGACAGGTGGAGGCCAGCGGTTTCTCGCGGCCGGTGGCCTCCCGCCTGGCGAACATGCACGCCGCACTGGGCGATGCCTATGCCGAGGTCGGGGCCATGGGGGAGGGGATTCGGGAGTACCAGCGGGCGGTCCTGTTGGGTCCCGATTTTCATGACCTGCGGTACAAGCTCGCCCGCCTGCTGCTCGAATCAGGGCGGCAGATCGAAGCCCGGGAAGAGCTGGAACGGATCGTGGCATTGCAGCCCCATTTCGTCGACGCACAGGCCGCCTTGGGACTGGCCCACTACCTCTCTGGCGACGCGGCCGGTGCCAGGGAGATCTGGACAAGGTGCCTCCGCGAACGGCCCGGGAATACCCGGATCGGCGCCTATCTGGCCATGGCCAGGCGGCTCGACGCATGAGGCTCGGCGTTGCCGCTTTGTGGCTGGCCGGGGGGTGTACCATTGCCGCGGCCGACCACGAGCGTCTGGGCGACCAGGCTTTCCGCGAGGGCCGGTGGGCCAAGGCCCTGGGCGAGTACCAGGCGGCCCAGCGGAGCGGCGTGAAGACCAGGGTGTGGGCCAAGGCAGGGTCGTCCGCGATTCGAGCCGAGGACTTCGCGGCCGCCGTGGACGCCTACGCGGAGCTGGCTCGCCAGGATCCGACCCGTGCGGCGGAAGCGGCGAGTGGCCTCGAGCGCGTCGCCCGCGCGGCCGAACGGCGAGGGGCCGCCGGCAATGTGGCCGTGGCGAAAGCCGTGCTGGCTCTTCGGGGGATTGCGCCGGGCCGGCCGCTGGGCCGGTTGGCGTTGGCCACACTGGCCGCGGCGAGCGAGCCCTCTGATGCGATCGGCATCCTGCCGTCTGCTCTGGCCACGGCCGGCTCCGCCCGGGGGGTAGACACGCTGCTGCTCAGGCTCGGTGACGCGCAACGGGCGACGGTGGCCTGCGATGGGGCGGCCCGGAGTTATCGGACGCTCCTTCGGCGGACGGAGGATGGCCGGCTTCGAGTGGCGGCCCGCGCCGGACTCGCCGACTGTGCCTTGTTGTTGGGGCAGGATGCGTTAGGGGTGGCCGACGGCCCGGGCGCCGAACAATGGTTCGATCTGGTGCTTGGCTACGAAACCGAAACCGCTCGGGGTTGGCGGGCTCGCATCGGTCTCGGGGATGCCCGGGTGCTGCAGGGTGACGCGCTCGGGGCGGCGGTGGCGTATCAAACGGTGGCGTCGGCGCCTGGGGTACCCGACAGTGTTCGGGCGGTGGCCGTCGCGAAGCTCAATGGTCTTGGGGCCGCCTCGGCGGAACCTCCAGCGGATGGTGATGCATGAGGAGTGGACGACGAATCGGGCTGGTCGCACTGGTGGCGATAGCGGCCGCAGGGTGCTGGCCCTTCAAGGGAAAACGGAAGTCCGCCACCCCGGAGCCGGTGCTGTCCAACTCGCCCCGCACGGTTGACTCGCTTTGGCTGGCGGGGCAGCGGGCGTTCAACAAGGGCCAATGGGGCGAAGCGAACAAGGTGTTCACCCGGCTCGGCACCGCCATGCCGGTGACCGACCCGCGGATGACCCGACTCAACTTCTTCAAGGGCGAAATCGATCTCGCCCTCGGCAACGAACTCGACGCGGTTCGCCAGTTCCGCCGGATTGCCGACGAGGCCCCGGATGACTCCCTGGCCGCCGACGCGCTGCTCCGGGCCGGGGACGCCTACTCATATCTGTGGAAGCGGGCGGAGCTCGATCCAACCTACGGCCACACCGCGATGGGGGTGTACCAGGAAATTCAGAGCCGCTATCCGAACAGCCCGGCGTCACGCCGCGCGGTCGGGCGGGTTCAGGACCTGAATGACCGGCTCGCACGGAAGGAATATCTGAGTGCGGTTTTCTATTACAAGTTCAAGGCCTACGAGTCGGCGATCCTGATGCTGCGGAGTGTGGTGGCCCAGTACCCGCGGGCACCGGTGGTTCCCGAGGCGCTCGAGAAACTGGTGCTGTCATACAAGGCGCTGGGGTACCAGGAAGACATCAAGGAGACCTGTGGCTACATCACTCGCTTCTTTCCTGGAACGGCGGGACTCGTCCGGCTCTGCCCGCCGGCGGCAGCAGGGACGGATTCCGTCGGCAAGGGCTGAGTGAGGATTCTGGTGTTCGGCGGGTCATTTGATCCGATCCACCACGGGCATCTGGTGGCGGCAAAGGTGGTCAAGGAAACACTCGGCGCCGATCAGGTCCGGCTGGTTCCGGCCGCGAATCAGCCGTTCAAGCTGAACCAGCACGCGGCGAGTGCCGAGCACCGGGCCCGGATGGCCGAACTGGCGGTGGCCGGCGCCGACGATCTGATTGTTGACCGGGCGGAAGTCGAGCGGGCTGGTCCGTCCTACACGGTCGATACCATCGAAGACCTTGCCCGGCGCTTTCCGGAGGCCAGTCTGTCGCTTTTGCTGGGGAGCGATGCGGCCGAACTGTTTTCAAAGTGGCGCGATCCGGGGCGGATTCGGGCGCGTGTTGAACTGGTGGTATATGCCCGGCCCGGAGAAGTCTCGCCGGAAGTGGGCGCGGACCGGATCGTGGTGGTTCCGCGCATGGACATTTCATCAACGGCGGTAAGGGAGCGGGTCCGATCGGGTCGTTCGATCCGGTACTGGGTGCCTGACTCGGTGGCCGAGTACATCGGCACCCACCGCCTGTATCGAGACGAGCGATGTTGAACACGTTTTTTTCGAAGATCTTCGGGACTCGCCATGCGCGGGATGCCAAGAAACTGGCGCCCCTGGTCATTGAAGTCCATCGGCACGAAGCGGCCCTCAAGACACTGCCGGAGGACGAACTCAAAGGCCAGACCGCCCGCTTCCGCGCGCTCCTGGCCGAGCGAACCGGCGATGCTCGTGCAGCCGTCGAGCGGGTCCGAACCGCCAAGCACGACTGCGCCGATCCGGTGGAGCGGGAACGTCTCGAAGGCGAGTTCCACCGGCTCGAGGCCGAATACAAGGACGCGGTCGCGAAGGTACTCGACGACTTCCTGCCCGAGGCGTTTGCCACCGTCCGGGAAGCATGCCGGCGGCTGCTCGGAACCACGGTGATGGTGACCGGGCACGAACTCGCCTGGGAGATGGTCCCGTACGACGTCCAGTTGATGGGCGGCGTCGCGCTTCACCGAGGCAAGATCGCCGAGATGGCGACGGGCGAGGGCAAGACCCTGGTCGCGACGCTGCCGCTGTACCTGAACGCACTGGCAGGGCGGGGTGCTCACCTGGTCACGGTGAACAACTACCTGGCCCGGCGCGACTCGCAATGGATGGGACACCTGTTCGGTTACCTCGGGCTCACCGTCGGCTGTATTGACGACACGGAGCCCCAGTCGCCGGAGCGGAGGGCTGCCTACCTCTGCGACATCACGTACGGC
Source organism: Gemmatimonadota bacterium (assembly GCA_031394255.1). GTDB lineage: Bacteria > Gemmatimonadota > Gemmatimonadetes > Gemmatimonadales > GWC2-71-9 > SHZU01. The sequence goes on from JANMXA010000063.1 coordinate 41,863, forward strand.
ACCAACAACGAATTCGGGTTCGATTACCTCCGCGACAACATGGTGTTCTCCCTGGAACATCGGGTCCAGCGGGATCATGCCTACGCCATCGTCGACGAGGTCGACTCGATCCTCATCGACGAAGCCCGGACTCCGCTGATCATTTCGGGCCCGGTCGGGAATGAGGGCGACGAGAAGTACTCCGAATACAACACCCGGGTGGCCGAGCTCGTTCGGCGCCAGACGGCGATGGTCAATCAGCTGATCGCCGATGCGGAACCCCTGCTGGCCAATGACAAGACCAAGGCCGACGGCGCCGTCAAGATGTTCCAGGCCCAACTCGGCATGCCGAAGAACAAGAAGTTGCTCAAGCAGTTGAATGAGATCGGAGTGAAGCAGGCCGTTCAGCAGGCCGAACTCCGGTACGTCGCGGACCGGAAACTGCCCACCAAGCAGCAGGAGATGCGGGGAATCGAGGAGGCGCTCTTCTACGTCCTTGATGAGAAGGGCCACTCGGTCCATCTCACCGACGCCGGGAGCCAGGCCTTGTCTCCGGATGACCCGGCCCTGTTCGTGGTGCCGGATATCTCCGAGGTCGTTCACCAGATCGAGAAGGACCCCGATCTCGAGCCGGCCGAACGTCGCGCCAAGCGGGTGCAGGTCGAGATGGAGTATGCCGCGAAGAGCGAGAAGCTCTCCATCATCCATAAGCTGCTGCAGGCCCACTCGCTCTACGAGAAGGACGTCGAGTACATCGTCCAGGACCATCAGGTCCTCATCGTCGATGAGTTCACCGGGCGCGTCCTGGCCGGTCGTCGCTGGTCCGACGGGCTTCACCAGGCGGTAGAGGCCAAGGAGGGGGTCCAGATCAAGGGCGAGACGCAGACGCTTGCCACGATCACGATCCAGAACTACTTCCGGATGTACGACAAGCTCTCGGGTATGACCGGCACGGCCGAGACCGAAGAGGGTGAGTTCTATTCGATCTACGGCCTCGAGGTGCTGGTGGTGCCGACCAACCGGCCCTTCCGGCGAAACGATCAGGCCGACCGGATCTACAAGACCCGCCGCGAGAAGTACAACGCGGTGCTCGACGAGGTGGAGCGCCTGGGCAAGCTGGGGCTCCCGTCGCTGATCGGCACCACGTCGGTCGAGGTCTCCGAGACGTTGAGCAAGATGCTCAAGCGCCGGGGTCTTCGCCATGAAGTCCTGAACGCGAAGTACCACCAGCGGGAGGCCGAGATCGTGGCAGCCGCGGGCCAGAAGGGCGCCATCACGATCGCGACCAACATGGCGGGCCGCGGGACCGACATCAAACTCGGGAAGGACCTCGACCTCACTCAGGAAGAGGCCGGCCTTCAGATCATCGGCACCGAGCGGCATGAGTCGCGCCGGATCGATCGCCAGCTGCGAGGCCGGGCCGGTCGCCAGGGTGATCCCGGGGCGTCGCTGTTCTTCCTGTCACTCGAAGACGACCTGATGCGTCTGTTCGGCTCCGACCGGATCGCGCGTTACATGGATCGGGCCGGCGCGGAGGAAGGCGAAGTCATCACCGGCAAGCTGGTCACCGCGGCGATCGAGTCGGCCCAGAAGCGGGTCGAGTTACAGAACTTCCAGCAGCGGAAACGGCTGCTCGAGTACGACGATGTGATGAACCAGCAGCGGGAAGTGATTTATTCGCTCCGGCTGTTCGCCCTTGAAAAGGGGGAGGAACTCAAGGCCGAAGCCCGCCGGATGATCGCCTCGGCCCTCGAGCACACGACCGTCAAGTTTCTCGACGACCTCGGCGAACCGGCGCATTGGGACCGGGAAGGCCTCAAGACCGCCCTGACGATGCAGTACCTCGTGACGGTCGACGACGTCACGGTCGCGGCGGCCACCCCGAACAAGGAAAAAATGGTGGCGGC
>JANMXA010000064.1:0-6797 GCA_031394255.1 Gemmatimonadota bacterium
GTCCCAGTGGGTAGCAGACATAGATCGGGTCCCACCGATCAGGCCGGAGTCTCGCCTTGAAGGCCCGGAGTCCTTCGAAATTGTAGAGTCCCCGGCCGACCGTCCGGGCAGTCGCGAGCCAGCGGCCGACCGGACCCGCCAACGGCGCGAGGCCGAGCGTGGCGAACCGGCATCCCTCGGCGGCGACGCCGCGCATCGCGGCGTCGATCAGGATTTCCGCCGTTCCGTTGGGGGAGTCCGGGTCCCGCAGGAGATCCTCGAGCAGCCAGCCGCCCCGGGCGTAGATCGGCACCAGACCGAGAAACCCAACCGCGCGGCCGGCCCGCTCGGCCAGGAACAGCCGCCGCTCGGTCGCGAAGGCGAACGGGTCGACCTGGACCAGAAACCCCATCGGCGCCAGCCGTCGTCGCCCGAGCCATCGACTGATTAGCCCCTCAATCGCCCTCCGGTCGGGATGGTCGCGTTTACCGAGCGCGTCGGAGTCGATAGCTCTGACATCGACGCCTTTGGCGCGGGCCCGCCGGAGTTGCTCGCGGAGGCTTCGGCTCGATGCCAGCGTCTGATCCCAAGTCGCCGGATTCCAGACCGGCTGCTCCCCGATCGGCACTGAGGCAACCACCGCCGCCGCGAGAAACCGCTCCTCGACCGCGAAGAACCCGACCCGGCGGTCGGCGGATCGTGCCGCTGCGATGAATCGTTCGGCCACCTCACCGAGTCGAATTGGAGCCGCGATAGGGGCACCGGCCGCAATCCATGCCGCCCCGGTATCGACATAGGCGACCACGCCTTCGTCGTCGTCGGTAAACCAATAGCGGAACCCGGGCTCGAGGCTCTGGAACGAAGTCGCGTTCCAGCCGAAACGCCTGAGGAGCGCGAGTGCGCGATCGGCCGGCTCGTTGCCTGGTCTGCCCTCCACGATGCGGGCCACCGGTGTCAAATAGGTGAAACTATCGGCGGCGGAAGCCGACCTCCGGGAATTGCGGGGACGGGGCCGCCAGCAACGGGCTCTCGATCCCCTTGAGGTACCGGTCGAAGAACGCCAGGGTGTAGGCGGCGATGATCTCGTGCCCTCGGCGAGGCGCCACCAGGGTCGTGTCCTGAAACACCTTGAGGAAGAGCGGCAGATCGGAGAAGTGCCCGTGGTTGGACCTGGCGATCGTGAGGTCGTACCAGTCGCTGCCGGCGCGGGCCCGGGTGGCGCTGTCGTAGCCCTGCATTTCCACCCTCATGTCCCGCATCGCCTGGCGGTTGGCCTCCGGCGCACTTGCGGCGTCGTCGATCCCGTGATGGAACAGCATGAAGGGGCCGCGGACCGGCTCCGTCAACACGCCGCCGAAGAGACGGCCGTCGTGATTGACGGCCGCCTTGACCCGGCGGTCGACCCGAAGCATCTCGATCGCGGCGGCCCCGCCGAACGACCAGCCCAGCATCCCGATCCGGTCAAGATCGAGCCGGCCCTTGAACGGGCCCGGCTCGCGGTTCAAGGCTTCGATCCGGTCGAGCACGTAGCGGGAATCCTCGATCCACATCGGGAACGAGACGTCGTTCAGGAACGTCATTGTACCGGCCATCATGGCGCGGAGGTTCCTGGGGTCGGGGGTGGGCATGGTCAGCGTATCGGCCTTGAACGGGACCCCGTCCGAGAACATCACGGTGCGGTCGAGCCCGGGATGGTCGATGCTGAAGACGACGTACCCGTGGCTGGCGAGCAGTTCGGTGAGGAAGGTGGCACTGAAGCGGGTCCAGCCGGCCCCGTGACTGTACACGAGCACCGGATACTTGCGCAGCGCCGCGGCCAGCGAGGCCCCGGTCACGGAGTGAGTCGTGACGTGCTCCCAGGTCTTGAAGCCGGCGGCCCCGAATTCGGTCGGGGTCCGGACATAAAGCGCCGGCTTGCCGTCCGGTACCGGTTCCGCCGGGTACCAGACCTGGACCGGCAGGTGGCGTTTGTCGGTCGGGTCCTTGGTCTGACGTTCGGCCCGGCTGCTGTCGACCCAGAGCCAATCATAGGTCCCGACCGCGTGAGGGCCGGAGGGGCGGGTGAAGATGTCGGCGGGGAGGTCGGTGCCTGGTTGTTGCGCCACCAGCCGCCCGCCTGAGAGCCACAGGGCGAGCGCGGTCGCGGCCGCCCGGATGGTTCGAAAACTCCTCATGTTCTGCCTGCCTTTCGTGGCCGCCGAAGTTTACGGGGCGACACCCTCGACTGGAAGAGAGGCACCTCGGCGCCGCACGTTTCGCGGCTCACAGCTCACCTCAAGATCTCCTTCCAGCCGCTCACCCGGGCGGATCTGGGGCTCCTGCAGGAATGCTCCAGCGCCGCGCCATCCATTGCTACGAAAGTTGGCTTCCGGCGGGTGGGTGAGATCGACACGCCGGACGGGCGTGCGCTTCTGATGCGCTGCGTCCCCATGGGTGGTGGATGGATCGTACCAATGAATTGATCGCCGACCCCGGCTGCTACGGCTTGGGCCACTGCTGAGTGAGACAGTGAATAGCGCCGAGGCCCCACACGAGGTCGGTGCAATCGATCGGAATGATGCTCCGACCGGGGAAACAGCGTCCCAGCACCTCCGCCGCCACGCCATCCATCTCCGCGTCATACGCCGGCATCAATACCACGTCGTTCGCGACATAGAAATTCGCGTAACTCGCCGGCAAGCGCTGCTCCCCCTCGTACATCGGCCGCGGCATCGGGAGCGTCACCACGTCCAGCGCCCGCCCGTTCTGGTCCGTCATCTTCGCCAACCGCTCGAGATTCTCCTGCAGCGGCCGGTAGTCGTTGTCCTTGGGATCGTCCGAGACCACCGTCACGACCGTAGTCGGATTGACGAACCGGGTCAGATCATCGATGTGCCCGTCGGTGTCATCTCCCTCGATCCCGTCACCGAGCCAGAGGATGTGGGTGACGCCGAGGTACTTGCCGAGATGGTCCTCGATCTGGCCCTTGCTCAACGTCGGGTTGCGGTTCGGGTTCAGGAGACAGGCTTCGGTGGTGATCAAGGTGCCGAGCCCGTTGACGTCGAGCGAGCCCCCCTCCATCACGATCCCCGGATGGACCACCGGAATCCCGAACTCGGCGCCGATCAGGGTCGGAATCTTGTCGTCGTCCTCGAAGGGCGGGTACTTGCCGCCCCAGGCGTTGTAGCCCCAGTCGACGATCAGCTGCTCGATCCGCCCGTTTCGCGGCCGCTGCACGAAGATCGGGCCGTGGTCGCGGCACCAGGCGTCGTTGGTCTTGTGACGATGGAAGAAGACGTTGTCGGCCGGAATCCCGCCCGCGGCGAGTACTGCTCGCGCCGAGTCTTCCATGGCGGCGTCCACGACGTTGACGTGGACTTCTTCGCGCGGCGCCAGATGCCGGACGATCTCGGCGAACGCCGCCGGCACCGGGGCGAACCTGCCCGGCCACGACGATTCGCGATGCGGCCAGCTTAGCCAGGTACCGCGATGAGGCGCCCACTCGGCCGGCATCCGGAACCCGGCCTCGCCGGGCGTCTCCTGATAACCGGGGGAGCGCCCTGGATTCCCGCTACTCACGGTCGATGAATCGCTTGGTCAAGTCACCGTAGGCATCGACCCGCCGGTCACGAAGGAACGGCCAATGGGTCCGGACGACGTCCACCTGACCGAGATCACATTGGACGATCAGCGTCTCCTCTGCGGTGCCGCCCTTGGCCAGGATCCGGCCGTTCGGGTCGGCCACGAAGCTCCCGCCCCAGAACTCGATCCCGCCGTTGACGCTGGTCTCGAGCCCCACGCGGTTGACCGACGCCACGAAGGCCCCGTTGGCCACCGCGTGCGACCGCTGGATCGTCTCCCACGCCCCCTGCTGGCGCTCGCCGTACTCGGCCTTCTCGGGCGGGAGCCAGCCGATGGCGGTGGGATAGAAGAGGATCTCGGCCCCGGTCATGGCCGTTAGGCGGGCAGCCTCGGGGAACCATTGGTCCCAGCAGATCAGTACGCCGATCCGGCCGAACCTGGTATCCCAGGCGCGGAAGCCCAGGTCTCCGGGGGTGAAGTAGAATTTTTCGTAATACTGGGGGTCGTCCGGGATGTGCATCTTCCGGTACTTGCCGAGGTAGCTCCCGTCGGCGTCGAGGATGGCGGCCGTGTTGTGATAGAGCCCCTCGGCCCGCTTCTCGAACAGCGAGGCGATGATCACGATCCCGAGTTCCTTGGCCAGGTCGGCAAAGATCTGAGTGCTGGGGCCGGGAATCGCCTCGGCCAGGGCGAAGAACTTGTGGTCCTCGGTCTGGCAGAAATAGGGGCCGAGGAAGAGTTCCTGGAGGCAGACGATCTGGGCCCCGCGGGCGGCGGCGTCGCGGGTCCGGTCGATGGCCTTCTTCAGGTTGGCCTTGGGGTCCTCGCCGATGGTCATCTGCGGGAGGCCCAGAGTCACGGTGCGGGATGTCATGGCGGGAAATCTAACGGCGGCCCGCTGCGGTGCCACGGCCTCAGGGCTTGGCGGCCGCCAGGAGTTTGGTCAGATCCACGGTCGCGATCCGCCGCCGCTGGCTCTGGCGGGCAAACACGATGGTGTTGTTGTCGCCGCTCCACCAATAGGAGATCTCGCTCTCCGGCGTCTTGGTGAGCTGGTGGATGGACCCGTCCTTCATGTCGATGACGCCCAGGTCTAGCGTCGCGGTGCCGCCGCTCCAATAGCCCAGCCAGCGGCCATCGCGGGAGAAGTCCCCGATCTGCTCGCCCTTGCCGAGGAGCTGGCGGCCCTGACCGGTCTTGGTGGAGATCAGGTAACTGCCGGGGCCGCCGCCGGGCAATTCGGCATTGATCGCCATGGAATCGCCCTTTGGGGTGAACCCGAACCAGGAGATCCCGGTCACGTTGGTCCGGTCGAACAGGGTTTCCAGTTTCGCGTCGGAAAGAACCCGGCTCAACACCGTCTTCCCACCCTTGCCGCCCACGGTCTGGATGAAGACCTCGGAGTTCACCCGGCTCACGGCCAGCCCGTTGACGGCTCCGCCCGTGGTGGTGATCCGGACCGGCGCGCCCCCTGCGGCGGGGACCTTCCAGATGTCGTTGAAGGGAGCAGCGTCCCGATTCGAGGTGAAGTAGATCTCCGACCCATCGGCGGACCACTGGGCGTTCCCTTCTTGCGTCGGCCAGTCGGTTAGCTGCCGGGCGGTGCCGCCCGCCGTCGGGATGATCCACAGATCGCTGCTGCCGGACCGATTCGACAGGAAGACGATCGACTTCCCGTCGGGCGAGAAGCTCGGCAGCTGGTTGAACGAGGTGCCCGTCACCAGCGTCCGGGCCGGGCCGCCGGCCATCGGCATGACTTGGAGATCGGTCACCCCGCCGCCTCTCACCACCTCATACACCAGCTGGGCTCCGTCGGGTGAGATGTCCTGATTCGGGCCGATCGGGAGCGAGTCCGGGGTGAGCCGGCGCTCCTTGCCATCACTGACCGTGATGGCCCAGAGGGCGGTGCCGTTGCTGCCGGTGTGATAGGCGAGCCGCCGGCTGGTCCCGATCCACTGCGGGTTTCCCTCTTCCGCTGCGTCGTCGGTGACGCGGACTTCGGGGCCGCCGGCGGCGGGGACGACCCAGACGTCGGTCTGCCGGCCGCGCTGGGAGATGAAGGCGATCCACTTGCCGTCGGGCGACCACCGCGGCGAGAAATCCTCGCGAATGTCGCGGGTGAGCTGCCGAGGGGCGCCGCCGTCGACCCCGATCACCCAGATGTCGCCGGTCCCGGTGCGGCGCGACACGTAGGCCAACTCGGTGCCGTCGGGCGACCAGCGCGCGTCGGTTTCCTGCCCGTCGGTGGTGAGCTGCTTGGCGCCCTGGCCGACGCTGTCGGCGATCCAGACGTTTCTGGTCCCGCCGCCGACCGCTTCCAGGGAGAGGCGCTTCCCGTCGGGAGACCACCGGGCAACCGGCGTCGGTCCGGTGATCGGCAGCGCCGAGGCCCCCCCGGTGGCCAGGTCGACGAGGTAGCCCTTGATGACGCCCCCTTCGCCGGTGGCCGTGTGGGTCAGCCAGCCGCCGCGGGGGTGCCAGGAGGTGGGGAATTCGAACCCCGGGGCGCTCGTCAGCCGGCGCGCCGAGCCCCCGTCGGCGGGAATGATCATGATGTCGGCGATACCGGAATCGCTGGTCGCGACCGCGAATTGCCGGCTGTCGGGGGACCAGATGACGTTGGACGTCTGGGTGTTGTGGGAGGACGCCGTGTGGGCGTCGCTCAGGTCGGCCTTGGCCACGATCAGGTCGAAACCCTCGGGGCCGGGAGTCCAATAGGCCACTCGGTTTCCGTCGGGGGAGAAGGCGCTCTGGGTATGGCTTACGCCTTCGGGCGAGAGGAAGACCGGCACCGGCAGACTCGGCCCTGCCTCCTCCTTGCCGCAGGCCGCCAGCGCCAGCAGGACACCGATCGCGCCGAACCGAATCCGGATCATTTGCCGCTTCCTCCCAACACCTTGGCCACCGCCTGAGCGGTGAGATTCACGATCTCGCTCTGGGCCGCCAAGACGTTCTTGACGTCCCGCTCGTAGGTCTCCGACCAGAGGCTCCTGGTGGTGGCCGGGTCGCTGAACTGCACGTTGATCCGCATCACGTCGCCGGATCGGAACACGGTCGCTTCGAGCACCGCATCCAGGTCCAGGTCCTTGGCCACTTCCCGGGTGGGCTTCGGGTTGGTCTTGTACACCATCATCGCCGACCGGGAGGCGACGCCCACTTTGCCCAGCTTGCTGAAGGCGTTGGTGAGGGCGTCCTGCATCGCATCGACGAAGACGGCATCCTTGCCGGAGATGTCCTCGATCGGCATCACGGCGATC
>JANMXA010000065.1:0-23134 GCA_031394255.1 Gemmatimonadota bacterium
AGGCTGGCGGGTTGGCACCGCGGCCGGCTTTCTGGGCCTCACGGAAGCCGAAGCGGCCCTGGTCGAGTTCAAGGTCCGGTTGAGCGAGGCCCTCCGGGCCCGACGGCTGGCCCGCGGCATCCCCCAGGCGTCGCTCGCGAAACACCTGCGATCCAGCCAGTCTCGGGTCGCCAAAATGGAAGCGGCCGACCCGACCGTGTCTCTTGCTCTTCTGCTGCGGGGGCTCCTGGTCTTGGGGGCGAAGCCTCGCGATGTGGCCAAAGCGCTCCACGGCCCGAAGAGAGCGGCGGAGTGAAGGCTTTGCCGCCGCGGTGCTTTGCACTCCGTAGCAACTGATGGAAGGAAGCCCCAGGCCTGAAGACAATGTAGTAACGGACGTTCGCGCGGCTCGACCGCCGCGATGCTGACGAGGGTCGGTAGCGCGGGTCACACATCTTCGACCGCCAGAAACGAATGACCCCCCCAGCTATCCTCTCGGAAAAGCCCCATGGGCTCTTGTTGCTGGGGGGGAACCTTTGTCACTCGGCCGTCGAGCGGCGCTGTGAATCCAAGGTAGCGAGCCGCCTCATTGAGGCGGCAAGTAGTCCCGGTCGAACGGACAGTTGACGAAGGCACAATCCGAGAACCGAGGGGGCCGGCGCGTCACCCGTTTCGGGCCGCCAAGGCTGCACCCTTCGGTCCGCGGAAGGCAATCAGCTTGCGGCCGCTGGCCGTCTTGGCCTTGGTGACGATGAGCTTTTTGGCCGAAGCTTTACGCCTGGCCGAATTGACCTTCACAACCTTGACCGCGTGGCGGACCTTTGCCATGGAGACGCTGCCGGTGCCCGGTAAGTGTCGAACGATCCGCGCTGCCATGATCCCTCCAGTGACCTGTGGAATAACGCGATTGCGGGTGCTTACGCAGGCAGGTTCGCGAAAAGCTGCATCAGGTCGATCGAGACCTCCGGTGCCTCTCGGTCAACCCGCCAGCGGAGGAGGTCGCTGATGATTTCGGGCCGAGTATCGTCGGGCCGCCATTGCTCGACGAGGCCGGCCTCCAGCTCGACGATCCAGTAGGTCTCCACCCGGTGCTCCTGGTAGAGCCGCCGTTTGTCGAGCCGGTCGCGCCGGCCGCTCGACGGGGAAATCACTTCGACCGCCAGCCGAAGGTTCCGGACACTGGCCCAGGTGCTGGTGAGCTCCTCTGGCCGCGCCACGAATAGATCCGGCTGGACCTGCGTTTCGTCGTTCCAACTGATGTCGGCAGCCACGTCGAAGAGGGTGTCCCGGAGGCCCAGCGGCTCGAGATAGCACGCGAGAGCATAGGCGAGGCGCCCGAGCACGATTTGGTGGTGGACTGAAGGCGACGGGCTCACGATCAGCTCGCCCCGGATGAGCTCGTACCGTTTGCCGTCGTCCGGGAAATCAGCGAGATCGGCGACCGTGTACCGTCGCACCAGGTTGGGCATGGCCATAATATCGGCTCGGCGTTGGGAAGACAGCAACTCGGCGACATGACCGACAATCTCGGGCCGCCGGCCGGCGAGGTGGTACCCGAATTGACGCAATACCAAGCCGAGGGCCGCGGAAAGCACCCGCCGCGACGGACCACCCCCCGTCAGTGGTCCGCCCCATAACCGAAGCAACAGCTGGATCTCGAAAATGCCGCTACCGCGATCAGGGCGCCGACGCCGACGACGGCCGCCCCACCGAGGAGCAGCATCCCCAGGGTCTTGAAACCGTTGAACTCCTTTACTCCGACCCGATCGACGGCGGCCAGCGCAATGCGGCGCTCGGCCCGGCGGGTCCCCGCCCGGAGCCGGTGAACAATGTTTCGATCCGCGGCCAGGCCGTCGGTAAGCAACTGGATCGTCACGTACCCGGTCAGCGAATCGCCCTGGACGCGGGGCTCCTCGAGGACGTACACGGCCCCCGATACTGCCCGAATCTGAATCGCCTTGGAGCCTTGGCCGCTCAGGAGTTGCTGAGGCCTGACCCCGGTCACCTCCCAGCTGGTCGCGGGGGGCGGGCATGGCGATTCGCCATCTGAGGTGAGGGAACGATCGCACGAGGGGGTCAAGGGGGAGTCAAGCGAGGCCTCAGCTCTCCGCGCCCCAATTGCAAACCGCAGGTTTTTGGTTATGCACCGACCTGGTTCCTCCCTACCTTGGCCGTTGTCATCAACGGACGAGGCCGGATGGTGATCGGGGGATTGGCGATCTATATAAGTTGTGTATATCGTGATGGTCGGTAAGCCGGTCTTGTGGCTGGGCTCGTCGCGCGACGACGGGGATTTCCTGAAGAAGCTCGGGCCAAGGTGGGGCATGAGCTCTTCCTGGTTCAAGAGGGCATGACCCCGTCCAACTGGCGGCCCATGACTCCGTCGGGGCCAGTGTGTTGGAACTACGGATTCACACCGGGCAGGAATTTCGCCTGCTCGATGTCGCCCGGTTCGCGGAAGCGATCGTGGTGCTGCATGCGTTTCAGAAGCGCACCCGACAGACCAGCGGGATAGACGTCGAAGTGGCTTGGCGACGGCTCCGCGGGTTCATCCGGCTGCGATCACCGTGAGAGGAGTCACCATGGCGGCCAAGGTCCGAAGACTGGGCCGGAACGTCTTCCGCGACGTCGGGTTCGGCCCCGAGGAGGCCGAACATCTTCGGCTCCGATCCCTCCTGGCGGTGGAGGTTCTTCGGATTCTGGAGTCACACAAGCTGACCCAGGTTGCGGCGGCGAAGCTGCTGGGTGTCAGTCAACCCCGCATCAGCGATTTGGTGCGCGGGCGGATCGAGTTGTTCAGCATCGACGGGCTGGTGTCGATGCTGGCCCACGCCGGCGTTCGGATTGAGTTGGTGGTCAAACGACCTCGGGGGCGTCGCGCCGCGTAGGCGACGGGTTCGAGGCTTACTCGGTCGAAGGGTTATCGGCCGCGGAGGGTCAGCCAGGTCACCACGAACAGGGCCAGGACGACGGTCAGAAGGACCGTCACCATCCGCCGCCGGGCCGCCTGGAACGCCGTCCAGCTCGGTTCGTCGAGGTAGTAACGACCCGCCGCCACCTCGCGAAAAATCGCCCGGCGTTTGAGGGCGCGGAACGCGACGTTCTCGTCGATCCGCAGGTCGGCGGTGGTTCGGGCCGTGTCAGGCGAAAGGGCCCCCGCTTGTCGAAAGTGGGTGACGAGTTCCTTCTCCTTCAGGATGATGATTGCCGCTACGCTACTCATGGAGACCCGGTGGCTTGAAGGTGGAACGGTCCGGAGATGCGTTCGGAAAAATGGGCCGCCGGCGTCCGGCAGGCCAGGTGCTATCTTCTCAGTTCCCCATTTTCGGAGCACACCATGGTCCTGACGAAGGCGGAGCTGATTGCCGCTCTCCAGAACGAAGTTCGGATTCTCCTCCATCTGGCCGACAAGGTCGATCCAGCCAAGACCGACTACCGGCCGACCCCGAAGCAGCGCAGCACGATCGAACTGCTGCGGTACCTCACGATGATGGGACCGGCCATGGCCACCGCCGCCGCTGCCGGCAGCTTCGACGAGGCCGCCTGGGCCGCCGCCGAGGAAGCGACGAAGACGATGACGCTCGCTCAGGCCAAGGCGGCCATCGCGGGCCAGACCGCCACCTATGCCGCGACACTCGGCAACCTCGCCGACGCCGACTTCCGGGCCGAGATCAGCCTGTTCGGTCCGCCAACGACCCGCGGAGTCTGGCTGGTCAGTTGGGTGCTGAGCGGGTGCGTGGCGTACCGGACCCAGCTCTTCCTCTATCTCAAGGCCTGCGGCCGCGAGGAACTCGGCACGATGAACCTCTGGGCCGGGATCGACGCCCCGGGAGGCTGAGCGCCGTGCGTAGGCCGCGCCGGGTCTACCGCGGCCCGAGGTACTGGTTGAACCACGCCAGATTCCGCTCGGCGATGTCGATCATCTGGCGCGGCGTCGATGGCACGTGTCCCATCCCCGTATAGACGGCCAGTTCGCTCGGCACGCCGAGTTTCCGCAAGCTGGCATGAAACGCCCTGGCCTCCCCGACCGGGATCCCATCCTCGGCGCCGTGGATGATCAGCGTGGCCGCGCGCACTCGACCCATACTGAAGATCGGCGAGTTCACAACATACCGTTCGGGGTTTTCCCACGGTTCGACACCGAGGTCCCAGGCAATCCACGGGTTCAAGCCGGCCTCCAGTGCCAGATCGGGAAATCCCGCCAGGATACTCGCGGCGGCAAAGCGGTCGCTGCTCGTGATCAATGATTGGGTGACGAGGCCGCCGTTGCTCCAGCCCATGATGGCGACGCGGGCGCTATCGGCAACGCCCCTGCGGATGAGGGTGTCGACTCCCGCCAGAATGTCCGCATTGGCCTTCGCCTTCGGCTTGAACACCGGGATCAACGATGCGAAGCCGTACCCCCCGAGGCCGCCACCCCGCTGATTGACCCGCAAGACGGCATAGCCTCTCGAACTGAACACCGGTGGCGGGTAGGCCATGCTGGAGCCGTCGAAGGGGTTCGCCACGTACCCGCTTGAAAACGTCTCGCCCCCGGCATGCGCCACCACGAGGAGCGGGACCGGCTTCGACGCCGAATACCCCGCCGGATAGGTGAGCAGGCCTTCGACGGCGGTTCCGTCGGCGGACTTCCAGGTCAACAGCTCGGTCTTGCCGAACGGCGGCACCGAGAGGCCGGCGTTGATCCTGGTGATCGGTTTCGGCGCGAACGGAGCGAGCGGCGACAGATACAGTTCGGGCGGCGCGTCGATCGATTCGCCGGCGAAGGCGGCGACCCGGCCGTCCGGGCTCACGCTGAGGTTCGTCACGACGAGCGGCCCGTTGGATAGGTCGACGGCCGGCCGCCCGTCGACGGGCAGCCGGCGAATCCGCCGAGTCGTGCCGACTTGGCTCGTCACCACGATCCCGCCACCGTCCGGCAACCAGGCGGCGATGTCCGACAGGTCGTCGGCTGGGCCGAGCCGCCGCTCGTCCTTACCGGTTACCGACACGGCGTAGAACGCGGCATCGACCGGGCCCGGCGTTTGGTCGATCGCGCCCCGAAGGGCCACCCACTTTCCGTCCGGCGAGAAGTGGGGATCGCTGGGGTGCCAGCCGACGTGTCGGAGCAAGGTCCGCTTGCCCGTCTCGAGTTCGATGATGGAGACCGCCGCTTGGGCAACATCGAACCGGGCCGAGGTAGGAGTGTGAACGAACGCGATCGACGAACCGTCCGGCGACCAGCTCGGCGCCGCGAGCACATTGAGCGGCGGCAGGGTGACGGGCCTGGCTCCAGCGGGAGAGTCGATGGGGACGATCCAGAGGCGGGCCGGCGGGGCGGTATCGCTCGAGAGCCGCACCAAACCCTGACGCGCCGTGACGGTTGGATCGTCGGGGTCGGACATCACGAAGGCGATGCGGCGGCCGTCCGGTGCCCAGGCGAAGGACCGCACCGACGTCGTTGCCCGGGTAATCCGCCGGGCCGGCCCTCCGGCGGCGGGTACGACCCAGATGTCGTCCCGTCCGGCCTGGGTTGCGAGGTAGCCCAGCCGTCGCCCATCCGGCGACCACTGCGGACTCCGGGCCGAGTAGCCCAGTGAGGTCACCACCCGATCGCCGCCCCCGCGGACCGATGCGATCCGAATCTGAGATCGCAGTTCATCCAGGCCACGATCCGGGGGAAGGCCCGTCACCGTGAAGGCGACCTGTTTGCCATCGGGCGACAGCCGAACCTCCGAAATCGTCCGCAACCGGAAGAGGTCGACTGCGTTCACGACCGAGGACCTGGCTTGGGCCTCGGCGGAATCGGTTGGCTTGATGGCGACTACAACCAGCATCCCTCCGATGATGGCGACGCTACGTCCCAAGAAACGCATGCTACCGCCGCTTTCTGATGTTGAACCGGCTGTGCACGTTCAACCGGGGATATCGCTTCAGCACCGACCACGGAAACCCGGTTGCCCGTTCTTGACGTAGCGATCCAGGAAGCTGAGCACCACGGCGACGGCGAGGTTGCGCTTCTAGGTCGATGGTCGGCATGATAAGGCTTCGCAGCCGCCGCGACAATTCTCGATGGATCGAGGTCGTCGGCTGGCAATCGCCACGACCCGGAGTTTCTGCGGAACCGGCAGCGTCGTACTTGATACACCGAACGAGTTCGAACCGGCCCAACGCGCCCGACAACATCGTACCCACGGTCACCCTCCACTTCGGTGGAGACCACCGATCGCGCATCGACCTTCCCGTGGCGGCCGGGAGGCAGTAGCCCCGCCAGCCCCTACTCCCTACTCCCTACTCATCCATCGTTCGATCAATTGTACCCGTAGGCCCCCGCCATATGTTGCAGCACGATGGACGGTCCCAGGTCATGACGTACGCGGCATTCTTCAGGCAAGGCAGGACCCAATGAAACTCGACACCCTCGAAGCGCTGTGGATCGACGAGCTCAAGGATCTGTGGAGCGCGGAGCGGCAGATTCTCGGTGACCTGCCGAAAATGATCAAGGCCGCCGGGGCGCGGCCCTTGAAGAAGGCGTTTACCGTCCACCTCGGCCAGACCCGCCGGCACGTCAAGCGGCTGGAACGAGTGCTCAAGGCCGTCGGAGCCAGCCCCCGCGGCAAGAAATGCCTCGGGATGGAAGCCCTCCTGCAACAAGGCACCCACCTGATCAACGAGAAGCCGGAGCAGGATGTGCTCGATGCCGGCCTGATTACCGCGGCCCAGCGGGTCGAACATTACGAGATGGCCAGCTACGGTACCGTGCGGACCTGGGCCAGGCTGCTCGGCTACGAGCAGCACGCGCAGACTCTCCAGAAAACTCTGGATGAAGAGGGCGCCGCCGACCAGGGGCTGACGGCCCTGTCCCAGTCGATCAACATCGCGGCCGACCACGGCGATGTTGACTAGTCGACGCGACCTGGGGAACCAACCGGCGGATCTGGCGCCGACATGAGGCTGGTTGCGGTGGCCTTGGCCGGCCTCCTTGCGTTGGATCCGGCGCCACGGAGTGAGCCGCCTCGTTCGACCCTCGTCGGGGTCCGGTACCGCGAAGGGGCGGTCCATGGGTTTCTCGAGTTGCGCACCGCACAGGACAGCCTGATTGCCCAGGGCGACCTGCTCCAGATCCCCAAGGACAGCACGGTCGAAATCCGACTGGTGCTGCGGTTCCTCGACCAGTCTCTCCTCGAGGAAACCACGACGTTCACGCAACACCAGACCTTCCGCCTCAAGACGTACCACCTGGTGGAGCAGGGTCCGGCATTCGCCGCCGATCTCGACGCCACGCTTGCGGCCACTGGACATTTTCAGGTCGAGACCCGTTCCCACAAGGACGCCGAGGTGAAGCGCTACCAGGGAACGCTCGAGCTCCCGGCGGACGTGGCCAACGGCCTGCCGGTGACCCTGGCCAAAAACCTCCGCGCCGGCGACACGGCCACGGTGCATCTGGTGGCGTTCACGCCCAAGCCCCGGCTCATTGGCCTTCGGATCGCCTAC
The DNA here is from genome assembly GCA_031394255.1 of Gemmatimonadota bacterium. GTDB lineage: Bacteria > Gemmatimonadota > Gemmatimonadetes > Gemmatimonadales > GWC2-71-9 > SHZU01. Next base: position 7,453 of record JANMXA010000065.1, read on the forward strand.
GCTGGCGCGGAGAAAGTCGCTGTCGGGAGCCATCGCGAGACTGTCGCCCGTTTCACCCTGAGCCCGAGGCTCGGCGCCGTCACCGGGTTCCTTGCCAAACTGCTGGGCAAGCTTCCCCCCGATAGCCACGTCTGGATCGTCACCGACGTGGTCCCCGCCTTTGTCCGGTTCGAGGGCCCGATGTTTACGGGCCCAGTCTGGCGCCTGTCCCTCGCCACGCCCCGTTGGCCCCGCCCCCCCGTCACCGCCGCCCCCTGAGCCTCCCCCTCCTACTTCCGACCCCCAACTCCCCTCACCATCAACACCGGTACCTTCGTAATGTGCCGGAGCTTGTTCGCCACACTCCCCCTCACCACATCCTCCAATCCCCTGTGCCCGTGCGTCGCCATCGCGATCAGGTCACACCGCTCCCGCTCCGCCGCCTGAGCGATTTCGTCGGCCGGGTCTCCCGCCGCCAGCAACGCCTCGGCCTCGAACCCCTCGGCCCGGAGCACCCCGGCCAACCGCTCGATATAGGCCCGGTCCCCCTTCATCTCCTCCGATTCCCGAAGGGCCAGCGGCCGGATATTCCGCGCCGCCCAGCCGTCCGCCACGTGGATCAATACCAGCGCCGCCCCGCACTGCCGGGCCACCGGCCGGATGTACTGGAGAATGGTCTCGTCCGTGGCGCTGTGCTCGACCGGAATCAGGATGCGGTGGAACATCAGGCCAGCCATCCGGCGACGGTCTGGACCAGGAGCCAGATATTCAGCGCGGCGATCACGAATCCCATCGCGTACGCCAGCACCTTGAGCCATCGCGGGTTCACGAATTCACCCATCTTGATCCGGTCTGAGGTAAACCGGATCAGGGGGAAGACCGCGAACGAGAGCTGAAGGCTCAAGATGACCTGGCTGAAAATGATGAGTTTGGCGGTGCCGTGCTCGCCGAAAAAGATAGCGGTCAAGGCGGCCGGCACAATCGCGATGCCCCGGGTCAGCAACCGGCGGAGCCAGGGCCGGAGCCGGATGTTGAGGAACCCCTCCATCACGATCTGGCCGGCCAGGGTTCCGGTCAGGGTCGAGTTCTGTCCCGACGCCAGCAGCGCCACGGCGAACACGGTCCCCGCTCCAGTGACCCCCAGCAACGGGGTCAGGAGCTGGTAGGCCTGCTGGATTTCGGCCACGTCCGCGTGCCCGGTTTTGTGGAAGGTCGCCGCCGCCACGATCAGGATGGCCGCGTTGATGAACAGGGCGAAGGTCAGCGCGATGGTCGAGTCGATGAAGCTGTAGCGGACCGCCGTGCGCTTTCCCTCCGGCGTCTCGGCGTAGGCCCGGGTCTGCACGATCGAGGAATGCAGGTAGAGATTGTGCGGCATGACGGTGGCACCGAGGATCCCGATCGCGATGTAGAGCTGGTCCCGGTTGGTGATGACCGAGGCCTGCGGCACGAACCCGCCGAAGATCCCGGCCAGTTCGGGACGGCTGATGAAAATCTCGAACAGGAAGCAAAGCCCCACGGTGCCGATCAGCACCACGACCAGCGCCTCGACCAGCCGGAAGCCTTTGTTCTGGAGATAGAGGACCAGCAGCACGTCGAGCGAAGTGATCCCGATCCCCCACGGCAGCGGGATCCCGAACAGCAGATTCAGCGCAATCGCCGACCCGATCACCTCGGCCAGGTCGCACGCGGCGATCGCGATTTCGCAGAGCACCCACTGGGCAAAGACCACCGGCGGTGAATAATGATCCCGGCAGGCCTGCGCCAGGTCGCGGCCGGTCACGATGCCGAGCTTTGATGCCAGCCCCTGAAGTACGATCGCGATGAGATTGGAGATCAGCACGACACTGAGCAGCGTGTACCCGAACTGTGATCCGGCCGCGAGGTCCGTGGCCCAGTTGCCGGGATCCATGTATCCCACCGCCACCAGGTACCCCGGCCCGGCGAACGCCAGCATCTTCCGCCACCAGTGGGTGTGATGCACCGGGACCGACCGGTACACTTCGGCCAGGCTCGGCGTTAGGCGGGCCTGGCGCCAGCCCGGGTCTTCCGGTGCCGGGTCGCCGCCGGGACGGTTCACTTGGTACCGCCGAGGCACATGAGGAGCTGGGCCAGCTCCATTCCCACCACCTGCACGGCACCGGTCGGCCGGAACCGCACCGTGGTGGGACCGCCGAAGGGTTGCCGGTCGGCTATGGTGAAATGGAGGCCGGGCATCAGGCCGTGCCCCGCTAGAAATCGGAGCCGCTCCGGGTCCTGGGTGGTGACCTGGCGGAGCTCGAGCTCCGATCCCACCGGCGCCGTCGCCAGCGAAACCAGCGAGGCACTCTCGATCGTGCCGTCGGCCGAGGGGATCGGGTCGCCATGCGGATCGTAGCGGGGATTGTCGAGCGCCACCGCCATCCGGTCGATCACCAGGTCGGAAACGGCGTGCTCGAGCCGCTCGGCTTCGTCGTGAACGGTGTCCCAGGCAAAGCCGAGATGGCGGGTGAGGTAGAGCTCAAGCACCCGGTGGCGCCGGATGGTCCGGAGTGCCGCTTGGCGGCCCTCGCGGGTCAGCTGGGCGCCCTGATAGGGAACCCGCTTCACCAGGCCGAGCGTGGCCAGCCGCTTCAGCATGATGCTGACCGATGGCGCGGCCACCAGGAGCCGGAGCGCGATGTCCTTGGTCGTGGCCACGGCACCCTGATCCGACAGGTGGTAGACGGCTTTGAGATAGTCCTCAACCGACCGGCTCAGTTCCGGTAGCGATGGGCGAACGGGGCCCCGTCGTGCCGGGGTCTGCGAGCGGCGGGTTTGCCTGCGACGAGTGGCCTGGGCGTTCATTGAGCTCGTGCCGTGCATGGACAGGGAGTTTAGTGTCGTCTAATTCTCCTATAGTACTACTATAACAATTGGATTAGTGCAAGAACGCGGGCCCGGCTGCCCCGAACCTGTCCGTTGCGGCCGTCGGTCAGCTGCCCGGGCCGGCCACCAGCCGCTCATCGGGCTCGATCCACCACCACGCCACCGCCCCGATCGCGCACAGTCCCGCCGCCACGCCGAACGACATACTCCACCCGAACCGCTGCGCCAGCCAGGGTGTCAGCGATGCCGTTACCACGCCGGCGATCTGGTTCCCCATGTTCATCACGCCCGAAACCGCGCCCGCCCCCGCGCCGCCCAGATCGGCGGCCACCGCCCAGAACGAGCTGAGCGAGAAGTAGAGCGCGCCGCCGCCGCCGGCGAGCACCACGCTGGCGAGGGCCGCGCTTTCGACCCGCACCCCGGTCGCGATGAAGACCGCGGCCAGCAACATTCCGCCGATGCCCACCGCCCGCCGCCCGAACCGGGCCCCGTAGCGCGAGCTCAATCGATCCCCCACCCATCCGCCGAGCGGCGACCCGATCGCCATCGCGATGAACGGCAGCATGGCGTAGTAGCCGCTGGCCTTGAGGTTCATGCCGCGCACGGCGTTGAGATAGTTGTAGAACCAGGTGAAGAAGATCCACGCCGCGTAGCCGAACGTGGCGTAGCCCAGCGTCAACGCCCGCACCGACGGGCTCGAGAAGATCACGCCCCACGCCAGCGGCCGGGTGGCCGCGGGTTCCGGCAGATCGCCGCGGATCATCGAGACTTCCGCCGGCGTGATCCAGGGGTGGGACGCCGGCTCGTCGCGGCCGAGAAACCACCAGACCGCCGCCGCGATCAGGCCGACCACGGCGCACGCCAGGAACGACATCCGCCAGCCATGGTCCTGGATCATCAGGCTCACGAACGGCGGGGCTACCCCCGCGCCCACACCCACCCCCGCGAAGATCAGCCCGTTGGCGAACCCGCGCTCCTGGCGGGGGATCCACTTGGCGACGAACCGGTTCGACGCCGGATAGACCACCGCTTCGCCCAGCCCCAGCGCAAATCGGACCGCGATCAGCAGCCCGAATGCCGACACCGCGCCGGCCGGGACCATTCCAGTCAGTGCCGTGAAGATGGCCCACCAGATCCCCGCGATCGTGAGCACCCAGCGAGTGCCGAACCGGTCGGCCAGCCGGCCGCCGGGCGCCTGGAAGAGCGCATAGCCCAGAATGAACGCGCTGAAGACATTGCCGAGGCGGATCGGATCGAGCCCGAAGTCCTGGGCGATGAACCGGCCGCCGACCGAGATGTTGACCCGGTCGAGGTACGAGACCGCGCTCAGGACGAACACCCAGAACACCAGGAGCCAGCGCAGACCGGGAATCTTCGCCACAACACTCCGATGGAAGGGAATGGCTAGAGATACCATCCGGAGGAGCTGATGTCCACGCGATCTGGCGGACCGTGCCGCCCGCCTGTATGCTCCTCTGCCCCCACCGGAAGATTCCGATGTCCCGACTCGCGCTGTTTGCCCTGGTCCTGCTCGCCTCGAGCCCACTCGCCGCTCAAACCAAGGAAATCATCAACCCGCCGGGGGCGCCCAACACCCTGCCGTTCAGCAGCGGCATCAAGGTCGGGAACCAGATCTGGCTGGCCGGCATCGAAGGCGAGATCAGCGGTGACATCGAGAAAGAGACCCGCTCGGCGTTCGACCAGATCAAGTCGCTACTCCAGCAGGGCGGTTTTACCATGAACGACATCGTCGCCGTCCAGGTCTACATGGCCGATCTGGCTGAGTTCCCGAAGATGAACGCGGTGTACCGCGCGATGATGCCGGATCCCAAGCCGACCCGCACCACCGTGCAGGTGGCCAAGCTGGTGGGCGACGCCCGGATCGAGATCACCGTCACCGCGGTCAAGACCAAAGCCTAAGGATCACCGATGCTCAGTCGACGGACTTTTTTCGGGCAGGGGACCCAGACCCTCGCCGCGCTCGGCCTCCTCGGCAACGCGGAGACTACCCAACCGGCGGCGAGCTTGCCGGCCCCCGTGCCGGACTACTACGACAAGCTGGGCGTGCCGAAGATCATCAACGCGGCCGGCACCTATACCTATTTGACGGCGTCGATCATGCCGCCCCAGGTCCAGGCCGCGATCAACGCCGCCGCCCAACACCCCGTCCGGCTGCGCGACCTCCAGCATGCCGCCGGCGACTACCTGGCGAAGCGGCTCCAGGCCGAATCGGCCATGGTCACGTCCGGCGCGGCCTCCGCCATCGCCATCGGCACCGCCGCCTGCATGACGCTCGGCAACGAAGCCGCCACGGGCGATATCCCGGCCCGCGCGGCCAACTTCAAGAACGAGGTGATCATCCAGAAGACTCACCACCTGAGCCACGAGCATTCGCTCGAAATGTGCGGGGCCCGGCTGGTCGAGGTCGAATCGATGGAGGATTACCGCCGCGCCTTCGGGCCGCGGACCGCCATGGCCTTCTTCTTCAACGCCGCCGAAGGGGGGCAGATCGGCCGCGAAGACTGGATTCGCGTGGCACACGAGCATGGCGTGCCGGCCTTCAACGACGCCGCCGCCGATGTGCCGCCGATCGCCAATCTCTGGAACTACACCAAAATGGGTTTCGATCTGGTGGCGTTCTCCGGCGGGAAGGGGATCCGCGGGCCCCAGAACGCCGGCTTGCTGCTCGGCCGCAAAGCGTTGATCGACTCCGCCCACCTGAACAACGTCCCCACCGACCGCGCCATCGGCCGCTCGATGAAGGTGGCGAAGGAACAGATTGTCGGCATGGTGGCCGCGGTGGACTGGTTCCTCGACCAGAATGAAGACGAGCTCCGCCGTGAATGGCACGCCCGGGCCGATCGGATCGCCCGGCACCTGGCCAATCTGCCGACGTTGACCCACTCGGTCCTCGTTCCGCCGGTGGCCAACAACGTTCCGCACTTGCTGATCAAATACGATCAGGCCCGGATCCGGATCAGCCCGCTCGAGGTGGCCCGCGCGCTTCAAGCCGGCACGCCGAGCATCGAACTGAACCCCGGCACCGGCCACCCCTCGGGCGCGACCGGGCTTTCGTCGGACGAGAACACCATTGTGGTCGGCACCTGGATGCTGCAGCCCGGCGAAGATATGATCGTCGCGCGCCGGCTCCGGGAGACGCTGGCCGCCGCCGCTGGAGCATGAACCGGCAGCGATGATCGCCGTCGACTGGGGCGGTTCGAGTCTCCGGGCCTACCGGCTGTCCAGCCAGGGAACCATCCTCGAACGCAGGGCCTCTTCGGCCGGCGTCTTCGAGTCGTCGAGCCGGCCCTTCGAAGGCGCCCTCGAATCGCTGATCGGTGATTGGCTCGCAACCAGCGACTCTTCCGTCGTGATGAGTGGCATGATCGGCAGCCGGCGCGGCTGGGTCGAGGTGCCCTATCAGGCCTGCCCGGCCCGGCTTGTTGATCTGGCCGCCGGGCGCCGCGAAGTCCGGTGGGGAAGTCACCGCGCCTGGATCATGCCGGGGCTCGAATGCCGGTCCGCCACCGGGGCGCCGGATGTGATGCGGGGCGAGGAAACCCAGATCGCTGGCGCGTTAGGCGGGCTTCCGGATCCAGCGGTCATCTGTCTTCCCGGGACCCATACCAAGTGGGTCGACTACGCCGACGGCACCATTCGCGGCTTTCGAACCGCTCCCACCGGGGAGATCTACTGGCTGCTGGCTGAGAAAAGCAGTCTGGTGACAATGCCTCCCGAGGGGCCGGTCGATCCGGTCTGGTTTGCGGCCGGTCTGGATCGGTCGGATGAGGCCGGCGGCCTGCTGCAGCACCTGTTCGGAGTCCGGGCCGCGCAAATGACCGGCGATCTCGGGGAAGCACACGCGGCATCGTTTCTGTCGGGGATCCTGATCGGTCACGACGTGCGGGAAGAGACTCGGTCCGGACAGTTGGTTTACCTGATGGGTGATCCCTCGCTCACGGATCTCTACCGGGTCGCCCTGGAACGGCGGGGCGTCCGCTGTGTCCTGCTCGATCCCGACGCGGCCGCCTACGGCCTGTTCGCCTTGTCCCGCGCCATCGAGGCGGCCGCATGATCGGATTCACCGAAGCGTTTGCCCGCTGTCCCTTGATCGCCATTCTCCGCGGCATCGAGCCCGAAGCGTGCGACGCGATCGGCGGCGCCCTGGTCGAGGCCGGCTTCTCGATCATCGAGGTGCCGCTCAATTCGCCCCGCCCGCTGGCCAGTATCACCGCACTCGCCAGCCGCTTCGGCGATCGAGCACTGATCGGCGCCGGTACCGTGCTCGCGGCCGGCGGCGTCGAGCAGGTGGTTGCCGCCGGCGGGCGCCTGATCGTGATGCCCCACGGCGACCGGGCGGTTGTCGACGCCGCGGTTCGTCACGGCGTTCCCGTCGTTCCCGGTGTGGCGACCCCCACCGAAGCCTTTGCCGCGATGGGGGCCGGAGCCACCGCACTCAAACTCTTTCCGGCCGAGGCACTCCCGCCCAAGGTCGTGAAATCTCTCCGGGCCGTCATGCCGCCCGAGACTCTTTTCGTGCCGGTCGGGGGAATCTCCCTCGACAACCTCGCGGAGTACTGGGGTGCCGGTGCCGGCGGATTCGGCCTGGGGTCCGCGCTGTACCGGCCGGGCGACCCAGCCGAGGCGGTCAGGATGCGCGCGACCGCGTTCGTCACCCGCGTTGCCGAGCTGCGGGCTGCTGGTCCCGTGTCCCGAGCCTAGCAAACCGCCGTCCTCGTCTGGAAATCACCCCTCCCCGTCTGGAAACCGCCCTCCCCGCCGCGCCGTAGGATCTGCCAGGCGCCGGCTTCCAACATTCGGGGTCGCCGGCGCATCCAAATGCCGCCCCCACTCCGACCGGTACTCATGTCGAGCTTCCGCCTGGCCCTGCGTTCGCTGGCCCGCCGCCCCGGTTTCGTCGCCGTCGTCGTGCTCACGTTGGCGCTCGGCATCGGCGCCAACAGCGCCATCTTCTCGGTGATCAACGCGGTGTTGCTCAAGCCGCTGCCGTACCGCGCCCCCGGCCAGCTCGCGATGATCTGGAGCAAGTGGGCCAACTTCGACAAAACCTGGGTCTCCGAGGCCGAGTTCCTGGGGTACCAGGGCATGAAGCGGGTGTTCGAGGATGTCGGCACGTGGGGCCCGGGAAATGAAGTGACGCTGGGTGGAACGTCGACGCCGGAGAGTGTCCTTGCCGTCCAGATGTCGGCCAATCTGTTGTCGGTGCTCGGCGTGGCCCCCGCGGCCGGCCGGGCGTTTTCGGAGGCGGAGGACATTCCCAAAGGTCCGCCGGTTGTGATGCTGGGGTACGACACCTGGCAGCGGCGTTATCACGGCGACCTGGCCGTCCTCAATCGGCCGATCGAGATCAACGGCGAATCCGCCATCGTGGTCGGCGTCCTGCCGAGGACGTTCCGCTTTCCGCTCGAGTTCCAGAGCCGGGTGACGGCGCAGGTCGTCCAGCCGATCCAGACCAACCGGAGCGCCCCCGAACGGGGCAGCCATTCGCAATTCGGGATTGGCCGGCTTCGGAGCGGAGTGACGGCGGCCCAGGCAGCGGCCGAGGTCGGTGCCCTGGCCACGCGCTGGAATCGGGAAGGTCTCTATCCCGCCGACATGCGCTTCTCGGCGTTCGCGGTCGGGCTCACCGATGAAATCGCCGGCAAGGTCCGGGTGGCGCTGGCCGTGCTCGGGGCCGCGGTCGGGCTGCTCCTGCTCCTGACCTGCGCCAACGTCGCGAATCTGATCCTGATCCGGGCGGACGCGTCGTCCCGAGAGATTGCGGTGCGATCGGCGCTGGGCGCCGGCACCCGGGAACAGCTGGCCCTGCCGCTGGCGGAAAGTCTGTTGCTCGGCGGGGCCGGCGGCCTCGCGGGTCTCGGGTTGTCGTGGGTCGCCCTGCGGGTGCTGGTCGCCCGGGCGCCGACCTCGGTCCCCCGTCTCGCGGAACTGGACGTTGGGCTTCCGGTTGTGCTCTTCACGGTGGGGTTGGCGCTGCTGGTCGGCATCGTGTTCGGGCTGGTGCCGATCGTGAAACTCCGCGGAATGGACCTGGCCCAGGTCCTTCGCGACGGTGCTCGCGGTCTCTCGGGTGGCGGCGGCCGCCGGCGCGGGCGGGACCTGCTGGTGGTGGCGGAGATGGCGCTCGCCGCCCTGCTGCTGGCCGGCGCCATGCTCACCATCCGTTCGTTCCGGAACCTCCAGAACGTGGACCCCGGATTCGACCCGTCGGGCGTGCTGACCTTTCGGCTCTCGCTGTCGCCCGCCCGCTATCCGGACTCGACCAGTGTGGTGGCGTTCTATCAGAACCTGACCGATCACGCTCGCCAGTTGCCGGGCGTGAAGGCCGCCGGTCTGGTGCGGGTGCTCCCGCTCGCCGCGGAAATCGGCGACGCGGGTATGGCGATCGAAGGGAGGCCGATGCCCGCCAACCGCAACGGGATCTCTGCCGACTGGCAGGCCGCAAGCCCCGGCTACTTCGAGGCGATGAAGATCCGGCTGGTGAAGGGCCGGTTCTTCGCGGCCGGGGACGGATCCGGCGGGCCGCCGGTGATCGCCATCAATGAGACCCTCGCCCGCGAGTATTTCCCCGGGGAGGATCCAATCGGTCACCGGATCATGGTCGCGGGGATGCCGGTGTGGCGCACGGTGGTCGCCGTCGTGGGCGATGTCCATCACAACGGCATCACCACCCCGGTCAAACGCGCCTGGTTCGTGCCGCACGCCCAGTGGGGCCGGCTGATCGGTGGCCCGCGCCGGGACATGACGCTGGTGGTGCGAACCACCGGCGCCCCGCGTGACGCGCTGGCACCGCTTCAGTCCTTCGTCCGCGCCGCGGACCCCGGGCTGGCCCTCACCCAGATCGCCACCATGGACGAGGTCCTTGCCGACGCCACCCGGGAACAGCGCTTCACCATGGCGCTGATGGCGGGATTTGCGCTCCTGGCCCTCATCCTCGCGGCTGTGGGCGTGTACGGGGTGGTGTCGTACGCGGTGAGCCAGCAAACCCGGGAGATCGGCATCCGGCTGGCGTTAGGCGCCGGTACCGGCTCGGTCCGGGCCTGGGTCATGAAGACGAGCCTGGCGCCCGCCGGCGTCGGCCTGGCGCTGGGCCTGGGCCTTGCCGCGCTGCTGGCCGGATTGCTCCGCTCCATTCTGTTCGGGGTGGCCCCGCTCGATCCCCTCACCTTTGCTCTGGTGGGTCCTTCACTGGCGGTCGTGGCCGCGGGGGCGATTCTGCTCCCGGCCTGGCGCGCGTCGAAGGTCGAGCCGGTCGAGGCGCTGCGGGCGGAGTAGGGGGTGGTCCGGTCAGCGGATCAACCTGACGGCATCCGCCGGTCCCGGCCCCCCGGCTGGGGTAGCCCGCGCCAGCCGAGGATCCCGACAGCAACGCCGCAGACCAGCACGATCGGCAGCACCCCGAAGAGCACCTGGGCCGGCGTCCGCCCCGCCCCGACCAGGGCGGCCGCGAACAACGGGCCCACCAGCGACCCAACCCGCCCGATCGCCACCGCCGTGCCGACCCCGGTTCCCCGGTCGGCCGCGGGATAGAAGACGCCGGCCACGCCGTACGCGATGACCTGCGAGCCGAGGATGCTCCCGCCCAGCAGGACCACGAGCCCGAAAAGCACCCAGATCGACGGCGGGGTCGTGGCGATCAATGCCAGCATCGCCGGCAACGTCAGCAGCGTCAGCGCGATGGTCGGGCGCTGCCACTTCGTGTCGAGCCGGCTCCCGATCAGCAGGGCGGCCACCCCGCCGCCGCCGTTGAAGCCGACTTGGGCCAGCGCGGCCTGAGCTTTCGTCAGGCCACGGCCCACCAGTAGAAGCGGGAGCCAGTTGAGCATCAGGTGCAGGGTCAGCACGATCAGAAAGAAGCCGAGCCACAGCAGCAGTGTCGTGCGCCAGCGCCCGCCGTTGAACAGAATCCGGACCGGATTCCGGTCCGGCACGACGGCGGCCGGTGCTGCGGTGCCCCGGCTCGATGGCATGAACCAGAGCATGAACGGCACGATCAGCAGCGGGGCGATGCCGCCGGTCCGAAACACCATCCGCCACGCCTCGGTGGGCAGAACGAGGACGATCAGACTGGCGACGGCGCCGCCCAGAGGCATTCCGATGTACGTCATCGCGATGCTGGTGTTGCGCGAGCCGGTTCCGCTGGCCTCCGCCGCCAGCGCGATCAGGTTCGGCATGGCTCCGCCCAGACCCAGGCCGGTGAGGGCCCGGGCCCAGGTGAGGGTCGTCATGTCGCCGGCCAGCGAGGTGAGCAGAGAGAACAGCCCGAACAGCCCGATCGATCCGATCAGCACCGCCTTCCGCCCGATCCGGTCGGACAGCCGGCCGCCGATCAGGGCGCCGAGAATCAGGCCGGAGGCTGCTGGCGCTGAAGAAGAAGCCCAGCGCCGAAGGAGGCGGGTGGAACTGCTGACTGATGCCCCCGGCCGCCACCCCCGCGGCCTGGACGTCCAGGCCCTCGCAGAGGGCCGCCAGGAAGCAGAACGCCAACGTCAGGCGCCCGGTCACAGTGGTGCGGTCTGAGCTCAAGGCCGAATTCGGGATCGCGTGGTTGTGGGGGTGAATTTGACCCAATAATACCCCGGCCGGCCGGTCAGGTTGCGCCCATCCCGTTCGGGAGCGACCTTGGGTCTTGGGCCACTCGGCCCCACACACACTGGAGGTAGTATGGGGCTTCGGTACGGGGTGACGGTTCTTGGCCTGCTCGTGGTCGGGACCGGTTGTGCCAAATCGTCGGCGGAATCAGCGATCGGGGCGGCGGAAAAGATGGTGGCGGGTTTCTCGGCTCAGGCCGAACAGCTCGCGCCGACCGAACTCAAGGTGATCAACGACAGCATCGCGGCCATGAAGGCCCGGGTCGCATCCGGTGACTACAGCGGAGCCCTGATGGGCGCCCGTCAGACCACGAGCATCGCTCGCGATCTGTCCGCCGGCATGGCGACCAGGAAGACGCAGCTGACCAATTCGTTCACTGCCTTATCGGCCGAACTGCCCAAGCTGCTCGAATCGGTTACCGGCAAGATCAATGCGTTGGCCGCGATGAAGAAACTCCCGAAGGGCGTCGATCCGGCCCGGGTGGCCGCGCTCAAGACCGAAGCGGCGGGTTGGGCCGCCAGCTGGACCGCCGCAACCGAGGCGTTCAAGGCCGGCAACCTCGCCGAGGCGGTGGCCAAAGGGACCGAGCTCAAGGTCAAACTCACGGCCGCGGCCGCCATGTTCGGCGCCTGATTCGGCGCCATCCGGTCAACCTCCTCCGATCACTCGGAGGAGGTCGGCCGGCCGCTCGAGCCAGTAGTCGGGCCGGGTGGGACTCAGATCCTCCCGGCTGAAAGGCCCCCACAGGGCGGCGGCGGTGGTCATGCCGGCCGCCCGCCCGCTCCGCATATCGTGCACGCTGTCACCCACATACACCGAGGCCGTGGGGTCGGTCCCGAGGCGTTCCGATGCCAGCAGGAGCGGCTCGGGATGCGGCTTGGGATTGAGGACGTCGTCGGCCGCGATGACCACGTCCATCAGCCCGTCCAGCTTGAGAAAACGAAGCCCGCGTTCCGCGCCCGCCTTCTGCTTGCTGGTCACCAGTCCGGTCCGAAACCCCCGCCGTTTGATCTCCGTCACCGTCTCGACCACCCCCGGATAGCCGGCCACTCTGGCGTCGTGGTTGGAGATGTTGAAATCCCGATAGGTGCCGATCAGTGCCTCGAAGAGCACCGGATCGTGGGCCCAGTCGCCGAACTGGACCCGCAGCGGGGTGCCGATGCCGGCCAGCCACTGGTCGTCACTCCGCGCCGGCAGGCCGTGGGTGGCGAGGCTGTGGTGGTAGCTGTCGATGATGAGACGGATCGAGTCGAGCAACGTGCCGTCAAGGTCAAACAGAACGGTGGAAATCGGTCGGGTCATACCGGCAAGGTAGTGGATCCGGTGGCCGGTCTGAAGATCGCGATTGCCGCGAGTCGGGCCGTGATGAACCCGGACTCGGCTCCGATTCGCCGGGCCGCCCAGGCACCGGTCGACCGGCGCCGCCCGAGCAACGAACCGTTGAGATGCCGGAGCCGCTCCATCACCTTCCCCTCGAGCGCCTCGAGGATCGGGGTGATATCGTGGTCGAGGTCGGCCGGATCCTTGAGCCCGCCGATCAGCCGAGCCACCTCGGCCGGGTCCTCCGACCACCCGTTCCGCGTCGTATGCGCGATGACCAGCGTCCCGGTCGGTTGCCCGCCCCGTTCCAGGCGGTAGCCTGCCACGAAACCACCGTCGGCCTCCCCGGCGGGTGGCTCGAACATCGCCCAGCCATCAGCCGGCGGATCGTTGCCGGGTTCTGATCCCGTCAGGTCCATCCGCCGCCGCAGATCGGCGCCGAGTGCGGCCTTCCGCTCCACCGCCGCTTCGAGGCCCAGGCGATCCTCAATCAGCGCCGGAACCGGAAACCGGACCACCTCGGCCTCCTGGTGAGCCGATCCCAGGCGCACGATGCGGCCGTCCCGCTGGCCGAGTCGCACGGCCGTCCACGGGATGTCGTAGTGGATCGCCCGCGCGGCCCCCTGCAGGTCGAGTCCCTCGGCGGCGACATCGCTGGCCAGCAGCAGCCAAGGGATGGCGGGACGTTCTTCGCGCGCCGGTCCGAACCACCCCAGGACCAGGGCCCGGCTCAGGCGCTGAGAGCCGATGCCGGCGCCGTCGCCCGTAACCCAGGCAGTTCCCGACCCGGGAATCGCGCGCCGGAGGTGGTGCACAGTGGCAACCGACCCCGCGAAAATCACCGTCGGTCGCCGGTCCTCGAGGATCGACCTGAGCAGCGCGGTCTTGCCGTCCCCCTGCGCGATCCACCGCGACACCTGGGCGTCGAGCCGTTCAAGGGGCGCCCGGTCGGCCAGGGCCAGGTCACTCGCGATCCGGCTCGGGTCCAGCAGTTCCCACATGACCAGTTGATCCGGGGCTGGATCGATCACGCTTCGGATCGTGGCTCGATGGACTGGATGCCCGGCCCGTCGGGCGCGCGCCGCATGATCAAGGAGGCGCCGGTACCTGCGAAGGGAGGCCAGCAGTGCGGCTGGGCTCGACGAGAGGGCGCGGAACAGGGACGACCGAAGCAGCGCGCTGATCGGTCCCTCGCGCGAGAGCCGGAGCCGGTCGATGGCGTCGACCACAGCACCGAGGCGAGGGTCGAGCCCGCTCCAGTCGGGCGCGGTCGTCGTGCGGAGGGCGGGGAATCCGGTCTGACGGATCACGCCGATGAGCAGAGACTCGAGCGCCGGTGGCAAGTCCGGACCCGCGAGCGCTTCCGAGAGCGATGGCACGCCGGCCGCCGCGAGGGCGTCATCGCCGAAGGCCAGGGCCAGTTGCGCGGCCAGGTCGGCGGGCCGGTTCACCACCGGGGTCGCGGAGAGCAGCAGGACGCTCCGGCTGGCGAGGGCCGGCTGGAGCGCCCGGTAACGCCTGGTTGCCGGATGGCGGAAGTGATGACACTCGTCGACGATCACGAGGCCAGGCCCGGGAAGGCTTGCCCCCCGACTGATCTGGTCCGTGCTGGTGAAGGTGACGCCGACGCCAAGTCGCCGGCCCAGGGCCAGCCACTGGGAGCGGAGGACGGCCGGTCCAACCACGGTCGCCGCACGATGGCCGGCCGCCCTGGCCGCGGCGAGGGCGATGAAGCTCTTGCCGGTGCCGACCGGCAGGGCCAGAAACGCGGCGCCGTGCCGGTCGAGTGCGGCCATGACCTGCTGGAACGGCCGGATCTGCTCCGGACGCAGCCATTCTGGAGCCCTGCCGCGGGATTCGGCCGGCCCGGCCAGACTGCCTAACGTCGCACGCACCCGTCGCGCGTCGGCACCCGTGAGGCGGGGGAGCGTGGGCGGATCGGCAATCGTGGCGGTCACCCGAGCAGCGCCGTGACACGTCGGTCAAGCCGTTCCTGGTCGACCCGCCCGGTGCGTTGGGCCTCCGCCGCGATGGCGATCAGCGCCGCGTCCTCCAGTGCGGCCGGTGGAAACGGCAGGGCGCCCACGGTGCCGGCGTTGAACCGGAAGAATCCCGAGAGCGCCACCGTGGCCCGTTCCCGGGCCAGGAGCCGGATCGGCGTGCTGTTGAGCCACGCCGTGAGTGCCAGGGCCGCGTCGTCGGTGCGGACACCGATCCAGTAACAGGTGTTGAGCGGCACGATCCGGCGGCCCGCCCCGATTAACCCGACCGCCTTGAGATCCCGGCCGAGGTCGCTCCAGAGGACCCGGTGGCGCGGGATTCCCGCGTCGGTACGGAACACCGCCCAGAATGGGCCGCGGTGATAATCGACCCGCCGTTCGAGTGCGGCCCGGTGCGATGTGAGCCATCGGAGCGCGAGCGGTGGAAGTGATGCGAGCGGCGCGCCGGCACTGTCGTGGGTCCACAGGACGCGCACCGGAGTGCGGTATCCGAAGGCGTCGAGGTCCCGGCCCCGGACCGCGGGCCGGAGCAATGCGGTCTCGACCGTCGGCTCGGGGTCGAGAAATAGTCGGTCGGCACCCGTCTTGAGGCCGAGCTGAATCCGGAACTGATCTCCGATCGTGGCGTGCCGGTTGGGGGAGCCGCCGGTCCCGCGAGTCCATGTCCCCGAGCTCCAGCCCAACTGTAGTGCGGTCGATCCGCTGAGATCGAACGACGTCATGACCCGGTGGCCGTCCGGCGGCGGCTGTTTGGTCGTGACGAGCGCCAGTGGATACACCGACGCCTCGAACCCGTGATCGGTGGCCGAAAGATCGGCGGCGAGGGTGATCGTGGTGCGGCGGGTCAGCTCATCCCGCGCGGCCGCACCCCATTGGGCCGTCATCAACTTGGCGGGGAAAATTCCGGCCACCACGCCACCGGG
>JANMXA010000066.1:0-12642 GCA_031394255.1 Gemmatimonadota bacterium
ACCGCGAGCCCGGGCTTTGCGGCCGCGAGCGACTGGATTCAGCAGACTTATCGGAAGTGGGACGTCGAAGCGCGGCGGGAGGCGTACGGCACCTGGCGCGGCTGGCGCCGGGGTGCGGCCCACATCGACCTCGTGGCGCCCAGGGTTCGTTCGCTCGAGGGCACGATGCTGGCCTGGAGCCCGGGCACCCAGGGCCGGGCGATTCGGGCTGAGGCGATCGTATTGCCGAAGTTCGAGGACAGCACCGCATTCGTGAGGTGGCTGCCCCAAGCCAAGGGGAAGATCGTGCTGGTCTCGCCGGCCTTGCCCACTTGCCGGCCCTCGGAGGACTGGATCAAGTGGGCAACGCCGGAGTCGAAGGCTCGGATGGATACGGCCGTGGCCCTGATGCAGCAGGACTGGGCGGTCATGACCGGCGCCGACGGACGTCCCGACAGCACCAAACTCTACCGCGGCACCGGGTATAGTCTGGCCCTGGGCACCGGCTCGCTGGGGACGAGGCTCGAACAGGCCGGCGTGGCCGGAGTGGTATCGTCCCGCACCAAACTGAGCGGCTTCCCCAATCCGTTTGGCGGGGCCGCCGGACGCGGCGGGCCGGGCGGACCGGGCGGACCCCGTCCCAACGGACCGGCGGGGCCCGCCTCGGCCAAGGGCGGTGGTCCGGCGGCGAGCCTGGTCGCCGCGACCGAGGCGCTCCGGGCCGGCCAAGGATCGGGTGGCTGGGGCGTCACCGAAATCTTCGAGACGTACAACACCGTCGCGCCGGCCGTGACGTTGAGCTGCGAGGACTACAGTCTGGTCTCACGGTTGGCCGAGAACCGGCAGAAACCGATGCTCGAGTTCCGCCTCGATGCCGAACTGCTGGGAGAGAAGCCGGCGTTCAACACCATCGGCATGATCCGGGGCGTCGAGAAGCCCGACGAATACGTGATGCTCTCGGCCCACTTCGATTCCTGGGATGGCGGGTCGGGCGCCACCGACAATGGCACCGGCACCATGATGGCGATGGAAGCGATGCGAATCCTCAAGCTGGCGTACCCCAGGCCGAAGCGGACCATCATGGTCGGCCATTGGGCGAGTGAGGAGCAGGGACTCAACGGCTCGCGGGCGTTCACCGAAGATCATCCCGAAGTCATGAAGGGGCTGCAGGCGCTGTTCAACCAGGACAACGGCACCGGGCGGGTCCAGTTGCTGAACGGCGCCGGCCTTTCGGCGATGGGGGTGCATCTCAAGACCTGGTACGGGAAATTGCCGTCGTTCTACACCGACAGCCTCAGTGCCAACGTGGTGTCGTGGAGCTTCAACGACGTGCCCACCGGCAATCCGGGGGGCACCGACGGCGCGGTCTTCTCGTGCTACGGCACGCCGGCCTTCGGCATGGGCGCGGTGCCCTGGAATTACGGCACCTACACCTGGCACACCGGGCGGGACACCTACGACAAGGTGGTGTTCGACGACCTCAAGCACAACGCAACACTGGCGGCGATGATGATCTATCTCGCCTCCGAGGATCCCGAGTTCATTGCGCGGGACAAGTCGCCCGGCACCTGGCCCGTGGATTGGCCGGCCAACTGTGGCAAGGCGCCGAGAAGGACGAAGCCGCGGCTGTAGATGAACAAACTATTGGGGGGCATCGGGGCCACGGCCGGCGGGGCGTTAGGCTGGTGGGCGGGAGCTCCGTTCGGTTTCTTCACCGCGTTCGTGGTGAGCATGATCGGCACGGGGGTGGGCCTGTACGCCGGGCGACGCCTCGCGGCGTTCTGGACCTAAGGGCCGACCGGAAAAGAAACAGCCAGCCTGACCGAAGTCAGGCTGGCTGCGTCATCCCCGTAAGGGGGCTGCCTCAGGCAGCGGCGATCTTGCTGACTCGCTCAGCCGCCGGGCCCTTGGCGCCCTGGACGACGTCGAACTCGACCCGCTCGCCCTCGGCGAGCGACTTGAAGCCCTCGGCCATGATGGCCGAATGATGGACGAAGCAATCCTTCGTGCCGTCCTCCGGCGTGATGAATCCGAAGCCCTTCGAGTCGTTAAACCACTTCACCGTTCCAGTAGTACGCGCCATTTTCCTGCTCCCTTACACCTGGGTCGACCGCCGGTTTCTAGCCGTTGCTGCCAACCGTCTTTCCCGCGACAATGCCCTCACGGGAGGGGTCGTTCCCGCGGCGCGGAGCTTCGCTCCACCGCCGTGCACGGTCATCGTAATGAAAAAGGGCCCGCGTTTTCCGTGGGCCCTTGACGTCACTCGGAACTTGTTCGCGCACGAAGGCGCTTCGACCGTGACAACAGTATAGCCTCCCGAGCCGGAATGCACAATGGACGAGTGTTTCCCGGGTCCGGGCGACCGTTGCGGAGCGTCAGCCCAAGGCTATGATCCTTCGCCAATGACCTACCGGACTCTGATGGTCGAGCGCCACGGCGGCGCCGAATGGGTGACCCTGAACCGGCCCGAACGGCGGAACGCGGTCGATGAACTGATGCGGGAGGAACTCCACCAGTATCTCGACCGCGTGGCCGAGGACACGGAGATCCGGGTACTCGTGTTGCGCGGGGCCGGCCAGGGTTTCTGTTCAGGACTCGACCTCAAGGCCAACCTCGAACTCGATCACCCGGCCTCACCCGAACTGGCCCATCGGCGGCTGGCGTGGCAGCGGCGATGGAGCCAGCTCGCGGTCAAACTCCGCCGGGCGCCCCAGCCGATCGTCGCCCTCGTGAACGGCCACGCCGCGGGGCTCGGGTTCTCGCTGGCCCTGGCCGCCGATATCAGAATCGCCTCGGAGTCAGCCATATTCTCGGCGGCCTTCATCACACTTGGTTTCAGCGGAGGTGATTGCGGCAGTTCGTACCATCTACCCAGGATCGTGGGATCGTCGGTGGCCCGCGAGCTCCTGATGACGGGGCGCCACTGCTCTGCCGAACGGGCCCTGCGGATCGGCCTGGTAAGCGATGTGGTGCCGGAGGCGGAACTGATGCGGGCCGGCCAGTCGATGGTGGACGACCTGCTCGCCACCGGCTCGAACGGTTTGCGATTGACCAAGGACTTGATCAACGCGGCGGAGTCGGGCCTCGGGCTCGAGGATCAGATTGCCATCGAGGATCGGAACCAGATGTACTGCCTGGCGGCGGGTGATCCGGTCGAACGAATCAGGGCCTTCGCGCAAAAGCGCCGGGGATCCACAACCACCAAGGAGCCAGGACGATGAGGTTGCATTCGAACCGCCGGGGATTCATGGGCACCGTAGGCGCGCTGGCAGGGCTGCTCACGCTGGACACGGCGCGGGCCTCGGCGGAACCGAAAGCCCGGGGCTGGGACATGTCCTGGCTCGACCGGCTCACGGGCAAACACAAGCAGGTGTTCGACTTTTCCGACCTGGAGATCGGCCTGCTCGTCGTATCGAACTGGCTGAACGCCCACGAGGAGGTCTATGGCCTCCGTCACCCGGACGTGAACGCGGTCGTCGGGATCGGCGGGCATGCGTTCCCGGTCAACGCGACCGACGCGATGTATGCGAAGTACCCCATCGGCGAACTCTGGAAAGTCACCGACTCGGCCACGAGCAAGCCGGCCGTGCGCAACGTATTCCTCGACGGCGGCGCCAATCCCCGGGAACAGGCCGCCAGGGTCCGCCCGCTCCAGGCTCGTGGCGCCATCTTCTGGCAGTGCAACAACGCGCTTCATGGCGTGGCGGGCCGGATCGCGGCTGCGGTCAAGGCGCCGGAGCCCGAGGTCTACGAGACGCTCAAGGCCGGTCTCAATCCCGGCGTCATTCTCGTCCCAGCGCATACCATGCTGATCGGGCTGGCCCAGGAGCACGGATGCTCCTACGAGTCGCTCTGACCCGGACGGCGGACACGCGGCGATGACCGACTTTGGTGGAACGATCGCGCTGGTGACCGGCGCGGCGTCGGGCATCGGTGCGGCCGTCGCCAAGCGACTCGCCTGGGCCGGCGCCACGGTCATCGGCGCCGACCTGAACGAGAGTACCGTCCTGAAGACCGCCGACGTCGCCCAGAGCGTCGTGCTCGACGTCCGGGACGAATCCTCATGGATCCGGGCGATCGCCGGGATCGTGACCGAGCACGGCCGGCTCGACCTGCTGGTCAACTGCGTCGGTGTGGCCGTGGGGAGCCCGATCGCGGAGACCACGATCGAGGAATGGCGGCAGGTGTTGTCGACCAATCTCGATGGGGCGTTTCTCGGCACCAAGCACGGGATCCGAACCATGAAGGCCACGGGCGGGGCGATCATCCACATCGGCTCGGCCTCCGGCATCCGGGCAGCCGCCGGGGCCGCCGCCTATTCCGCGAGCAAAGCCGGACTCGCGATGATGGTTCGGGCCGCGGCGAAGGAATGCCGGGATGCCGGTCTCGGGATCCGGATCAACCTGGTCAGCCCGGCCGGGGTGAAGACCCCGATGTGGAGTTCAATGCCGTTCTTCCAGGACCTCGTCCGCCGGCTGGGCTCCGAAGATGCCGCCTACGCCTCGATGGCGGAGACGGGCGGTGGCCGGTTCATCGAGCCGGACGCCGTGGCCCAGGCCGTCTGTTTTCTGGCCGGACCGGGCGCGGAACACATCAACGGCGTCGAACTGCCGGTCGATGCCGGCTACATCCTCTGAAGAAGCGACCGTTAGGTAATTCGCGCCGGAGCGGCTAGGTTGTTGCCATGCGCCGATCGCCGGATAACGAGTACCACGACCCAAGCTCGTTAGGCTCCCTCAGCGGAGCGCTGCGCCTGTGGCAGACCGTCCGCGCCGCCCGCGAAGAAGCCAGCCCCCGGCACGTTACCTTCAGCTTTTCCTGTCCGACGGAATCGCGGGCCGATCGGGTGGCGGGGTATCTCCGCCGCCGCCGGGCCTGCGTCACCACCAGAGTGAGCCAGTCCGAGAGCATCGGCCCCGAAGCCTGGCGGGTCGAGGGCCTCACGCACCATCAGATCCAGTCGCTTCCCAACCTCGAGCACCTGTCGACCTGGCTTCGCACCGCCGCCAGCAGTTACCGGGTCGACCTCGTGAGGCTCACGCTGGAACCAACCCACATCTGATCAGCCGCGCACGCTGAAGAACCGCCGTTCCGAGCGGAAACCCTCTCAACCCGTTATCTTCCGCCCGGCGTGGTCGTCGTCGCGCCGGTCCCTCCTCGTTACCCCGAGACGCATTTGCCCAAGCGGAACTACGGCTTCGAAAAGCGCCAGAAGGAACTGGCGAAAGTCAAGAAACGCGAAGAAAAGCGCCAGCGTCGCGCCGAGCGCGGTTCGGGCGACGCCGCCGACCCGAGTGAGCCACTCGACGGCGCAGAGCCGCCCGAGATCACGGAAACCGAAGCGTAAGTAGCTCGAGCACGTCACTCCCTTGTTGTGTGGAGCAGGCCATGAGCAACTACAAGACCGATCAGTGCCGGATTCTTCACCGCGGCAAAGAATTCCATTTCGTATCGTATGAAGGTATCGAGGCGAATCTGGCCAAGAACCTGAGTGCCGCGCCGGCCATGTGGTACCTGATGCGAGCCGGTCACCGCCACGCGGTCATGGCGCAGATCGTTGGCCAGGAAGCACTCGAGCGGGACCGGCTGCTGGCCGAGTGGCTCGACACCGAAGTGTTCGCCGCCATGGTCGCCGTGGCGCCCGTGATTGCCCGGGCCGTGCCCCGGCGCCGATCGGCCTGACCGCCGCCGCAAACACCGCCCCCGGTTTGACCAACGGGGGCGGCCCCTCGCCCTCCCCCGCTCCCCAACAGCCAAATCCGCAGTAAGTTCTTTCCTCCCCTTCCTGGAGGTCCCGTGCTGCTGAACATCCTGCTCGTTGTCGTCGCGATCGTCGCGGGTTTGCTGCTCTTCGCCGCCACCCGCCCGGACGGCTTCCGGCTCGAACGACAAACGACCATCAAGGCGCCAGCCGATCAAATCTTCGCCCACCTGAACGATTTCAGGGCCTGGGCCGCGTGGTCACCGTGGGAGAAGATCGACCCCGCCATGCAGCGGACCCACAGTGGCGCGGCCAGCGGTGTCGGCGCCGCGTACGCCTGGGACGGTCCCAAGGTCGGAGCCGGCCGGATGGAGATTCTCGAGACGGCACCGCCGCAGAGCGCCACGATCAAGCTCGATTTCACCAGGCCCTTCGAGGCCCACAACACGATCCGGTTCACGCTCACGGCCGCAGGCGACTCAACCACCGTCAACTGGGCGATGGAGGGAAAGAACAACTTCATGGCCAAGGTGATGGGACTGTTCCTGAACATGGACAAGGTGGTCGGGAAGGATTTCGAGGCCGGCCTCGCCAATCTCAAGGCGCTCGCCGAACAGCGGTAGTCGTGGCGCCGCCCCATGCGGGATCTCGTTCCGCGGGTTAGAATTGGCCGTTCCGTTGCGCCACCCCCAATTCCCCGGGATTTGCTGAATGCTGACGCTCCGACCGGCCGTTCCCGGCGATCGCGCCTTCCTCGTGGCCATGACCGACCGTCTGGCCGATTTTCCAGTTCCGGCCTGGCGCACGGCCGAGCAGATCGCAGCCGCAGACCGCCGTCTGATGGTTTCCGCCTTGGAGAAACCGGCGCCTGACGCAACGATCCTGATCGCCGAGACAGGTGAAGGCCTGCCGGCGGGATGCATGTTCGTCACCACTCGGCACGACTATTTCAACGGCCAGCCCGGCGCCCACGTCGAGGTGGTCGTCGTCAGCGTGACCGCCCAGGGCCGGGGGGTAGGCCGGACGTTGCTCGAGGCGGCGGAGGCCTGGGCCAGAAACCGGGGGTACGGCCATCTCACCCTGAACGCGTTCGTCAACAACGCCCACGCCCGGGCCGTGTACGAACACCTCGGTTATGAGGCCGAGATCGTGAGTTACCGGAAGGCGCTGGTCTGACCAGCCCCATGGGCCGGTGCCCAGATTGCGGCGCCCGGCTAGCCGAGCCGGAGACCTGCCGCGAACGGTTCGGGGCCTGTCTCACGTTCGAGTACCTTCATCCGGCCACGTTCGGCGCGGTGCACCACCTCTCGGTCATGTGTTACACGCTCCAGCACAACGGTTATGCCAAGACCGCCTGGCTGGACGCCCGGGGCATTCTGGCCCAATGCGTATCCGGCGGACTGACCGGGGCCGAGTTCCTGCGGATAAGCCGGGAGCGAATCGGGAACAAGCGCAACGGAAGTATTTCGCGGGGGCCGAAGCTCACCGATGTGGCGGATATTCCGTGGTCCGTCCGGGTGATGGACATCGCCACCGCGGACCCGGCGGCCTATGAGGCCGATGTGCTGCGCTGGGCCGCGAGCGTGGTGACGGACACGGCGGACTTCACCGCGCGACACGAGGAAGGGCGCTGATGGCCACCCCGAAAACCACCCCGGCCGCGCAGCTGGCCGGATTCCTCGCCCGCTACACGCCAGACATCGCCCGCCGGACACGGGCCATTCTCTCCGCGATGCGGAAACGACTCCCGGGGGCGACGGAACTGGTCTACGACAACTACAACGCCCTGGTGATCGGCTTCGGCCCAGACACCCGAACCAGTGACGCGCTGTTCTCGATCGCCGTCTATCCCCGGTGGGTGACCCTGTTCTTCCTCAAGGGCGCCACGCTGCCCGACCCCGACCAGGTGCTCAAAGGGTCGGGGACCACGGTCCGTCACGTGGTCCTCGACGGCCCAGAGACCCTGGGCCTGCCCGCCGTCCACGCCCTGATGGCGGAGGCGCTGCGGCGCGCCAGGCCGTCCATTAACCCTGCCGGGCGACGGGCGCTGATCATCAAGTCGGTGTCCCCGCGGCAGCGCCCCCGGCGGCCGGCATGACGCACCGCCGCACGCACGCCTAACGCTCGATCCGCAGTTCCCGCCATTCCACCCGGCGGTTCCGGATCGCGTCGCGCACTTCCTTTTCGCGGGCGCTCAAGGCCGCCGATCCCGTCTTGATCTCGAGGAACACGACCTGGGTGACCGCGCCCGTCGCCAGGCCGTCGAACACGATGAAATCCACCGGCGAGCCCAGGAACCGGGCGTCCTTGGGATTGAATTCGAACCCGGGCAAGTGGGGGACCAACTGTTCGTGGACCCGGCCGGCGATCACCGCCGCGCTCCGGGCGATCGCGTCCCGGCGAATCTCCCGAACGGCGGTCAGCCGCCAGACCACGAACACCAGAAGCCCGATCAGCAGGCCGAGGCCGAAACCGACCACGCCCTCGAAGCTCAACGCCGCCTCGCCACGATCAGGACCTTGATCTCGTCCGGCCGCGGGTTGGTGAAGTCGAGCCGGATCCGGCCGTCGTCCGTCAACGACACCACCCCCGGAATGCTTGAATGGGCGAGCCGCCATCCCGCCGGCAGCACGACGGCGTTCCGGGCCCGTCCGAACGCCCGATCCCAGACCAATTCGTCGCCCTCCAACCGGTACCGCGCCGGATCAGTGTAGGTCTCCGATATCCGCAGCCGAATCGACCCCCCGGCGGGCGGCGCGGGGAACGGGATCACGACGACCTCCGTTTCCGGCGTGAGTTGTTCCTCGATCGCGAGCCCGGCCCGGGTGACTTCCGCCCCCTTGAGAATTCTGGTCGTGAGCGGGGCACCGGTGTCGAGAACAACGGCACTCGGGTTGGAAACCCGGCTCCCCGCCCGGACCACGTTGAGATATTGATTGGCACTCGGCCGAGTCTCGGTGTAGTCGTGATAGAGATCGAAGGCGTGGGTCTCGGGCTGTTGCAGGAAATAGACGATCTCCCGCGTCTCGGCCGCTCGTTCGGTGAGGCGACTCGCCAGCGAATCCGTCCGCGAGCCCGTCTGCGCCCTGGCATGGGCCGTCATGGCGGCGACCATGGCGATACTCGTGATGATCACCGCTCTCATGGGATCCTCCGGCCGCGCACGATGTAGGAGACCGGATCGGTCCCGGGATTCATGAAGCTCACTTTGATCCGGCCATCCGTTTCCGTGAGGACTTGCGACGGATAGTTGACGCCAACCAGTTCGAAGCCGGCCGGCAGCACCACCGCGTTGTACTTGATGGACAGGGAACGGACGAAGGCCACGGTGTCGGCTCCGGCGATGTAGCTCTTGGCATCGGCATACGTCTTGACAATTCGGATCCGGATCTCGCCGTTTACCGGCACCGGCCGAGGCAGCGTCACCCGGATGTAGTCGGTCGTGGTGTCCGCGTCCGCGAAGCCGGCCGCGCGGGCCGCCGCGCCCGACACGACCGACCAGACGAGTGGCCGGCCGGTCGTTGGGTCCCAGACCGACTCGTCGGTCGCGACGCTGCCCTTCCGGATCGGGTTGTAGAAGGCCGTGGCTCCAGGAGTGGTGGCCGTCACGTCGTAAGTGATCTTGAACTGGGTCGATCCCGGAGCAAGCAACTCGTATCGGGTATACTCGTCCGCCGACGTCTGTCGGGCCTGGGCTGCCAGAGTGCAAGGCCTCGCCATTGGTGCGACCAGCATTCCCAGCACAACGACTGATCTCATCCTTCGCCTCGCTTCCTCGTTTCGGTGATCACAGCAGAGCACCGCAGCGAGTTCGCGCCGGCGCGCCGTGCCAAAGGAATGTACCCGATACCGCGGGCTATTTCGATCTGGGGGAGCCTATCCCGCGGAGGGAGCTGGACTGGCGGCGGAAGGTCGTTAGCGCCGCTCGTGCCGGCGTCGTTCTTCGACGGCCCGTTCGAGGAGCCGCTCGAGCCACCTGAGGGTTGAATGCCCCGCTCGCCGCAGCCTCCGTTCGCCGCCGCGATCGTCCGACCGCGTGTCCTCGTCGATCGATTCGGGGGACTCGTCGGTGTAGCCGTCGCAGTCGCCGGCCGGGGCCGTGCCGGCCAGGAAGAATTCCTCGGCGCCGCAGTCCGACCAGCCGCCGCCGACCCGCGCCGTCTCGATGCCGTCCGGCACCGGGAAGGATTCTGACTGATCTTCGGGCTCGGCACCGTTGAGGAAGCGCGCCACAACCGGAAGCGCCGCCTGGGCGCCGGTCATGCCAAGACTCCGGCCGTCGTCATAGCCGACCCAGACCCCGACCACGAGCGAGGGCGAGTAGGCGACGAACCACGCATCACGCCAGTCGTTCGAGGTGCCGGTCTTCCCGGCGATGGCGCCGAACCGGCCGCTCGCTTCGAGGGCCCGGCCGGTGCCCCGCTCGATCACACCCTGGAGCGCCGAAGTGACGAGATAGACCTCGGCGGGATCGGCCACGCGGGACACCTGGGGCGGTCCGCCGGTCAGGATCTCACCTCCCGGTGTGGACCGGCCCAGCACGGCCCGGGTGGTGGCGAGCTCGCCGCCCGTGGCAAAGACTCCGTAGGCCCGGACCAATTCGAGGAGCGACACTTCGGAGCTGCCGAGTGCCAGGCTGGGTACCGCGGTGAGCGGACTGGTAATGCCGAGTCGCCGCGCCGTGGCGACGATCCGCTCGGGGCCAATCGCGAGACCGATCCGGGCGAAGGGCACGTTCAGGGATTGTTCGATCGCCTGGCGCACGGTCACCGCGCCGTGATACTCGCCGTCGTAGTTGGTCGGTTCCCACGGGCCCGAGTGGGTGGCGACGCGCAGGGGTTCGTCTTCGACGCGTGAGGCGAGCGTAAAGGCCGGCGGGCGGTCTCCCTCGCGATGGAAGGCGGCGAGCGCCACCAGCGGCTTGAACGCGCTCCCGGGTTGGCGCCGGGCATCCACCGCGCGATTGAATTGCGAGACACCGTAGTCCCGGCCGCCGACCATGGCGAGGATGTCACCGGTACGGGGATCGAGGGCCACGAGGGCCACCTGGGCATCGCGAATCCGGCCCCGATCGAGCCCGGTCCGGACCGCGCGTTCGGCCGAGCGCTGGAGGGCCGGGTCGAGGGTGGTGTAGATCGCGCCGCCGCGGGCCGGCAGTTTGCCCTGCGGGGTCGCCATGACCAGATCGCGGAAATAGCGGGCGTCGGGGCCCGGCTCGGGCCGCGGATGGCCGACGATCCTGATTCGGCCGGCCTGTTCCGCCGATTTCCGGGCGATCCGATCCTGCTGCACCATGAGCGCCAATACCAGATTCCGCCGCTGCCGCGCGATCCGCTCGTGGCGCACCGGACTGAAGTGATTGGGCGCCTGAATCATCCCCGCGAGCAGCGCGGCTTCGGACAGGCCGAGGTCGCTCACGTCCCGCCCGAAGTAGTACCGGGCGGCGGCGCCGACGCCGTGGATCGGCCGAGAACCGTCCTGCCCGAAATAGACCTCGTTCAGATAAGCTTCGAGAATCGTGGCTTTGTCGTAGCGGGCCTCGAGCGCCAGAGCCATCGCGGCTTCGCGGAGCTTCCGAAGCGGGGTCCGTTCCGCCGAGAGAAAGAGATTCTTGGCCAGCTGCTGGGTAATCGTGCTGCCGCCCTGGCTTACTTCGCCGGCCCGGATGTTGGCGACGAGGGCACCGCCGATTCGTTTGAAGTCGAGGCCGTGGTGGCCGTAGAAGCGCTGATCCTCGACCGCGAGAACCGCTTCAATCAGCCGGTCGGGAACATTGGCGATCGCCACGGGAACCCGCCGTTCGTCGGCCATGCCGACCGGGGTCCCGATCACGATCGGGGCCTGGCGGTCACCGCCGCCCCAGGGTTCGGAGCGGGTGTAGAGGGCGGTCGGCATCCGGGAAAGGGGCGGGCTGATATGGGCTCGCCATCCGGCCTCGAGCGTCACCCCCACGAAACCAAGTGCGGCAGTGCCGGCGGCCAGGCGACCGAGCAGCCGAAGGTTGACCCGCCGGCGCAGGGCGGCTCCGCCTTCCAGAATCCTGGTTTTGATGGACTGCCAGTTCACGGGTTTGGACTCCGGTTGCCGTACCCCCCTCTTTGACGCGCGAAACCCGTGGATGGTTTCAGGGTGTAACACTTGACCCGCCCCTCCCTACGGGCCGAGCTTCAGCACGATGGGATTCGAGCTCGAGGGCATCATCGGGGAACGGGCCACGTTTCGGACCGCCAGGGGCCGGTTCTCACGGATGACCGAGTGCCGGCTGAGCGGCGACCTGGTCCTGGTCCCGCTCACCGGGCCCCTGCTGGTGGAGGCGGCCCGGCATTTCGGAATCGGCAACGCGGCCTCGGTCCCGACGCAGGTGACCGAGTCGCTGGCGGCGCTGGTATCCGAATCGGGACCGGCGGTGCATGTCAGCGCCTTCGAATTCGGCGACGACGGCCACGAGCGCTACACCCTCTGGGTGGACGGCACCGCCAAGTGGACCCGGGGCCGGGAATCCCAGGTTCGACAGTTCTTCACCGACGAACGGGGAGTCGATGCAGGCCCCGGGTTCGATATCGGCAAACATCGGGGCGAAAGTGCGGCCGAACGCTGGGCCGCCGCCGACGCCATTCCCGAAAGTCCTGAACACCATTGATCGGAACGGACATCCAATGTTGAAAATGACCCGCGCCCTCGCGGCCTCGCTCACGCTCCTTGCCGCGGCCGGCCCGCTGGCCGCCCAGCAGCTCGCCTCGCGGCCGGTCCCGTCGGTCGGGGTCGAATCGTTCACATTCATGTCCCCCTCGATGGAGGTCAAGTTTGCGGTCAACGTGGGCCTCCCGGTCGGCTACAAGGCCGGCGACACCAAGAAGTATCAGGCCCTGATCTCGACCGACGGCGACTGGGCCTTCAGCGGGGTGTATGACGGGGCCCGGAGCCTGATGACGCAGCAGGTGATCGACGGGATGTTCGTGGTG
>JANMXA010000067.1:0-7057 GCA_031394255.1 Gemmatimonadota bacterium
CAGCGCCTCCGCCGAGTCGGATCCGGGATAGCGGCGGTGCCGCTCGTCGCGGAACGACAAGGCCGTCACCAGAGCCGTCGCCCGGTCCGTTCCCTTCGCTGCCAGAGCCTTTGCCAGCGCCCGGCTCTCGAGCCGCAGGAGGATGCGGCCCTGTTCGTCATCCACCTGCGGGTTCGGCGGGTCTCGAACCGGCAGGCCGATCGAATCCTGGATCCTGTGCCACAGTTCGTGGGCCAGAAGTTGGCGCCGCGATGACGGGTCAGCGGGAAGCGGCCACATCAGCATCGACCACCGCTCGCCGTCCAAAGTCACGGCAGTGTTGGCCGAGCCCTGATCATCTGGCAAGCGCCCGCCGAACACCTCGCCGACCGGTGACCAGCGCGAGCGGATCCCGGCCCGGCTGGCAAACACCCGTTTCGTCGCCGGGTCGACCAGCAGCACCGGCCCGTCCAGCGATCGGCCCCAAAGCCGACCCCGATCTTCGGCCGCGATCCGCTTGACCAGCTCGAAGACCTGCTTCGCCCCCGCCGAGTCGAACGGCGGCGGAGCGGGAGGCGTCTGGATCAGCAGGGCAATGGCAACGAGCATGGGCGTCATCTGCCTATTGATGCCCGGCCACGAGCCGTCGTCGCGTTGCGGCCGGTGCCGGAGCCGCCCAGATTCCCCCCGTGTTTCGCCGCCTCGACCCCGACCACATCACCGACACCGCCCGCCGGCTCGCCCAGCGGGTCACCGAACGGTTTCCCGATTCGGGGCTCCGTGGCGTGGCGGACGACCTGGTCGAGGTCTGCGAACATGCCCGGGCCGACCTCATCTGGGTGAGCCGGCCTCATTGGCCGTTGAGACTCGGGGTCGGACTCTGCATCGCGCTCCTCCTCGCCGTGTTCGGCGCGACCATGCTGGTGGTGTTCCGACTCCCCGCCGGCGTGAGTGTCACGGATGTGGTGCAGGCCATCGACGCCGGTGTGAACGAGCTGGTCTTCCTCGGCGCCGCGATCTTCTTCCTGGCAACGTTCGAGGTCCGGCGAAAGCGAACCCGGGCCCTCCGGGCGATCCACGGGCTCCGATCGATGGCCCACATCATCGACATGCACCAGTTGACCAAGGACCCCGAGCGCATCGCCAATCCGGACGCAGGCAGCGATACGCCCTCCTCTCCAGCTCGACACCTGACCCCGTTCGCGCTGTCCCGGTACCTCGATTACTGCAGCGAGATGCTGTCGGTGCTGAGCAAATCAGCCGCCCTGTACGTCCAGGACTTCGCCGACCCCGTCACCATCTCCGCCGTCAACGAGGTCGAGAACCTGACGACCGGCCTCTCCGGCAAGATCTGGCAGAAGATCATGATTCTCGACCGCGAACTCGCCGAACTCGGACCCGGGACCGTGGCCGACTAGCGCGGCTTGCAGTCGATCCGGCGGCTGTCCGCCACCTGAGCGATTCGCCAGCCCTCCGCCAGCTTCACCATGAAGAACGAGTCGTATCCGCAATGGCTGAGTTTCGGCCCGAGCCAAAGTTCATAGTAGGTCCAGACATGGGCGATGTTGTCATCGACCTCAACGTTCGGCGAGAACGTGCGCTCGTCCGGTCCGGGACCGGTCCCGCGCCCGACTGAACCAATCCACAGGCTGGGGTCGATCACCTCCAGCGCGGGCTTCCCGTCCTTCGCCGCCATCCCGAGCAGACGGCCGCCCTGCGGCACGAACGTCGAGCGCATCAGGGCCGTGTCGCGCGTACGCATGCCCCGGAACACGGTACTGACCACACCAAGGATCGCTTCCTTGTCGCCTTGCGCGGCAGCCGGACCCGCCGCGAGCAATCCTGCCAACACCAGCCATCGAGCGTTCATCACACATCCCCCTGAAGTGAGTGTCGCTACATTTCCCGCCATGCTGCTGCACCATCCCGACGGGTATACCCTGACCGACGCGCCGGGACGCCTCGACCTCGACGTCATCCACGAATTTCTGGTGACGTCATACTGGGCCCGCGGCATCACCCGGGACATGGTGGCCCGGTCGATCCGCAATTCAATGTCTTTCGGCCTCTACCACGACCACTCGGACACCCAGATCGGTTTTGCACGGGTCGTCTCGGACCGAACCACCTTCGCCTGGCTCGCCGATGTCTTCGTGCTGCAGGGCCATCGGCATCGTGGGCTCGCCCGCTGGCTGGTAGCCGGCATCCTGGGTCACCCGGAATTGCAGAGCCTCCGACGATTCATGCTGGCCACCCGCGACGCGCACGCCATTTACGCCAGCGTTGGCTTCACACCCCTCGCCATCCCGGAGCGATTCATGGAACGCCCAGCTCCGCCGTCCGCCCCATGATCACGATCAGAGGACTGCATCTCTACCCTCTCAAGGGCGGCCGCGGCATCGCCCGTTCCGAACTCACCCTCGGTCGCTTCGGCCCCGAGAACGACCGCCGGTGGATGGTCGTCGATGGCGGGGGCCACCTCGTCACCCAGCGGGAAATCGGGCGGCTCTGCCTGATCGGCGCCACCCCAACAGAGGGGCAACTCGTCCTCGACGCCCCAGGGATGCAGCCCCTCACCATTCCGACCGACGCCAACGCGCCGCGGTGCGCAGCCCGAGTCTGGGATGACTGGGTCGAGGCGGCCGATCAGGGCGACCAGGCCGCCCAGTGGCTGTCCGACTTTCTGGGCGCCCCAGTCCGGCTGGTCCACTTCCCCGACGACGCGATCCGCCGCACCGACCCCGATTACGACCCCGCCGGGTCCCTCGTCGCGTTTGCGGACGGATTCCCGCTTCTCGTCGTGGGCGAAGCGTCCCTCGAGGCGTTGAACCGCCGTCTCGACGTGCCGCTCCCCATGAATCGGTTCCGCCCCAACATCGTGCTCACCGGATCGGAACCTTTCGCCGAAGACGGGTGGCGCCGGTTCTCGGTTGGCGGACAGATCTTTGACGTCGTGAAGCCGTGTGCCCGATGCCCCGTCACCACCACAAATCAGACCGACGGTTCGCGGGGACAGGAACCGCTCCGCACCATGGCAACGTTTCGGAAACAGGGTAGCGCCGTCATGTTCGGAATGAACGTGGTTCACCGGGGCACCGGAACCATCAGGGTCGGCCAGACTGTGGAACCGTTCGAGCGGGGCTAGCCCTCGCGCCCGGGTTTGAGGGCCGCCTTCGTCCCCTCGCCACCGCTCGACCGATCGGACAGCAACCGCTCCGCGAAGTCGACTCGCTCGTGAAGTTCGTTCACTTCGGTCCGCAGGGCATACAGTTCGTCCATCAACTCCTGCGGGACGCCGGTCAACTCACCCTGCTCCGGATCCCACCGGGTGATCAGCCGCCCCTCCGCGTCTCGAAACGCGCCACTCGCGATCATGATGTTATCGACGAGATACCAGATCCCCAGTCCCCCCGCGGTGCACAGCATCAATAACCCGGTGCCGATCTTGCCCACGTAGAACCGGTGGCCCCCGAACACGCCGAGGACCAGGCCCAGCACCAGCGTGACCGCGCGACTCTTGTCTGATGTATTCGCCATCGTCGGCTCCCCGGGTCGATGCCGCCGCTACGCTCCGAAACTAGTCAGGCTACATTCCTGACGCACCGCTGACCTACGGAGACCTCATGCTGACCGCTTCGCTGCTCCTGCTCGCCACCCTGGCCCGCCCTGTATCCAGCCAGCCCCCCAAGACCGGCGAAGACGTGATCCGCGCCATGCACGCGCGGTACGCCGGCAAGTGGTACCGGACCCTGTCGTTCGTCCAGCGGGCCATCTTCGCCGACGGACGTCCCGAGGAGGAATGGTGGGAGGCGGCCGTCATTCCGGGCGGCCTCCGAATCGACATCGCCCCCGTCGACAGCGGCAAAGCGTTCCTCTACCGCGGCGATTCGACCTTCGCGTTCGACCAACGAAAGCTGACCCGCGCCGCCGTGGGACACAACATCCTCGAGATCCTCGCCTTCGACGTCTACAACCAGGCGCCTGAGCGTACCGTCGCCCTCGCGAAGGAAGAGAAGTTCGACCTGAGCCGGCTCCGCGAAGACACCTGGAAGGGAGCGGCCATGTGGGTCATTGGCGCGCCAGGCTCCGAGCTGTGGGTCGAAAAGGACCGGCTGATCCTGTTACGGGTCGTCGAACCGGGCCAGGGCGGATCGACCTCGGACATCAGCTTCGACAAAGTCGTCAAACTCGGCCAGGGATGGATCGGCACCGAGGTAGTCTTCCTCCGGGACGGCAAGCTGTTCTTCCACGAAATCTATCGGGACTGGAAGATCAACCCCGCGGTGACCATGGCCCTGTTCGACACCCCAGTCTGGAAACGGGCGGCCTGGATTCCGAAGCCCTAGTGGGCTCGCGGCGCCCCCGGAGACTCGGCGGCGCCGGCCATCCGGGCCCGGTCCAGCACGTAGGCTTCGATCATCCGCACCTGGTCGCTGGTGAGATCGGGTGCGAACGACGGCATCCCCAGTGCGCGCCGCACCCCGCCTCGCACGATCTGCTCGAACGCCGCGTGGGTCGCGGCCGTTGACCGCCGGAGATCGGGAATGGCCCCGCTCTTCACCAGATTCAGATCGGGACTGTGACACCGGTCGCAGAACAGACTGAACAGCGCCCCGCCCTCGATGACTTCCTTCGGTGAGGCGGCGATCGTCACGGCGGGGGGCGGAATCGGCGTGTCGTTCCGCACGGCCGTCGGCAGCGTATCGGTCCCGCCCAGCCCGAACACCAGCAGACGCCCCGGCCCGGTCTTGGTATTAGGCCCGGTCTTGACGTTCGCGTCGGTGAACAGGAGCGGGGGCGCCGCCAGCACGGCCACGTACTGCTTCCCGGCCACCGCATATGTCATCGGCGCCGCCGCGATCCCGACCCCGGCATCGAACTCCCACAAGACCTGGCCATCGGTCGCGCGGTAGGCGACGAACTTGCCGTCGCCGCGCCCCTGGAAAACGAGGTTCCCCGCCGTGGCCAGCGTCCCGCCGCTCCGCCCCACCGGATGTTCGGCCGTCCACCGCGCCTTCCCGGCCACCGGATCCCACGCCAGCAGCCGGCCCGTGGGCCTGACCGCTGCCAGTTTGTCCATCAGCGGCCCCTGATAGCGAGCATCGAAACCTACCGTCTGATCGTTGGGATCCGGCTTGAAATCAGTATCGACCGTATGCAGAGCTGGCGCGTCGGTCGCGGCCAGATAGACCAGGCCGGTCACCGGACTGAACGAGATCGGATGCCAGTTGTGGGCGCCGAGATCGGACGGAACCACCAGCGTGCCGGCCTTGGTCGGCCGGGCCGCGGGCGAGACGATCGGCCGGCCGGCCGAATCGATGCCGGTCGCCCAGTTCATCGCCGCGAACGGCCGGGCCGAAATCAGCTTCCCGGTTTCCCGGTCAATCACGTAGAAGAAGGCGTTCTTGTTGGCCTGCATCAGCACGTGCCTCGGCCGGCCGTCAATGGTCAGATCGGCCAGCAGAATCGGCTGCGTCGCGTCGTAATCCCAGCTGTCGCCCGGGGTCGTCTGGTAATGCCACACCTGCTCACCGGTACTGGCCCTGAGAGCCACGATCGAGGACGTGTACAGATTGTCCCCTGCGGTCGTGCCACGGAGTTCCGGATACCAGGGCGAGGCGTTGCCCGTTCCAACGAAGACCAGATCAAGGGCCGCATCGTACACGATCGGATCCCACGGGCTCCCGCCACCCCCGCCCTTCCACCACTGGCCCGACCAGGTCGCGGTAGCGCGCTTCATCGCCTCGGATTCGGACGGCCGAGCCGGATCGCCGGGCACCATGTACGTTCGCCACGCCAGCGAACCGGTCAGGGCGTCGTACGCCGAGACGAAACCGCGAACCGTGTATTCGGAGCCCGCGTTGCCGATGATGACCCGGCCCGCGGCAATGCGGGGGGCCCCCGTGATAGCGTACGGTTCTCCCCTGGGCGTGGTCTGCACGTCCCAGACGGGCCGGCCGGATGCTTGATCGATCGCGATCAGACGGCCGTCGATCGTCGCGACAAAGACTCGGCCGCGATACAGAGCAACGCCCCGATTTACCACGTCACAACAGGCGAACTTTCCATGGTCCTTCGGTACCTGCGGGTCGAAACGCCACAGCACCCGGCCTTCCCGGGCATCGATGGCGTAGACGATGCTCCAGGCACTGGACGTGAAGAGCACGCCGTCCTTGACCAGCGAGGTGGCCTCGAGACCGTGCAGCGTCCCCATGTCGAGCCACCAGGCGAGCCCAAGCCCGGTCACGGTTTTCTCATCGATCTGGTGCAGGGGACTGAAGCGCTGCTCGGCGTAGGTCCGGCCGTGGGTGAGCCAGTTGGCCGAGTCGCCATCGGCGGCTCGAAGCATGGCGTCATCGACCGGGTGTGGTGAGGCGCATCCGATGATCAACCCGGCGCCGAGTGCGAGGGCGAACCAGGGTCGCTGGTCAAACCAGGTAATCGCGACGGGCATGGTGTTCCTAAGAGTGGGAAGGGAGACCCGATTGTAGCCTGCTGCGAGAAAACCGGAAGGTCATGCACTCCCGCGGCCGTCAGCGGAGTATCTTGGGAAAACGACTGGACCATGAATGTGCCCGACCCGCAACGCCGGCGTCCCTACCCTCCTCGGTGTCCCTTTCGATGCGGCGTCCTCGTTCCAGCGCGGACCGGCGGAAGGGCCGTCGCTCATCAGGGCGTCCCTCGTGCGGGACTCGAGCAATCGCTGGACTGAAGACGGGCTCAATACCGCGTCGGTCGACGTCATGGACGACGCGGGCGACGCCGCCATCAGGCCGGACGCCGGCGCGGCGGAGGTCCTCGAACCCATCACGGCCGGCGTCCGCCGGCTCCTCGACCAGGGTCGGCGGCCGCTGGTGCTCGGCGGCGATCACTCCGTCACCTATCCCGTCCTCCGCGCCATGCGGGAACGCCATCCCGAGCTCGCCATTCTCCACTTCGACGCCCACGGCGATCTATATCACGAATACGAAGGCGATCGACTGTCCCACGCCTGCCCGTTTGCCCGAATCATGGAGGACTAGCTGGCCGTTCGACTGGTGCAAGTCGGCGTCCGATCCCTGAACCCGCTCCAGTGGGT
>JANMXA010000068.1:0-38292 GCA_031394255.1 Gemmatimonadota bacterium
GACCACCCGGCTGGCGGCCCGTGAGGCGGCGGCCCGACTCGTCGTCACGATTGATCCGTTGCCCCATCAGGCCAGCCTTGTTGCGTCGCTCGACCAGGGGATTGAAATCAAGGATTGGGCGCCGACCTCCACCGCGGTCGGATCGGTGGCGGACGGGCTCGCCGCGGCCGATGTGACGATCACCGCCAGGTATCGAACCGCGGATCGTCATCATGTGGCCCTCGAGCCCTCGGCGGTGGTGGCGCAATGGGTCGACGGCGGGATCGACCTCTGGACCTCGACCCAGTGGGTGTTTGGTGTCCGGGCCGCGATGGCCCAGATGTTCGCGCTGCCACCCGACAAAGTCCGGGTTCGGACCGGGTTCGTGGGAGGCGGGTTCGGCGCCAAAGGCTCGACCTGGCCCCACGAATTCCTGGCGGTGGCGGCATCCCGCGAAGTCGGCGCGCCGGTCAGGATCGTCCTGTCGCGGAGCCAGACTTTCACGATGCACGGTTACCAGCCGGCCACCGTTCAGGAGCTGACGCTGGGGGCGCGGACCGACGGAACGCTTACTGCCATCCGCCATGAAAGCTGGAATGCGGCCTCGGTCGCTGACGACTATGTCGAGCATGGCAGCCTCGGCAGCCGGACCATGTACGCCTGTCCCAACATCGAGACCCGGGACCGGATCGTCCGCCTCAACCGCCCTCAGCCGACCTTCATGCGGGCGCCGCACGAGGGGCCGGGCATGGTGGGGCTCGAGATCGCGATGGACGAACTGGCCCATCGACTTGGCATCGATCCGGTGGAACTCCGGACCCGGAACTACGCCCACCACGATCCCACCAGTAGCAAGCCTTTTTCCAGCAAGGCACTCGATCAGTGCTACCGGCTGGGTGCGGAACGGTTCGGCTGGGCCCGCCGGTCTCCGGTGCCGGGCGTCACCCGCGCCGACGGCGCCCTGGCAGGGATGGGTATGGCGAGCGCTCTGATGTCCACCTTCCGCTTCGGCGCCAGCGCTCGGGTCACCCTCGAACGGGACGGCTCGGCGCTGGTCGAGACCGGGGCCCATGAAATCGGTACCGGGGTCCGGACCATCCTGCCCCAGATCGCCGCGGACGCCCTGGGGCTCTCGATCGACCGGGTCCGGGTATCGTTAGGCGATACCACGCTGCCCGAGGCCGGCGGGACCTTCGGGTCGGCCACCACGCTGAGCGTCGGGTCGGCGGTCCGGATCGCGGCGGTCAAGCTCAAGGAACGGCTCGAGACGCTGGCGGGCGAACCGGGCCTCGAGCCGCGGGAGTACGCCGAGGTACTGGCGCTTCACCGGCTGGAGCGCGTCAGCGAAGAGGGAACCTGGGCGCCGACCCGGGAGGAAGGCGCCTATGCGATGAACGCCTATGGGGCGGTGTTCGTCGAGGTTGCGCTGGCGCCGCACGACCCGGTCCCTCGGGTGACGCGCTGCGTAGGGGCCTTCAGTGTGGGCCGGATCATCAATCCCCGGACCGCCCGGAGTCAGGCGGTCGGAGGGATGATCTGGGGGCTGGGTCAGGCGTTGCTGGAGGATTCGCGGGTGGACCCGGCCCTGGGTCGGTTCGTCGCGAAGGGCCTGGGGAGCTATCAGATCCCGGTCAACGCCGACGTCCCGGCCATCGACGCGATCTTCGCCGACGAGTTCGATCCCCACGCCAGTCCGATCGGCGCCCGCGGCGTCGGCGAGATCGGAACCATCGGCGTCGGCGCGGCGGTGGCCAATGCGGTCTTCAATGCCACCGGCATCCGGGTTCGGGATCTTCCGATCCGGGTCGAAAGCCTCCTCCAGCCGTGAAGCCGGTGGGCCGGGCGGGTTGGTGGCTGGGCGCGCTGCTGCTGGTCGCGGCGCCAGTGGCGGCCCAGACGCCAAATGAATCCCTGGTGTCCCTCTACGACTCCACCCGGCACCTCGCCGACCAGATCGCGATCACCCAGGCCCGGGGTGCGCTTCAATCCATTCACGGCGTGACGCTCGAGCAGCTCCACGCGGAATACCGTGGACGTCACCAGGCGCTCGCCCGATTCCTGACCCAGCTCGATCAGCCCGGGTTCGAGGCCGTCCGAGCCGGGTACGGCCACCTTCCTGATCCTGAAGCGCCGTCAGTCTTCGCCACCCAGACGGCACCGCCCGATTGCGACTATCGGCCCGAATCGGTGGCCGTCGGCGACTCCGGCGTGCATCAGCTCGAACTCAGAATCTTCGCCTGTTACACCTCGGCGGCTCATCGTCTGAAAGTCGGCCTCGATACCCTCGACCGGCTGTCGATCCTCTCCCTGCTCGGCACCACCGACGATACCCGGCGGCGGGAACGGCTTTTTCGGGGCCTTGATCCCCTCTGGACGTCGGTCAACGGCCATGACGAGCCGGACGCTCCCTATCGTACCCTGGTTGCCCACCGCTTGCGGCTCTGGGCCGGCGACAACCCGATTGATCACCGGGTCCGGCTCCTCGGCCTGGAGCCTCGCCTGGTCGAGGGCTGGCTCGAGTCGATGCTCGAAGCCTGGGCACAGTTGCTGCCGGACACGCTCGTCGAACCGTGGGACTATTACTACGCCAACGGCGCCACGGCCCGGCGCCTCGACGGTCTGATTCCGCGTGATTCGCTCCTGGCCGTCAATCGTCGCTACTACGCCTCTCTCGGCGCCGATCCAGAGTCGCTCAATGTCCACTACGATATCGAACCGCGGGAGGGGAAGTATCCGATCGCGTTCTCCAACTTCGGGGCCCGGCCGGCTGGCCGCGGGGGCCGCTGGACCACCGGCGAACCGTGGGTCTTCGCCTCTTACCGGCTCGGCGGTTTCGACAATCTGAACGAGCTGCTGCACGAGACCGGTCACGCGATTCACATGGCGGCCATCCGGGCGCCGTCCGGGCTCGACGATTGGCCGGACAGCGACACCTTCACCGAGGCGCTGGCGGAGCTGGCCTCCCAGGAGATGTACGAGGCGGATTGGCAGCGCACCTATCTGGGACAGGCGGCACCGCTCGAGGAGTCGATCCGGGCCCGGTACGCCGGGATCATGATGGACGTCGCCTGGGCCCTGTTCGAGTTCCGGGTCCACCGGGACGGCGCGGCGAGTCCGAACCGGATCTGGAGCGAAATCACGGCCCGGTATCTCCGGATCAAACCGCATCCGGAACTGTCCTGGTGGGCCATGCGGGGGCAGCTGGTTGAGAACCCGGGATATCTGTTGAACTACGCGTTCGGGGCGATCATTGCGGCGGATCTGCGAGCGGCGCTCAAGGCGAAGTACGGCCCCTTTACCATCGGCCGGTCGGACTGGTACGGGCAGGTGTCGGAGGAGATCTATCGCTACGGTCTATCGCGGACGGCCCGGGCCGTGACGGAGTCGGTTCTGGGACGGGGACCGAATCCGCGTGCCCTGCTCGAGGACCTCGCCCGGATCAGGCCAGCAGGTCGGTGAAGAGGCCGAGGACGGCGGTGACGTTGGTGTCCCCGCCGCCGCCGTACGTCGAATTGGTCGACGATGGGGTTTCGGTGGTCAGGAACTCGCGGGACGCCGTCTCGGCGCTGGAATCCGTAATCGGCTCCACATTGCTTCTGAGGGTCAGCGAGTAGATGTAGTTCTTGCTGTTGATGCCTTCCGTTCCCCGGGTTGCCTCGATGGTGTAGGTCCCTTTTCCCAGCTTGAGGTTGGCCGACGAGGTGAGCTTCTGCCAGGCCTCGTACGCGGCACCCGTCCGCGGGTCCGAATCCGCGACCACCTGTCCGGAGGCACTCCGGATCCGGTAGCGGACCGAGCCGTCCTTGGCCGCTTCGCTGCCCTGGTTCTGGGCGTCCCCGACCAGTTCGCCGGTAGTGATCCTGACGTAGCTGTCACTGGTGGTCTTGAATCGGAAGAAGTCCGATCGGTCCCCCACCATCAGCGAGGTATTGAGGGAGACCTTGGACCGACCCTCCTCGAGGTTCCCGATGAACCGGGCCAGACCACGGCTGTCGTTCGCGAGGTCCTGGGTGTACCGGGAAAGGAGGACAGGGGAGGTCATGACCTCAGTATCGGCCCGGCTCGAGGCGGCCTTGAGCTGTTAGGGGAAACGGCGGTTTCGCGCCTCGAGGAGACGAGCCGGGAAGTTGGTGATCATCCCGGCCGCTCCGCGGTCCCAGAGGGCGTGGGCTTCGGCGGCGGAGTTGACCGTCCAGACGTGGACCGGTTTTCCAGCCTGCCGGGCAGCGGCTGTGAACCGCCGAGTGGGCACCGGGAGCCACCCCCGGTAACGGGCCGGCACGGCGTACAGGAGGACGCCATCGTTGGCCGCCGGAAGGCCCAGCGCCGCGCGCACCGCGAGGCTGGTGATTTCCCGCCGTGAGGCCCCGGCCTGAAACGGCGGCGCCATGAACTCGTGAACCACTCCGCTCAGGAATGACGCCACCACGCCTCGTCGCTCCGCCCTCGCCCGGACCAGTTCCTGTCGCACTACCGTGACGGCCTCGGCCACTTTGAGTTCGATCAACATCGGCAGATTCGGGTAGCGGGCCAGGACTTCACGGAGCGTGGGGATCCGGACTCCCTGGCCCCGGAAGGGGAACGCGATGCCGTCGGGGGTGAACCGAGCGCCGGCATCGACCTCCGTGAGCGCGGCCAGTGGCAGCGCCGCGATCGGCCCGGTCTGGTCCGTGGTCCGGTCGAGGGTGGGATCGTGAAAGACCACGGCCACGCCGTCCGCGGTGAGCCGGATGTCGAATTCCACCGCCTCCGCCCCCTGCTCGAGGGCCAGGTCGAAGGAGGCCACGGTGTTCTCGGGGGCCAGCCCTGATGCACCCCGGTGTCCGATGATCGGATGGCCTGCCGGGTCGAGCAGGACCGCGGCGTTCATTTTCCCAGCTCCAGCCGGAATCCGGACGGGACCCGGGCGCCCTTCAGGTCGAGGTCGAGGCCCGCGATCGGGATGGTGAGCGACAGGGTGCGGTTGGAACTCGGGGCGGTGAGCCGGACCTCAAGTGCCAGGTGTTGCGGCTTGTCCGGCCACAGCGTGATGGCGCTGTCCGCGGTCGCTTTGCCATCGCGGCGGAACGCGAGCCCCGACACGGCAAACCCCTCAGGCCGATCGGCCCTGAGCAGAATTCGCTGGCCGGGGGTCTGGTCGTCGCCCCACTGCAAGACGCCCACGACGGCCGAGTCGGCTTGCGACTCGGTGGCGGCGGCGGCCGAGTAGCTGTCGTGGAAGCCGGCGTACCTGACCTGGCGGGTGTTGGCCACTTCGATGGACCGGATCCCGATGCTCGAGGTGAAGAGGGCGCGGCCATTCAGAAGGCTGAAGTACGTGGCGAGCGCCTGGCTCCCGCAGCAGCCGCTCTGGGTCATGATGTAGAGGTTGCCGGCCGGCTCTCCCTCGGTCCCCCGGCCCGCGATCCGGAAGAGCGGGACCGTCGCCGTGTCGGGCCGCCAAGCCACGATAGCGGCCTCCGAACTGGCGCTTTCGGATTCGAGGCAGTGCCGGACGTCGTAGGATTCTTCGAGAATCCGTCGCTCGGCGCCCTTTTCTGTGACGACCGTCACCAAACGGAATTGCCGGTTCACCGTCTGGATGGACTCGCAACCTGCGGCGTCCTTGTAGAGGCGCAACTGGGATCGGGCCTCATGACTGACGGTACCGCGGTTCGAGACCGGTCCGCCGTCGGACCGGGCCGAGGCCGGCGGCCGGGACATCACCGCACAGCCGGCGGCGAACGGAAGCAGGAAAACCCAGCGGGAGCGTTGGTTCACGGGTGCCATGAGGGAATCGGGTGAGGCGGAAACATAACGACCGGATGCGTTGCCCTGCACATGACGTTTCGTCGCAAGTTGTTGTCGGACTGACACGGCAGTCGGGGTGGCGGAGTTAGGCAGCAGCGTCCAGAGCCCTCGCGGTACGGCGCCGTCATCGTTCGGTGACCGGACCGTTCCGGCGCCGTGATGCTAGGGGATTTGCTTTGATCCGGGTTGGTGGATGGCCCTCGGGACGCCCGTTGCTTGTCATACGGAGTGGCAGGGCCAGGAAGTGGAACCGTTCTTGCAAAGACATCAGGGAGTGCCAGCGAGGTGAGAGCAATGTTCGATCCGGTCCTTCATCATCTGCACCAGGCCAAGCAGTCCGCCCAGTGGATTGCTCAGCTGATTCAGCTCGATCCCGAGCTGGTCCTCCCGGCGGCGCTTCCCCTGGTCGCGGCCCGGCTGATGGACGCCGGCGGAGTCGAGGATGAGGACGACGATCTCGGGCACCCCGAGCTGGCCGTCGGCTGACTCCTCCCGGCCCCCAACACAAAGCCCCCGACCGAGACCGGTCGGGGGCTTTTGATTGATGCAAATCCATGCACTACTTGAATGACTCGTCCACCTCGGTCCGGTATCCGGACGCCAAGGCGTTGTTGCCGTTCGCCAGGGCAATGACCGCCATCAACTCCCCATGCATCCCGTCCGTCATACCCTTCTTTCGGGCCGAGGCGGTGTGGGACGCGAGGCAGTACTCGCATCCGTTGGTGGCGCTCACCGCCAGGTAGATCAGCTCCTTGGTGACCGCGTCGAGGGCCCCCGGCGCCATGATGTCGCGGGTGTTCCGCCAGGTCCGCTCCAGCGTCTCGGGGTCGTTGGCCAGCATTTTCCAGAAATTGTTGATCCAGTCGACCTTCCGCGTCGTCATGATCTCGTCGTACACCGCCTTGACCCGCGGGGAGGCGTTCGCGTATTCGATGGGGCCGGGGGTCGGCATGATTCGCCTTTCGTCTCGGCTACTTGCCGAGGATGCCGTTGAACAGGAACCGGTAGGTGCCATGGGGCTGTGACCGGAAAGTGATTTCGGGACCGAACAGGTACAGCGTGCCCTTGCCGACCCGGGCCTCGGCCGCGGCGATCCCGCCCTCGAGGTAGATCTGTC
The DNA here is from genome assembly GCA_031394255.1 of Gemmatimonadota bacterium. Classification (GTDB taxonomy): domain Bacteria; phylum Gemmatimonadota; class Gemmatimonadetes; order Gemmatimonadales; family GWC2-71-9; genus SHZU01. Next base: position 6,887 of record JANMXA010000068.1, read on the forward strand.
CCCAGGCCCAGCCGCTCTTGAGCGGCTCGGCGGTGGCAAACCAGGCCACCGGTTTGATGCCTTGTGCGGGCCCGTCCGGCAGGATCCGGAAGACCGGGCTCTCGTCAAACATCACAGTGGCGGTCGCGGCCATGCCGTATGCGGACTGGGCGGTCGGGTCGACCGCGACTTCGAGGAGCGACGCCGGGACGAAGAACTTCTCGGGCGGCAGCGGGCGGACCGAGCCGGCCGGGGTACGCTCCACCAGATAGTCCTCGATCGGCAGCTTGAGCCGGCGAGCCAGAGCGGTCGAGCTCCCGATCGTCACGATTCGCCCCCCGTTGGTCAGGAACTCACCCAGCCTGGCGATGGTACCGTCACTGATCCGGCCGAGCCGATTCCGGTATTCGGCGGGGAGGTCGGCCGGCGGGTCCCCGGCATCGCGGAAGGGATCGGTCACGACGGCGCCTGGTGGCGGAATCGCTCCCTTCACGAAAACCAGGACATCGAACTGCCGGTTGAGATCGCCCTGGTCCAGCCGGGCCGGGAAAACCAGTTCGGCGGGGAACTCGAACTGTTCGAGGATCCATCGAACCCATCCCGACGGCATCGAGCCCCCGTACTGATCCCAGAGCCCAACCCGGACCGGGGTGAGCGGTTCTCCCTTGGGAGCCTGGGCGGCGGCCCGAACCGGCAGGCCGCGTTCATCGACCAGGCGCTTCAGAGTGCCGGTCGAGGCCGGCGTGGCGGGGACATAGAAATCGGTCGGTGTTGCGACCACCGGCACCCGCGCCGCCAGCAGCCGGTTGACGGCCAGGTAGGCATCGTTGATCGACCGGCTGATCAGATAGCCTCGAGCGGCCGGCAGCGATGCCGGCACCGGGGGCTTGGCCAGAATATCCGTAAGTCTGGCGCAGGGGCAGGTGAACCCGTTCAGCATCCGGTCGTACCGAACGCCCATCTGCATTGCCAGGGTGTAGCCGGCGTTGTCGTACGGCGCTTTGGGCGGCCCGCCGGGGTAGAGGATGTCGTTCGGGTAGTCTTGCGGCTCCATCAGGTCGAGCACGTGGGCCCGGAACGCCTGCGCCGAGCTGATCACGTAGGAGCCGGCCGGGTAGGTCCGGCCTTCGGCGGTGAAGGGCCGGGTCGCGTACTGGACGGCGACGCCCGACTCGATCAGGGCGTTCACGAACTTGGTCGCGGTGAGGAAATCGGCCTGGTCCGAGGGCAGGATGTAGCCGCGGGGATCCCGGTCCTCCGGCTTCCGGAGGAGGGCGAAGTACTTCCGGTCGAGGGACCGTTCCCCGAACGGATTCGCCGCGGCCGGTTTGCCGTCTTGCGCCGCCTGGGCGGTCATCCGCGCGACCCGTTTCGGCACGATCGTCCAGGTGTCTTCGCCGCCTTTGCGGATCGCGGTCTTGCCCATCAGGTAGGCGTTGTAGAGCAACGGTTCCCGGTATCGCGAGGCATAGTCGAGAATCGCCCGGTTGGCGGTGATCGAATAGTCGATCGATTGGCGGAACCTCCAGGGCTGCGGCATGATCGGGAAGGTCCCGTTCCCGTCGGCCACGAGTCGGCCGGGCACCAGGGGAATTTCGATCGGGGTCGGGCTGCCGATCGTCTCGGTGAGAATGCCGATCTGGTTGTGGAAGTAGGCCGTGGTCCTCAGGCCGCCGTTCCACCACGTCTGGTAGCTCGACGCTTCGCGCTGGACGACCCCGGGTTTGTCCTCGACCGAAAACCGCGTCTGCATGGCGTTGCCCACCATGTTGAGCGAATTGATCAGGATCGGATCGAGGTTGTAATTGTGCGGATCGCGGAAGGGCGGCGCGAACATCACCGCGCCGTCGGGCCCGGTCTGGTGATGGTTGTACATGATCTGGGGGTACCACTCGCGGTAGAGCACCCGGCTCATGTTCTTCGACTCGGGCATCGCGTTCATGTAGAAGTCGCGATTGATGTCGTGCCCGATGTACTTGTGGTAGAGCTTCGGCAACTGGCTCAAGGTCCGGTCGAGGGGATTGGTCCGGCGCATGTACCAGCCGGACACCATCTCCATCCCGTCGGGATTGGCGTGGACGACGAGCTGGATCACATCGTCGAGGATCCGGAGCGTTTCGGCATCGTTCCGCGACAGCATCTGGTAGACATGTTCAACGAGTTGGTGGGCGCCGAGTACCTCGGTGGCGTGGAGCCCGCCGTCGATCCAGACCACCGCCTTGCCCTCCTGGGACAGGGCCCGGGCCTGTTCATCGGTGAGGCTGTCGGCATGGGCCAGCCGGGCGGCGATCTCCCGGTACCGGCCGAGCTTCGCCTGATTGGCCGGAGACGTGATGATGGCCATCCACTCGTCGCGGCCCTCCGCCGTCTTGCCGATGGACACCATCGTCATCCGGTCGGATTCCCGGTCCAGCTTCTTCCAGTAGTCGGTGAGCTGGGAATACGTGGCGAGCTGGTAGTCGTCACCGATGGCGAAGCCGAACTGCTCTTTCGGTGAGGTGATCCTCGCCTGGCCCCTCGCGGCGCCGGTGAGGCCGAGGACCAGGATACCGGCGAGAACGAAACGACCGCGCATGGAGAGGCCCCCAGGTGAGGCGATCAGGGTGTGGGGAAGAAGGAGTGAGACCTACCAGCCGGTCGGAAATTCGGTGGTGATCGATCCGGCCAGCGATACCAGTTCCTTGGCGGCAGTCGCATACGGGAGGAGCCGGGCCAACTCGCCCCGCGCGAGCTTTACCCGGCCGGACAGCAGCGCCATCATCGGTGAAACCGTGCCGCTCAGTACGGCCTTCCAGGCGGCCGGTTCCGCTTCCAGGACAAATGCGGCCTCGGCCAGATCCTGCTCGGTCGCCACGCGGGCGGCTCGGCAGCCACCATGCCAGACGTCGAGGTACACGGCGGCGGTCCGCTCGCCGGCCGCGGAGGCGATGACCGCGATGGCGCCTTCCCAGGTGGCCGCGGCCTCACGGTACGCCGTGCTGCCGTTGAGCGCCTCGCCCCAGGCCGCCGCCCATTCGTTACTGAATGCCGTAATCATGGCGCCAAGGTAGCCGGAAACCGGTCAGACCGGGAGCCAGTAGCTGATCTTGAAGGCCAGGAAGTTGTCGCCGCGGGCGCCTAACGCGTCGCCCAAGGCCCCGGGGCCGACCAGGCTGCCCGGCCGGAGGCCGCCCGGGCAGGAGCCGGGGTCGGAGGCGGTGCAGAACCGGGCCCGGTTATGCTGCCAGACCAGAAACAGCGTGCTCCCGGGCCGCCACTCCCAGCGGAGGACCAGGTTGCTCCGGAACGACAGCGCGTTGAAATCCGGGGTCGGCGCGCCGAAGGTAGTGCCGGTGACGCCGTCCCGGACGGTGAGGGAATCCGGCGAGGTCGCCAGGATCGTGGTGCCGCCGGTGCCGTAGGCCAGCACCCGGCGGCTCCGCGGTGCCGACAGCTCACCGACGCCCCGATAGCTGCCGCCGGCCGCGAACGGTTCCGCGTAGGCCTCGAGGGTGAGGTTGGGGGAGAAGGTGTAGTTGAGCCGGATCTGGGCCACGATAGTGGTTCGGCGAATCGCCCCGAACAGGTACCGGGTGCCGTAGGTGCCGGCCCGGCCCAGAGCCAGGGCCGTGATGTACTGGCGATGGTCCAGCGAGGAACTGAAGTTCGGATCCACGGACACGCTGAGGGCCGAGGTCGGGCGGAGCGTGAAGCCCCCGGAAATTCGGTATTGCCAGTCGCCATCCTCGCTGTGATAGACATTGGCGAAGGCCCGCCACGCGGTCTTGCTGGCAAAGCTCGAGTTGAGGCCCACGTTCCCTTCACAGCCGGCCGGGGTTCCCATCAACGGGCCGCCTCGGGTCAGCACGTCACTCTGCGCCCGCAGGTTGCAACTCACGTTGACCGAGCTCGACATGAAGTTCTTCCAGGTCTGGTTGGTGAACAGACTCACGAGCGTCTGGGTCCGGACGCCGTCGTAGTTCAGGTTCCCTCGGGTGAACAGGCCGACCGTGGCGCCCCGGAACAGCCGGCCGGGCACCGTCCACCGGTGGTTGATGTCCGCGTTCCAGTCGATGTCGTCGGCGCCCTGGATCCGTCCCATGTCATTGGTCTCGAAGCCGGGGGATTCGGTCGCCACTTCGGCGCCACCGAGCCAGTTGCCGGCGTTCTTGTCCACCCTGATCCGGGCCTGAAGGCCACGAAGCGAGCGCGCCGTCGGGTCGAGGTGGCGGTACTGGAAGTCGGGCCGCTGCAGGTAGTGCCGCGATGACGCCTGGATGGCGGTGATCGCGGCGGCCGAACCCTCGACCGAACTGCCGCCGATGTCCCCGGTGATCTCGTACCGTCCGCCCTGAAACCGGAGGACCCAATCCACGGCGCCCCCGACGGCCCGGGCGCTCAGCGCGGCGGCCACGGCCGAGTCTCCGCTGAAGCTCCGATGCACGCCGGAGACGATCGCCCCGATGGTCGACCCATCAGCGCCGAACTGCTGCTGGAGCCGGATCACGCCATACTGCGCCCGCGGCTCGACCAGTGTTTTCCCGAACCGGCCCGGCAGCGAGTCGTAGGTCTTGGCGAATTCGCGATCGGTGATCGCGGTAAGCCCCCCGATCGACAGGCCGCTCGCGAGCCGGCCGGTGATCTTCGTGGCGGCGAGGATCGTGGTGTTGGCCGGCCGTCTGACGAAATCCGCCACGGCGTCGCCCCGGGGGCTCGCTCCGATTCGCCGGCTGTAGAAGTAGTTGTCGACCGTGCTGCGGAGGAGCTGACTCCCCTCGGTAAAGAACGGACGCCGCTCGGAGAAGAACGTCTCGAAGGCGGTCAGGTTCACCTCGGCCGGGTCCGCGTCGACCTGGCCGAAGTCGGGATTGAACGCGGCGTCGACCGTCAGGTTGGGGCCGAGGCCAACTTTGAGATCGGCCCCGGCCCGGGCGGCGACCTCCCGTCCGTTCGGGTTGAGCAGGTTCCGGGCGTTCGGCGTACCCGCGAACGTGCCGTTTGAGGCGAGATAGGGTACCAGTTCAATCCGGCGGGCGGGTTTGATGCCGTCCAGGCCGGCCAGCGTGCCGAATCGCGAGGCGAATCCAGTCTGGTTCCGGGGCACCACGATCCAGTAGTCATCCTCATTCCGGGTCGGGATCCACCGATTGAGATTGAGGCCCCATTCCTGGACCGCTTTCCTGCTGAACCGGAGTTGCGAGAACGGGATTCGCATCTCGGCGGTCCAGCCGGTTGAATCGAACTGGACTCTGGCGTCCCACACCGGGTCGAAGGTGAAGTCACGATTCTGGAACCCCTCGTTGTCCCGCGGGGTGTAATAGTCCCGGCGGACACCGCTCGAGGTCACCGAAAAACTGTAGGCCGTCCGGCGGTCGTGGAACGGGTCGAGCGATACCACCAGGTGCTCGGCGTTGCCGTACTGGTCGCGGCGGGTCAGGTCCCTCGGCACCGCGGCCGGGACGTGGCTTCGCATCCGGGCCCCGACGTACAGGGCCCGGTCATCGAACAGGAAGGCGACCTCGGTCCGGTCGCCGGGCTCGCCGTTCTCGACGGGTTCCCGCTGGCGGAAGTCCGCGAAGAACTCGGCCCGGATCCAGTCAGCATCGTTGAGGCGGCCGTCGACATGGATCGCCCCGGCCAATCGGACCGCGACCGCCCGTTTCGGGGCCGGCTGCGCCACGGCGATCGTGCCACATCCCAGGGCCAGGGCGAGGCCGAGCCGGATTGAGCGAATCACTGGCGTCCTGGTGCTGAAAGGGGGCACGTGGATCGGGGTCTGCTCGCGGGTGGTACGAAGGGCCCGGGCACGCAGTTTCGTCCGAGGATCGCCGGGAAAATAGCGGCACCGGTCGCTAAACGGCGGGTTCCGGATCGCTGGTCCGGCGGGTAGTTTGGAGGCGTTCCGGCCCACCCAATTCCGGCCGCTCCTCCCGAGGACCATGTCGCCAGATCGCACGCTCAACCTGATCGGCCTTCTCTGCGCGGCTGCCGTTACCGGCATGCTGGCCGGGGTGCTCGTCTGGTTCTGGCGGATCTATCGTCAGGCGGCGTACCGCTACTGGGGCTGGTCGTGGGGCTCGGCGGCTCTCTATGCCTTGGCGGCGGGGGCGTCGATCGCGGTGTACCGCACGGTTCCGGCCACGAACCCACTGCGCATCGGGCTGACGCTGACGGCCCAGATCACCGGCTATTTGGCGGCCGTCCTGCTGGTCCTTGGGACGGTGGAGTTTACCGGCCACGGCCCGGTTCGTCCGGCGGTCGTCCGGCGGTCGCTCTGGGTCGCGGTGGCCGCCGGCGCGATCGCCACGTTCGCGTTGATTGATCCGGCCTACGACGGGTGGCTCCGGTTCCTGGTCCGGGTTGGCATCAAATCCGCTGTGACCGCCGCGGCCTACCTGATCTCCGCCAACCGGCTGTGGCGGCATCGCCCGCCCGCGTTTGGCATCGGTCACCGGATGCTGGCGGCGGCGTTCTCGCTCTACGGCCTGGCTCAGCTCCACTATCTCATTTACACGACGGCGCGAGCGCTGGGCTACGATCCCGGATACGCGGTCGCCGACTTCACGTTCGCCGACGCCGCCCTGCTGGCGATGATTGCCTTGGCCTCGGTGATCGCCGGTCTGGAGGATCAGCGCGCCCGGGCCGAGACCCACGCACGAGCCGCCGAGGACGCGATGCGGGCGCTCGAGCGCCAGGATACCCGATTCAGCAACATGATCGAGCATTCAAACGACGTGATCACCATCCTCGACGCCGATGGGATCATCCGGTACGAGAGCCCGTCGATCACCCGGATTCTGGGTTATGGGGCCGACGAGTGCCTAGGCAACAGCGCGTTCGACTACCTCCATCCGGAGGATGTCGAGGGGACCTTCCTGGCCATGCAGCGGAGCGTCCAGAGCGGCGAGGCGACGACCCATCGCTACCGGTTCCGCCACAAGGATGGTCGTTACGTCCACATCGAGTCGATCGGCCGGATCGTGGACGAAGGGCCGCTCGGCCAGGTGCTGGTGATCAACTCCCGCGACGTGACCGAGCGTGAGCGGCTCGAACGTCAGTTGCTCGAATCCCAAAAGATGGAGAGCGTCGGCCGTCTGGCCGGTGGCGTTGCCCACGACTTCAACAACATGCTGACCATCATCAAGGGCAACGGCGAGTTGGCCCGGATGGCGCTGGCCCGGGGCCGGACCAACGTCGTCGAGGTCGAGGAAATCATCAACGCGGCCGACCGGGCCGCGCAGCTGACCCGCCAGCTGCTGGCGTTCGCGCGGCGCCAGGTGGTCGCGGTCTCCGTGGTCGACGGCAACGATCTCGTGCGGCGGATCGACAAGATGGTCCGGCGGGTGCTGGGTGAAGACATCGAGTTGTCGGTCGCCGAAGCCCCGAACGCCGTGTTGGTGCGGGTTGACCCCGGGCAGATGGAACAGGTCCTGCTGAACCTGATCGTCAACGCCCGGGATGCCATGCCGCACGGCGGGGACCTGGCCCTCTCGGTGGACTGCGTGGCCACGTCGGGCGGTGACACTCCCGTGGCCGGCATGCCGGAAGGCCGGTGGGTCACGCTCTCGGTCCGCGACTCGGGCACCGGGATGACCGCCGAGGTTCAGGCCCACCTGTTCGAGCCGTTCTTCACCACCAAGCCCACCGGGCAGGGTACCGGCCTGGGGCTCGCCACCAGTTATGGAATCGTGCGCCAGGCCGGCGGGTACATCGCCGCGGAAAGCGAAGTGGGCCGGGGGTCCACTTTCACGGTCTACCTGCCCGAGGTCGAGGGGCCGGTCGCCGAGCGGCCCTCGCCGCCGGGACACCGCAAGCTCGCGGGCGACGAAGTCATTCTGGTAGTCGAAGACGAGCCCATGGTACGCCACGTTGCCGTCGCTACACTCGAAGGCCTGGGCTACCAGGTCATCGAAGCGGGTGATGGTATGGAGGGACTGGTCGCGGCCCAGCGGGACCCCGGCCTGGTGCAATTGGTCGTGACCGACGTCGTGATGCCGCGGATGGGCGGGGTCGCGATGGCGGAACGCCTGCTCCGCGACTGGCCCAATCTTCCAATCGTGTTCACCTCGGGCTACACCGACGACCCCAACTCGCTGGGCGCCTTGCCGGGCCGCTCGGTCTTTCTGCAGAAGCCCTATTCGCCCGCCGATTTGGCGGCACAGGTTCGCCGGCTGCTCGACATCGCCGTCACCGCCTGAGGATGTCTCGATGACTGCCCCGACTTTTCCGATCCGTGCCGCTCGCGGAACCGCCCTGTCGTGTCGTGGCTGGCACCAGGAAGCGGCGCTCCGCATGCTGATGAACAACCTCGATCCCGAGGTGGCCGAACGCCCCGAGGAGTTGATCGTCTACGGCGGTGGCGGCAAAGCGGCCCGGAACTGGGAGTGCTACCACAAGATCGTCGCGACCCTTCGCCGACTCGGCAACGACGAGACCCTGTTGGTGCAAAGCGGGAAGCCCGTTGGCGTGTTCAAGACCCATGAAGAAGCGCCCCGCGTGTTGATCGCCAACGCCCATCTGGTGCCGCGCTGGGCCACCATCGACGAATTCCGCCGTCTCGACCACCTCGGGCTTACGATGTACGGGCAGATGACCGCCGGCTCGTGGATCTACATCGGAACCCAGGGCATTCTCCAGGGCACCTACGAGACCTTCGCGGAGTGCGCCCGCCAGCATTTCGGCGGGAGTCTCGCCGGCCGGCTCGTGGTGACCGGCGGCCTGGGAGGTATGGGCGGGGCCCAGCCCCTGGCCGCCACGATGAACGGCGCCGCGTTTCTTGGAGTGGATGTCGACCCGGCCCGGATCGAACGCCGGGTGTCCAAGGGCTACTGCGACCGGATCTCCCATGATCTGGACGAGGCGCTGGCGTTGGTCCTCGCCGCTAAACGGGACCGGCGGGCCCTCTCGGTCGGCCTGGTGGCCAACATCGCCGACGTCGTGCCGGGACTGGTCCGGCGCGGTGTTGCCATCGACGTCCTGACCGATCAGACCTCGGCTCACGATCTCCGGCTTGGATATATCCCGCGAGGGTTGTCCCTGGTTGAGGCCGCGGCGCTCCGTGCCCGCGATCCCGAGGGCTACGAAGCCCGGGTGCTCGACTCGATGGTGGCACACGTCGAGGGGATGCTTGCCGCCCAGAAGGCCGGCACCGTCACGTTCGACTACGGCAACAATCTTCGAGGCCAGGTGGCCGACCGGCGCGGGATGAAGAACGCGTTCGACTTTCCCGGCTTCGTGCCCGCCTTCATCCGGCCGCTGTTCTGCCGGGGCGCCGGCCCGTTCCGGTGGGCGGCGCTTTCCGGCAATCCGAACGACATCGCGGTGACCGATCAGGCCGTCCTCGAGACGTTCCCGGACAAGGAGCCGCTGGCCCGCTGGATCCGCCAGGCCCGCGACAAGGTCCACTTCGAGGGACTTCCGGCCCGGATCTGCTGGCTCGAGTACGGTGAACGGGCCGAGATGGGCCTCAAGTTCAACTGGCTGGTCAAGAAGGGGAAGGTGGACGCGCCGCTGGTCATCGGCCGCGATCACCTCGACACCGGGTCGGTGGCCTCCCCGAACCGGGAAACCGAGGCGATGAAGGACGGCTCCGACGCGATCGCGGACTGGCCGCTGCTGAACGCCCTGCTCAACACCGCCTGCGGGGCGAGCTGGGTGTCGCTCCACCACGGCGGCGGGGTCGGGATCGGCTATTCGATCCACTCCGGCATGGTCAGCGTGGCGGACGGGACCGACATGGCCGACCGCCGTCTGGCCCGCGTGCTCACCGCCGATCCGGGCACCGGTGTCATGCGCCACGCCGACGCCGGGTACGACGAGGCCATCGACGTCGCCCGGGAGCGGGGCGTGGATCTCCCGATGCTGGAAGGCCGTTAGGCAGCGTGCCTTATCTGGCCGGGATTTCGATCCTTTATCAGTGCCGGCCCGAGGGCGGCCAAGGGGACATCCACCCGATCCGCGATGCCGCGATTGCCTGGACCGGTGACAGGATCGCGTGGGTCGGCCCCGCCGCCGGTTTGCCGCCCGCGTACCGTGACGGGCCTGGCTTCGATGCCGGGGGGCGGATCGTCGTCCCCGGCCTGATCGACTGCCACACCCATCTGGCGTTCGCCGGCTGGCGGGCCGAGGAGTTCGAGCAGAAGCTCAAGGGCTCGGGTTACCTCGAGATCGCCCGGGCCGGCGGCGGGATCGTGTCCACCGTCCGAAAGACCCGGGAGGCCCCGGCCGACCTGCTGGTGGCGCGGTGCCTCGATCACTTGGGCCGGATGCTCGCTCTCGGCGTAACGACCGTGGAAGCCAAATCGGGCTACGGGCTGGACCTGGCCACCGAGCTCAAACTGCTCGAGGTCTATCGCACGGTGGCGAGCCGGTGCACCCAGCGCATCATCCCGACGTTGCTCGCGGCCCATACCACGCCACCCGAGTTCAAGGACCGCCGGGCCGATTATGTCCGCTTGGTGATCGACGAGATCATCCCGGCCGCTGCCCGGGCCGGCCTGGCGCGGTTCTGCGACGTTTTCGTCGAGGAGACGGCGTTCTCGGTCGACGACGCCCGCGCGATCTTCTCGGCTGGCCGGCGCCACGGGCTGACACCGAAGCTCCATGCCGATCAGATCACTGATACCGGCGGCGCCGCCCTCGCCGCCGAGGTCGGCGCGGCCTCCGCGGACCATCTGGAACGTTCCGCCGAGGCCGGTCTCCGGGCGATGGCGGCGGCGGGCGTCGTGGCTGTCACTTTGCCGCTCGCTTCCCTCTATCTCAACCAGCCGCCGGTCCAGGCCGCCCGACTGCGGGATTCCGGGGTCCGGGTTGCCGTGGCCACGGACTTCAATCCGGGGTCGGCCCCGAGTTATGACCTGCCGCTCGCCCTGATGCTGGCCTGCACCCTCCAGCGGATGACGCCGGCCGAAGCCCTGAAAGGGGCCACGGCATGGGCAGCCCAGGCGATCGGGGAGGGTGCGGAAGTCGGGTCGCTCACCGCCGGACGCCGGGCTGATCTGGTGCTCCTCGATGCCGACTCGGTGGAGCAGTGGCTCTATCACTACCGGCCGAATTGCTGCGCGGCCGTGGTGGCGGGCGGGCAGGCGGTTGTGGGGGCGCTCTCTCCGGCTTAGGCCAGCGGGGGCGTGTCGGTTCGACGGCATCGGGCTCGCATCTCGTGTCAGTTTGACGCGATGCCCCGCGTTTTGAACTCACTTCAAGCCGTTGTGGCGCAGTGGTTTGCCTTCGGGGCCGTCCCGGCTCGTGAGTTGCTTCGAACTGTCGTCACGGTCGGGAAGGGCCAAGCTTGCGGAGCCGTCAATTGGGAGTCATCTTCATGCTTCGATTGAAGCAGGGCGTGGTTGCCGCGGGAAGGTGGGGGCTACGCCGGTTTTCGGAAGGACAGCCATAACACGGGCCGTTGCCGCTCCGCCAGCCGGGTTTTTACTCGGCGGGGCTTGGTGTTTCGTGTCGTCTGCACGAGGGGAAATGTTCGTTGACAGGGAACCAGTACCACATCAACTCGGGGGATCGATGGGCATTCATCGCAGGATCCTGAGACTCGCTGCCGCGGCGCTGCTTGCCGTGCCTGGGATTGTCCACGCCCAGAGCCGCCAGATCTCGGGTACCGTCACGCGTTCCGGATCCGGCGCTCCAGTCGCCGAAGCGACCGTGTCGGTCGCCGGAACCATCATGTCGGCACGGTCCGACGCTCAGGGCAAGTTCACGATCAATAACGCTCCGGCCGGCGATGTTCGCCTGACGATTCGTGCGATCGGCTTCAGCCGCAAGGACGTGATGGTCGCGGCCTCGAAGTCCTCCATCGACATCGTCCTCGAGCAGGACGTGTTCAAGCTCGAGGAAGTCGTCGTGTCCGGTCAGGCCACGACCGTCGAGCGTCGGAACCTGACGACGGCGATCGGGTACGTGTCGGGCGAAGACCTCACCAAGGTCGCGTCCCCCACGATCGAAAGTGCCCTGTACGGCAAGCTGGCCGGCGTCAACATCCAGGGCAACGGCGGCGCGCCGGGCGGCGGTATCCAGATGCAGATTCGTGGCAACAACACGATTCTGGGCAGCTACGATCCGCTCTTCATCGTCGACGGCGTCATCTACTCCAACGCCCGCGTGCTCGGCGGCCGTGCCACCATCGATGACGGTGCCAGCGTCAACGAAGACGATCCGGCCAACCGCCTCGCGGACATCAACCCGGCCGACATCCAGAGCATCGAAGTCCTGAAGGGTGCCGCCGCGGCGGCCATCTACGGTTCGCAGGCGGCCGCCGGCGTCGTGATCATCAAGACGATCCGCGGCCTGGCCGGCGCTCCCCGGGTGGACATCTCGCAGCGGGTCGGCACCTTTGACCTGCTCCGGAAGTACAACCCCCGCTGCTTTGCCAGCGTGGCGGACGCCGTGGCCGCGTATGGCTCGCGGGCTGCTTCCTACCTGACCAACCACGCGCTTGGCTGCTACGACCAGTACGACCAGATCTGGGGCAAGAACCGGGTCTCGTACGAGACCGTGGCCGACATCAACGGCGGCAACGAGACCACCAAGTATTTCGTCTCGGCCACCTGGAAGAAGGACAACGCGATCGAGCCCGGCACCGGCTTTGCCCGCCAGGCCCTCCGCGCCAACCTCGACCAGAAGGTCGGCAACAAGATCAACGTGTCGGTGTCGACTGTGTTCAATCGCTCCGACAACTCGCGCGGCTGGGGCAACAACTGCAACAACTTCGCGTGCTATGGATACGCCCAGGCGTACATCCCGAGCTTCGTCGATCTGCGCAAGCAGGCTGACGGGTCGTACAACAACCCGTCGACCGCGGCCGGGTCGGCCCCGAGTTCGAACCCGTTGCAGACCGCCGAGTTTGCCAAGAACAACGCGGAAACCAACCGGTTCACCGGTGGCGCCACGATCACCTACAACGCCTACACCACCGAGAAGTCGTCGCTCCGGTTCATCGGGACGGCGGGCGCGGACATCTTCAACCAGAATGACGTCCTCTTCTCGCCGAACAACCTGTTCTACGAGGCGATCCAGTCCCGCCCCGGCACCTCGATCGACAACAGCGGCCTGAGTCGCCTCGTGAACTACAACGCGAACATCGCCCACACCCTGAGCACCGGCGGGGCGCAGTTTGCGACGACGGCCGGCATGCAGTATTCCGACAACCGGCTCAAGACCACCCGGATCACCACGGACAACCTCCTTCCGGGCCAGTCCAACGTCGATCGCGGGACCAACTTCAACGTCGGTGAGTTCCTGAACCGGTCCCGCAACCTGGCCTTCTACGCGCAGGAAGACGTCAACCTGCTCAAGGATCGCCTGACCATTTCCGGCGGCATTCGGGCGGAACGCTCCAGCGCCAACGGCAACATCAACAAGTACTACACGTTCCCCCGGGCCTCGGCCCGCTACACCCTGCGCGACCTGCTTGGCGCCGGGAACGACCTCAAGTTCCGGGCTGGCTACGGTGAACTCGGCAATCCGCCGAACTTCGGCAACAAGTTCACCACCCTGGCCACGCCGCAGTTCGGCGGCCAGATCGGCCTTGGCAACGGCGGCGTCGCCGGCGACGCGAACATCCAGCCGGAACGGGTGAAGGAAATCGAAGGCGGGTTCGATCTGAACCTGTGGAACGGCCGGGCCCAGGTTGAAGTCACCGGCTACCGCCGGCGGACCACGGACCTGCTGCTCAGCCGGACCCCGGCGCCGTCCACCGGCATCAACAGCCAGATCTTCAACGGCGGCATCATCAGCAACAAGGGCCTCGAGGTCCTGGTTGGTGTGACGCCGGTGCAGAAGCGCAGCTTCAGCTGGCTGTCGCAGACCACCTTCACGATCCACCGCAGCAACGTCGACTCCCTGCCGGTGCCGGCCTTCCGACCGCCGGGTTCGGGCTTCGGCGGTCTCGGTGTGCTCTTCATCGAGCAGGGTCATCCGCTGACCCGGATCTACGGCCCACGCTACAAGAACGGCATCAGTGGCGCCACCGAGCAGGGCGATCTCGGCGACACCGAGCCCAAGTTCCGGATGGGCTTCACCAACAGCATCACCTGGAAGGCGCTGAACGTCAGCGCCACGGTGGACTGGCAGAACGGTGGTACCGTCACCAATCTGACCCAGGTGCTGCTGGACGACGGCGGTACGGCCGTCGATGCCGGGTCGCCGGCCTGGAAGAAGCGGTTCATTGACAACTTCGCCACCAACGGCGTAATGACCGACTACATCGAGTCGGCCTCGTTCCTGAAGCTGCGTGAGATCTCGATCAACTACGCGCTGTCTCGCAAGGTCGCGCAGTCGCTCGGCATCGGCGCCAAGGAGATCCGGATCGGTCTCACCGGCCGGGATCTGTTCTGGTGGACCAAGTACTCCGGGCTCGATCCGGAAGTGGCGAACTTCGGCGCGCAGGCGATCCGGAGCAACGTCGACGTGACGCCGTATCCGCCGAGCCGCAGCGTCTTCCTCAACATTGCGGTGGGGTTCTAAGCCATGACTAACATCACATTCCGGACTGCCGTGACGGTCGCGGGCGTGCTCGTGTTCGGCGCCTGCTCGAGCGAACAGTTCGACATCCAGAACACGAATGCCCCGACCGTCGAAGCGACGACCGGGACTCCGAACAAGCTGACCCTGGCCCGTCTGGCAGTCGGCGTGGCGGGTGGCCTGCTGACCGAAGTCGGCGGCGAGGTCTCTACCTGGGGCGCCTTCGGGCGGGAGGATTACAACCTCCTTGGTAACGACCCCCGTACCACCACCGAGACCATCGGCGGCCCGCTCGATCCGGGCGGCGTCGGCGGCGGGCAGTGGAACGGCAAGTACGCTTCGATCCGGACCATCAACATCTATCTGGCCGGGATCGACAAGGCCGCCGACATGACGGCGGGCGAGAAGGCGGCGTCGAAGGGATACGCCCAGACCATCGAGGCGGTCCTGCTGCACCGGTTACTCCTGCGGAACGGCTCGCTGGGGATTCCGGTGGACGTCGCCGCAGGGCCGGATGATCCGCCGGCGGCGTTCCTGAACCAGACCAACGCCTACAACCGGATCGTGACGCTGCTCGACGATGCCCGGACCAACCTCTCGGCGGGAAGCGCCACGTTCCCGTTCGCGATGCCCCCGGGTTACACCGGCTTCGATACTCCGGCGAACTTCCTCAAGTTCAACCGGGCGTATTACGCCAAGGTCCAGATCCATCGGGCCACCTTCGTCGGGGCCGGCGCCGCGGCCTACCAGGCGGCCGTGACCGCGCTGGGGCAGTCCTTCGTTGATGCCGCGGGCGACCTCAAGGCCGGCGTGTACTACGCCTACTCGAGCGCCTCGGGAGAACCGGCCAACCCGGTCACCGAGCCAATCTCGGCCGTCCGGTTCTACATCCACCACTCGATCGAGGACCAGGCTCAGCTCAAGGGGAACGGTCAGAAGGACGATCGCTTCACGAGCAAGACCACCACGGTGGGCGTCCGGACCCAGAACAACCTGACCGAGCACCTGAAGCCGATCATCTACAACCTGCCCGGCTCGCTCGATCCGAACCTGGACGCCGACATCCCGCTCCTGAAGAACGAGGAACTGATCCTCCTTCGCGCCGAAGCCCGGTGGTTCACGGGTGACAAGGCGGGGGCGCTGTCGGACATCAACGCGGTGCGGACCCGCTCAGGCGGGCTCAACAACACGGCGTTGAACCCCGGCAGTTCGGATGCCGCGTTCATCACCGAGTTGATGTACAACCGGCGCTACTCGCTGCTGTTCGAGCAGGGCACCAGTTGGCACGACGGCCGGCGCTTCAACCGGAAGGCGGATCTTCCGCAGGACCGGGCCGGCGACAAGATCTTCGATTTCATGACGATCCCGGCCGGCGAGTGTGATGCTCGCGGGTTGACCGTCCCGTGCACGCCGCCGACCAGCTGATCGGCGTAGTCTGAACAAGGAGCGGGGGTCCGGCTTGCCGGACCCCCGCTTTCTTTCTCCCCCGCCAGATCGAACTGCGGTCAGCGATCGATCCTGGCCTCAGCGATCTGACGGATTTCGGCCTCGAGCGTCACCACCTCCGCCGCCATCCGGGTGCCGTCGTCCACCAGAGCCTTCACCGCCGTCTTGTCCTTGAGCCCCGCCACGTTGGTCCGGACATTGAGCCAGGCGCCGAGCACCGCGGACCGGGCGCAGAGCGCGCCCACGCCGGCGTCCGAGGCCGAGGCCGGGTTGCCCTGTGAGGCCATGGCCTTGATGAGGGGAAAGGTCGCGAACGCGGCGCGCATGACCTGATAGGGAATCTCCGTGGCGCCTCGGTTGGCCGATTCAAGCGCGGCACTGCGAGCCGCCTTCTCCTCGGCCGTGCCCTTGGGCAGGGCCAGCGCCGCCATGACCAGATTGAACGCATCGGTGTCGGCGTCCACCAGGCGGATCAGCTCGTCCTTCAGGGCCTGGCCCTTCACGGCCCAGTCGGAGAATTCCGCCCACCTGCCGTCCCACCCGCGCTTGTGGGCCGAAAGATTGGCGACCATCGTGCCGAGGCCGGCGGCCAGGGCGCCGAGCAGGGCGGCCACGGAGCCGCCGCCGGGCGCCACGGACTCGCTCGCCGTTTCGTCGACAAATCCTCGTACGGTCCGATCCACCAGGCGCTTGAGGCTCGAGTCCCGGAGCCGGTACTCGATGATGCGCTCGTCGGGCTTGAAGGGGCCCAGTTCGTCGAGGCCCAGCGACTTGATCGCGATGTGGATCAAGTCTCGTTCGGAGACGCCGAGGGAACGTTCCTGCTTTCGGAGGAAGTAGCGGCCGGCCGCCAGCATGGTCTCGAGCGGCACCAGTCCGACCAGCTCCGAGCCGGTGACCCGCATGCCTCGGGTTTCCGCCTTGTCACAGACCTCATCGAAGGCGATGTGCAGCGGGGTCACGGCCACGTTGGTCAGATTCATCGAGACCTGAGCGATCCCGTACTCGTCGATGAACCAGCCGATGGCCTTCACGGCCTTCAAGGTTCCGGGGACGGTGACCGGATTCCCGTGGGCGTCGAGCACCTGTTTCCCCGTGAGGGGATCGCCCTCGCGCTTGGGACGCCCGGCCTCGCGGACGTCGAACGCCACGGCGTTGGCCCGGCGGGTGGACGTGGTGTTCAGGTTGACGTTGAAGGCCACCAGGAATTCCCGGGCGCCGATCACCGTGGCGCCGCTCCGGGCGTTGAACACGGCCGGACCGAAGTCCGGCGTCCAGGCCGGCTCGAGGATTTTGGTCGCGAAGCGCTCGTACTCGCCGGAACGGATCACGGACAGATTCTTCCGGACCGGGTTGGGCTGGGCATGCTCGTAGAGATAGACCGGAATCTGGAGTTCGTCGCCGACCCGCCTGGCGAGGTTGGCCGCGTACGCGGCGGTCTCCTCCATCGTGATTCCCGAGATCGGCACGAGCGGGCAGACGTCGGTGGCCCCCATCCGCGGATGCTCGCCTTTGTGGTTGCGCATGTCGATCAGCTCGGCCGCCTTGGCGATCGCCCGGAAGGCGGCCTCGACGACGGCCTCGGGCGCCCCGGCGAACGTCACCACCGTCCGGTTGGTCGAGTGACCGGGGTCGACGTGAAGCAGGGCCACGCCCGGGGCCCGGGCGATTTCGTCCGTGATCTGCTTGATCACCGCGGGATCGCGGCCTTCGGAGAAGTTCGGGACGCACTCGATCAGCTGGGCCATGGGCTAGATCCCGTTGGGGTCATTGCGGGGGAGGGGCCCCGCCGGCAAAGTTGCAGGGCCGCCGGTTCCGGCGGTCAGGTGCCAAATCTAGCCAGGAACGTTCCATGACCAATCCGTCGCGGGTCTTCGACCGCCGCTCGTTCGTAGGCCTCTGCTCGATCATGGGGATCGGCCACCCGATGACCGCCGCCCTGTGGCGGAAGGCCGAGCGATCCGGCCTCACGCTGCCCGATACCCCCGATCAGTCCCAGCCCCAGGCGCTGGTGGTCACCAGGGAAATGATCACGGCGGCCGCCACGCTGATCGGGCTCGAATTTACCGATCAGGAGAAGGATGAGCTGGTCCAGACCCTGCCGTCCACGCAGACGCTGGTCATGCAGATCCACCAGATCCCGCTCCCCAACTCGGTGCCGCCAGCCATCCGGTTCGATCCGGAACTTCCCGGCAAGGTGGTAAAACCGGGGATCCATTTTCACCTCACCGACGAGCCGCGCCAACGCCGGAAGGTGGCCAAACCGGCCTCATCCGCCGAACTCGCCTTTCTGCCCGTGGCGGATCTGTCCGAGCTGGTGCGGAGCCGCCAGGTGACCTCGACCGAACTCACCACCCTCTACCTCGATCGGCTGAAGAAGCATGGACCCACGCTCCAGTGCGTCGTGACCCTCACCGAGGCCCGTGCCCTCGAGCAGGCCCGCAAGGCGGATCAGGAGATCGGGGCCGGGAAGTATCGCGGCCCACTCCATGGCATTCCGTGGGGCGCCAAGGATCTCTTTGCCGTGCCGGGGTATCCCACCACCTGGGGCACGCCTCCGTTCAAGGACCAGATGCTGGAGGAGACGGCCACTGTGGTCGAACGGCTCGACCAGGCCGGCGCCGTACTGGTGGCCAAGCTCGCCCTGGGCGAACTCGCGATGGGCGACGTCTGGTTCGGCGGCACCGCCAAGAACCCGTGGAAGCCGGAGCAGGGTGCCAGCGGTTCCTCCGCCGGCCCCGGCTCGGCCACGGCGGCGGGGCTCGTGGGTTTTGCGATCGGCACCGAAACCCTGGGTTCGATCGTCTCCCCGTCGGACCGGAACGGGGTCACCGGCCTCCGGCCGACCTATGGCCGGGTCAGTCGCTGGGGCGCGATGGCGCTCTCGTGGACAATGGACAAGGCCGGGCCGATGTGCCGATATGCGGAGGACTGCGGCCACGTCCTCCAGGCCATTCACGGCGCCGACGGGCGGGACGGCAGTGCGGTGGACCGGCCCTTCGGTTGGAACCCGGGCCGGAAGCTCAAGGGCCTCAAGATCGGCTATCTCAAGGCCGCCTTCGACGCCGATCACCCCACGAAAAAGCAGGACGATGAGGTCCTCGAGCAGCTCAAGGCCATCGGCGTCAATCCGGTGCCCATCGAGTTCACCAGCCAGCTCCCGCTCCCGGCCCTCCGGATCATCCTCCAGGCCGAAGCCGCCGCGGCCTTCGACGACCTGACCCGCGGCAACAAGGACGACCAGATGACCCGCCAGGGCCGTGGCAGCTGGCCCAGCAACTTCCGGGCATCTCGCTTCATTCCCGCGGTCGAATACATCAACGCCAACCGGGCCCGGACCCTGCTGATGCTGGAGATGGACCGCCTGATGGACACGGTGGATCTGTTCGTGCTGCCGAGTTTCGGGGGGAACATGCTGCTGGTGACCAACCTGACCGGCCATCCGTCGCTCACCATGCCTAACGGGTTCCGGGATGACGGGACCCCGACCAGCATTTCGTTCGCGGGCCGGCTCTGGGGCGAGGCGGATCTGTTGGCGGTGGGGAAGGCCTACCAGGACGCGAGCGGCTTCCACCGGAGGCACCCGGCGGCGTTCGCGGAGTGACGACGTGGCGGGTCGACAGCGTCGTGCCGCGCAACCGGCCATGATCCGGGCCTGCGGTTAACGGCCCCGCCCCCTCGGCGTCACGGGGAGCCCGATCCCCACGAAGAAGCCGCCGCCCGTTGCCTGCAACCCGCTCGACCCGGTCCGGGATCCCATCAGGCCCATCTGGAACTCGGGTTCTCCCTTGCGAGGTGCCCCGAACCGGCCCTTGGAGAGGCCGTATTGCGCGGCTGCGGTTCCGACGACGAGCGGGGCCAGGGCGAGCACGAGTACCAATGGACGCAAAGGGCCGGTTCGATGAGGATGCCGGAAGGTAGTTGAGGCGTTCAGCGAATGACGAAGCCTCGGGCCAGAGGATCCCGCTCGTCGACCCAGAACTCCGCCCGCCCCGTCAGATAAGCCGCCCCGTCCACTTCGGGGATGACCGCGGCGTGTGGGCCGATCGTGGTGGTCGCCACGATCCGCCCCCCGAACTCACTCCCCACGATGCTCTCGATCCGGATTCGCTCACCCGGCGCGAGTTCCCCCCGTGCCGCCAGCAGCGCCAGCCGGGCGCTCACGCCCGTCCCCGTCGGCGACCGGTCCACTTCCCCGTCCGCGAAGACGCAGACGTGGCGGCTGTGCGCGGTGGCATCCTTGGGCGGGCTGGTGAAGATGGTGCCGTACAGGAAGCTCAGCGCCGGTTCGAACGGGTGGGGGATCGGCCCCGCGGCCATGACGGCCCGTTTGATGGCCCGCCCCGCCGCGATCAGGCGGGTGGCGTCCCCGGGGACCAGATCGAGGCCTAACGACGGGCTGTCCACGTAGGCGTAGAACGCCCCGCCGAACGCCAGATCGTACCGCACCGTTCCCCACTCCGGCACCGCCACCGTCCGGTCGAGCGCCAGGACGAACGATGGCACGTTGACGAACGACACCGACTCGACCCGCCCGCCCGACGAGCGGACGCTGGCCCGGATCAGCCCCGCCGGCGAGTCGATCGCGATCGGGGTGACGGGCTCCGTGGCCGGGACCATGCCGGTCTCCACCGCCACCGTGGCCATCGCGATGATCCCGTGGCCGCACATGGTGCTGAATCCTTCGTTGTGCATGAACAGCACGCCGAAATCCGCGCCCGGCGTCACCGGATCGGTAATGAAGCAGCCGTACATGTCGGCGTGGCCGCGGGGCTCCCACATCAGGACCTGGCGGGTCAGGTCGAGATGGATCTGGGCCCAGGCGCGCTTTGCCAGCATCGTGGCGCCGGGGATCGCCGGCGGGCCGGCCACCACTACGCGGAACGGCTCGCCGCCGGTGTGGGCGTCGATCACCTGCCACTGGCCGGTTGGATGCCGAAGCCGTTCTACCGGCATGTTGCGCCGTTCCTTTCCGTAGCCAACAAGGTTCCCCCTCTGCGGATTCTACCGGGCTTCTCCGTGGCGGAACAGGGCTCGCGGTCCTAACATTCCCACCGGTCATGAATCAAGCGAACTCGCCCGCGGCCCAGGAGAGGAAATGAGAGACCACCGGTTCGTGGCCGGACACCGCGGCGGGCCGCTCGACCTGGGCCGGCACCGGCTCCTCGCCGCCTGGGCGGCGGACTGTGCCGAGCACGTGCTTCAGGCGATCGAATCCGAGAGCCGGGACGCGAGGCTCGCGGACGCGATCGCCGCGGCCCGGGCTTGGGTACGAGGGGAGGTGTCGGTGGGCGCTGCCCGCAAGGCCGCGCTGGCGGCCCATGCGGTGGCGCGGGATGCCGGGACCAAAGCCGCCGTGGCGGCCGCCCGGGCTGCCGGACACGCGGTGGCAACGGCGCATATGGCTGATCACGCGCTGCGGGCCGCCGCCTACGCGCAGAAGTCGATCACTGCCGCCGGGGGGGACGTTGCCGCGGAACGAGCCTGGCAGGCGGCCCGCCTGCCGGCCGACGTCCGCGCCCTGGTGGCTGGGGACGAGCCGAGCCGGATCGGCGGGGGCGTCAGACCGATGCCTTGAGGATCACCTTGAGGGCGCCTTCGTCCGTCACAGAGACCAGCGCTTTCATCGTCCCGATGCGTGGCGCACGGCGGTGGTCATCATGCGCCGCGGATTCGGGAGACCGGGTCAGTCCGATGGCGCGCGAGGTCGCGGCGGCGTCCCACCGTGTGTTCGAGCCGCCGGGCCAGCTTGTCGGCGGCCCGCGAAACGGCCGCGTCGACGGTTGCCGCGTCGTGCGTCACGACGATCGGGGCGTGGCCTTCGAGGCGGGCTTCCATCAGACAGCGCTTGTCCCGTCCCCCTTCCTTGTCGGCATTTTCGTCACTCAACCGGACCTCGACGCTCGCGACCTGGTCGATCGAGCGGTGCAGAGCGCTTTCCACGACGCCGGCAACCCGGGCCTCGAACGCCTCGGAACCGTCGATGGTGCGGTCGGTATGGACATGAACCTGCATGGTGACTCCTTGGGGGCGGGGTCCTGGTCCCGGCGGATCGGAGCGAACGTTTACGGGGCCGGGGGAACGTTACCCGCTGGTCCAGCTGCGTCCCATCGCTCGGAGGGTTGATGCGCGGCCGCGAAAGAGCCTTGGCGGTTGGCCTGATATGGCGACCGGCTGATTACGGCCGCGCTGAGTAGGTCCGGCGGCCGCCCTGGATCGTCGCCAGAACCTTGAGGTCGCGGAGGCGATCCGGTGCCATCATGGTCGGGTCGGCCGACAGCACGGTCAGGTCCAGCCGCCGTCCCACGGTGAGGGCGCCGACCTCGGCGTCCTGGAACGCCGCGTACGCCGCCCCCATTGTCATCGCGCGGAGCGCCGTGTCCACCCCCACCCGCTGCCCCGGCAGCCACCCCTGGGCGGGCGATCCATCCGCGCCGCGCCGGGTCACCATGGCGAACAGATTGGACACCGCGTCGCCGGCGTCGGAGGCGGGAAAGTCGGTTCCGGCGGCGATCACGGCGCCGGCCGCGATCAGGTCGCGGGTCCGGTAGACCCACGCGAGCCGCGCCCCGCCCACGCGGTCTTCGGCGAAGCGCGAGTATTCTCCCACGAAGATCGGCTGCATCGAGGCGATCACGCCGAGCCGGGCAAACCGAGCCACGTCCTCGTCCCGAACCATCGAGGTGTGCTCGTTCCGGAACCTGAGCTGCCGGGCGGCCGGGCCGGCCCGCGCAAAGGCGTCGAGGACCCGGTGATTCGCCTTGTCACCGATGGCGTGCACGTTGACCTGGAACCCCCGGGCCACCGCCCGGGCAATGATCGAATCGAGGCGGGCGTCGGAGACGAGGGAGAGGCCCGTGTCGTTCGGCGCGTCGGCGTAGGGTGTGGATAGTTCGGCGCCGCGGGAGCCTAACGCGCCGTCGAGCACCACCTTGACGCTCCGGAGCGTGAAGGTCCCCCGCGCCGTGCCGATCTCGGGTCCGCGCGGAAGCACCGAGGCCAGCACCAGATCGGTGGCGCTCGCCATGACGTAGATGCGCACCGGGAGCGGCCCCCTGGCCGCGATGGTGTGATAGGCCGCTATCTCGGCCAGGCCGGCGCCGGCGTCGTGCACCGAGGTGAAGCCCCAGGCCGCGTACTGCCGCAGCGCCGCCTCGAGCCGGCGAACCCGTTCGGCGTGCGGTACGGCGGGAATGGCACGGCTCACGAGGTCGGCGGCGTTGTCCACCAGCACCCCGCTGGGCGCTCCGGCCGCGGTCCGGATGATCCGGCCGCCGTCCGGGTCCTTGGTCCCAGGCGCGAGCCGCGCCGCGCTCATCGCGCCGCTGTTGACCCAGACCGCATGGCCGTCCACTCGGTCGAGCAACACCGGATGCCCGCCGGATACCGAGTCGAGATCCGCCGCGGTGGGAAACACCGCCGGAGTCCAGAAGGCCTGATCCCAGCCGCCGCCCCGAATCCACGCACCCGGGAGCGCGGAGCCCGCCGCCGTGCGCACCATCCGGATGATGTCGGCCTTGGAAAGGCCACGGACATCGAGCTGCACCAGGAGGTCACCCAGCATGGTGGGATGGGCGTGGGCGTCGGCCAGCCCGGGAAGGACCACGCCGGGAAGCGCGATCCGTACCGCGCCCGGCCCCGCCACCGAATCCACCTCGCGGCGCGAGCCCGCGGCGATGATCCGTCCGTCCCGTTCGGCGATCGCCTCGGCGCGCGGCCGGGCCGGGTCGAGGGTGACGAATACCCCGGTGTAGACCCGGACCGGCCCGGATCGCGTCGCGAGTTCCGACCGGCGGATAGTTTGGGTGCCCGGGTGCCGCGGCGGGGCGAACAGCGCGAGGGCGGCGATGGCGGTCGCAAGTCGGGTGGCGGTCATCGGCTGCCTCTGGGCCCGTTCAGATTCCGACGTACCAGGCGTACCCCGCTTCCGCCGCCGACGAGCCCAGGCCCTTGCCGAACCCTGTCAGGCTGTCGGTAACCGTCAGGCGATTGATGAACTTCACGCTCTTGTAGCCGAGCTGACGGGGGACCCGCATGCGCAGCGGTCCGCCGTTGCCCACCGGCAGCGCGCCGCCATTCATGCCATGGACCAGCAGCGTCTGCGGATGCAGGGCGTCGGCCATGTCGATGCTGTCCCACCAGGTGGGGTCGATCGACGAGTAGACGACGTACCGGGCCTCCGGTCGGATCCCCGCCACCTCCAACACGTGCGAGAGCGGCACGCCGACCCACTCGGCGATATACGACCACCCCTCTTCGCAGGCGAGTTGGGTGATCTGGCTGCGGGATGGGCAGCTCTTCAGCTGGGCGACCGAGAACGCCCCCGGGCGGTCAACCATACCGTCGACGGCGAGCCGCCAGTCGGCAAATCCTCCGGCCTCAAATTTGGTGAACGCGTCGCTCGGCGCCGGCATTTCGTTCGCGAGCGGCCGGGCCGAGATCTGGCTTCTGGGGAACTCGCGAGCCAGCGAGTGCCGGGTCAGCAGCCGTTGTGAGGCGTAGGTCAGCGTTTCGCCGGGGCCCCAGATTCCGCCATGATCGGGGGGCACCAGCCCGAAGCTTTGGGCCGCCTGGGCCGCCGCGCCCAGGCCCACGACACCCGCGGTGGCCGCCAATCCGGTTTTCACCAGTTTGCGGCGTGAGAGGTCGGTCATGTACGCTCCATCGGTGGAACGGCGTGGACATCAGCCCGGCCCAAGACCATCGCTCGCATGCGGCTCCGGAATCCCGCATGCCACACCATCACGACATGCACCAGCAGGAACAGCATCAGGGCGAGCGTGACGAAGAAGTGAATCGTGCGGGCAGACTGTACCCCGCCGAGAAGGTTGACCGTGGCCGGAACCGCGGAATCAACGGCGGGGGACATCGCCAGACCGGTCCAGATGACCAGGGGGAAAAGGACGAAAATCACGAACAGATAGCTGACCCGCTGGAGCAGGTTGTAGGACCGGGCGTCCGCTTCGCTCGGCCGCGCGAAACGCAGGTGGCTGGCGAGCGTAGTCCCGAACGCGCGCCACGAACGAGCGGCCGAATCCGGTACGAGGTTGGCCCGGAAATGTCCGTTGAACACGCTGCCGGTGGTGGACAGCAACCCGGTCACCACCGCGATCCAGGCGGTTTGAAAGTGCAGGTACCGGCTCCAGCCGTTCTGGTCCGGCAATACGTAGCCATAACCGGTCGGCACCAGGGCCCGGGAGGACGGGATCGGCAGCTGGAACAAGGGCGTCGTCAGCACGTTGCCGGTCTCGCCCCAATAGAACCGCGGGTGGGAAATTACGATTTCGATGCCGCTCACCAGCAAGGCAAGAAAGCAGACGGCGGTGAGCCAGTGGGTGATGCGGACGAGGGCGGAGTGCCGGGAAGTCGCTGCGGTGGCTTCGACCGTCGCCATTCGTGACCTTCCGTTGAAGGCGATCAGCTCGCAATTGTCGGGGAGTCCGTCGAACCTGTCCTCAATTTATCCCGCCGGCGGAGGGAGGGCCACTCCGACCCGGAGACCCGCCGACCTTGCTCTGCGCTTGACTTCCCCTTTTCATTGACGTCCCAACGACCCGTGAGATCCCATGGATGTGCGACGACTGCTTCCACTCATCCTGCTCTCGACGGCTTGCGAACGAGCGACCCCTCCCGCGGACCAGTCGCGGCAAATCGCTCCGGCGGTCGCCACCCCGCCGCAAGCGTCTCCGGCCTCGGTCTCCCACGGCGAGGCCCCCATTGGACCAGTGGCGACTGCGCCTGATCGCGCGGCCGACGCGCCGGCACCCGACCGCAGCCACCACCGCCGCATTCGCTTCGTGACGGCGCACGTCCGTCACCAGATCTCGCCCGGCGTGATCTATGAGGCATGGACCTTCGACTCGGTCGTCCCCGGGCCGATCATTCGGGTCACGATCGGTGATACGGTCGACTTCACGCTGGTCAACGCCGCCACGATTCCCCACTCGATGGATTTTCACGCGGCCGAAATCGCACCCGACCGGGCCTATCGCAACGTCATGCCCCATGACAGCATTCAGTTCCGCTTCGTCGCGCGAGTACCGGGCGCCTTCATGTACCACTGCGGGACCGCCCCGGTCGCCACCCACATCGCCAATGGGATGTATGGCGCCCTTATCGTCGACCCGAAGACGCCCAGGTCGCCGGCCCAGGAATTCGTACTGGTCCAGAGCGAGTTCTACCTGGGAGGGCCGAGCGGTGCAGACTCGTTGCGGCGCTTGAATTGGGACAAAGTGCTGAACGCGTTTCCCGACTACGTCGTCTTCAACGGAGTCGCGTCTCGCTACGCGACTCATCCGATTCCCGTGAGCGTCGCCAAGCCGATTCGCCTCTTCGTCGTGAATGCCGGCCCGAATCGGATCAGCTCGTTTCACGTCGTGGGAGCGATCTTCGATCGCGTCTTCGCCGATGGCTTCGGGCGTCCCTTTGAGGGAATGCAGACCTGGAATGTTCCGGTCGGCGGTGGCGCGGTCTTCGAACTCCGGCTGGCGGAAGCCGGGCTCTATCCGTTCGTGACCCACGCGTTCGCCGACGCAACCAAGGGGGCCGTCGGCGTATTTCGTGCGGGGGAGCCCGGTCCCTCAAAGACGAAGTGATGCCGGCCGCGGATCTGCGGTCCACGATTCTCGCCGCCTGGCGGACAAACTGCCTGGTGACCGCCGGCCTGATCGAGGGGCTGCCGGCCAGGCTGTGGGATGCGGCGATGCCGGGGATTGCCGAGGCGCACGGTCCGCACGATGGCGGCCCATCTGCACAACGCCCGAAGCCGGTGGATCCGGACGCTCGGCACGGACTTCGGGATCACGGCTGGACGACCTGCGCCGGGTGACTCGGCGGGGCCTGCTGGCAGCGCTGAAACGGAGCGGCCGGGGTATCGAGGCGCTGCTCGAGCTGGGGCTTGCGTCGGGCGGGGAGATTCCGGCGGCGAAGGCGTATGTGTGGCGGAACCTGCCGCTCGACGTGGGGCATGTGCTGGCGTACTTCGTGGCGCACGAGGCCCATCACCTGGGGCAGGTCGTGATGGCGGCGCGCCAGCTCGGGCCCAGGCTTCCGCGCGCGGGCGCGAACCCTTCGAAGCGAGCCGGATCGTGATCAGAGTATGTCTGGCGGGGCGCAGGTCCACTCGATCCGCCTGCCGGGGTTCACGATCAGCGCCGAGGCGATCTTCGGGATGCCCGACCAGACGCTGACGATCCGCCATGACGCGGGAAACAGCGCGGTTCCCTACGTGGACGGCGCGCTCATCGCGATTCGGCGGGTGGCGACGCTGGTGGGTGTCCACCGCGGTCTGGACACGGTCCCGACCTCTGACGGTGGACAGCATTTGCACCAGCCCGGTCACGCCGCATGGCCCCAGCCACCGTCGTTCTGTGGCGTCACCGCGGCCGCGGCCTAGTACCCCGCCGCCAGCCCAAAGCCCCGCGGCTCGCTCACCCCGCGCCACACTTTGCCGTCCCGATGGATGGCCTGCACGTTCGCGAGGCTCCCCCACGGAGACACCTTGACCCCATGCCCGAACGGCGCCATGAAGGCCCGCGCCGAATCGGCCCACGGGATGTTCTCGACCACGAGCGAATCCGGGTTGTCCTGGTGGTGGAACTGCGGCGCGGCCATCGCGGCCCCGATCGACTGGCGATAGTCGATGACGCTCACGATCAGGTGCGCCACGGCGGTGATGATGTACGCCCCGCCGGCCGCGCCTGCGACCAGCAACGGCGCGCCGGACGGGTCGAGGACGATGGTCGGCGTCATGCTCGAGAGCATCCGTTTCCCCGGCACGATTTCATTGGTGGAACCCTGGACGAGACCCATGGCGTTCACCGCCCCGACCTTGACCGTGAAATCGTCCATCTCGTCGTTGAGCAGGAACTCGGCACCCGGCACCGCGAAGGCCGAGCCGTAGCTCTCGTTGATCGTGGTGGTGATGGCGACGGCGTTCCCCGTGGCATCCACCACGGAGAAATGGGTCGTGTGCCGCTTGTCTTTGGGCGGCACCGACGGCGCACTCCCGCTCGACTTGTCGCCGATCTCGGCGGCCAGCGCCGTGGCCGTGTCCTTCGAAAGGAAGGATGCCACCGGGATCTTCACGAACGCGGGGTCTCCCAGCAGGCTGTTGCGGCGCGCAAACGCCCGTCGCTCCGCCTCGGCCAGGACATGAATGGACCCGGGTGAACGCCAGCCCAGCGCTGCCAGGTCCCGGTGCTCGAGAATGCCGAGGATAAGTCCGAGGGTGAGCCCGCCCGAGGAGACCGGCGGCATCGAGATGACGTGATGGCCGCGGTAGTCGAACTCCACCGGCGCCCGCCAGATCGGTCGGAAGTTCTTGAGGTCGGCGTGCGTGATGATGCCGCCGGCCGCCTTCATCGAGGCCACGATCAGGTCGGCGGTTTCTCCGGCGTAGAAGCCGTCGCGCCCCCTGGCCGCAATGCGACGCAGCGTGGCGGCCAGTCCGGGCGCCTTCCAGGTGGCCCCCACTGGGAGGAACTTGCCGTCCTTGAGGAACAGCCGGGCACTGGTCGAGTCGCGCCCAAGGCGCCGGGCGCCCCCTTCGTCGTCGTCACTGAATGCGGTGTCGATCGCAAACCCGGAGTCCGCGAGGGTGATCGCGGTCTTGAGCAGCTCGGCCCAGGGCCGGGACCCGTACTTTCGGTGCGCCTCGTAGAGACCGGCCACCGAGCCTGGCACGCCCGCGGCCAGGGCGCCGGTCACACTCTTGTCCGTGACGTTGCCCGCCGAGTCGAGATACATGTCCCGCGAGGCGCCTTGGGGGGCGGCTTCCCGGAAATCGAGGGCGACATTCTTTCCGTTGATCCGCGCCACCATGAACCCGCCGCCGCCGATGTTGCCGGCCGCCGGGTAGGTCACGGCGAGTGTCATCGCCACCGCCACGGCCGCGTCCACCGCGTTGCCGCCGCTCCTGAGCACCGCGAGCCCGGCGTTGGTTGCAAAGGGCGAGGCGGAGACGACCATGGCTGAATCGGCGGTGGTGACCCGCGCCTCGCGCGCGTGGGCCACCGCGGGCCCGGCGGCCGCCTTGGGGGCGTCGGAAGAGGTGCCGCAGGCCGACGCGGTGACAAGGACGGCTGCCGCAACGAGTCCGCCAACTCGCAGGGTCTGGAAGTTGATCATCCGGCTCTCCGATGGGTGAGGAATCGCCGCTCAGGTTGAGACTCCGGCTCCGCCAAAGCTAACGCTACGGGTTCCGATGGCTACCAACGGTGGTCAGGCCGAGGGGCCAGGTCCCTCACTCGGGATGGTGCCCGGCCTGGTGCGGACGTATCGTTTAGCATGATTCCAAGGACAAAGAATTCGATGGCATCCTTGCGGCAGGCCAGGGCGGTGTGGCGATCACTGGCGCTGGTTCTGGTCGGCCTCGCCTCGAGCGCCAATGCGCAGCGCGGTCCTATCCCGCGGACCTCGAACGGCAAGCCCGACTTGAACGGGATCTGGCAGGCCCTCGGCAGCGCCAACTACGACATCGAACCGCACACCGCCCGCGGCGCAATGGCGTGGCGCCCGGGTCCCGTAGTGCCGGTGCCGGCCAGGGAAGTCGTGGCGCTCGGCGCCGTGGGCGCGGTGCCGGGAGGGCCCGGGATCGTGACAGGGGGCCGGATCCCGTACACCCCCGAAGCCCGTGCCAAGCGGCAGGAGAACCAGGCCCAGTGGCTTACCCGCGATCCCGAGATCAAGTGCTATCTGCCGGGGGTCCCGCGGGCGACCTACCTGCCGTTCCCATTCCAGATCTTCCAGAGCGACAAGGCGTTCTTCATCGCCTATGAATACGCCGGTGCCGCGCGCAACATCTATCTCCAGGATCCGGGGCCACCGCAGGTGGATTCCTGGATGGGGCAGTCGGTGGGCGCCTGGGACGGCGACACGTTCGTCGTTACCGTCACGGGCCTGAACGCCGACACCTGGTTCGACCGCGCCGGGAACCATCACTCGGAAGCCATGAAGGTCGTGGAGCGCTACACGATGCTGGGGCCCGACCACGTCCAGTACGAGGCGACGATCGAGGATCCACAGACCTTCACCCAGCCGTGGACCATCCGTTTGCCGCTCTACCGGCACATCGAGCCGGACGCCAGGCTCGGCCAGTTCAAGTGCGTGGAGTTCGTGGAAGAGCTGCTGTATGGCCACCTCCGCAAAGTTCCCCTCAAACCCTAGGAGTCTCATGCGCCATCAGCCGATCCTGGCCTGTGCCGTCCTCCTGGCCGCGGCGTGGACACCGACCGCCGCCACGGGGCAGAGCGCCGCGCCCCGGGCGTGGACGGTGCCGCGGACCCCTGAGGGACATCCTGACCTTCAGGGCAACTGGACCAACGCCACCCTTACGGGCCTCCAGCGGCCCGCCGGTCTGCCGCTGGTCCTCACCAAGGAACAGGTCGCGAAGCTCGAGAAGATCCGGTCCGATTCGATCGAAAAGCTCTCGAAAGCCAGTGACCCCAACCGTACCGCCCCGCCGGTCGGGGGGGACGGGTCCACCGGCGCGGCCGGCAACGTCGGCGGATACAACTACTTCTGGATCGACGCCGGGGACCGGGTCGCCATCGTGAATGGCGAGTCCCGGAGTTCCTTCCTGACCGATCCGGCCAACGGAC
The DNA here is from genome assembly GCA_031394255.1 of Gemmatimonadota bacterium. Taxonomy (GTDB): domain Bacteria; phylum Gemmatimonadota; class Gemmatimonadetes; order Gemmatimonadales; family GWC2-71-9; genus SHZU01. The sequence goes on from JANMXA010000068.1 coordinate 37,360, forward strand.
GGGTGCCGCCGATGACGACCGCGGGACGGGCCCGCATGGCCGAGCGGTTTGGTCGAGGGCGGAAGTTCGGGGAGTATGACAACCCGGAGAATCGCCCGCTGTCCGAGCGCTGCATCATGTCGTTCGGCTCGAACGCCGGGCCGCCGATGTTGCCCAACTATTTCTACAACAACAACTACACCATCGTCCAGACCCGCGACTACGTCATGATCCTGACCGAGATGGTCCACGACGTCCGGATCATCCCGCTGAACGCCGGAACCCGGCCGCCGGGCGGCCTGCAGTCGTGGATGGGCGAGTCCGTGGGGCGATGGGAGGGCGATACGCTGGTCGTCGTGACGACGAACATCCGCGCCGACCAGCTGTCATCCTTCACGACCAGTCTGGGCGCCGCGCTGATGGGCGCCTCGGACAGTCTGCGGGTGGTGGAGCGGTTCTCCCGGCCGGACTCGAACAACGTGCTGTATCGCTTCACGATTGACGATCCGGCGACCTTTACCCAGCCCTGGGGCGGCGAAGTGCCGTTCCTCAGGATGGGGGACCTCGTGTACGAGTACGCCTGCCACGAGGGGAACTATGCCATGTCGAACGTACTGAGCGGGGCCCGGGCCGCGGAACGGGAAGCCGCGACGAAGAAAGCCACCCCGAAACCGAAGCACTAGGAGATCGTCATGCGAAGAACATTTCCGGCCCTGGCGGTTGCCGCCCTGCTGCTGCTCTCGACGACGGCGACGCTGTGGGCGCACCATGCCTTCGGCGCTGAATTCGACCCTAACGCTCCGATCCGGCTCCAGGGCAAAGTCGTGAAACTCGAGTGGGTGAATCCCCACGCCTGATCCACATCGAGGTCAAGGGAAAGAAGGGGGCCAGCGAGGTCTGGATGGTCGAGGGCGGGACGCCGAACACGCTGCTCCGCCGCGGCCTCACCCGTCA
>JANMXA010000069.1:0-7473 GCA_031394255.1 Gemmatimonadota bacterium
CGGGGTGATGTTTGGCGTGGAGATGCGGTAGGAACGTCCGTCAGCTCCCGAACCCCAACTCCGCCGCCACCTGCATCTGCCGGGTGTCGAGACTGAGGAAGGCGATGTCTGCCGGTGTCTCGGCCAGATAGAGCGCCGTGGCCAGGTGCCAGCAATCAGCCCCTCGGACGTAACCGGCCGCGAGCACGCGGGCGATTTCGGCCGAGAGCGGGCGGTCCGGGATGACCCAGGACAGCGGGACCGGGAGATCGGCGGCTTCGGCTACTCCTTCGCGGCGGAACGCCGCCAACAACTCCGCCCCGAGCAGGTTGGCCGAGACGAGTTCGTCGAAGTCCTTGAGCCGCCGGCCCATCGCCCGGCCGCCCCTCTCCCCGAACGCGATCGCCACCAGGCACGAGGTGTCGACGTATGCCACTTTCATGAGTCGCGCTCGGCCAGGAACCGGGTGAGTGCCCCTGGTCGCCGCAGAATAGCCCGGGGCGTCCGGCCGCCGCCGATGGGCCGCACCAGAATCCCTCGGTCCGTTAGTGTTGCGAGCCGGGCTTCGATTCCGGGGCGGTCGACGGTCACAGGGCGGATCTCGGCGACGGGCCGGCCATGGACGGTGACGGTGATGCGCTGCCCGTCGCGGACCTGGCGGATGATCGCGGAGAGCCGTGCTTTGGCTTCGTAGAGCGAGTAGGTCTTGGTCATTTCCAATGATATATAAACTAGTCAGACTAGTCAAATAATTGACCCGGGTGCTCCAGGGTCAGGCCGGAAGGACCTCGAACCCTTCGCGCCTGGCGGCGGACGCCAACTGCTGGTCGAGCGTCACGAACGGGAGCGACCGGGGGTCGAAGTCCGCCAGTACGATCGCGGAGGCGAGTTGGAGCGCGTCCGCGGCCCGAAGCGGATGGATCCGGAGCAACCGGGCCGCCTGGTCCCGGACTCGTTCCACCGGCGGCACCTCGGTCCAGCTCTTGACCGCCTCGGTGAGCCGCGCGACAGCGGCCGCGACCCCGGCTTCGGTAAGACGGTGCTCGCGTTCGAGTCGTGCGATGGCCGAGACGCATTCCACCGGGGTTCCCCACCAGGCGGCGATCGCTGGATCGTCCCGCAGCAGTGCGCTCAGCGCCTCGGTCCGCGGATCGGGGAGCAGGAGCGGCAGCACCGCCGAGGAATCCCAGAACCTCATCAACTCTCCGCCCGCTCGGCCAGCAGGACATCGACCGGGCTCGGACCCCGGGACAGCTTCGGCCACGGCAGGTCGAGCCACTTGGCGGTCGGGGCTTGCTCAGGGAGCCGGGCCAGACCCTCCTGTGCCAGTCCAATCATTCGAGGCGGGACGCCTCGGCCGAGGCGGACCGGCACCAGCTTGGCGACGGGGACGCCGCGGTCGGTGATCGTGACCGACTCGCCACCCTGGACGGCTTTGACGAGGGCGCTCAGGCGGTTCTTGGCGTCGGAAATGGAGGCAGATTTCATCTGGCTATTATAGCCAGATCGAACCAGCTATTCAAGATCTGCCCGTTTCCGGCGGTTCGTGGTGCCCGCCCTGGCTGGCGGCTTGGCCGGCGGCCGCCATATTTCGACCGCGAGATCACTTCCACATCGAGGTTGGACATGCGAAATCGAGCGGTCGTCTGGGTTGTCGCCGCAATCGTTGCGGTTGGGCCGATTCCCGGCGGCACGGTAGCCAGTGCGCAGGCGCACGCGCCGCGCGCCGTGCTGGTGACCGGTGCCAGTAGCGGGATCGGGCGGAAGATCACGGAGGTGCTCGCGGCGCGCGGCTACTTCGTGTATGCCGGTGCCCGAAAGCCTCAGGATATGGAGGCGCTCAACCGGATCAAGAACGTTCAGGCGATCCGGCTCGACGTCACTGTTCCGGCGGAGATCGAAGCCGCCGTGACGACCGTGGAGAAGGCGGGTCGCGGTCTCTATGGCCTCGTCAACAACGCCGGCGTCGCGGTGATCATGCCGCTGATCGAGACTGACGAGGACGATCTCAAGTTCCAGCTCGACGTCAACGTCTTCGGCCCGTACCGGGTCACCAAGGCGTTCAGCAAGCTCCTGATCGCCTCGAAGGGGCGGATCGTCACCACCGGCTCCCTGTCGGGGTTCGTATCGGGATCACTGTCGGGCCCGTACAGCATGAGCAAGCACGCGGTCGAGGCCTTCGTCGACGCGCTCGCCGCCGAGATGGCCCGATTCGACGTGAAGGTGAGCGTCCTCGAGCCGGGGAACTATCAGACGGAAATCGGCAAATCGCTCCTGGCCCGCATGGAGGCCAAGGGCAGGAAATTCGATGGGCCCTACGAGCAGGACATGCGCCGGATCGCCGACTTCGCGAAGGGAATCTCCCGCGACGCCCCGCCGGACGACGTGGCGGAGGCGGCCTTTGCGGCCTTGTCCGATCCCCACCCGAAGCTCCGATACCTGGTGGTGCCTAACCAGGGACAGGCCGATCTGACCCTGCGGAAGCTGTTCCAGACGGTGGCGGAGCTCAACCTGGGCCAGAAATACAGCGTCAGTCGCGACTCGCTGGTCGCGATGCTGGACAAGGCGTTGGCGGGGACGCACTGAGCGCGGAGCCAGGGCCGACGGACTACGGCGTGGCGCCTGGCCTTCGATGGTCGAACTGGAGTTTGAGGAATCGCCAGCTGGCGAGGGTGGTGCGGCGGTTCCGGTCGGTGCCGATCGAGACGCAGTCCGCCTTCGCCTCGTGAACGATCGTGGCGACCACGAGGCCGTAGATCACGATACACTGGGCGGATACCACCTTGTGACGGACCGAATCGACCTGGACCAGGTGGGCGAGTGACTGGCGCAACTGCCCGGTTCGAGGGTCCAGCGTCAGACGGCCCGCCCAATCCGGTTCCGTCAGGTTGCCGCTCGGCGCGAATTCGACGACCAGCATGGCCGCGCCATCCAGCGAGTCGGTACCCGCCGGCCAGAAGCAATGTCGCTCCGCGAACGCGGGGCGAGCCAGGTCCGAAGTCGTGAAATAATTGATGACGCCCTTGCTGTCGATCACCCGGCCTGGGGTATATCCCTTCTGGTTGGCGGTGGCGATTTCGACGGTCGAAACCTGGCCATTCGACCGTTCATCGTGGCTGTCGTAGTTCTCTTCGTGATACAGGAAACTCGAGCGGAACGGGTAGGTCCGCTCGAGTACCAACAACCGCTCGGCGTTCTCGAGGGCTGCTTCGATGATCGGTTCGGCGGCCCGGCCGGCCTGATCTGCCAGGGATCCCTGGCTGCATCCGGCACGCCCCCGGACTGTGAGTTCCGGCAGCACGAGAGCCCGCCGGGAGAGGCGGAGGGTGAGGTCGGATGGCACCTCCGTCGCCTGCTCGGGTCGGATGTCGATCCGGAGTTCCGTCGGTGCGTAGGCGATCTGAGTCACGGTCAGCACGGCGAGCCCCGGCGTCACCTCGGTCAGGTCGAAGTGCCCGCCCTCCGTAGTGAACCAGCGCTTTCCTCCGAAACCGACCAGGGCGTATGGGATCGGTTGGCCCGATACACTGTCGACCACCACTCCGGCGACCCTGCCCTTCACGGCCCGGACCGAGACTTGGGCTCGGGCTGGCCCAGCCAAAGCCACGAGGACAAGGGCAGCTCCCGCCCAGGCGAGTCGGAGTCGACCCTGCCTGGGGCGGCCGAAGCCCGCTCCATCTTGCCTGCCGAGGGAACTCGATTTCATTCGAGAATAATAGCCAGTTCGCGCTCACCGATTCGCGATTGACGGCGGACGCTTGGCCGATGCGCCCGAAGCCTTGGCGGGGTAATCCCGAGGGCCGGAGGTTCGCGAATTCGCCGCGCCCGCTCCGTTGTGCGGCTCGCCCTGTGCGCTGCCGCCTGCAACAACGGCATCACCGGTCCCTCAGTGGATGCCGCTGCGCCCTGACTCGCATCCGGATCCGGGGGTGGAGCGGGTGGGACATGTCACCATCCGGAGCAGTTCGGGCGGGAGCACCACCGTGCCGACCACCCCGTTCCAGATCTAGTGGCCGTACCGCGACTTCGACAACGTGGCTTTTCCCTGATGGTACGAGATGATGTAGACCCGGTCGAAGTCTTTCTTCTTCCAGGCCCTCGGCGCCGGAAAGACCCCGAGGGCCGCCGCCAACTCCGGGATGTTTTCGTGGTTCCAGCAGATGAGCACCGTTTTCCCAGCGAACGCCTTCGACGACAGAATCAGCCGGGCCAGGGCGCCCGGCTTCCGGCCGAGGTAGGGCGTCAACACCGGAAGCTTGAGGGCCTGGCTCAGTGGCGCCAGCGTTTCCTGGGTGCGCTGGCCGTTGCCGTCGTTGGTGGTTCTGGTCGCGTACAGCGCCACCGGCAACCCGAACCGGCCGACGTTAGGGTCGGTGGTAATGAAGGTCACCAGCTGCTTCGCCCGCAGCACGCCCGCTTCCGAAAGATGAGGGTTGGCCGGATCGACCGGCTTCTCGGCATGACGGATCAGGACGATCTGCGCCGGCGTCGTTTCCGCCGTCCCTGTTCGGGCCGGGGACACGGCCAGCAGGGCGAGCAGGTGGAGCTGAATCATTGGGACATCCTCCGGCTTCGAGGGACTCTGGTTAGAACGTCAGGCTCGCGCCGACCACGTTCTTCCCCAGCAGCAGCTTGGCCTCCCGTCGGTGGATGAACCGGGCCGAGAGGATGCCGACCCCGGCCCCGAACACCACGTCCGACATCCAGTGCCGGTCGTCGTGCATTCGGGCGTACGCAGTGACGGTGGCCAGGCTGTAGAAGGCGACGTCGTCCCAACTCCCTTTGATCTCACGGGCGAACGACGTGGCGAGCGCGAAGGCCAGGGTCGTGTGTCCGGAGGGGAACGAATTGTTCTGGTCGGTGGTGCTGAAGGGGTGGAAACGGAAGGCGTTGGCGGCGCCGGGGCGTTCCCGGCCGATGATCGTTTTGAGGATGATTGCACTCGCGCCCGCCAACAAGCCCGATTTGAGCGCCCGGGAGGTTACACCGTAGAGATCCCGGCTCCCCGCCACTTTGCCGATGATCGCCAGGCCCAGAAGGCTTGGGTAGACGTACAGGCCGTTGCCGAAGGCGTTGCCGACGTCGGACACGCCGCGCCCGAAGCGGTCGGTCGGGTCGTGGATCTTGTTGCGGAGGGTCTGGTCGAGCGCCAACGCCAAGCCAGTCGTTGCCAGCACGCCGATCAGCTCGCCGGCCCGCAGGATCGGCTTGTTGGCCCGGGCTACGGTGGCGGAATCGAACTTCGGCTCCTGGGCCTCAAGCGACCGGGCCGCCAACAAGAGTCCGACGATGAACGGGGTCAGTCGAATGCGCGGCACGATGGCTCCTTGGAGGGAGCGAAGCATAGACGCTGGGCGATCGGGTCTCCATCGCTCAAAGGGGTCTCAATCCGATGATCGATACCCTTTTCAGGGGGAAGGGTAACGTCGCCCGCCCCCGCGCCTCCGGCCCGGGATCAGAGCACGGCTCGCAGTACCCGGCGCGCGTTCCCGCCCATCACCTTCGCCACGTCCTCCCGGGCCAGTCCCTTGGCCGAGAGCGCCTCGGCCCACGCCGGCAGCTCGGTGTGCGACTTGAACACCGGTTTGAAATTCCCGGCCATGTCGGTGCCGAGGCCGACATGGTCGATGCCGGCTGCGTCAATCAGCCGCAGCGTGTTGTCGACGAAATCCTGGAAGCTGGTATTGAAGCCCGACGGGAGCAGGGCTACCAGCCGATCCGCAGGGCGGCCAGACGACGAACCCGGCCTATGAAGGCCTTACCCCTTCCCTCACGCCGCCCCATATTCCGACTCGCCACCGCGACATCTCCGCCATTCACCAGGTGCGCCAATGGAGCATCTCCCGATACGCCTTGCGGCCGGCATTCTCGGCCAGCTGCTCGCGGGACGGCCCTCCGCCGCGCAGTCCCCCCGGAACTTTGCCCAGCAGGTCTTTGGCCGGTCGGACGCGGTGACCGCCCCGATGCTGGGCGATGCCGCGCCGGGATTCACCCTGGTGATCGCCAGCCAGGAGATGAAGGTCGAGCGCACGGCCCGGCCGGATCTGGTGAAGCTCGGGCTCAACGGGATTCCATCGCGCTTCGAGATGCGCCATGAGCAATGGGCCGGGATCGATCTGTATCGGATCCGCCAGGCCCCGGGCTCGCCGCTCCGGGGTGAGCACATGCGCTTCACGTGGGACTTTCCCGAGTCCTACAACGAATCGATGACCTTCGACACCGGGGCCCTGCAGGGGCAGCCGCTCCATCTGCCCGATGGCAAGGTGCCCGACAATCAGTTCACCAACTGGGGATCACTCTTCTACGACCGGGCGGCCAACCTGGCCGTGGGCGTGCAGCTCGACGGCGCCGACGGCTCGCGCCATGCGCGCCGGGGCTACTCCAGGTTCACGAAGAGGGCCCTGCTCCAGCTGATGGCGATCACCGGCAATCCCAGGATGGAGATCATCATCTTCGCCTACCACCCGAAGGATGCCCGGTTCTGGTGGGCCGAGTGGTACCAGGCGCGAAGCCGGGTCGATCCGGATATTCCGGCGAATTTCTTTCCAATCCTGAGCGCCCGCGACATCGGCTGGCGGCCGGGCGACTCCCAGACGGTGAATATTGTTCCCGACGCGGCCGACCGGGGCCGGCGGATGGAACTGGTCGTGATCGATGACATTCACCGCACGGTCACGGCGCGGGTGCCCTTCGTGTATTCGCTGCCGGTGACCGATGTGACGGTGCCCGTCGGCAACTGGGCTTCCAGCATCTACCGGGTGATCATCGTCGCGCCGGGCGAGCGGGTGGACCCGGCCGAGAACGACTTGAACAAGAAGCTCATCAACGTGATCGTCCGGCCACGGGCCCCGACGGCGCCGGTGCTGTTCGTCTTCCCGACCGACGCATGGTGGGCCTACGCGACCAACGGCAGCCACGACTACCACGGCTGGCGGACCGGTTACGACGGGAGCGTCGGTTACGCCCCGACGGTGATGAGCAGTCGGCAGCACCGACTGAACAATTTCTTCTACGCCCTCTACGAGCGGTTCACTGATATCGACCATGTCCGGTATCTCGACCAGCTCTCGAAGCAGGACGGCTTTGCGGTCGATTTCGCCTCGCAGTACGACGTGGCCAGGGGACGGGTCCGCCTGGCGGACTATCGGTTGGTGATGATCGGCAATCATTCGGAGTTCACCACCGAAGAGAGCTTCCGCCGGGTCCGCGAGTATCTGGGGCAGGGCGGCAGCGTGATGATCCACGGTGGCGACTCGTTCGCGGTGCGGGTCGAGATCCTGCCGAGCCTCGACGATCCCCGCTACCTCTGGCAGCGCGGCCACATCTGGACCCATCTCAGTGATCAGGTGAGCGACTTCCACGGCCCGGTGCTGCTGCCGTCGGATGCAGCCGCGAGTGCACCGATCCTCGATCCGACGGCGGGCAGCGCGATCGACTACCTGAACGTCTTTCACACCAGCGTCAGCTACTGGATTCCCGGAGCGACGGCCGTGA
>JANMXA010000070.1:0-64916 GCA_031394255.1 Gemmatimonadota bacterium
CCGGGCGCCACGCTCGCGGAAGCGCTGCCCCGGCTCCGGGCGACCTACTGCGGCACCATGGCCTACGAAGTGGAGCATATCGCCAGCCACGAAGAACGAGTCTGGCTCCGCCAGCAGATCGAATCAGGGGCCCACCGCCGCCCGCTCGATCGCGATGCCCGGATCGAGCTGCTCGATCGATTGATCCAGGTCGAATCGTTCGAACGGTTCCTCCACAAGGCGTACCTGGGACAGAAACGATTCTCGATCGAAGGCGTCGATCTGCTGGTGCCGATGCTTGATGCCGTGATCGACATGGCCGCGGACCAGGGCGCCCGCGAGGTCGTGCTGGGCATGGCCCACCGAGGCCGGCTCAACGTGTTGGCTCACACCCTCGGCCGGCCCTACGTCACCATCTTCGGCGAATTCGAGGGCAAGAAGGCCGACAAGGAAGGTGAAGACACCGGCACCGGCGACGTGAAGTATCATCACGGAGCCGAGGGCGCCTTCGTAACCAGGTCCGGCCGCTCGATCACCGTTTCGCTGGCCCACAACCCGAGCCATCTCGAGTTCGTCGGCGCCGTGGTCGACGGCCGGGCCCGGGCCAGGCAGACGCAGCGGAAGGCCGCGGAAGCCTATCACGACCCGTCGGCGGCCCTCCCGGTCATCATCCACGGCGATGCGGCCTTCGCGGGCCAGGGCGTGGTGCAGGAGACGCTCAACCTGGGCGCACTGCTCGGGTATCGCACCGGCGGCTCGATTCACCTGATCACCAACAACCAGATCGGCTTCACGACCGATGCCGTGGACGCCCGGTCCACCCGGCACGCCAGCGACCTGGCCAAAGGCTTCGACATCCCCATCTTCCATGTGAACGCCGACGACGCCGAAGCCTGCCTCGCGGCTGTCCGCCTGTCGATGATGTACCGGGAGCGGTTCCGGGCCGACGTGCTCATCGATCTGATCGGGTACCGCCGTCACGGCCACAACGAAGGAGACGAGCCGGCTTACACCCAGCCGCTCATGTCCGAGCGGATCAAGGGACACCAGAGCGCCCGCGAGCTCTACGCCGCCGCACTGGTGGCGGACGGCATCTTCACCGCCGAAGAAGCGCAGGCACGATACGATACTGCCTACCAGCACCTGGTCGAGCAGCAGCAGGGGTTCAAGACGTCGATCAGCCAGCCCAAGCCCGCCGAAGCAGCGCCGTCGAAGATTGTCCGCGAAGACCCCGCGACGGCGATCGACCGGGACAGCCTCATCGGCCTGAACGATCTGCTGCTGGCCTATCCCGAGGCCTTCACCGTCCACCCCAAGCTCAAACGGCAGCTCGAGCGACGCCGGACCGCCATGGGCCCTGAAGGCGGCATCGACTGGGGGCACGCCGAGTCGCTGGCGTTCGCATCGCTGCTGTCCGAGGGCGTGCCGATCCGGCTTACGGGCCAGGACGTGCAGCGCGGAACGTTCTCCCATCGGCATCTGGTCCTTCATGACGCCGAGAACGGATCCACGCTCTGTACCATGCAGCGGCTGCCTGGAGCCCTCGCGTCGTTCGAGGTCCATAACAGCCCGCTGTCCGAGTTGGCCACCCTGGGCTTCGAATACGGCTACGCCACGGCGGCGTCGGACGCGCTGGTCCTCTGGGAGGCCCAGTTCGGCGACTTCATCAACGGCGCCCAGGTCATCGTGGACCAGTTCATTGCGGCGGGCCTCTCGAAATGGGGCGTGACGTCCCGCCTCACCCTCCTCCTGCCGCACGGGCATGAAGGTCAGGGTCCCGAACATTCGAGCGGCCGGCTGGAGCGGTTTCTCCAGCTGGCGGCCGAAGGGAACCTGCGGATCGCCAACTGCACCACGGCCGGTCAGTATTTCCACCTGATTCGGCGCCAGGCCCGCCGGATCCGGCAGCGGCCGCTGATCGTGTTCACACCCAAGAGCCTCCTCCGGCTGCCGACCGCCTGCTCCACGCTCGACGACTTGGCCAACGGGAGTTTCCTCCCGGTGATCGATGATCTCGCCGCCCGGACCCGGGGGGACACCGTACGCCGGGCCGTGCTCTGTTCGGGAAAGGTCTACTACGATCTTGTCGCCGAGGCGGTGAAACGGCCGGACCATGAGCGACCGGCCGTCATCCGGCTGGAGCAGCTCTATTCGTTCCCGGAGACCGAGTTACGCCAGATTCTCACGGGCTACCCCTCGCTCCGAGAGGTGGTCTGGTGTCAGGAAGAACCCCACAACATGGGCGCGTGGGCGTTTGCCGAGCCGCGGCTCCGGGCGATCATGCCTAACGAAGTCAGGCTCGCCTACGTGGGCCGGCCCGACCGCGCCAGTCCGGCGGAGGGCAGCCACCACGCCCACGTCGTGGAGCAGGAGCGCATCGCACGGGAGGCGATCGCCTGAGCCCGCCGGCCATCGAGGCGCGGCGCGGATTCAACCGGTGGTTGATTCCGCCGGCCGCGCTCGCCATTCACCTGTCGATCGGGCAGGCCTACGCCTTCAGCGTATTCAACCTGCCGCTCTCGCGGGCCATCGGCATCAGCGGCCCGGCAGCGGGAGACTGGAAGCTGACCCAGTTGGGCTGGGTCTTCACCCTGGCCATCGTGTTTCTCGGCCTGTCGGCCGCGACCTTTGGACGCTGGCTCGAACGCGCCGGACCCCGCACCAGCGGGCTGGTGGCGGCCGCCTGCTGGGGCAGCGGATTCCTGATCGCGGCCTTGGGAGTCCGTCTCCATGCCCTCTGGCTGATTCTGCTGGGCTACGGCGTCATCGGCGGATGCGGCCTCGGCCTGGGCTACATCACGCCGGTATCCACCCTGATCAAATGGTTCCCCGACCGCCGGGGCATGGCGACCGGCATGGCAATCATGGGATTTGGTGGCGGCGCCATGATCGCCGCGCCCCTGTCGACCGCCCTCATGGCCCATTTCGCCACGCCGACGTCGGTCGGAGTCGCCGAGACGTTCGTAGTGCTGGGTCTCGTGTATGCCGGGTTCATGACGATCGGCGCCCTGCTCTTCCGGGTCCCACCGGCCGACTGGAGACCCCCGGGCTGGACGCCGTCCACGCTGGCCCGGAACCTCGTCACCACCCACAGCGTGCACCCGACCACCGCCATCACCACTCGAGCGTTCTGGCTGCTCTGGGCCGTCCTCTGCCTCAACGTCACGGCCGGCATCGGCGTGCTCGGCCAGGCAAGCGCCATGATCCAGGAAGTCTTCCATGGCTCCGTGAGCGCCGCCGCGGCCGGTGGATTTGTGGGGCTGCTGAGCCTCTTCAACATGGGCGGGCGGTTCCTCTGGTCCTCACTGTCCGACCGCATCGGCCGCAAGCCGACCTACGCGATCTTCTTCGGTGCCGGCCTTGGGCTTTACCTGGCGATCCCGGCACTGGGCTCGGCCGGCAACGTGGGCCTCTTCGTGGCCTGCTTCGCGCTGATCCTGACCATGTACGGCGGCGGCTTTGCGACCATTCCCGCCTATCTGTCCGATCTCTTCGGCACCCGATTCGTCGGCGCCATCCACGGTCGGCTGCTGACCGCCTGGTCGACCGCCGGCGTGCTGGGGCCCGTCCTCGTCAATTACATCCGCGAGTTCGAGCTGGCCCGCGGCGTGGACAAGAGCCAGGTCTACAACACGACAATGTTCCTGATGGCGACGTTGCTGGCGGTGGGATTCTTCTGCAACCTCGCGGTCCGGCCGGTCGATCCGAAATACCATCTTCCGGGCGAGGCACCACCGATGTCCGACGGGGCAGCCTTGGCGACCGACGACGCTGCCGTCGGCGCCCGCTGGACGCCGGGATTCGTTGCCGCGTGGCTGGCGGTCGGAATACCGTTGGCGTGGGGCATCCTCGCCACACTGGCGAAGGCGACCCAGCTCTTCAAATAGGAAGCGGAGCTAGAGGGGTTTTTCGACCAATCCGCGGATCGTCTGCTTGATCCCGTCGGACAGGTTGTCACCGTAGTGGAGCAGAAACACCCCACGGGAACGGCGGGCCAGGATGAAGCCGAGGAACGGCATGTCAGCCTTGGCGGCGTTACAGCTCTTGCAGGCCAGCACGAGGTTGTCCGACCGGTCGTACGCCGTCTTGCCTTTTCGGGGCTGGACGTGGTCGAGGGTCAGGGTATCGGCCGGGAACAGCTCGCCGCAATAGGCACACACCGGCCCGTGCAGGGCGATCAGTTCGTCCCGATGGCCCTGATAGGATTTGCTCCCGGTACGGCGAAGGGTCTCGGAACTCCGAGCGACAGTGGGGGAGCCGGCACTGCGACGACGTCTTGGTTTACGCACGGGGGAGGAATCTAACCGGGTCCCCCCATTTTCGGGCGATCCAGCCGCTAGTATCGCACCGGACCCTCCGCTATTTTCTTCCGTCCGTAGGACGCCCGTCACCAGCCTCAACTCTCGCCAGCCCTGCACAAAGGAGCGCGCTTGTCGGTGCCCGACTCGCTCGATCCGTCCCTCGCCTGGACGACGATCAACACGATCCGCACCCTCGCCATGGATGCGGTCGAACAAGCCCAGTCCGGCCACGCCGGAACCCCGATGGGTTTGGCCCCGGTGGCCTACGTGCTGTGGAGCCGCCACCTCCGCCACGCGCCAAGCCGCCCCGATTGGGCCGACCGCGACCGTTTCGTGCTGTCATGCGGTCACTCGTCGATGCTGCTCTACTCCCTGCTCCATCTGTCCGGCTACGATCTGTCGCTCGACGAGATCCGGCACTTCCGCCAGTGGGGGTCTCTTACCCCGGGCCATCCGGAGCGCGGCCACACCGCCGGCGTCGAAACCACGACGGGACCGCTCGGACAGGGGATCGGCAACGCCGTCGGCATGGCGATGGCCGAACGGTATCTGGCCGAGCATTTCAACCGGCCCGGTCACCCGATCATCGATCACCAGACCTGGGTTCTCGCCAGCGATGGTGATTTGATGGAGGGCATCGCGAGCGAAGCCGCGTCCCTCGCCGGCCACCTTCGGCTCGGCAAACTCACCGTGATCTACGACCACAACCACATCACCATCGACGGCACCACCGCGATCTCGTTCACCGAGGATGTCGGCCGCCGATTCGAGGCCTACGGCTGGCGCGTCGACACCGTGGTCGACGGAAACGATCTCGGCCTGATCGACGCCGCCCTCACCCGCGCCGCCGACGACCAGACCGGCCCGTCACTGATCGTGCTCCACACCATTATCGGCGACCCCGCCCCCACCAAGCGCAACACGCCCGAGGCGCACGGCGCCCCGTTTGGCAAAGAAGAGATCGCCAGGACGAAAGCGATCCTGGGCTGGCCCGCCGACCCGTTTCACGTCCCTCCGGAGGCTCGCCAGGACCTCGGCCGGTGCGCGCCGCGGGGGAATGCCCTCGCCGCCGACTGGGATGCCAGGCTCGACCGCTACACCGCCGAGTTCCCAGCCCAGGCGGATGAGCTGCACGACTGGCTCGACGGTCACCTTCGGGTCGATTGGAACGCCACCCTTCCGGTCTTCAAGCCGACCGACGCGCTGGCCTCGCGACAGGCCTCGGGCACGACCCTGAACGCTCTGGCCGCCAAGATGCCCAATCTCGTCGGCGGTTCCGCCGACCTGGCGGGCAGCACCGGCACCGCCATCAAGGGCGCCACGCTCTTCGGCCCCACCGGTCCGGGGCAATCAGTGGCCTGGGGTATCCGGGAACACGCGATGGGCGCCGCGATGAATGGCATGGCCGCCCACGGCGGCCTTCGGCCGTTCGGTAGCACGTTCCTGGTCTTCTCCGACTACATGAAGCCGTCGATCCGCCTCGCGGCACTGATGCATCTGCCGGTGATCTACGTCTTCACCCACGACTCGATCGGGGTCGGCGAGGACGGGCCGACCCACCAGCCGATCGAGCACCTCGCCATGCTGCGGGGTATTCCCAACCTGGCCGTCTTCCGCCCGGGCACACTGGCGGAAACCGCCCAGGCCTGGCGCACGGCACTCGAACGGAATGACGGACCGACCGCCCTGATCATGTCGCGGCAGAAACTGGCCGCCTTCGACCACGCCTCGGCGAGCGCCGAAGGCGCCCGCCGCGGCGGCTACGTCCTGGTCGAACCCCCTGTTCCCCCCGAGGCAATCGTGCTCGCGAATGGGTCCGAGCTTGGCCTGGCCGTCGCCGCCGCACGGCAGTTGACCGATGGCGGCGTACCTACCCGAGTGGTCTCGCTGCCGTCATGGGAACTGTTCCGGGCCCAGCCAGGGACCTACCGCGACCAGGTTCTCCCTCCCGCGATCCGGGCCCGGGTTTCGGTTGAGGCCGCCTCGACCTTCGGATGGCTCAGTTGGGTCACTGAACGGGGCGAGGCGATCGGCATCGATCATTTCGGCGCGTCGGCGCCCGGCGACCGTCTGTTCAAGGAGTTCGGAATCACCGTCGAACATGTGGTCGAGGCCGTGCGCCGCGCCCACCAGCGGAGCAACTGATGAGCAACCCCCTGGTACGTCTCGGGAAACTGGGCCAGAGCCCGTGGTACGACTTCATCACCCGCGACCTGATCCGCTCCGGCACCCTCCGCCGATTGATCGAGCAGGACGGGTTGCTCGGCATGACCTCCAACCCGACGATCTTCGAGAAGGCGATCGCGGGAAGCGCCGACTACGACGCCGACATTCGTGCCCTCACCGCCAACGGCCTGACTCCGGCGGCGATCTTCGAATCGCTCGCCGTCGCCGACGTCCAGGCCGCGTGTGACGCGTTCCTCCCCGTCTACCACGCCGCCTCCGGGCGCGACGGGCACGTGTCGCTCGAGGTGTCACCCACGCTCGCCAATGACACGCTCGGGACCATCACGGAAGCGCGCCGTCTCTGGGCGTCTCTTGGCCGCCCGAACGCAATGATCAAGATTCCCGGTACCCAGGCCGGATTGCCCGCGATCACCGAGTGCATCGCAGCCGGCATCAACGTCAACGTGACCTTGCTGTTCGCCGTCGGCCGCTACGAAGCGGTCATCGACGCCTACTTCGCCGGCCTCGAGGCCCGGACCGCCAAGAGCCTGCCGATCGACGGCATTGCCTCGGTGGCCAGCTTCTTTGTAAGCCGGGTAGACTCCCGGGTGGACGGCGTCCTCGACCAGAAAAGCGCCAGCCAGGCCCTCCGTGGCACGACAGCGATCGCCAACGCCGCGATGGCCTACTCGGCCTTCCAGCGGGCGATCGCGACGCCCCGGTGGGCCGCACTCGCGGCCAAAGGCGCCCAGCGCCAGCGCCCCCTCTGGGCCTCAACCAGCACCAAAGACCCGCGGCTCCCCGACACGTACTACGTCGAGGCGCTCGTCGCCCGGGACACGGTCAACACGTTGCCGCCCGAGACCTACAACGCCTATCGCGATCACGGCGACCCGGCGGTGCGGATCGAGCAGTCCATGATGGCCGCACCGGCCCAACTGGCGGCCGTAGCCGCGCTGGGAATCGACCTCTCTGATGTGACGGGATTTCTGGAAGACGATGGCGTGGCCAAGTTTGCCGCGTCCTATCGCTCGCTGCTGGCGGGCATCGAATCGAAAATGGGAACGCTCGCCGGCCGCTAGTCGGCGCGGCCGGGATCGCGTTTCGTCGTATCCGCCGGAGTCCGGATCGTCTCGGACTTCGGCTTCTTCTCTCTGGGGCGTCGGGCCGGCGGCGGACGAGTCCACAACGCGATCACGCCGCAACGCGCCGAGGCGCCCTCAAGCTCCGCCGGGGTCTCCGCGGGACCGGAATAGATCTCGATGCCCTCGATCTCCTGGATCGGCGTAAGCCACAGCACCGCCTGCTCGGTGGGCAGGCCATCCATGAAGTAACCCGGCGAACACCCCCGCGGCGCTCGCGCCATCCGGGCCACGCAGACCTGTGACCCTCGGCACTCGATTCGGACACCTGGCACCGTGCGGAGCGCATCCGGCAGGGTGGCCACCTGGCGCGCCTCGAGGTGCTCGCGGGTGATGTATCGGCCCAGTCCCTCGGATTTTCGGCGGATCCAGTCGGCCGGCCCGTGATTCATCCGCTCTTCGACCGTGAGGTCGGGCAGGTTCACCGCCTCCGGATCCGCCTGGAACTCCAGGTCGAGGGTCTCACCCGCCTTGAGCACCAGAGGTGAGGACAGCGTCGCGAAACCGATTGCCGCGGCCTGAATGACGTAATTTCCGGCCTCGAGCCCGGTGAAACTGAAGGCCCCGCTGGGATCGCTCGTGACGGTGTAAGGCGTGCCGGCCAGGGAGATCCGCGCCCCTTCGATTGGACGCTTGGCCCGGGTATTGGTAATGATCCCCCGGATCCCCCCGCGCTCCTGGGCCACGACGGGCGAGGCCAAGACCGCGATGGCCACGGCGGCCGCCATCAGGCGCCGCCACTCAACGTTCACGTCGCTCCCCCCGTCTGGTCCAGATCCCGATCGCTCCACCGCACCGCGCCGTTTCGTTGTTCAGCTCGGGGGGCGTTTCCGACGGGCCGCGATAGACCTCGACACCCTCGATGTCCATCGGCGGCGTGTTGTCGAGTACCGCCAGACTGGTGTGCTGATCGTCGACGAAGATCGCGGGACCGCACCCGCTCGGATCCTGATTGAGCCGGATCTGGCAGGTGAACCCGCGACAATCCGCCCGGACTCCGGGAAGAAACCGGATCATATCCAGGATCCGCATCGGGTTCCGCTTGACAATGTCTTCCCGAGTGAGGAACCGGCCGTGGCCGGCCGATTGGCGCCGCTCGAACGTTGTCAGGGGCTTGATCAGATCCGGTTGCGGTTCACCCTCGACGAAGATGGTCGGCAGCAGTTGGCCCACGCTGTCGGTGCGGAACTCAACGTCTTTCCGTTCCCCTTCGTTGACCTGGATCAGGGCGTACAGTGGCGGATATCCGATCAGGTTCGCCTGAAGCCGGTAGGGCCCGGGCTTGAGGCCCGGGAACGAGAAACGACCGACTGAATCGGTCGCAACGGTCTTGCGGAGATTGAGGAGAATCACCCGGGCGCCCGGAACAGGGACGCCGTCGAAGTTATTGACCCGTCCCGAGATGGTTGCCGGCCGGGCCTGGCCGTGGGATTGGGTGGGCACGATCACCGACAGAAACCCCGCTGATGCGGCCAGGGCAACCATCTTCCAGTCCAGCATGGCCGACCCCTTTCAGGGGTTAGAGAGGCGCCGGGCGGATTCGAACCGCCGATGGATGTTTTGCAGAACTCTGCCTTACCACTTGGCTACGGCGCCGGAAGGGCGGTAAAACTCGCACCGCCCATCGGCCACCCGCAAGGGAACTGAGGTCGATATACCGTACGACTCCAGCCCGCCTTGCGGTGACACCGGGTTCCAACCTGAACCGTCGAGCTCGCCTAGTCTTTGACCACGCGGACTGCCGTGACGTAGTACCGGGTGTCCCCAAAACAGGAGGTCGGAACCCCGGGATGCTCGCTGTAGTGCAGGGCGACCTTCTGGCCCAGCGCTCCGTTGACCAGCTTGGCGACGTCGTCGTCCCGGACCGTGAAGTACCAGATCGAGGGAGACGCCGCGCCAGGCGTGATGTTGAGCTCGCCCTCCCAGGTTTTACAGATCCAGCCCTTCCGCGAGAACTTGTACAAGGCACCGGAACGGTCCCCGTCGGAGTAGCTCCAGGTCAGGGCAGTCGCGGTGTAGATCGCGAACAGGAGGATTGGCGTCACAACGATCGCGGCCGCCCAGACAATCCAGCGGCGACGTGGTTTTGGGGAGATGACGCCTGGGGCGGCCTCTCCCGGGTTCGGGTCGGTCATGCAGGGAAGGTACGGATAGCCCGGTCAGCGGTCCAGCCGACCCGAGGTTCCAAAGACAAAGCCTTTGCCGAACGCCAGGCGCCATGCCCCCTTGGTCAGGCCGGTGCCATTGATCCAGGCCAGGTCCACCCGAGCCGGCGCCAGATCGCTCGCCACCGTCAACCCGAACCGGAATCCGACCCCGACCGAATACCCCGTCCGCCTGGCCTGGCCGACATACCACGCGCCGCCGTAGTCCGCGAATGCCGCCAGCCCGAGCCCGGCGGAACGGAGAAAGTTGTCGGTGACCAGATAGCGGTACTCGGTGGCCAGCAGGAACGCCCGGTCACCGGTGAAGGCGTGCTGGGTGAAACCCCGGGGCCCGATCCCGAGCCCGAGATCGAACTCACCACCGGGCATCGGATTGTGCTGCCAGCCCCGGGCCCCGTGAAGCACGATCATCTGCTTGGCCCGCGGCTTGAGCACGACGGTCGCGGCCACATGGACCGAGCCGGAATCGAGCCCGCCACTCCCGAACCGGCCCAATGCCGCGCCGAACACCGTGGCGAATCCGCCATGCCAGCCCAGTCCCGTGCGGACGTTCACCTGCGGGACCACGCCGAAATCCTGATACCCCCACTGTTTGGGCGTGACTCCGAGCCCGCCCCGGATCACCGTGCTGAGGTCCACGTCCTCCTGGCGCCCGAACCCCTCGAAATCGCGACTCACCAGAAATCGCGCCGCCCGCCATTCGACGTAGCCCGTCACCGCGGCCGAGACACTGCGGCCAATGGTGTCGACCCGAGCTTGACGGGCGTAGTCATCGCGCCGAATCTGGCCATCGAGGCCGGCCCGCAGATACCCGATCGATGAACCGTCGACCGCCATGCTGAGGCCCGACCGGGCCAGCCAGAACCGTCGCTGCAAGGTGTCCAGCGCCACGGTGTTCCCTTCGTAAAACCGGAACACCCGTTCCTGGCGCTCCTCGCCCGAAAGGTACCAGCTCGACCGCGACTGGAACGAGTAGAACGGAAGGGCCATCACGCCGTACAGCATCCGGCCGTCAGACCGGTCGTCGTACAGCGCCGTGATCCCGATGCGGCCGTCAATCAGTCGATTCCGCTGAAAGGACGTCGTCACCGCGTCGCGGTCCGGCGTCCGGCGGTAGCGGACCCCGACCCGGGTCGCGGTCCCGAGCAGGTTCAGCTCGTTGAGGGCCACCCACCAGGTGTTGGCGTTGAGCGACCCGTCGATACTCCCTTCGATCCGGGTGGTAAATGCATCCTGCGTTTCCACCAGGAGGACGAGTCCGCTGTCGGCCCGCACCGTATCGACCTTGACCCGGCGGAAGATCCGCAGCGCCCGGAGGCTCCGCTCGGTCTGAGCCGCCGCCGCGGAATCGTAGACCTCCCCAACGCGTTGGATGACTTCGCGACGGACGACGCCGGCCCGCGTGGTGATGTGAAGGCCGTTGAACGCCTTGGCGACGAACCCATGGGCATCACGCTGGGGAAACACGTCGCTGGTTTCGATCCGGATCGCCCTGATCAGGCGGGATGAATCGGGGGGTGTCTGCGCGACCAGTGGGGACGCGGCCAAAGCCGCGAGCAGCGGGAACACCGACCGGCTCAACATGCGAATGCGGCGACCCGAGATTCTCGCGTTAGGCGAGACTTTCGAGCAGCCTCCACAATTCGAGGGCACTGAACTGCTGGAACCGCTGCATCAAATCCGTTTCCGACATTTCGATGAAGACCCATCCCGTGGAACGTTGGCCCGTCGACGTCACGAAATGGACACGGCCCTTTACCGGGAGGACACCAGTCAGGAGCTCGAGATAGACCTTCCAGGTCACCCCGGCCCGGGCCAGATCACCCATATGATAGGCTCCCGGAACCTCGGGAAGCTCGGCAGGCGAGGTATGAGTCATAAGTCCTTGCTGTGGGCCCGGGTAGGATGGTAGCCGACCGGGAAACCGGACACCAGACCCCAGCCCGATCCGCCCCCCTCTCCGAGGGCCGCCCGATCCCTTACCTTTCGCCCCCGATGACCACCAAGAATCCAGTCTGCGCCGGCTGCGGCACCCCGATCGCGGGAAGCTTCTGTTCGGGTTGCGGCGCAAGTGCCGCTCCGACCGTCTGCCGGGCCTGCCGGGCCACGCTGACGCCCGGTGCCCGGTTCTGTCACCGCTGCGGCATCGCCGCGCTGCCGATGGTCGCCGCCGGGAAGGAGCGCCGAGCCTGGACGGCGGCCGCCTTGGTCGTGGCCTTCACGGTCGTCATGATGCTGGTCAAGCTGGGCCGGGGCCAGGCCGCGGCTCCGGTTGCGCCATCGATGGGCAACGCCGGTAACGCCGGCCCCTCCGGCACGGTCCGCGCCCCGGACATCACCAAGCTCACCCCCCGCGAGCGCTTCGACCGGCTTTTCGACCGGGTGATCCGCGCCGCCGAGTCCCAGTCACCCGACACGGTCGCGATGTTCTCGCCAATGGCGCTCGGCGCCTACCAGCAACTCGACCGGATCGATACCGACGCCCGCTACCACGCGGCCATGATCCACCTGGTTCTCGGTCAGTTCCCCGAGGCCAAGGCATTGGCCGACACGATGCTGACCGGACAGCCGAAGCACCTGCTTGCCTTCGTGATCCGGGGCGAGGCGGCCGAACAGCTGAAGGACCAGGCCGCACTCACCACAGCCTACCGCGGCTTTCTCGCGGCCTACGACGCCGAGATCAAGGCCGACCGCCAGGAATATTCCGAGCACAAGCCGGTCCTCGACGATTTCCGGGCCCGGGCACTCGCCCGGCGTCCCTGACCCATCGCCTCCACTCGAACGACTCCATGCTGATCCGTGTCGCCCATTCGCCCGATTCCGACGACGCTTTCATGTTTTACGCCCTTTCGTCGGGACAGATCGACACCGGGGCGCTCGAGTACACTCACGAGCTCCAGGACATCGAGACCCTGAACCGTCGGGCCCTCAAGGGCGAGCTCGAGGTCACCGCCGTTTCGATCCATGCCTACGCCTATCTCGCCGATCAATACGCCCTGCTGTCGAGCGGCTGTTCGATGGGCGATGGCTATGGGCCACGGCTGGTATCAAAGGCGCCCCGGCCGGCCGACCCGAGGCGGGCGCTGGCGGGCACCCGGATCGCGATCCCGGGGACCATGACCACAGCCTACCTCTCGCTCCGACTCTACCAGCCGGATTTCGAACCGGTGGTGATGCCGTTCGACCAGATCGAAGACGCGGTCTTGAACGGTGACGTGCCCGTCGGGCTCCTGATCCACGAGGGCCAGCTCACCTACGCGGACCAGGGCCTCCACCTCTGGGACGACATGGGCGCCTGGTGGTCGGCGGAGACCGGCCTCCCGCTCCCCCTCGGTGGCAACGTCGTCCGGCGCGACCTCGGGCCCGCGGTCATGGACCAGGTAGCCCGCGACCTCAAGGCATCGATCGAGTTCTCGCTGGCCCATCGCCAGAGTGCGCTGGTCCATGCCAAACAGTTCAATCGGGGCATCTCCGACGAGCGCATGGACACCTTCGTCGGCATGTACGTCAATCACTGGACTGTCGACTACGGTGACCGCGGCCGCCAGGCGGTCCGCCTGCTGCTCGAGCGAGGCCACCAGGCGGGGATCATCCCCCACCACGTGGACGTTCAGTTCATCGGATGAGGTGCCCACTGCCCGCGCCGGTCTTGCCGGATGCGGGCAACCGTCACAGATTCATATAGTTAAGCCCTCCGACAAAGGACCCTCGCTTGGTGGAGCCGAACGTGGCGCCGTACCAGTTCAACAACGCGCCCAAGGGACCGGTCACCATCCTCGTCGTCGACGACGAGGAGCCGATCCGGAACGCCCTGAAACGGTTCCTGTCCCAGCAGCAGTACGAAGTACTGACCGTCGGCAATGGCGCCGAAGCGATCGACATGCTCCACCGGAGCAAGGTCGCCTGCGTACTCCTCGACGTCCGGATGCCCGACGCCAACGGCGTGGATCTCGTGCCCCGGATTCTCGAGATCGAGCCTAACGCCGCGATCCTGATGCTGACCGCGGTGAACGACGCCGCCAGCGCCGCCCTCTGCATGCAGCGCGGCGCGATGGACTACCTGACCAAGCCGGTCGACTTGACCGATCTGCATCGCGCCATCCAGCGGGCCCTCCGCCGCCGTGACACCATGATCGAGAGCCAGCAGATCAATCACTGGCTCAAGGAAGAAGTGGCGATCCGCACCGCGGAGCTCCGGATGGAGCGCGCCAACCTCGAGCGGATCTCGGTCGCGACGCTCGAGGCGCTCGTGAACGCGCTCGAAGCGAAAGACCCCTACCTCCGCGGCCATTCCGCCCGGGTCGCCGACCTCGCGGCCACCGTGGCCTCGGAAATGGGACTCGACGAGGAGGACGTTGAACTCGTCCGGACGGCGGGCCGGCTCCATGACATCGGCAAGATCGGAATTCGGGAGGAGATCCTGAATAAACAGGGCCCCCTTACGGACGAAGAGTTCGAGCACGTCAAGAATCACACGGTGACCGGGTCGCAGATCCTGGCCCCGCTCTCCCACCTGAAGCACATCATCAGCGTGGTCCGCAGCCACCACGAACGGTGGGACGGCAAAGGCTACCCGGACGGCATCGCTGCGGAGCAGATCCCGGTCGGCGCCCGGATCATCGGCGCGGTGGAGATCTACGACGCCTTGACCACCTCCCGGCCCTACCAGGAAAAGATGGTGCCGGAACTCGCGATCGAACGGCTTCGCGATCTCGTCGGCACCGTGCTCGACCCCCAGGTGCACCGCGCCCTTCAGGCCGTTGTCGCCCGGCGCGAAGCGCTGATCTTCCTCGACGACTCGCGTGGCTGATCCGGCCGCCCTCCGGGTCCTTGTCGTCGATGACGACCCTGCGATGGTGGCCCTGACTCGAAAACTGCTCCAGGCCGGCGGCTACCAGCGCGTCACCACCTGCACTTCCGCCGCGGAAGCCCTTGCCCACGCCGGCGAGGCCGACCTCATCCTTCTCGACTACCAGCTCCCCGACGGCACCGGCATCGACTTGCTGCCGCGTCTGATTGGCCGGCCAAGTCCGCCTTCAGTTGTCCTGGTCACCGGCGAGGGCAACGAAACGCTGGCCGCCGCGGCCCACCGGGCCGGTGCGGACGACAACCTGGTCCAGGACGGACAGCTCCGCGAGCTCCTGCCCCAGATCGTCGAACGGGTCCGCCGCCATCGGGCACTCGAAGAAGCCCAGACTGCGGTCGAGCGTGAGCTGGTGCGAGCCGAACGGCTTGCGGCGATCGGCGAAATGACGGTCACGCTGCACCACGAAATCAACAATCCGCTGATGAGTGCGTCCGCCGAGGTGGAGTTGCTCCTGGCGGACCGGAGCATCGACGGAGATCGGCGCGACGGGCTGGCCTCGGTCCGGGAGAGCCTGCTCCGGATCCGCGATATCATCAAGAAGGCCGGCGATCTCCGGCAGGCATCGAGCGAGGACTATCTGGCGGGACTGCGGATGATCAACCTCGGGAGCGCCGCCGAGGCGGGCGTCAACCACCAGGGCCGGGCGCTGCTCTGGATCGCCGACGAGGCCACGGCCCGGCTCGCCGCGCTGATCCTTCGCCACGAGGGGTTCACGGTTGAACGGGTGGCATCAGCCCGCGAACTCACGACCGGAGCCGGCCGCCTCGGCGTTACCCTGGTGGTGGTCTCGGCGCCCGGCGCGTCGGAACCGGCCCAGGCCTTCAGCGGTTTCATCCCGACCCCGATTCGCGACTACGCCCTCGTCGCGCTGGTCGCCGGGGATACCACGGCCGCTCAGAGCGCCGGTGCCGACCGGGTTCTTCCCTTGCCATTCGATCCCGCCACGCTCTCCGAAGAACTCCTTTCCGCGGTCGCCGCACGGCTTCAGCGGTAATCGCCTAATGAGGCTGCCGGCCGAGCCGCGGGAGCGACAGATCGTCACCCTCTGCCGGGGTCAGCTCCCATCCCGTTGCCGCCGGCAGCAGATGCACGATCGAGTTGGCGTAATACTCCAGCAGCGGTCGCGCACTGGGCAGGATCACCAGATTCCTCCCGTCCCGGTGGACCCAGCGACGAGCCCGGAAGGTCCGCCAGGCCCGCTCCCAAACCTCCGTCACCCCAAGTTCAGACCGCACCATCTTGGCGTTGGTGTCCTTGAGGTGGTCCTTGAGTTCCGCCATGCGGTCCCAGAGGGCGTCCATCGGCACCGCGCTCGAATGGAACGAGAGCAGCGCCGTCGCCACGAGGGGCACCGGCGTCACCGGAATCACGGCACCAGCCCGGGCCATGACCAGATCCGCAAGCCGCTGGATCGCCGGCAGGCGCTCGTCCCGCGACGTCGTCAAAAGATCCGGGCGCTCGCCAGCGAGCCAGGCCCGGACCGAGATCGGGGCATCGAAATTCACCGCGACCCGGCCGTAGCGCTGTTTCTGTCCTGTGAGGATGAGGAAGCCGTTCCAGAACGCGAAGCCGACCCACCCGGCCAGCTGCTTGAGGTACGACGGCCGCGGAACGTCGGTCACCAACTCCCGCGTCAGGGTCCGGTCTTCCAGGACCCGATCGTAGTTGATCGCCACCGGCACCAGCCAGAGATCGCCGTCGAAGCCGGGATCGCGAAGAGTACCGACGATATAATCCAGGAGGCCGATCTTGGCCGGACGCAGCGTCCCGTCGCGGCTCAGCCCCCCTTCGGGAAAGATCCCCTGGGTTACCCTGTTCCTGGTGATCAGCTGGACGTACCGCTCCAGCACGACATGGTACAGGGGGTCGCGGAATTTCCGCCGGATGAAGTAACTCCCGAAACTCTTGAAGATGTATTCAAGCGGCCACGTCCTGGCCCACTCCCCGACGGCATAGCTGATGCTCACGACCTGGGCCAGCACATAGGTGACCACCACGTAGTCCATGTTGGACCGATGGTTCACCAGATATACCACGACATCTTTTCTGGGAATCCGGCTCAGCGCGCGGTGGTCGTGATACTCGACCGTCACCTTGTAGAACAGCCGGGTCAGCAACTTGGAGAGATTGTAGCCGAGCTTGTAGTAGGACAGCACATTGAAGAACGGCACGATCTCGCGGATGTATTCACGGACCATCGCCTCGACCCGCTCGGGGGCCAATTGGTGCGCGGCGGCATGGCGGGCAATCGCCTCCCGGATCACCGGATCGGCCCCAAGTTCAGCCTTGACCCGGCTCGTGGCCGTGAGTTTGTAGCGGTCGACCCGCCCGCGGAACTCGAGCACTGTTCTCCGGCCCCAGCCCCGCAGCGCGCGCCGGGCAAGCCAGAGAGCCAGCGCGAGCACCGCAAGAACAACGGCAACCGTGACCGGCCAGGATGGGATTCCCGTCACCAACGTTCGCCTGGAAGCATACACCCTCGCGGGCCGTTTGGAGTCAGGCGGCTGCCTTCTGTTGCCGGAGGGGAATGCGCCTGAGCCGGATCCCGAATCCGACCCAGGCGCTGAAAGCTGCCAAGCCGGAGGTGAGCCAGCCAGGTTGACGCTCGTTCGCCGCCTGCTGCTCGAAAAGACCGACGCTCACGCCAACTTACGACGGCTTGTTGAACCCGAAATCCACCTTGGGCACGGCTCGCTCCGCTGCGTCTTCGATCTCCCACAGTTCGGCCGGGGTCGCCTTGGCGAGACCGGCCACCATGTTGGTCGGGAACTGGGCCTGCTTGGTGTTGTAGAGGGTCGCCTCGTCGTTGTAGAGCTGACGGGCGAAGGCAATCTTGTTCTCGGTGCTGGTGAGCTCTTCCTGGAGCTGGGCCACGTTGCTCGTCGCCTTGAGATCCGGATACGATTCGGTCAGCGCGAACAGACGGCCGAGCGCCTGCGTCAGCTCGCCTTCGGCTTTGCCCGTGGCGGCCACGCCCTGAGCACTCACGGCTTTGTTCCGGGCGGCGATGACGGCTTCGAGGGTCCCCTTCTCGAAGTTCATGGCCCCTTTCACAGTCTCGATCAGATTCGGAATCAGATCGTGCCGGCGCTTCAACTGCACATCGATCTGCTTCCAGGCGTTCAGCACCCGATTCTTGAGTGCAATGAGCCCGTTGTAGGCGCCGACCACCCACAGCGCTACGACGACGACGGCGGCAAGAAAGATCAGCGTGCCCATGGCCTGGCTACCCCCGAATGTGAGCGTACACGGGTGCTCACCGACGAGCACCACCCCGGAAAGATAGAGCATTCGCGAGGTTTCGCAGAAACCGGAACCGGGACGAGAAAATTCGGTTAGTCGATCGCCCCGATTCGGGCAAGATTGGCGTCTCCAACAAATGGGGGACGTGGCATGACGATTCTGGAGACCCTGCTGGCGGCGAGCATCATCGGCGTGATGGCCGCGACGGTGATCAGGCCCTGGTCGGCTGACGCGGATCGGGCCCGGGTCGAGACCGCCGAGTCGGAGGCCCTGAATGCCTACCGCCTGGCGCAGGCAGCAGCCGTGGCCCTGGGACGAACGGTGACCGTGACAATCGCGACCGACTCGGTCATCGTAACCACCGGACCGGCCGACTCGGCAGTCCTGCGCCGGGGGCCGGGCCCGGCCGCCCTTGGCGTGCAGCTGTCACCTACGCGGCATGTGGCGGTGTTCGAGGCGTCGGGCGTGGCCGCCGGCGCGGCCAACGTCACCCATCTGTTCAGCCGGGGAGCCGTTCAGCGACGGTTGATCCTGTCCCGGCTCGGGCGAATCAGGGTGAACTAGCCGACTCGTCCCGGTCGAGCCCGTATTTGCGAATCTTGGCCAACAGGGTCGAACGGGCAATGCCGAGCAGTTGGGCGGCATTTCGGCGGTTGCCGTGCGTAAAGCGGAGGGTGGTCGCAATGTGGCGCCGTTCCACAGCATCGATCGGCTCGGGAACGGCTGGACGGTTTGGAGCCAGCGCCGCCCGGAGTTGGTGCCAGTCGACCCCCGGCAGATCCGTGTCGAGCACGATGGCGTCGAGGCCGGGGGTGGCCAGGGCGTCGACCACTGCCGCCGCCTCTTCCTGAACTACAATATGGTGGCCCTGGGACCGGGCCGATTCGGCGAGGGATCGGGTCAACACCTCCCGGTCACTTGCAATCATCAGACTGAGCTTGCGGCCGGTGGCCGGCGCCATCGTGGTAGTCATATCGGTCCTTGAGGTGTCCGAAGGTACTTCAATAGGACGCTCGAGGGGACGAAACTTGTACTGACTGGAAACGAGAACGGCCGCACAGGGGTGAGCCTGTCTCGGCCGTTCCACTGGAGGGCTCGTTGCCGAGGATCCTCAGGCGCTGCGAATCGGATCTAAGCCCAGAGACCGATCCCTCACACAGCACCCCGAGGCGCCAGATCGGGGCGGGCGGCCGCCATTTGATTGGTGCCCCCTCCGACAAGATCGGAGCCATGATCAAACACCGCAAGTGCCTGATTTTATTCGGGTTACGTGTTCTGAAAGTGGGGAACAACGCTACCGGAATACCGTTACCACCATTGCGTTAGCGAAGTTCCGCACAATTGTGGAAACCGTGTATCCACACGGATCCGGCCCGAAAACTACGGTTCGAGGCCGACCTCGATGTAACGAAACTGTGGTTCCTGATCGCCGGAGGCGAACAATGCGCCGGCGGAACTGGCGGCGAACCATCCTCCGATCCAGAGGCGGTGCCCGTCCAATTCCTCGACAATCGGCCGGAACCAGCGGCGAATGTGGCGGACCTCCGGCGCCCGGCGGCCGAGGAGCGCCAACAGTGCCCCAGCGCCGCTCGTGGCCCTGAGGAAATGGGCCAGAGCATGGGCCCGCTGGGAGAACTCGACGGCCTTGACCCCGGGTTCATCGAACAGCACCCGCCCCTCGAATACATCCATCGGCGGGGCGTCGAGCCGAGGGCCAAGGTAAACGTACTGACGCCCCCCGGGCGTCTTCCGCTCGACCACGGCAGCGGCGGTCTCGCTGGTCAGCCGGACCGCCTGGATCATGTCGTCGTCAGGAAGGATACCGACCGCGCCAGTCCATTCGAGCGCCGCGAGCGCCGTCTCGATCGGACATCCCGCCGCGTCGTCGAACGCGATCAGGCGCGGCGCCTCACCGGCCCGGAGAACGAAATGAGCCAGGCCTTCCGCACGATCGAGAAAGGTCCGGATGACGAGACTGGGCGGCGCGGAGGACATGGCCCAAAAGTACTGTCGTTAGGCCTAGGGCGTAAGCTGCCGCTTCGGCTCGATCTGGAGAATCCAGAGCCCGGAGTTCACGTCAGGCACGTAGATGTTCCCGTTGCGATACACCGCGCCCCAGGCTCCGGCCACGTTCGGGATGTGCCCCGCCTTGTCGCCGGTGGTCACCGTGCCGATCACCCGGCCCTGGCGTAGCAGATCACCCTTGAGTTCCCCGGACACATCGAGCACCCTGAGCCCCCCTTGGTAGTCGCCGAGAAAAAGCGTGTCGCCCGCGACCCAGATGTTGTGGCTTCCGCCGTCACCGCTCTCGTACCAGGCCACACTCCTGGGCTTCGTGATATCCGAGACATCGACCACTTGCATCCGGCCGTAGGCCCGGCCGAACCCCGGCACCCCCTGACCAACCGCCTTGGCCGGGAAAACTTCGTCGGCAACGAAGACGTACCTGCCCTGCCGCCACGACGTATGCGTACCCCGGATGAACCCCGGGCCTCCCACCGCTTCCACCTCGCGGTAGAGCGCATTGAGGTCGTACTTGAACTGCGAGACGAAAACCGGATTCTCCGGACTGCCGCCTTTCACCCCGTTGCCGACATCGAGGATGATCAGGCCGTCGTTCCAGTAGCTCAGATAGGCCAGGCCCTCCTTGACGTCGATATCGTGCACCGTTCGCCCCGCCGCCGGCGGCGGCGTTTCCCACCGCGCCACCTGTTTCGGGTGATAGGGGTCGCGGATGTCGATCACCCGCATCGAGCCGGTCGCGTCGTCGGTGAGGTAGACGTAGCCTTTGTAGACGTAGGTGCTGTGAACGCCGCCACTCACGGTCTCGGTGAAATCGGCGATCGGCTTGGGATGAGCCGGGTCCTCGAGCGAGAGGATCACGATCCCATTCTTCCGATTCGAGGCCTGTTCGCGGGTCATGACGGCGTACTTCCCGTCCTCGGTTGCCATCACGTCGTTGATGATCCGGGCGTCGACCGTCAGCGAGTCGGTGAACCTGGGGTGGGCGGGGTCGCTGACGTCGACCGCGTACAGCTTGTCGCCGCCGACGCCGGTCAATCCGGCGCTCCCGAGGTAGCCGTTCTTGCCGTTCGGATGGAGCCAGAACTCGGTGGTCATCATGCTCAGGGGAAGCCGGCCCATCACCTTGATGGGTCGGACCACGTCCCGCGGTGCAATTTCCACCAGCGCCTCGGCCATCTTGCCGGCGAACGACGCGAAGACCTGGTAGGTGCCCGGAAGGTCGGCGACGAAGGCGCCATCGGCGTCGATCTGGGCGTTCCCCGGGGTGATCGACCACTCCGGCTGGAGCCGGGCCGTCCGTGCGCCTGCCGCGCCCTGCCCGGAGACCGAGAAGCGGAGGACGTCACCCGTCCGGGCCCGGGCCCGGGCCGGTTCCACGGCGATGGTCCGGATCAGGTTCGGACCGACCACCACCGGAATCGCCTGTTCGATGCGCCCCACCCTCGCGATCACCGCCGCCTTGCCGGCTGCGCGCGCGGTCACCCGTCCTGACGGAGCCACAGTCAGGATCGCGGGGTTGTCGCTCGACCAGGCGACCGGATCGGCGCGCTGGTCGTCGTTGGACGCGAAGGGGGTGGCGCGGAGCGTAACGCTCTGTCCGACCACCATCGCGGTCACGGCCGGCTCCACCGCGATTCGGCTCACCGGAAGCGGAAGCACCACGACTTCGGCCGTCGCGGTGACCGGCCGGGCACCGGGCACCCGCACCACCGCGGCCACGACGATGGTGCCGGTCGCTCCGCCGGTCACAAGCCCCGTGGAGTCGACCGCACCCTCGAAGCGGCCGCCGGGCTGGAACCACTGGACCACGGCCCCGGCTACGGCGCGCCCTTCGGCGTCGAGGGCGCGGGCGCTCAGGCGAAGCGTGTCGCCGATCGAGATTCGCGCGTTGCCCGGTTCGATGATCACTCGGGTCACCGAACCGGCGGGCTGCTGCCAAGTCATGAGGGCGATCAACAACGCGTACATGCGCATGCTCCTCTCGTTAAGGCCGGGCCGGGCCGTTTCGGGGTCCACCGGCCCCCACGCGGCCGACCGGGCACCGGGTCGCGGCCGATATTGACAAAAATCGAACCGGACCTGACAATAGTCGAGGGCCCCCTCCGGGGTGGGCCCACCACAGCGGTCTGCATCAACTGCGCTGCCGCTCCCCAGCGGCCCCGTTTGTTCGCCCGGCAGCTCTTTCGGGCCAGGCGATATTCCCGAGCCGACTCCGGCTCCCAGCGTATGAGGTCAGGAACGATGGCGAAAGGTACCGTCAAGTGGTTCAATGATGCGAAGGGCTTCGGCTTCATCGCTCAGGACGGCGGCAAGGACGTGTTCGTCCACCACACCGCGATCATGATGGACGGCTTTCGGTCGTTGGCCGAGGGTGATCAGGTCGAGTTCGAAGTAGCGGAGGGGTCGAAGGGACCTCAGGCGAGCAACGTCCGGCGAGCGAGCTGACAGCCCTTTCGAACTGAGTTTGCGGCGGGCACGCCGCTGCGGGGAGCGGCACGGTTCTGGCTCCCCAAGGTGGCGTTCCCATCGCCGAGAGCCTGTCCGTCATGAGCCTTCGAACCATTGCCGTCCCGTTGATCTGGCTAGCTTCTTTCACCGCATCCGCTTCTCGCGCTCCGGCTCAGGACCCGGCACTCGAAGTGTTCGGACTCGCCCCGGGTGGCCCCTTTACGGCTATGCAAGACGCTCTGGCGAAAATAGGCGGCAAGCCGGGGTGCAAGGCCTCGCCGGTCGATCGCCGGGTCGCCGAATGCACGGCCACGCTGACCCGGACACCGGACCGTCGGAACTGGGTACTGACGGCCAGTGTCGTGGACGGTACCGTAGGCCTGCTATTGCTACGGACGTCCACGGACGCACGAGGGTTCGGCGGTCTCCGGGACGCGTGGACCACGCGCCTGGGGCGGCCAAATCTGAAGCACCTGGCCAACCTCGATAGCTTCCAGTGGATCCGGGCGGGACGAATGCTCAAACTGGCCGGACGGAACGAACGAGGCCGTTACGAGGTAACGGTGAGCCTGGTCGATGGAGAGGTGCTGGACCGGCTGGCCGGGAATTGAATCCGGGGGCCGGCGGCCGCGACGTCCTCTGTTACTTCTTCTTCTTGGCCGGCTTGGCTGGCTTCCTGGCCGGGGGCTTGGCCTTGGCCTTCACCTTGACCGGCGCCGCCGCTTTCTTGGCCGCCTTCCCCCGCTCCCGCTCGGCCGCCTTCTCGGCTCGTCGTTCGGTGGCCTCCCGAACCTCTGCCAGTACCCGATCGGTTTCGTCCTGGGTCATCAGGGTCCGCCGGACCGCATAGCGGAGGATCTCCTCGGCATCGCTGGTCTTGAATTCGGTGATCCGGGCGCCAGCCTTGATCAGTCCGACGAAGGCGTCCGCCACCGGGTTCCGGAGCACCGCCGCGATCCCGGGCAGCGCCTCCAGCAACGATGTCACCTGCATTCCGCCGAGTTCAGTTGCCACAGTACGCTCCCCCGATGATCCCGACGTTAGGTCGGGCCGGCGGTCATTGTACCATCAGGAACGCGGCTTGGCAAGAAAGATCGTTAGGCATCGATAGTAGTTTCATCTCAAACTACCCGAATATATACCGAAATTGCCTCACCCGGGTGGAGGTGAGGGTTGATCAGTGCGGAAGAGCGAAGAGCCGGCCCCACCGAACGTTGGTCAGAAACGGGAGTGGTTTGTAGGTATCCGGATTGAAGCTGAAGTAGACGATCAGCGGCCGCCCGCGAACGTTCGCCCTGGGCAGGAAACCCCAGTACCGGCCGTCGTACGATCCGTCGCGATTGTCCCCCATCATGAAGAACGAATCGCGCGGCACCACGATGGGTCCCCAGTTGTTGAGGTCCGGCGCGTAGCTGTCCGGCTGTCGGCCGACATAGTGCTGGATCTGCCAGCGGCGCATCTGGGCCCGGCCCGCCGGGTCCGCATTGGCGGTGGTATCGGTCCGGATCACCCAGGGTTCTTCCACCTTGGCGCCGTTCCGGAACAGCTGCGCGCGTTCCATGGACAGGGTGTCGCCCGGAACTCCAATCAGGCGTTTGACGACCTTGAGGTCCTCCTGCTCGACCGAGTCGAACACCAGGATCTCACCACGGATCGGCTCGCGCACCGGCGGGAGCCGCTTGTGGAAGAGTGGAATCTCCGCCCCGTAAAGGAGCTTGTTGACGAACAGAAAATCACCCACCAGCAGGGTGTTTTCCATGCTCCCCGACGGGATCCGGAACGCCTCGACCAGAAAAGTTCTGAGGAAGAACCAGACGACCAGCGCCACCCCGATCGACTTGACCCAATCCCACAACCAGCGGACAAAGGATTTCATGATCGGTCAGTCCACCCAGTCCGCGATGAAGAGATTGGTTTCGTGGGCCTTGCGGCCGTTCCGGTTGGAGGCCCAGACCAGTTTCTTCCCATCGGGGGTCCACATCGGGAAGCTGTCAAAATCGTCGTACGTCGTGACGCGCTCGAGACCGGTCCCGTCGATGTTCACCAGGAACAGATCAAACTTGCCGCTGCGGGGATTCTCGTAGTTCGACGAAAAAATGATCCGCTTGCCGTCGGGGTGGAAGAAGGGCGCGAAATTGGCCCCGCCCAAACGGGTAATCTGTCTAGGGTTCGAGCCGTCGGCGTTGGCCACCCAGACTTCGACCCGGGCCGGGCGAACCATCCGCTTGGCAAGGAGTCCCAGGTAATCGGCGGAGTCCTTGGCGGTCGTCGGGTATCCCGCCCGCCACACAATCATCGTGCCGTCCGGCGAGAAAAACGCCCCGCCGTCATAGCCGACGCGGTTGGTGATCCGGCGGACGTTGGTGCCGTCGACGTTCATCGTGTACAACTCGATATCTCCGTCCTTGGTGGACGTGAAGATGATCGTCTTGCCGTCCGGAGATACGGTCGATTCGGCGTTATAGGCGCCATTACTGGTCAGCTGCTTCAGATCCGAGACATCGAGCTTCGATGTAAAGACCTCGAGATGACCGAGGGGCCAGACGTAGCCCATGGACTGATCGGGCGGGGCCGGGCAGGCCTTGTCGTGCTGGAAAGTCGAACTGTAGAGCACCCGTTCGTTCCCGGCATAGAAGAACCCGCACGTGGTCCGCCCCCAACCGTTGGAGATCCGCCGCATGCCGGAACCATCGATGTTCATGATGTATTCCTGGTCGCAGCCCTGCTCGACCTGCTCCTGGCGCTGGAAGATCAGCTTCTTCCCGTCGGAGGAGAAATACGACTCGGCATTGTTGCCGCTGAACGTCAACTGGCGAATCCTGGTGAGATGGCGCTCGCCGGATTCCGGAGTCACAAAAACGCGGCTGGCCCCGGCACCGGAGGAGCAGGAGGCGAGCGTTAGGTAGGCCGCGGCCACGACGGCCGCGCGAATCGACTTGGACATGCCGCAAATATAGAGCGTCCCGGCGGTCATTGCTCGACCGGTTTGCCGTAGGCCCGCTCGTGCTCACGCCGGGCCTGGTCGATCCAACCATCCCTCTGGATCCGGTTCCTGAAGACCCCGAGTTCCCGGGAGATCTGTTCGATGTCGGCCTCGGTCCAGAGCGCGATCTGGCGGAATGAATGGACACCCTGCTTCCGCAGAATCCGTTCAAGCGAGGGACCGATCCCGGAGATCCGCTTCAAATCGTCACTCGATCCGGCGCCCCGGCGCCGGGAGGCGGACACCATATCCTTGAGCCGGGCCACTTCACCCTGACTTGCTTCAACCGTGGCGCGCCGATCGGTCAGGAGCAGGCGGAAACGGGCGTCCCGGTCCCGGACCTCGGAACGAAGACTCGCAATCTGAGCCGCGGCCCGCTCCTGCTCCGTGTGGATGCGATCCCGATCCCGCTCCACCTCCGCCAGTCGCACCCGGGCCTGCTCCAGGTCCGCCTCGACGCGCCGGAGGGCCGGCTCAAGCCCCAGCAACTCCCCAATTCTGGCCTGGAGCGTTTCAACGCTACCAAGCAGCTCCCGTTCCCGGCGGATGAGACCTGCCGTGGCGTCGTCCCGTTCGCGGGCGATCGACCGGACGAGGGCTTCCCGGTCTTCCACCTGGCGCCGCAGCGGCTCGAGGCGTTCGGCCTGGGCCCGGGCCGAGCCAAGTTCGGCCTGGAGATCGGCGAGGGCCTGCTGGTGGGCAACTTCTGACTGGCGGATGCGAGCTTCGAACTCTGCGGCCCGCTGCTCGGCCCGGACCCGCCCGTCACGATCAGCCGCCCACTTCGGCTCGCTTGAAGCCTGCGCTGCGGCGGCTTCTGCCAGCTGCCGCTTGAGATCGGTGATTGCGGCGGCCTGGAGAGCCCGGGAGGCGTCGGCGCGCTCCCGTTCGACCCGGGCCGCGGCCGCCGTGTCCCGGACTTGTCGCTCGAGAGTCTCAAGCTGGAGTACCGCCCGGGTGCGATCGGCGTCCGCCGCGTTCCGGCTCGCGACCGCTTGATCGATCCGGACCGCAATGCCGGCGATGCTCTCGGTCAGCATCCGGACTTCCCGGTCCCGTTCGACCACTCCCTCGACGGCCGCCGAGGCCTCGGCCCATTTTGCCTTGGCGGTTTCGAGTTCACCGGTGAGCTGCGTGGTTTGCTCCCGCAAGGCTTCGCGGGATTGACGGGCCTCCTTCAACCCCCGGGTGTGGCTCTCGATCTCCGTCCGGAGCGCATCAATGGTGGTCGCGGAGGCGTCGAGATCGCGGCGCAGCTCGCGCTCGGTGCCGGCCAGGCGTTCCAGTTCCCGATCGGCGACGGCGGACTCCGCCTGGGCCCGTTCGATTTCGCGCCGCCGCTCGGTCTCGGCGTGAACACGATCCTGCTCCGCCCGGCGCGACCGGAGCCACCATCCACCGACCAGGCCGGTGGCGGCCGCCGCGAACCCGACCCAGCTTCCCTCCATCACCGAAGGGCCCTGTTCCCTGCCAACGTGGGATCATGACGGAAAACCCGGCCACCTCGCATCACAAACACCACGCGGCCCACCGCGGCAATGTCGTCGAGAGGGTTGCCTTGCATCACGATCAGATCGGCGGCGAGGCCGGGACCGATCGATCCGGTTTCCTTGTCGATACCAAGCGCCCGGGCGTTCACCGAGGTCGCCGCGACCAGTGCGTCCATCGGCTTCTGGCCGGCCTGCCGGACTCGGCAGACAAGGTCTTCCGCGTTCCGACCGTGGGCACCGGCCACGGCATCAGTGCCGTAGGCGAGTTTGAGACCGGGGGTGGCGATCGCGCTCCGGATCACGGCAGTGGCGAGAGGAATGGCCCGTTCCATGGAGGCAAAACCTTCTTCCGTGAAATTGCCGATTCCCTGAAACCGCGTTCGGTTGTCGAGATAGTTCCGGAACACCAGGGCACACTGCGGATCGAAATAGGTTCCTTCTTTCGCCATCAGATCGAGCACGGCCTGGGTCGCGAACACGCCGTGCTCGATCTGATGGCACCCGGCCAGTGACGCCGCACGCATGCTTTCGGCGCTGTGGGCATGGACGATCGTGAGGACGCCATGGGCCCGGGCCTCGTCACAGGCCGCGCGGAGCTGGTCCTCCGACATGGTCTGGGTGCCGCCCTCGCGAATGCTCTTCGAGGCGAACAGCTTGATCAAGTTCGCTCCGGCTTCGATCCGCTTGCGAACCTCGGCGCGAAGTTCATCGCTGCTGAGGCGGGCGTCGGTGATCGGATCGAGTGTGGTGAGGACCCGGGGGCCGGGCAGCCCACCACGATCGACCCAGTCCCGGATATCGCGATCGTCACTTTCACCGATGCTCGCGACAGTGGTGAAGCCGGCAGCCAGGGTTCGATCGAGGTTCGCGGCCGCCGACAGTGCGACCGCCGCCGGGGTATCGCCATCGCCAGCGGCATGCATCCGTCCCTGCCGGTTCACGTAGGCACCAATATGCACGTGGGCGTCAATCAGGCCGGGGAGGAGGGTTCCACCCGGAAATTCGAAGGTCGGCCGCTCGACTCGCCGCGGTTCCACTCGGAGAATGCGTCCGCCATCGACGATCACGGTGGCATTCTTCATCACTCCGCCCTTCCCGTCGAGGACCCGGGCCGCGTAGATGCTGATCGGCCCTCCCGGCTCCTGGGCGACGAGTGGACCGGAAAGCGCCAGACCGGCGACGAGGATCAGCACGGCAGACAAGCTTGGCATCTCGGCTCCTTCAGGTAGCGCGGGCCGGCAACATCCGGCCGATGGCGGACGCCGATCGCAGCGAGAGTGCGGCGAAGGTCAGGGTCCCGTTCGCGGAACTGGCACTGACACAGGTGGGAGCACCCACGACGAACAGGTTCTCATGATCGTGAGTTCGGCCCCAGGCATCGGTGACGCTCTGAGCCGGATCGGCGCCCATCCGGCATCCCCCGGCGGGATGGTCCTGGAATTTGTCCGTACCGGTGGAGAGGACTCGGCCGTTGCCGGCCCGGGCCAGCCGCTCGAACAGTTCACGGAGGTGTTGTTCGCTGGGCGCGCGCAGTTCCCGGGACACCGGCGCGTCGCGCCAGGCGAGGCGCGGGGCCGGATCGCCCCATGGCGTCCGGCGGGCACCGTCCAGCGTCAGGTCACTCGACCGGTCGGGAATCACATCGTAGTAGGACCGTACCCTTGCTGTCCCGGTGGCGGCGCGACGGCGCCAATCCGCCAGCAGGTCGTCGCCCAACAACAGCTTGCCTCCGTCACCGCGAACTCGCGGCTCCTGACCGACGTCGGATTCCCAGATCCGAAGGTCGTGACGAAGGTATCGCGGACCGCCGGTCCGGTGCCGCATGAATTGTTTGCTGACCAGGCTGTGCTGGTCATTCATGCCCGGGTACAGTGGAAACGGGACCGAGACATAGGCCGACACGTTGCGGTGGCCGCAGAGATACTTGCCCACCAGGCCGGAGCGGTTGGCAATTCCCTCGGGGTGACGAGCCGACCGGGACAGGAGCAGGAGGTGGGAACTCCAAAGGTATCCCGCGGCGACCACGAACGTCCTGGCCCGGAGCTCGATCGGTTCCCCGGGGCGATCGCGCGACACGGCCTGGGCCCGTTCGATCCGGTCCGAACCGGCGGCGACATCGAGTCGGCGAACAACCGTGCGCGAGAACAGCTGAACCCGCCCTGATTGCCTCAGCGCGTTCCAGGTGAAGTCCGGAGAATACTTCGCCCCGATCGGGCAGATCGGGAAACAGGTGTCGTTGCGGCAGCAGGCGGGGCGCCCTCGCCAGGGGATCGCATTCTTGGCTGACGGCTGGCTCCAGGTGGTGATGCCGGCGTCAGCGGCCCACCGCTTAAGCTGGGACAGTCCCCAGGTGAGTGGGAGCGCCGGCTGCGGGAAGGGCTTGCCCCGGGGATCGAGCTCCGGGGGACCTTGCTCCCCGGCGATGCCGAGCCGCTCCTCTGCTTCCTGATAGAAAGGGTCGAGCTCCTCGTAGGCGATGGGCCAATCCTCGTGGATCCCGTACAGCGATTTGATCCGGAAGTCCTCGGGGCTCCAGCGGGGGGTCACGCCCCCCCAGTGCATCGCAAGGCCGCCCACCATCATCGAGCGGGACTGCTGGCCGGCCACCTCGGTTCCGGCGACATGGTCATTCCGCCACGGGCTCTCGCCATATTCGAGAAACCGGCGACGAAGCGCGGGCCGCGCCGTCAGGGGATCGAACTCGTCGCCCGCTTCCACGACCACGACGGAGCACTGCCGTTCATCGGTCAGCTTCTCGGCCACCATGGCTGCCGTGATACCGGACCCGATGATGCAGACATCAGCCTCGATCACCCGGGTCATCGCGGGACTCCGAGCGGCACCGGACGTTCGGGGTTGGCATCAAGGGGGCGACAGTTGAAACGGCCGATCGAGGCGCCATAGGCCAGGTCGATCGCCGACGGCGTGGCAGCCCACCAGGCCAGCAGCCCGACGGCCACATGCAGCGCGGCTGCCGGTTGGGGCAGGGCCTTTACGTTCTCGAAAGCCGGCGCGAGGAGCGCCGCTTGGTCGGCGGCGCCGACCTTGGCAAACGGCTGGCCGAACCGCCGCCGGGCCTGGCCGTCGAGGGCTCCCAACTGGACCTTCCAACGCGGAGCCGGCGACGGCGCGGTCCGCTGAATCTCAGCCGTCCCGTAGCCGTGAAGCAGCTCGGCGCCGCCGCGGTAGCCGGCCAGCCATCGCTCGAACCCTCGAACCACGGGGCCGATCCCCGCCGCGCCCAGCTCGGAAGGCAACACCGTGGCGCCAACCGCATCCAGGATCCCGTGATCGAGATCCTGGACCGCAAGCCGACCCCGGCGACGGCCCAGCACAGCCGCCGGGGAGAATACGGCCAGCAGCGCCAGCAGGTGCCGGCGGCTCAGATCGGGATGGTTAGGTGATGGCATGCCCACATGATGAGAATTGGCTTCCCCAAAGATACCCGGCCGCGGCCAACGCGTAACCCGAGGATCAGCGACGATTCCTGCCGGCGAGCCAAACCAGCACGACAATCCCGCCCACCACCAGGAGGGCCAGGAGCGAATAGGTCCGGAACACCGCCCCGTTGTCGACTTCGAACCGGCGGCTGCCGGGGCGGAGGCGGGCGATCCGGGGGTTGGCCGGTGAGTACGTGATGGCCAGCGATTGGGATGGGGCGAGATAGGGAATGCTGGCGTCGTCGATCGCATCGACGGCCACGACCGATCCCCGAAAACCCCGGGGCGTGAATTCGAGCTCCACCAGTTGATAGGGGGCCGCGAGGCCCCAGCCTCTCGACCGGGTGCTCGAGCCGACGTGGGTCACCCGATGGACGGCCCGGACCCGGGCTTCGCCAACAAGAGTCGGTGCCTCGGGGATCTCCGAGCCGGCATAGGGCGTATTGTCACGATAGCAGGTCCATCCGGCACCCAGGAGAAGGAACAGCGCCGCGGTCTTCCGCATCGTTCCGATGCTCCCGGACCCGCCGTAGAGAGCAAGGCCCGCAGCAAACGCGGCGAAGGTCCCGAGGACGACCAGGACCCCCCAGCGCATAACGACGGCCAGCCACTCCCGGGACGACATCGACCCGGGCCGGGCAAAGCTTTTTCGGATCGGGAGGGCCACAACGGTCACCGGGTCCCCGAACACGACCTGGTCGAAGTGCCGCTGATCGACCCGCACCGTGAACGACTCGTCGGACCGGGGATACTTGAGATCCAGTGAGAATCGGCGCTCGAACCCACCGTTCCAGGTCCGGCGAATGGACTCGGACCGCCGAACCACGACCGCGCGCTCGGTCACGCCGAATCGGTCGAAGGCGGTGGAAAGCCAGAACGGCCCGCTCAGGACGGCCGCCACGGCCAATACCGGCCCGAGCCAGGGCAACCGGGCCCCGCCGATCAATCGGCCGACCAGGTACACGATCGTCAGGACGACGACCGATCCGACCAGGAGACCGAGCGAATCAAACAGGGACGTCATGTTCCCGCCTCCACCGCCTCCCGCAACACCCGGAGGGCCAGGTCCATCGTTCGCCGGTGGGTTCGGAACGCGAGCGCCACCATCCGGAGGGTGAATCGTCCGTCGATCATGGTGGAGGAAATGAAGACGCGGCCGTCGTGGCGAACGTGGTCGACGATCCGCTGGTTCAGCCGGTTGGCCTCTTCGAGCGAGGCGCCCCTGGGCGCCCATCGATAGGTCACGATCGACAGATCCGGTTCCGGGCCGACCTCGAAGCCAAGCGCCTGGACGCCGTCCCGAAAGTACCGGGCGAGGAGGAGTTTTTCCTCGAGTGCGGCCCGAAATGGCTTCATGCCAAGCAGCTTGAGAGGGAGCCACATCCGGACGGCGCGGAAGTGCTTGGTCAGTTCGGGTGAGGCGTCGGCGGGAGAGACTTCCCCGGTGTCGTGCGAGGCGTCCTGCATGTAGTTGCCGAAATAGTGATGCGCGGCCAGCAACGGCCGGGGATCGCGCACCAGAACAATCCCGGACCCGTAGGGCAGGAATAGTCCCTTGTGGGGATCGAGCACAACCGAGTTGGAGCGTTCGATTCCCTTGAGGATGGTCTTGCCGTGGTCGGTCAGGAGAAAGTATCCCCCATAGGCCGCATCGACGTGGAACCAGCAACGCTCCCGCTCGGCGATGGTGGCGATCTGGTCCAGGGGATCCACCGCGCCGGTGTCGGTCGTGCCGGCGGCCGCGATGATGAGCCAGGGGTCGAGCCCCGCGGCCCGATCGGCGGCGATCGCGGCAGCCAGCGCCGATGGGAGCATCCTCGAGCCGTCGTCAGTCGCGATGTAGCGCACCGGCGCCTCGGCGAGTCCGGCAATGCGGAGTGCCTTCTCCAGGCAGTGATGGGCCTGGACGGTGAGATACACCACCGCGCGGGCGAAATCAGCGCCCTTGAGACCGCGGGCATCGCGCGCGGAGGCGATCGCAACCAGGCTCGCGATGCTGCCTCCGGAGGCGATGTTGCCCGCGGCTCCGGCGGGGTAGCCCACCAGATCCGCCGTCCAGCGCAGCAACATGTTCTCCATCCGGACGGCGCCGGGTCCGACGTAAAACACGCTGGCGTACTTGTTCGACACGGCGGCGAGGTAATCGCCGAGTGCGGCGGGGTAGATGCCACCACCGGGTACGTAGGCGAGATGCCCGCCGGAGGCGGGATTCAAGCCCGGGCGGACGACGTTGTCCTCGAAGAGCCGGATCACATCGGCAATCGGGAGACCATGCTCGCCGATCGGTGAGGTCAGGAGTCCGGCGCCCTTGTCCGGCGCATCATCGAAGGCCTTGAGATGCTCGATCTGCCTCAGAAACCGTTCGACCGAGGCGGAGACCGCGTTACGCAGGATCTTGCGGCGACCGGTCCCCGGTTCGAGGGGCCGGGCCGCCCGTTCGAGCGCGGCCAGCCGGGCAAGGAGCCCGGCACGGGTCGGATCGGGAGGGATGGGGGTTGTGTCTGACATGGCCACTCGGAACCCCGGAAAGGCAAAAGGGCGGTCGGGAGATAAAGCTACCTCCCGATCGCCCTCTCCGCCTATGGCGCGGATCGGCTAGAACATGCTCCAGAGGTACTGATTGGTGACCTCGTGGTGGAACTGGATTTCCGGAATCTTGATCTGGGCGCCCAGGGCCTTCGGGCACCGCTCGGCCTGCATCAATTTGAGATCGGCGTACTTGCGGTGCACGACCTCGCCCAGAAGATCGGTGCAGAACCTGGAGCCCTTGAACAGCCGGATGGCGTCGTAGATGTTGTCCGGCAGGAACTTGGTCCGGTCCCGCTTCTTGTCACCGTTGGCCGCCTCGATCGGGCCTTCGAGCCCGGTCTTGAACATGGCATAGATCGCCAGGTAGGGATTGGCGTCCGGCGCGATCGAGCGAACCTCGACCCGGGCCGACTTCTCGTTGCCGATCGGGATCCGGACCATCGAGCCGCGGTCGACCGCGGAGGCTTTGATCTGATTCGGGGCCTCGAAATGCGGATCGAGCCGGCGGTAGGCGTTGACCGACGGGTTGAACAGCAGGCAGATGTCCTGGCCGCTGCTCAAGATCCGATCGATGAACTTCCAGCCAAGCTTCGAAGTCTTGTCCGGGCCCTTGGGATCGAAGAACAGGTTCTTGCCCTTCTGGCTGATCGACAGGTTGGTGTGCATCCCGGACCCGTTGACCCCGGTCACCGGCTTGGGCAGGAAGCTCGCGGTCATATCGAGCTTGGCGGCCACCTGGCGGCAGATCAGCTTGTAGAGTTGTACCTGGTCGGCAGCAATGCTGGCCTCGGTGTAGCTGTAGTTCATCTCGAACTGCGACGGCGCCACCTCGGGATGATCCTTCTCGTTGGCAAAGCCCATGGCGCGCTGCACTTCGGCGGCCATGTCGATGAAGATCCGGAGGGCGTCGGTCGGGAGCGAGTGGTAGTAGCCGCCGGTCGAGATGAAGTCGAATTTGCCGGTTTCGTGGTAGTGGCGCTCGGCGTCGCGGCCCTTGAAGAGGAAGCCTTCGATCTCGTTGGCGGCGTTGCAGACGTAGCCGTCCCGCTCGTAGAGCTTGGCGAGATAGGCCTTGAGCTTGGCGCGGAGGTCGCCAACGTACGGGGTGCCGTCCTTTTCGAGGACTTCGCCGAACACCAGCACCTTGCCGGGGCCGAACACGTCGGAGGGCAACCAGTAGAAGGCGGGCCAGTCGATGGCCAGGCGCAGATCGGACTCCTGCTGAGCAGAGAAGCCCCGGATCGACGACCCGTCAAAGGTCAGATTGTCGGCGGATTTGAGGAGGAACTTCTTGTCGTAGTCCAGCATGTGCATTCGGCCTTCGAGGTCGGTGAAGCAGACCGTCACGGCCTTGATCCGCTTCTCCTCGGCGAGATACTTCATCCGCTTGTCGGCGACCTTGGCGGGATTGACCCGGTTGAGCCGGTCCGCCTTGGCCTCGAGGTTCATGACCTCGAGCTCGTCGTAAGGGATCTCAAGAAAGTCGCGCAGCGAACTGGTCATTGGGGCGGCTCCGGGCAAGGATGCTTGGACGAGGACCGGCACCGCGCCGGGACCCTGAACTTCTCTGGCCGCTAACATAGTTGGTTGATATTTTAATGTAAAGCATCGAATATTTAGATTAAAATATTGGAGTTTTATACAAATGCAGGAAGATGCAGCGGTACCCGTCGGCAGGCCGTTCATCACGGATGAAGCGGTGGAACGGCGGGTCGGCGCCTTCCTGGCCGGCACACTCCCGAAGGCGGGCTGGACCCACCAGGCCCACCTGGCCGGCGGCCTATGGATGGTGACCCACCACGGCCTCGAGCGAGCCCGGGAGCTCATGCCGGAAGCGATCAAGCGGTTCAACGCCGCCACGGGCACTGCGGACACGTCCACGAGCGGCTACCACGAGACGATTACGCAGTTCTATCTCACGGTGATCGATCAGTTCAGGCGCCGCACGGCGCGGGGAGGGCTCGCGACCCAGGCCAACGGGTTGTACGAGGCGTTCGGCGACCGCAAGCTCCCGCTCCGCCACTACAGTGCCGGCCTGCTCTGGTCATCCGAGGCCCGGCTGCGATGGATTCTTCCCGATCTGGCACCGATCGAGAAGCCGTCAACCGAAACCGGACTCCCGGTCGCCTCGTAGCACAGGCATGTTGACCCGACTTCCCCATGGCGAGTTCTTTGGCCGCACAGGCCCCGAGGCGCACGCCCACGGCTTTCGGCTCGCTCATCATGAGCCGAGCCCCGCGGCCATCGGCCTCCACGCGCACGACACGGCCCATTTCATTCTGGTGCAGAGCGGCCGCTACGTCTCCGAGGCCGCCGGTGCGGGCAACTCCGGCGGGCAGCCCCTGCTGATCTACAACCCTCCGGGCACAACCCACCGCGATCACTTCCAGGCCGACGAAGGACGCTATCGGGGCCGGTTTTTTTCGATCGCCGTCCATGCCAGCAGGATGACCGAAATGACCGAGGTGGTTCCGCTGACCTCGGACGCCCGACGCATTGCCGAGCCGAGA
Organism: Gemmatimonadota bacterium; assembly: GCA_031394255.1. Taxonomy (GTDB): domain Bacteria; phylum Gemmatimonadota; class Gemmatimonadetes; order Gemmatimonadales; family GWC2-71-9; genus SHZU01. The sequence goes on from JANMXA010000070.1 coordinate 35,289, forward strand.
GCAGTGGCACTGGCCCGCCGTCTCGCCGACCAGTGTCGGCACTGGGATACGACGTCGCCGCTCGTGGCCGAGGGGTTGAGTCTCGAGCTGATGGCGTTCGCAGCCGCGAGGTGTCGGCCGGAGCGTGGGGCGCCGCCCGCCTGGCTGATCCGGGCTCGCGAGGCGCTTCGCGATCAGGAAAACCGCGAGATGTCGATCGCCATGGTGGCGGAACAGATCGGGGTTCATCCAGTCCACCTGGCCCGGGCGTTTCGGCGCCATTTCGGATGCACCCCGGGCGACTATCTCCGACATTGCCGCCTTGAGCGAGGCGCGCGGATGCTCGAAACGAGCCCCCGTCCGCTCAGCGAGATTGCCTACGCAGCCGGCTTCGGTGACCAGAGCCACTTCACCCGAGCGTTCAAGCGGGCCTACGCCACCACCCCAGGCGCGTACCGGCGGACCCGCCGGATGCCGGTTGCATCCTGACCACGAAGTTGCGTTCGGACAAGACCGGATGGGTCCTGGGGGCGAGCTTGTAACGACTCACTCCCCTGGAGAGACCCGTGTTTGCCTTCCTGCTCTGGCTCACCCCGACCCAGACCCCGCAGTCCCCCGACTCGCTCGTCGGTTTCTGGGCCAGCGAAGTGGTTTCCGGCCCGGAACTTCGCGGGTCGCTGGTGCTGCGGCACAATGGGCCTGGCTGGACAGCCCGCATTGGCGGCTCGGCGGCGTCCGCCCCGGCTGGAGGGGACCCTGTCCTGCTCCGCTTTGCCGATGGCCGGGGCGAAGTCCGGATCCGGGCACCCAAGGCGGGCCGGATGCGGGCCTTCTGGATTCAGCCGCCGGGTGCGCTGCTGGGATCGCCCTACGCCACGCCCTGGTACCAGTACATCCTGGCGCTCGGCCTCAAGTACGAGCCCGGGACTCACTATGCCTATTGCTCGGGCGGGATGAACCTGGCTCTTGGCATGGTGGGCCGGGCGTCGGGCCTTTGGCTTCCGGAATTTTTCGACCGGCACCTCGCCGCTCCGCTCCAGATCGACCACTACGGGATCAACCTGACGCCGGCAGGCGACGCCTACGGCGGTGGCGGCGTGCGACTCCGGCCGAGGGATCTGCTCAAGTTCGGGCAGACCTACCTGGCTGGCGGCCGGTGGAACGGCCGCCGGATCGTCAGTGCCGGATGGGTTCGGGCCTCGGTCAGGCATCAGACCGACACACCAAGTGGTTCGGACGGCTACGCGTGGCACCGATTCCGGCTCAACGCGGGCGGGCAAGACTATGATGAGTTCGAAGCCAACGGCAACGGCGGCCAGTTCCTGATCGTGTTGCCCGAGCTCGACATGACGGTCGTGTTCACCGCCGGCAACTACATGCAGTACGGAATCTGGCATAATTTCCGTGAGGAATTAACCACGGAGTACCTGATCGCGGCCGTGACCGACCGTTAGGTCAACTCTTCTTGACCGTCGCCTTGACCGTGGACTGCGGGTTCAGGCGTTCGGCGCCGCCGACGACGACCATCTCGCCGGCGGCGATGCCCTTCACGATCTCGACGGAGCCGGGCTCACGAACGCCAAGTTCAACGGGGCGGCGAATCGGCTTGTCCCCCTCGATCACCCAAACGACGTTGCCGCTCGGGAGCTGGAGGATGGCCTCCTCAGGGACGACCACCGCATCGGTCCGGCGCATGGTCTCGAGGCGGGCTTCGATGAACATGCCGGCCTGAAGCTCGCGGCGCGGATTGGCCACGATGGCCTTTACGGTAATGGTGCGGGCCGGCAGTTGGACCCGCGGATCGACGAAGTCGACCGTGCCGATGAAACGACGGGACTCGAGCGCCGCGACCTTGAACTCGACCTTCTGGCCGACCTTGAGCCGTTCGGCGTAGCGTTCGGGAACCTGGAACGCGGCCCGCTGGGGATTGACGGTCTGGAGCGTGATCAGACGGCTGCTGTTATTGAGGTAGTCACCGACACTCACGAAACGAGCACCGGCCACGCCGGTGAACGGTGCGCGAACCACGGTTCGCTGGAGCCGGACCGTCAAGAGCTGGAGGGACGCCCTGGCGCCGCGGGCGGTGGCTTCGGCTCGCTCGACATCGGCGGTCGCGGCGGCCTTCTCGCTCAGGAGCTGATTGGTCCGGGCCAGCGCCTGCTCCGCCAGATCCCGGTCGGCCTCGGCGCGGGCCACCTGGGCCTTGAGTTCGGCGTCGTCCACTTTGAAGAGCGCCTCGCCCTTGGCAACTTCGGCACCTTCCCGCACCAGAATGTCGACCAGCCGGCCGTCCACTTCGGGGCGGAGTTCGACGGCCTGAAGGGCCTCGATCTGTCCTGTAGCCGTAATGGCGTCGATCACCGTGTCGATCCGGGCCAGCTTTACCTCAACCGCCATCGGCCCGGTCGGGCGCCCACCGCGACCACCGGCAGCGGCGCCCGGCCCCGGCTTCGCAGCGCCGGCTGAGCAGGCGGCGACGAGGATCGTCGCGAGAATCGCCGACCGTTTCACGCTAGTTCCCAAGATCATGGAACCGTTGTCCAATCAGGGCTTCGAGGCCCGCCAAGGCCAACCGGGTCGCGTAGCGGGCCTGAACCAGTTCCGCTGCGGCTTCGGTCAGCCGGGTTTGTGCGTCGAGTAGATCGAGAATGGTGCTGGCGCCGGCCCGGTAGCGGGCCTGCTGGACCCGGTAGGTCTCCTGCGCGACCCGGACGCCCTGTTCGGCATATCGGGCGGTGAGCAGCGCGGTGCGATGGGCTTCGTACGCTTCGGTCACATCGACCTCGGCGGCGCGTTCCAGGTCGTCGCGAGCGGCCCGGGCCACGTCATGCGCCACGCGGGCCCGGTCGATCGCCAGTTCGCGCTGGAAGTTGTCCCAGATCGGGAACGACGCGCTGATCGCGAAATTCCGCCGGGCCAGTCCCGACGGGAAAAAGGCGTCGCCGAACCTGGTGACGTTGGCGGAGAGACTGATCTGGGGGAAATAGGCTGCGGTGCGCGATTTGATGGCCGCGGCGGTTGACTGTTCGTTGCTGCGGGCGACCCGCCACTCGGGCCCCTGTTCCAGGGCAAGCGCGACAGCAGCGGGCAGCGTGACGGGCAATGCGTCGGGCAGCACGGAATCGATCGGCGCCGCATCGACGGCACCGCGAGTACCGACCCGGCGCCCGAGCTGGAGCCGGGCGACTTCGAGACGGGCCGTTTCCTGGAGCAGGGCCACCTGGGCCCGGTTCACCTCGAGCAGGATCTGGAGCGAATCGGTCTGCACGACCGCGCCGCTCACCACCCGGGCCCGGGCCACGACGAGCTGTTCCTGGGCACGTTTGAGGCGATCGCGGGCGACATCGAGCAACTCACGGCCGCCGAGCACCGCGTAGTAGTCCCCTTCGGTGGCAAGGGCGCTTAGAAACTGAACCTGGGCCTCGGTGCCCCTGGCGGCCTCGAGTTCCGCATTGACCCGCTTCATCTCCGACAGTTTCCGACCGCCGGTGAACAGGTCGTAGCGGGCATCGGCACGAGCCGTGACGATCGTCCGGGCCGGCTTTCCGGTCCCGATGTTGAAGATATCGACGGAGTAGCCAGTGTAGTCCGAGGCGAGGCTCAGGGACGGCAGCACGAACGAGCTGCGGACGGATTTACGCGCCCATTCGGCGGTACCGACCTGGCCCAGGGCACGGACGTAGTTCGGATCGAGCCGGGTGGCCCGTTCGATCGCCTGGGCCAGGGTAACCTGCGGCATTGAATCGCCGGCGATGAGGCCCGCGAGGAGGAGGGCACCCGCAATCATCGGGATTCTCCGGCGGCAACGGGCGAGGGGTGGGCTGCCTTGGCTCGGGAGCCGTACAGGGCCTGGTCGACCAGGGAGTAGACCACTGGAACGAGGAACAGCGTCACCGCGGTCGAGAGAATCACCCCGCCGACGATCGCATAGCCCAGCGGCCGGCGGCTCGATGATCCAGCGCCCAGTCCGAGTGCAATCGGGACGGCGCCGACGACCGTGGCCACCGACGTCATGAGAATCGGCCGGAGCCGGATCCGGCCGGCCTCGAGCAGCGCGCTCAGGGTGTCCTGGCCCCGTTCCCGGAGCTGGTTGGTGTATTCCACGAGGAGAATCGAGTTCTTGGTAACGAGACCGATCAGCAGAATCATCCCGATCTGGCTGTAGAGATTGATGGTGGACTTGGCGATGAAGAGGGTGAAGATCGCCCCTGTCACCGCGGGCGGCACCGCCAGGAGCACCGTGAACGGGTGGACGATCGACTCGAACTGTGAGGCGAGGACCATGAAGACAACGATCAGGGCCAGGACGAAGGCGAAGTACAGCGCCCCGCCGCTTTCCTTCAATTCGCGCGACTCCCCGGCCAGAGCCACGGACGACCCCACCGGAAGCACTTCGGTGGCCAGAGCCTGGAGCGAGTCGATGGCCTCGCCGAGGGCAAAACCGGGTGCCAGGCCGGCGCTCAAGGTGGCGCTCCGGATCCGGTCAAAGTGGTTGAGCTGGCGCGGGCCCACGTTTTCTGTGACATGCGCCAGCTGGTCGACCTTGATGAGCTGGCCCCCTCGGCCGCGCACCGTCAGATCGCTCATATCGGCCGGGGTAGCGCGAGCGCCGGCCTCGAGCTGGAGCATCACGTCGTAGAGCTTGTTGTCACGAGTAAACGTGGTGACCCGCTGTCCGCCGAGGAGCGTCTGCATCGTGGTGGCTACATCCCGGACCGGGACGCCGAGGTCCTCCATCCGGTCACGATCGTAGCGAATGGTAAGCTCCGGCTTGTTGACCCGGAGATCCATGTCGACATTGATCAGCCCCTTCATCTGCCGGGCCCGGCGAATCAACGTGTCCATCCCGACCACCAGGGAGTCGAAACTCTGGTGGCGGACGACGAACTGCACCGGCTGGCCGAAGCCGCCGAACGCGGGCGGATTGCTGGCAAATGCGAGCACACCGGGAATGGCCGACAGCTTCGGCTGGAGTTCGGCCAGTACATCCTGTACGCTCCGCTTGCGATCCGACCAGTCGATCATCCTGATGAAGAGCATGCCGGCGTTGACTCGGCCGCCTCCACCCCCGCCACCGAATGCGACCATGCTGTTCATGGTCCAGATCTCGGGTACAGCGGCGAGGATGTCCTCGGCCCGCTTCTGGTAGTCGTCGGTGTAGAGGAGCGACGAGCCCTCTGGCGCCACCACGTTTACCATGATCATCCCGCGGTCTTCCGAGGGCACGAACTCGACTTTGAGGGACCGGAAGGCGAAGAACGCCAGCACCATCATGCCGCCGACGGTCCCGAGCGCCAGGCCCCGGTGGCGGAGCGTGAATGCCAGCAACGCCTGGTAGCTGCGGGTGACCGCAATGAAGCCGCGCTCCAGGACCGAGAAGAGCATCCCGTGGCTGGCGGGCACCCGGAGCAGCTTGGCGCAGAGCATCGGTGTCAGGGTCAGGGCGACAAACCCCGAAATGGCGACGGCCGCGGCCACCGTGATGCCGAACTCGTTGAAGAGGCGGCCGGTCGAGCCCTTGAGAAACGCGAGCGGAACGAACACGGCGACCAGGGAAATCGTGGTCGCGATCACCGCGAAGGCGATTTCCCGGGTCCCGTTGGTGGCCGCCGCTTCGGGGTCTTCGTGCAGTTCCTCCTGGCGGCGGAAGGCGTTTTCCAGCACGATGATCGCGTCGTCGACTACGATGCCGATGGCAAGGATCAGGGCCAGCAGCGTCAGATTGTTGATCGAAAACCGGAGGAAGTACATCACCGCGAATGTGGCGACGATCGAGGTCGGGATGGCGAGCCCCGGAATGATCGTGGCCCGGAGGTTCCGGAGAAAGACGAAGATGATCAGTACGACGAGTGCCCCGGCCAGAAGCAGGGTTTCCTGGGCTTCCTTGATCGAGCGCTTGACGTAGATCGAATTGTCGTAGCTGATGTCGGCTTTGACGCCGGGGGGCAGCAGGAGCTTGGGCACCGCCTCGTGAACGGCGTCGGCCACCTCGACCAGGTTGGCCTTGGACTGCCGGATCAGGGACACGCCGACTGCCTGCATCCGGTTGAAGCGGTAGCGACTCCGGTCGTCCTGGGCTCCCAGCTCGACCCGGGCGACATCACTCAGTTTGACGAGCTGACCGTCGAGGTTGGCGACGACCAGGCCGGCGAACTCCTCCGGGGTTTTCAACTCGCCCATCGAGCGGACGGTGAATTCACGCTGGTTGGACTCGATGCGGCCCGCCGGGATCTCGACGTTCCGGCTCCGTATCGCGTTCATGACGTCGATCGTGGTGAGGCCGTGGGACGCCAGCTCCGAGGCCTTGAGCCAGACCCGCATGGAATAGCGGCGCTCGCCGCGGATGTCGGCACGGCCGACACCGGCAATGGTCTGGAGCGGCGTCTTGACGTACCGATCGGCGATCTCACTCAGCTGGAGCAGGTTGTAGTTGTCTCCAGTCAGGGAGATGAACATGAAGGGGCGGGCGTCGGCCTCCTGCTTCGAGACGACCGGTTCCTCGACCTCCTCGGGCAGCCGCCGCCGGGCCCGGGACACCAGGTCGCGGACGTCCTGAGCCGCCACCTCGACGTCCCGATCGAGGTTGAACTCGAGCGTGATGGTCGTCTGCTGTTCAGCACTGACGCTGGTCATGTTCCGGATGCCCTGGGCCGATGACAGCTCCTCTTCCAGGACGTCGGTCACGGCGGTTTCCATGACGCGGGGGTTCGCACCACGCAGAAACACGCTGACCGAGACGACGGGAGGGTCGACGTCGGGATATTCGCGGATGGTGAGTTGGCGGTATCCGATCACGCCGAACAGGACGAGCCCCAGGCTCATCATGGTGGCGAGAACCGGCCGCCGAATCGAGAGGTCAGAAAGGACCATCGGAACCACCTGTGCAACCAGGGAAAGCCCGGCCCGGGAGTGGACCTGCCGAGAACCCAAAGTACGTCGAAACCGCCCCGAACGTTGACCCGGTTAGATTGAGAGGACTCAAGCCGGAGCACCGCTCGATGGCCGTGAAGCTTTCTTCCCGTCAGGTCGCCAAGCTCGCCGTACTCGAAACCTTCCCCCCCAAATTCGACGCAATCTATCGGCTGATCGAGGAATTGGGCTCGCTTCGGGCCGACGAAAGTGTGCCGCGCCGGCTATCCCGGATGACGGACGAGATGAAGGCCGGCGCCCAGGCGGTCGGCGCGACCGGCGTGGCAGAGACACTGGGAGTCATGGCGATGTTGGCCCGGCGCACCGGCGGAGTCCAGACCCGGGTTCGGGGACTGAGGGAGGCTTATGTGTCACTCAGAACGAACTTCGAGGGCGCCCTCAAGAACGCCTCCACCCCCGGCGCCGAGGCGGATCTGGACGAGCACCTGCCGGTTTAGGGCTTTTCTCCGGTAATTTTATCGATGAGCGGGCCGGACATCAGGGCCGCCATCGCGTTGACGAGGACGCCGATGAGCAGCGTAACGAACGTGAGCGCGGCGAGAATGCCGGCGGCACCGAGGAACGCGAGAACCCGGCCAATGATTGGCAGCATTGTATTTCTTCCGAGGCTTGGGACCGAACGGCAGCAATCTAAGGTCCAAGCCAGTACCAGGCAACCAGTTACGAAAACGAGGATATCCGCCATGACCGCAAAGCTCTCTGCCCTGTTCCTGCTGCTGGCCGCTCCCCTGGCCGCCCAGCTGCCAGCCGGATGGTCCGCCCGTCCCGACCGGGGCGATGCGGCCGGGGTCAAATTCGTCGCCATGGGGCCCGGTTTCCATGTCAGTCCGGGACAAGCCGCCGCGATCTACCGGGACGAGGACAAGACCGAGGCCAAGTTCCACACCCTGGTGACCTATACGCAGACCAAGGCTCCAACCCACCCGGAAGGGTACGGCATGCTCTTCGGCGGCAGCGACCTGCAGGGCGCCGGCCAGAAGTACACCTACTTCCTGATTCGCGGTGACGGGATGTACCTGGTCAAGACCCGCAGTGGTGACGCCACGGCCTCAGTCGTGAACTGGACGGCGAGTGACGCGATCCAGAAGGCGGACTCGACCGGGAAGGCGACCAACCAGATCGAGGTCGACGCCAGCGGCGCCAAGGTCGTCTTCAAGGTGAACGGCAAGCCGGTCTACACCATGGAGACCGCGGACCGGGCCGGGATCGTCGGCCTGCGGGTCAACCACGGGCTGGATGTTCACATTTCGGGCTTTGCGGTCCACAAGCTCTAGACGCGGTTCTGAATCAGGCGGCCTTGATCTCGGTCCAGATGCGGTCCCACTGTTCCGAGCCCTGGCCCAGATCCTTCTGGTACTCCAGCCGACCGAGTTCATCGGCTGTCGGATAAGGGACCCTGGCCCGCGTGAGCGGCAACGCCGCCTGGTTCGGGGTCCCGTATCCGGTCTTGTCGGCGATAGCGGCGGCTACCGGCGGGCGGAGGATGTAGTTGAGAAACTCGTGGGCCGCCCGTGGGTGGGGTGCGCTGCGGGGCATGACCAGGGCATCCGAGAAGATCGTTCCCCCTTCCTTCGGCACCAGGTATTCGATAGCGGGCTGCTCGGCGATCGCCTGCCGGGCGTCTCCGCTCCACATCTGCGCGATCCAGACATCCCCAGCGATCAATTGCGCTTTGACCGGGGCCGAGACGAAGGCCCTGAGGTTCGGCTTGGCCTTCAAGGCGTCCTGTTTGGCGGCGGCGAGTTCGGCCGGATCGACGGTGTTCAGTGACCTGCCGCGCAGCCGGAGGAAACTCCCGATCACATCGCGGAGATCATCGAGCATCGTGACCTTGCCACGGTAGCGCTCGTCGAAGAAGACGGCCCAGCTGTCGGGGGTCTCCTTGACCCGATCCTTGCGATAGGCAATGCCGGTGGTACCCCAGCCCCAGGGCACGGAATGGGCGTTCCCGGGATCCCAGGGCGGATTCAGGAACAGCGGGGCCACATTGCCCCAGTTGGTCAGGTATTTCCGGCGAAGCGGGGCCAGCAGATCCTTCGAGAACAGCACCGGAAACAGATAGCTCGACGGCAGGACGAGATCGTACCCCGAGGCGCCGGCCATGAGCTTGGCAGCCATCTCCTCGTTGCTCTCGTAGGTGTCGACCGTGACTTTGACCCCGAATTCCTTCTCGAAATTGGGAACGGTGTCGTCAGCCAGGTAGTCCGACCAGAGATACAGATTCAGGCCCTTCTCGATCGGCCCGAGATCCTCGCCGTCGCCGCCGGAGACGTTCGGCCCGCAGCCAACGAGGCCCAGGTTGGCCGTGGCAAGGCCCGCGCCGGTGGCAATCACCCGCCGCACGAATTCCCGGCGGGCCAGTTCGCCCGTAGTACGATTCATCATGGTCGGTTTTCCAGGCTGCCGGGTGGAATCAGCAATCCCGGGTGAAATTACACCGGTTGCGGTGAACTCACCGGCCGGCAGGCGCGAGGCGGGCCGACTGGAGCCGGTCGGCCAGGTAGATCAGCAGCGAGGTGACGACCACGATGATGGTGCTGATGGCGTTGATCGATGGCTCGACGTTCCGGCGGACCATGCCGTAGACCACGACGGGCAGCGTGGACGACCCGCTGCCCGACACGAACGAGGTGATGACGTAGTCGTCAAACGACATCGTGAAGGCGAGCAGAGCACCGGCCACGATGCCCGGCAGCAGTTGCGGGACCGTGACCTTCCAGAAGGCCGCCCACTCGTCGGCGCCGAGCATCATGGCCGCTTCCTCGAGGTGCTCATCCATCCCCTTGAGCCTCGCACCGACCACCACCGCCACGAACGAGATGCAAAAAGCGATGTGGGCGATCACGATGCTGGTGAGACCAAGCGGGATCCCGGCCAAGACAAAGAGGCTGAGGAGCGAAATCCCGACGATGATCTCGGGGGTAACGAGGGGGAGATACAGCAAACTCTCGACAGCCTGCCGCCCGCGCATCCGGTGGCGGGCGAGGGCCAGGGCCAGCAGCGTGCCGAAGGTGGTGGCCACTCCCGTTGCGATCGCGCCGACCACCAGGCTTCGGCGAAGGCCGTCGAGGATGTCGTCCCGCTCGAGGAGGCGCCGATACCACTCCAGAGTGAACCCGGTCCAGGTGGCGGAGAATTTCGAGTCGTTGAAGGAGAACACCACCAGCGCAACCAGCGGTGCGTGCAGAAACAGATAGACCACGGTGGCGGCGGCGACGACCCAACGAGGGACGCGGCGGTTCATCCGACGAAATCCCCGGCGTCCCGGCGCCGGAGGTAACCCACCACCGCCACCAGGACGACCCCCATCAGCACGAACGCGGCCGCCGACCCGAAGGGCCAGTTCCGGGCGACCGTAAACTGGTTCTGGATCAGGTTCCCGATCATCACCTGCTTGGCCCCTCCGAGAAGATCGGAGGTGACGAATGAGCCGAGGGCGGGAATGAACGTGAGGAGTGAACCGGCCACGACCCCGGGCAGCGAGAGCGGGAAGATGACCCGGGTAAACCGAGCCCACGGTGTCGCGCCCAGCACCTCGGCCGCTTCGAGCAGTGCGACATCCAGCTTTTCGAGCGAGGCGTAGATCGGCAGGATCATCAGGGGCAGGAAACCATACACGAGACCGAGCATCACCGCGAACGGCGTATAGAGCAACGCGACCGGTTCATGGATCAGCCCAACCCGGAGCAAGACACCGTTGATGAAGCCGGAGTCGCGAAGGAGAAAGATCATGGCGAACATCCGGACCAGGAAACTGGTCCAGAACGGCAGGACGACCAGAAAGAGCAGCCACTGGCGCCACCGGCCGGCCCGGGCGACCACATAGGCCACGGGATATCCGATGACCAGACAGAGCACGGTGCAGACGAACGACCAGAGAATCGTACGGAGGAGAATGTCGAGATACAGGGGGTCGAAGAACCGGCGGTAGTGCTCCAGCGTGAACCCCGGCTCGACTCCACCATAGAGCCCGCGTTTCATCGCGCTGTAGGCCAGCATGAGCGCGATCGGCGCCAGAAAGAACAGCAGGAGCCAGATCATGCCGGGCGCCAGCAAGGCGTAGCCCGACGCGTTGGGCCTCGCGGCAAACCACGCGAGCACCCGGCGACGCCGACTCATGCGTCGGGCTCGAGGACCTGACAGTCCTCGGGAAGCCAGGCCACCGCCACGCGACTGCCCCGAGTCCAGGGGACAGGCTTGATGAGCTGGCCCTCGTTACGGAGAGCCACGGTCACGACGTCGCCCGGATCGAGGGCCACCAGGACGTGAATCGTTTCGCCAAGGTAGATGACCTCCTGGACCGTTCCAGGCACGGCGTTTTCTCCGGCGGGGATCTGATCGGGCGGGAACAGGTCCATCCACTCGGGCCGGATGGCGATCCGGACCTCGCGGCCGGCTTCGACCATCACCCCGGGTTCGGCCCGGACCACGAGGGTCCCGTGGCGTCCGACCAGCCGCCAGCGGCGATCTCCCAGTGATTCGGCCATACCACTCAGGAAATTCGACGCCCCGATGAACGAGGCAACGAACGCGGTGCGCGGGTTTTCGTAGACGGCGGCCGGGGTCCCCAACTGGGCGATCCGACCGCTGTCCATGACCGCGATCCGGTCCGACATGGTCAGGGCTTCTTCCTGATCATGGGTGACATAGATGAAGGTGATGCCGAGTGATCGGTTGAGGGCCTTGAGCTCGAGCTGCATTTCCTTCCGGAGCTTGAGATCGAGGGCCCCCAGCGGTTCGTCGAGCAGGAGAATCCGGGGTTCCAGCACCAGCGCCCGGGCCAGGGCCACTCGCTGGCGCTGGCCGCCCGACAGCTGGGCCGGCATCCGATCGGCATAGGTGGCCGGGTCGAGACGGACCAGTTCGAGCGCCCGGTTCACCCGGCCGGGAATCTCGGCCTTCGCGATCTTCCGCTGTTCGAGGCCGAAGGCAACGTTCCGCGCCACCGACAGGTGGGGAAAGAGGGCGTAGCTCTGGAACACCATGCCGACCCCGCGCTCGTAGGGCCGTCGGTCATTCACCCGTTCCCCCGAGATCAGGATGTCGCCGGCGTCGGCGGACTCGAAGCCGGCGATCAGCCGGAGGGTCGTTGTCTTGCCACATCCGGACGGACCAAGCAGCGAGAAGAATTCACCCGGCTGAATGTCGACCGACACACGATCCACGGCGAGGGCCGACCCGAACCGCTTGACGATCGAGACGAGCTGAACGACCGGACCGCTCATCCGGCCGCGGCGAATGAGGCGTCGAGCGCGTCGAGCCCCTCGGTCAGAATCGCGTCTTCGACGGTCAGGGGCACCAGGGCGCGAATCACGTTGCCGTAGGTGCCCGTGGTCAGCAGCAGCAGGCCGCGTTTCAGGGCTTCGGCCTGGACCCGGGTCGTCTTGTCCTTGTCGGGCTCCTTGGTGGTCCGGTCTTTCACGAGCTCGAGCGCCTGCATCGCACCAAGCCCGCGGACGTCACCGATCGCGGGATACCTTGCGGCCATCTGGTTGAACCGGCTGCGCAGCTTCTGTCCGACCAGGGCACCCCGCTCCGTGATGTTCTCTTTCTCCATCGCCTCGATGATCGCGAGGGCCGCGGCACAGGCGAGCGGGTTCCCGCCATAGGTTCCGCCGAGGCCGCCGGCATGGACGCTATCCATGATCTCGGCCCGCCCGGTGACGGCGGCAAGCGGCAGACCGCCGGCCAGGGACTTGGCGGTCACGATCAGGTCGGGCACCAGGTCGTAGTGGTTGCAGGCGAACAGCTTTCCGGTCCGGCCGAACCCGCTCTGGATCTCGTCGACGACGAACAGGATGCCGTGCGCTTTCGCAAAGGCCGCAATGGCGGCCACGGCCTCGGGAGGCGCCGGAATGAAGCCCCCTTCCCCGGCCTCGAGCTCCATAACGATGGCCGCCACCTGGGACGGATCGACCAGCCCGGTAAAGATGCGGTCCCAGTACCCGGGGGCAGACTGGCAGCAGCTGGTTCCGCCGGACGACGGGCAGCGGTAGCAGTAGGGATAGGGCGCCCGGTACACCTCGGGCGCGAAAGGCCCGAAGCCCTTCTTGTACGGCATCGGCTTGGCCGTCATGGCCATCGTCAGGTTGGTTCGCCCGTGAAAGGCATGTTCGAAGGCCACGACCGCCGACCGGCCGGTGGCGTACCGGGCGATCTTTACCGCGTTCTCGATCGCCTCGGCCCCGCTGTTGACGAGGAGGGACCGCTTGGCGTGGGAGCCCGGGGTGAGCCGGTTCAACTGCTCGGCCACCGCGATGTAGGACTCGTAGCTCGACACGGCGAAGCAGGCGTGCGTCAGGTGGTCGAGCTGTTTCCGGACCGCGTCGACCAGGCCGGGGTGGCGGTGGCCCGCGTTCATGACACCGATCCCGCCGGCAAAGTCGATCATCCGATTGCCGTCCACATCGGTGATGACCGCATTGTCGGCGTGGAGCACGGCGATCCCGCTGGAGAAGCCAACGCCTTTGGTGACGGCGGCGGCGCGGCGGGCGGCCAGGACGCGGCTTTGCGGCCCCGGAAGTTCGGTTTTCAGGTCGATGACCGGGCTCATAGGCGGCAACTTCGCTTTGGGGAAGGGTCGGGACTGCCGGGAACCTCGCCCGAAGTGTACGTTCTTCCTTTCTTCTGGCAACCTATGAGCCATTCCGTTTCGCAGCACCTCAGGATCGAGACCGCCGAATACGACGCCATTATCCGGCGGTTCATTCCCGGTTACGAAGAGATGATCACCCGTGCGGCCGCCCTGGTCAGTGAGGGTGAGCCCGCGCTGGTGCTCGATCTGGGTGCCGGGACTGGGGCGCTGTCTGAGCAGGTCCTGACCCGGACCACAACGACCCGAGTGGCCCTCTGGGACGTTGACCCGGCCATGCTTGACGGGGCCCGCCACCGGCTGGCCCGGTTCGGGGGCCGGGCGGAGTTCGTGGCCGGGTCGTTCCACGACCCGCTCCCGGCCGCCGACCGGATCATGGCTTCGCTGGCGCTGCACCACGTCACCGATCTCGCTGCCAAACGGGTTCTCTATGCCCGGATCGGGACCGCCTTGATGTCCGGAGGCCAGTTCGTCAACGCCGACGCGACGGTCCCGCGCGAGGCGCCCCGGAACGCCGCCGTTTACAAGGCGGTCATCGACCACATGGCGGCCAACGGCATCGGTACGGCCAGGGCCTGGCAGCATCTGGAGGAGTGGTCGGGTGAAGACCGGTATTTCTCGCTGGAGGAAGAACTCGAATCGATCTCGCAGGCCGGGCTCCTGGCCAGCTGCTCATGGCAGGGGGCGATGGTCGCTGTCACGGTGGGGCGGAAGCCATGAGCGAGGCCCTGCCCTTGAGCTACCGGGTGCCGACCGTCGACCCCGTGGTCCTCAGCCGGTTCCTGGCCGATCGGTTCGGGCTCCAGGGTTCGCTGTCACCGTTGCCTGGCGAACGGGACCGGAATTTCCGGCTCGACACTCCGGATGGCCACCGGTACGTGGTCAAAGTGGCGCACGGAGCCGAAGCACCGGCGGCTATCGAGCTCCAGCATGCGGCCCTGGCGCGGATCGTGGACCGGGCGCCGGACCTGGCGATGCCCCGTGTGGTCCAGACCAAGGGGGGAGGCACGATCGAGCGATTCCCGATCGACGGCCACGACCACCTGGTCCGCGTCCTCACTTGGGTGGCCGGCGTGCCGCTCGCGACGGTCCGTCCGAAGAGCCGGGTGGGGCTCTGGTCCCTGGGCGAGTTGATCGGGCGCCTTCATCAGGCCTTCGATGGGTTCGACCATCCGGCCGCCCACCGGGAACTCAAGTGGGATCTGGCTCGGGCCGGGTGGGTGACCGACCATTGGGGCACGATCGAATCGCCGGCCCGGCGTGAGCAGGCGAAGCGAATGTTCCGAGGATTCATCGAGCAGGTACTGCCCCGATGGACCGATCTCCCCCAGAGCGTCATCTACGGCGACGCCAACGATTACAACGTGCTGGTCGCCGAGTCGGCCAACGTGCCGCGAAGAACGGTATCGGTCATCGACTTCGGCGACATGGTCCATTCCGCGACCGTGGCCGATCTTGCGATCGCAATCGCGTATGCGGCGCTCGATCTCGACGATCCGATGGCGGCGGCGGCCGCCGTCGTCGAAGGATATGCCTCGGTCCGCGGCCTTTCCGACCTCGAGCTCGAATGCCTGTACCCGCTGATCGTCGCCCGGCTGGTGGTGAGCGTCGTCAACTCCGCGTTACAGCGGAACGCCGCGCCCGGGAACGAGTACCTCTTCATCAGCGAAGCCCCGATCTGGCGGTTGCTCGACGTGCTGGCCGCGGTTCATCCCCGCCTGGCCACATACCGACTCCGGGCCGCCGCCGGACTCGAGCCCTGTCCGATGGGGAGCCGGATTTCCCGTTGGATCGACACCCACGCGGAGGAATTCATCCCGTTGATCGGCATCGCGGAGGGCATTCTTCCGCCACGGGTCGACCTCTCGATCGGGAGCGAGTTCCTGGACGACTTCCGGCTGATTTCCGACGAGCCAAGGCTCACGGCCAAGATCACGGCCCTCCGCGAGGAGACTGGCGCCCGGGTCGCCATCGGCGAATACGACGAAGCGCGCCTGCTCTACACTTCGGAGATGTTCCGGACCACCGGGTGGACCGGTGACGAGTGGCGGACCATCCACATCGGGCTCGACCTCTTCACCGGGGCCGGATGCCCGGTGCGGATTCCGATCGCGGGCCGGGTCAAGAGTGTGCGCAATAACGCCGGCCCCGGCGACTACGGACCGACCGTCATCGTTGAGCACAAGGTTCGCGACGAGCTGGGACCGTTTTCGTTCTGCACGCTGTACGGCCATCTCGATCTCGACACGCTCACGACCGTCTTTCCCGGGCAGCCGCTGCCAGGCGGCACCACCATCGGGCGACTGGGATCCCCGGCGGTGAACGGCGGGTGGTCGCCGCATCTGCATTTCCAGATTGTGGCCGACCTGCTCGACCGGGAAGGCGAATTTCCGGGCGTGGCGCGGCCGGCAGAGCGAGCGATGTGGACGAGCCTCTCGCCGGATCCGCATGTTCTGGCAGGTGTACCGCCGACCCGGCGCCATGCGGAGCCCACTCTCGACCTGATCCTCGACCGGCGCCGCCATCTCCTGGGCGGGAACCTCAGCGTCTCGTACCGGGAACCGCTGCACATCGTCCGCGGCTGGATGCAGCATCTGTATGACGCGGCCGGGCAGAGATATCTCGACTGCGTCAACAACGTCCCACACGTCGGGCACAGTCACCCGCGGGTGGTCCAGGCCGGCCAGCGCCAGATGGCGGTGCTCAACACGAACACCCGCTATCTCCACGGAACCATCATCCGGTACGCCGAGCGGCTGACGCAGCTCCTCCCGGACCCGCTGAGCGTGTGCTTCTTCGTCAACTCGGGCAGCGAGGCCAACGAACTGGCGCTCCGGCTGGCCGCGACACATACCAGGCGCGCGGGGACCATCGTGGTAGATGGTGCCTACCACGGCAACACCCGCGCGCTCGTGGGTTTGAGCCCGTACAAGTGCGAGGGACCCGGTGGCGCGGGGCTGTCACCGTGGGTGCGGAAGGTGGCGCAGCCCGATCAGTATCGCGGCCTCTATCGTGGGGATGCTCCGGACCATGGCGAGCGGTACGCCGCGCTCGTTGATGACGCCATCGCCGATCTCGCCGGGGCTGGAACTCCGGTGGGTGCATTCCTGGCGGAGTCCATTCTGTCCTGCGGAGGCCAGATCGTCCTGCCACCCGGATATCTCGACGGTGTCTACCGGCGGATCCGCGCCGCGGGCGGCGTGGCCATCGCCGATGAGGTGCAGGTCGGGTTCGGGCGGGTCGGCAGTCATTTCTGGGCCTTTGAGACCCAGAACGTGGTTCCCGACATCGTGGTGATGGGCAAGCCCGCGGGGAACGGGCATCCGCTCGGCGTGGTCGTGACGACTCCCGCGATCGCCGAGTCGTTCGCCAACGGCATGGAGTATTTCTCGACGTTCGGGGGAAACCCGGTCAGCTGTGCGATCGGCCTCGCGGTGCTCGACGTCATGTTCGACGAGGATCTCCAGGCGCGGGCGCTCACGACCGGGGCCCACCTGCTGGCGGGACTGCGCGGACTGGTGAGCCGTCACGAGGTGGCGGGTGACGCGCGAGGACTCGGGCTCTTTGTCGGGATCGAGCTGGTCGCCGACAAGGCGTCGCGCGCTCCGCATGCCCGGGCCGCGAGTTATGCGGCCAACAGGCTCCGGGAGATGGGGCTCCTGGTCAGCACGGACGGGCCCGACCACAACGTCCTCAAGTTCAAGCCGCCGATGTGCTTTGGACTCGAGGACGCGGATCGGCTGGTGGCCGCGCTGGACCGGGTCCTGGGAGAAGACGGGGCCCGGTAGGGAGGGTCAGCCCGGCGGAGGCGGCTTCACGCCGGCCAGGGTTCGGGCCATCCCCTTCTTGCGGTCAAGATCGGCGCCCCGTTCGATCTGGATCCGCTGCGCCTGGGGCGATCCGGCGCCGTGCATCGACTCGGTGAGATAACCCACCGCGTTCCGCCCCAATGTCATGTTCTCGATCAGCCGGAGGAGGCGGACCCGGTCCTCCGTCGGCACCGACGGATTGCCCCTCAAATACTTCTGAAGTTTCGGACCGACCTCAGGGTGGGCGAAATCCTGCGCCGATGGCAGGGTGACGACCAGCCCGCCGGCCAGGTCCTGGGCAAGGCGGCCCATCACATACGGCACGCTCGTGACATGGTGCTTGCAGACGTTGGCCAGCATGTCATCGGGCAACACGGCGCCGGACGCGGTGGGCGTGGCGAGTTGGCTGGCGGCCATGCCGGTGCCGAAGACGGTTTCGTTGAGCCAGGTCATCTCGACCAGCTTGTCGCGGACGTGGGAGGCCTTGGCGATACCATTCGCATCGGCGATCGCGGCCGCGGCGCCAATCAGCACGTCGCCGACACCGGTCTTGCAGACGTAGCTCCGCCGGTGGTAGCAGGTGAAGCGCTCCACGAGCATGGCGGCAAACTTCACCTCCCCGTCCATGAAGATCCGCTCGGTCGGGATGAACACCTCGTCGAACATGATCAGGGCCTCCTGGCCGGCAAAGCGCGCGTTGCCCTGATCGAGATCATCGGGTTCTGCGCTCCGGGTGTCGCAGGACTGGCGCCCATAGACGTAGGTGAGGCCGGGGGCGTCCACGGGGATGGCGCCGACGATGGCGTAGTCCCGGTCCCTGGGCCCCAGGCGGATGGTCGGCATGACGATCAACCAGTGGGAATTGAGGCACCCCGTCTGATGGGCCTTGGCGCCGGTCACCCAGACGCCGGCCTCCGACCGCCGGACGATCCGCAGGTACATGTCGGGATCGGCCTGTTCGTGCGGGGCCCGGCTGCGGTCGCCTTTCACATCGGTCATCGCGCCACCGACTACCAGGTTCAACTGCTGCACGTGGGTCAGGAATGCGATCAGGCGGCGGTGGTACTCGGTCCCGTGGCCGGTGTCGATCTCGTGGGTCACGGAGTGGAGCGCGTTGAAGGCGTCCATTCCGACGCAGCGTTGGAAGCAGGTGCCGGTGAGCTGGCCCAGGCGGCGCTGCATCCGGTTCTGCATCACCAGGTCGTTGGCCGACGTGGCCACATGGAGAAATCGGTTGACAGAGGTTCCGGTGTAGGGGGAGACGGCGGTGGCGAGTTCGGGATCGTCGGCGGCGAGATCGTAGGTTTCAGCGACGGCGTTGATCGACGGCCGGATGATCGGGTGATCCGTCGGCTCGGCCACGCGCTCCCCAAACAGATAGACGACGAGGCCGCGGTTCCGGAGGCTTGCGATGTACTGCTCGCCGGTGGTGATCGGGGTCGTGGGGTCGGGCATGGGCGGCTCTGGCGCTGGAGTGGGCGATGAGAGGATCGTGGCAATCTATATTGTTTCCACGGGGAGGGAGCCATGGCGTCAGACCAGAACTTTGCCGATTACGCCACCGACCAGATCAAGAGCGCGGGGCGGGTCAGCTCGAGGAAGATGTTCGGCGAGTACGTCATCTACTGCGACGAGAAGGTGGTGGCGTTGCTGTGCGACAATCAGCTGTACATGAGGCCGACCGCCGGTGGGAGATCCTACATCGGCGGGGTGACGGAAGGGTCGCCGTACCCCGGGGCCAAGGCGCACTTTGTGGTGACCGACCGGCTCGACGACCGGGAATGGCTCACGGAGCTGGTGGTGATCACGGCGCGGGAGCTGCCGGTCCCGAAACCGAAGAAGGCCAAGGAGCCCAGGAAGCCCGCCAGACCCGCCAAGCCGACCAAGCCGAAGAAGATGAAGAAGATGAAGAAGAAGGGCTGAGCAGGCCTCACACCGAACCCGGAATGGGGTAAATTCCACGATGACTGACACACCGAAGAAGGCGCCTGAAGACGCGAACCTGGCCGGCTTCCGCGCACTGCTCGCCAAGAAGAAGGCGGCCCGGGCCGCCGCCGCCGGCCCGGCCCACACCGACAACAAGACCGAGCATCAGAAGCCTCGAGCCAAAGAGCGGATGCGTCGGAGGCCGTAGGACCATTCCCGAGCGCCGAGTACGAGCCATGCGTCGCAGCTTCATCCTCCCGATCCTTGCGGCGCTCTCGGGCCCGCTCAACGCGCAGACCAACGCCGCGGTGTCCTCGTGGATCCGCCTCGACGCCCCGCCGGGGCATGAGGCGGCCGCGGCCGCGATGCTGATGCGGGCGCTGCCCGGCTGGCACACCGACCAGTGGGGCAACGCGATCAAGACGGTCGGCACCGGCACACCGCGACGGGTCGTGGCGTGCGGGCTCGACTACTCGGCGTTCGTGGTTTCCCGCATCACCGACAACGGCTACCTCAGACTCCGTCGAACCGGGGTGCCCGGGCATCCCCTCTGGAATCAGTTTCAAGAAGCGCAGCGGGTGGCGATCGCCACGGCTACCGGCCGGGTGATCGGCGTGGTGGCGGTGCCTAACGGACACTTCGCGGCACTCCACGTGGCCGACTCGCTGGCGCTCACCGCGGATCAGCTGTGGGTCGACGTCGGCGCCAGTTCGGCGGCGGAGGTCGCCCGGCTCGGGATCGCTGTACTCGACCCGGTGTTCCCGGATCGGCCGATGTGGACGTTCGGGGCGTACGCCACGGGGCCGGCCGCGGGCGCCCGGGCGGGATGCGCGGCCGTGGCATCGGCGGCGGCTGGGCGGCCCACCAGCGGTGAAACAACGTTCGTGCTCTCCGCGCAATCGGTGTTCGGCTGGGTCGGCCTCGCCGCGGCGGTGGCCCGGCTCGGTCCGGTCGACCAAGTCGGGATCGTCGCGGCCGGACGGGCGGCTCGCTCCGTGGGCAGACTGGCCCGTCCGAACGGCCCGCCGGTGGCGAGCCCGTTTCCAGCGTCGACGACCATGTTCGTCCCGGCGGTGATGTGGGCCGGAAGCACTGTGGAGGCGATCGACTCCACGGAGACCCTGGCGCTGCGTGACTGGGTGGCGGAGGCCGCAGCGCTCGGCCAGACGCCGCCGCTGGTGGCCATTCCGGTCGATACGGCGCGCCGACTTCCGGCGCGGGCCGACGGATTGGGAGCACTCGAACGGCAGTTCTTCTCGCTGGCCGATCTCGCGGCGGTTTCGGGCCACGAGCGCCCGGTGCGCGAAGCCGTAGTCGCCGCGCTGCCCCGATGGGCGCGGGAGCGGGCACGGGTCGACTCCGCCGGGAACGTGGTGGTGGCGGCCGGGCCCGACCGCGACCCGATGGCAGTGATTGCCCACATGGATGAAGTGGGTTGGGAAATCGAGCGGATTCTGCCCGGCGGTCAGGTCACGCTCAAGGCGCGGGGCGGGCCGGTCACGCCGTCGTGGGAGGGCGTCCCAGCCCTCCTCCACTACGATGAGCCGGGCAAGGAGCCGCTCCGCGGCGTATTTGTGCCGCGGGATTCCGGACGGTTCAAGCTCCGGACTGGGCTCCAGGCATGGTTCGGTACCGACTCGGCCGGACTGGTGAGCCGCGGGATCCGGCCGGGAATGAGCGTCACCGCGTACAAGCGAACCGAGCGCCTGGCCGGGACGCGGGTCACGACGCGGGGAAGTGACGACCGCACCGGCGGCACCGCCCTGCTGGCCGCGATCGCCACGGTCGATCCGGCGCGGCTCCCGCGGCGAGTCTACTTCGTGTGGTCGGTGCAGGAGGAAGTCGGGCTGGACGGTGCCCGGGCGTTTGGCGACCGGGTGGGACGTTCGCTCACGCGAGTCTATTCGATCGACACCTTCGTCAGCTCGGACACGCCGCTCGAGTCGCCGCACTTCGCGTTTGCGCCGCTCGGCTCGGGAGCAGTGCTCCGGGGGCTGGACGACGGGTCGTTGTCGCCCCGGGCGGAGCGGGACCGGATCGTCCGGGTGGCGAGGGCCAATCGGATCCCGCTGCAGATCGGCACCACGCGGGGAGGAACGGACGGGGGTTCGATCTCACCATGGGGCCCGCCGAACACGGGACTCTCATGGCCAGGCCGGTACTCACACGGTCCCGCGGAGGTGCTCGATCTCAAGGACGTTGACGCGCTGAGTCGATTGATTGCCGCGCTGGTCACGACCGAAACGCCCTAGACCGCCGGACGGGTCCGGGCGGCGGAGAAACGATCCAATTCGCGGAATTCCGGTGATGGGTGGCGGCCCGGCGGTAGCAGATTGTGCCAGCCGCCAACGTGCCCGAACTGGGTCAAGATGTAATTGACCATGGTCATTGACCATGATACTTTGTATCCATGAAGGAAAAACCGGTCGAAACCATGCCGATTTCGGAGTTCAAGGCCACCTGCCTTTCGGTTCTCGAACGAGTCCGCCGCACGGGGGCGCCCATCATCATCACGCGCCGGGGTGAGCCGATCGCGGAGATAGTACCGCCGTCGATCGCGACCATTGGGACGGGATGGCTGGGAGCCATGCGGGCCACGGCCACCATCGCTGGCGATCTCGTCGATCCGATCGGGGCCGCGGCCGAGTGGGAAGCGTTGGGCTAGAGTGAAGCTCCTGCTCGATACCCATATCTGGCTCTGGGCTCTGCTCGAGCCCGATCGCCTGGCGCCGGCGGTGCGGGCCGCACTGCAGTCGGCGGAGAACGAGATCTGGCTCTCGCCGATCAGTGTGTGGGAAGCACACGTTCTGGTCGAGCGGGGCCGGCTCGTGGTCAACGCGCCGGCGGCGGAGTGGGTCGAGCGGATGGTACAGGCCGTGCCGAGGCGTGAGGCGCCGATCACGCACGAGGTGGCGATCGCGAGTCGGCGAATCAAACTGCCCCACGAGGATCCGGCGGATCGGTTTCTGGCGGCCACGGCCCAGGTGCGTGGCCTGACGCTGGTCACGGCGGATCAACGGCTGCTGGACTCGAAAGAGTACGCGGTCCTGGCCAACCGATAGTTCCAAGGCCGCCGCCAACAACACGTTAGCCGATCACCGAAGCGTGGCGGGTCTCCCGGCCGCGCGGTATACTTCGGCTCGTTGTGTCCCCCTCGTCGTGCGTTTCCGGATCCACATTCGGAGCATGGATGGCTGATTCAGCAGCCCGGCTTGGCGCGGCGCTCGCGAACCGTTACACGGTCCGGCGGGTGCTCGGGTCCGGCGGCATGGCCACGGTCTACCTCGCCGACGACCTGAAGCATGGCCGTACTGTCGCGATCAAGGTCCTCAAGGACGAGGTCGCGTCGTCGCTGGGCGCCGAGCGGTTCCTGCGTGAGATCCAGCTGGCAGCCAAGCTCAGCCACCCACACATCCTGCCGCTCTACGATTCGGGGAACGCCGGCGGGTTTCTCTACTTCGTGATGCCGAATGTCGACGGCGCCTCGCTCCGTGACCGCCTCGACCAGACCAACCAGCTTCCCATCGACGAGGCCATCCGGATCGCGACCGAGGTGGCCGGCGCGCTCGACTACGCCCATCGGCACGGCGTGGTGCACCGGGACATCAAGCCTGAAAACATCATGCTCCATGAGGGTCACGCCCTGGTGGCCGACTTCGGTATCGGGAAGGCGCTCTCGGCGGGCGAGGGACCGGCGATTACCCAGACCGGCATGAGCGTGGGCACACCCGCCTACATGAGTCCGGAGCAGGCGGTGGGCGAAGCAGTGGACGGCCGCAGCGACATCTACTCGTTAGGCTGCGTGATCTACGAGATGCTGGTGGGAGAGCCGCCGTTCACGGGACCCACCGTGCAGGCGGTGATCGCCAAGCGGTTCGTGCAGACGCCGGCCGACGTGACGGCGCTCCGCGAGAGCATCCCCCGGCCCATAGCGCGGGCGGTTCACCGGGCGCTGGCCCGAGCGCCGATCGACCGGTACGAGTCGGGGGCGCAGCTGATCGCGGCGCTGGCCGAGATCGAGGCCGCGGGCCGGAAAACGGCTCCGGACAAGTCGATCGCGGTGCTCCCGTTCGCGAGCTTGAGTCAGGATGCCGACGACGGGTTCTTTGCCGACGGCATCACGGAAGAGATCCTGAATGCGCTGGCGGCGGTGCCGGACCTCCGGGTGGCGGGGCGGAGCTCGGTGTTCTCGTTCAAGGGGAAGAACGAGGACCCGCGATCGGTGGGGGCCAAGCTGAACGTGGCCACGGTGCTCGAAGGCACCATGCGGCGCTCGGGCAACCGGCTCCGGATCACGGCCCAGCTGATCAGCACGGCCGATGGCTATCAGCTCTGGTCCGAGCGGTACGACCGGGTCCTCGAGGATATTTTCGCGGTGCAGGACGAGATCGCCACGGCCATCGCGGGACGGCTTCGGGTCGCACTCACGACCGATGCGGCCAGACCCGCCAAGCCGCCGACCGAGCAGTTGGCCGCGTACGAGTTGTACCTGAAGGGCCGGGCGCTGCTGTATCAACGGGGACGGAGCATCCCGCCGGCCATCGAAGCGTTCAAGCAGGCGGTGGCGCTCGATCCCAAGTACGCCGAGGCCTGGGCCGGGCTGGCCGACGGCTACACCACGTCAGGCTACTCGGGGCTCGGTCGTCCGGAGCACGTCGTGCCCCAGGCGCTCGAGGCGGCGCGCCGGGCCCTCGAGTTCGGGCCGGACCTGGCAGAGGCGCACTGCGCCTTTGCCTGTGCCACCATGCTGGGCGAGCGTGACTACGCCGCCGCGGAGCGGGGATTCATCCGAGCGCTCGAACTCAATCCAAAGTACATCCAGGCCTTGGCGTGGTACGGCCTCTTCTACCTGCACTGGATCGCGGGCCGGGCCGAGGAGGCGGGACGGCCTATTGCCGTCGCGTCGGAGCTCGATCCGTTGTCCGGCTACGTGAATTTCATCCAGGCGTTCCACCAGTACACGGCGGGGAGGGCCGAAGAGGCGGTGCAGTTGGCCCTCCGTGGGATCGAACTCGACCCGGGATCCTACCTCGGCCATTGGGGTCTGGCCGTGGCACTGTTGTGCGCCCGCCGGTACCCGGAGGCCGCGACGGCATGCGACGCCGCGCTCAACATGTCGGGCCGCCACGGCTGGGCCCTGGCCACCGCTGTCACGGTGCACGCCCGGTGGGGAAGGCCGGCGGATGCCGGGGCGTTGTTTCGGGAACTCGTGGCGCGCGCCGAGCGGGAATACATGCAACCGTCCATGCTGTGCATCGCCGCGGCTGCGACCGGCGACATGGACCGGGCGGTCGACTACGCTCGGGCGGCGCTGACCGGCGGCGATCCCATGTTCGTCCTGTCGGGTCGAACATCTCCGCTGTTCGACGAGATCCGGGCAGACCCGCGCTTCCAGGCCATCATCGCCGAACTGAGGCTTCCGACTTGACCGGCCGGGTGGTGGTGGTCGGCGCCGGTATCAACGGATTGGTGGCCGCCCACTATCTCCGGCGGGCCGGATATTCGGTCACAGTACTCGACCGCGCCGAGCGCCCGGGCGGTGCCTGCATCCCGGCCGAGGCGACGGTCGACGGACGGACCCAGGCCTATTCGTTAGGCGCTTCGGTCCTCGGCCTGATGCCGGATTTCATTTTTCGAGAGACGGGCCTCGCCGACCGCCTCGAGACCTATGTGCCGACCTCGGCCAAGCGGGTCTACTTCCCCACCCCGGAGGCGAGCGCCTGGATTCACCGCGATCCGGCGGCGCTCGACCAGGAATTCCGGGCCCGCTGGGGAGAGACCGGTGACGCCGCCGGGTTCCGCACCGACGAAGCCCGGGTAGTGGCGTTCCTGCAGGAGGGCTACCGCACGGCCACTCCGCCCGACCTGGATCGGGCCCGCCACGCCCTCGGCGACACGCTGACCCGCCTCTGGATCACGGGCAGCGCCGCCGATCTCCTCGATCACTACTTCACCGCCGACCGCACCAAGATCTACATGGCGATGACGGTGACCGAGAGCGGGCCGGTGTCCCTGGCCGAGCCGTACTCGGCGTTCACGCTTCCGCTGATGGATTCGGGATCGGTGTTCGAGGGGTACTACGGGTTCGTCAAGCCGGGCCTCTGGCGATTGACCGAGGAACTCGCCGCGATCAACCGCGAGATCGGTGTCGACATCCGGCTCGGTGCGCTGGTGGAACGGGTGGACCCGGACCGGGGAACCGTTCAGTACTGGGCCGAGGGGCGATCCGTCGAACAGCCATTCGATCACCTGCTGATGGCGACGGATCCGCTGGCGGCCGCCCGCCTGGTCGGTGACGCCGAGACCGTGGCACGGATCGAGGGGAAGCGTTTCCTCGGCTCGGCCGGCAAGCTCACGCTGTTCTTCCGGAACCCGGTCCGTTGGAAGGACGCGCCAGAGGCCGACGCCGATGCGGCATTCCGGTTCATCTTCTCAATGGAAACCCTGGCCGAATTCGAGCGGGCAACGACAAAGGTGCGGGCCGGTGGCTGCGACTACGAACCAGGTTACATCCAGATCTACTGCGAGGGCGCGGCGATGCGACGGCTCGGGCTGGTCGAGCCCTATGACCGCCTGACACTGTTCTTCAAGAATCTCGGGCTTGGTGCCAAGGGCGACGCCCTCGATCACATCAAGGAGCAGGTGAAGGCCCAGGTGCTCAACCACATCGCCAACCCCGGAGATTGCGTCTGGGGCCGGCTGCTGTCGCCGAGGGATTTGCAGGAACTGTTTCTGTTTCCGGGCGGGAACATCGACCACACCGAGCTGACAACGGGCCAGAACTTCGCGGACCGTCAGTTCTCGGCGGACTTCAGGGCCCGGTTCTACCAATTCGGGCCCTGGAACAACCTGAGCTACTGCGGGGCGGGTGCCTACCCGTGCGGATCGATCACTGGAACGCCAGGCTACATGGCGGCAAAAGAACTGCTCGGGAGTCCGGCATTGAACCAGGCCGGTGGGCGCTAGCGCCGAGCCACCGGTTCGAGCCGAACAACGGCGGTTGGCTTGTCCTCCCCGTCGAACGCCACGTAGACGTAACCGTCCGGTCCCTCCCGTACCGCCCGCACCCGCCCCTGGCGCCGGAACAGAATCTCGGCGAACTCCGCGCTCTTCCCGTTGATCGTGAGTCGTACCAGCTGCTGGCCCGACAGACCACCGGCCAAGGCGCTGCCCTTCCAGTTGGGGAACTTGGTGCCGGTGTAGATGGCGAGCCCCGACGTCCCGATCGAGGGCACCCAGACATGCACCGGCTGCTCCATCCCCGCCTTGATGGTGCCGGCGTGAATCGCCGAGCCGCTCCCGTAGTTCACGCCGAAGCCAATCACCGGCCAGCCGTAATTCAGACCACGCCGGATGTTGTTGAGTTCATCACCGCCCTGGGGGCCGTGTTCGGTCTCCCAGATCTCGCCGCTCGACGGGTCGATGGCGAGGCCCTGGGGATTCCGGTGGCCGTAGCTCCAGATCTCGGGCCGGGCGCCGGCCTTGCCGACGAAGGGATTGTCAGGCGGAACCCGGCCGTCATCGAAGAGGCGGATGATCTTGCCGTGGTGGTTGCTGAGATCCTGGGCCGGATGGGCGGAGAGGTCGCCGGTCGAGGGAACCATTCGTTCACCGACCGTGATGAAGAGGTAGCCGTCCTTGTCGAAGGCAAGCCGGGAGCCGAAGTGGCCAGGGGCACCCTTGGTGAGGGCGACGAAGATGTCCTCGACTCCGGTGAGCTTGCCCCCTTCGAAGCGGCCCCGCGCCACGGCGGTGGTAGCCGCGAGGCTGTCGCCGCCGGTGGGCTTGGAGTAGCTCAGGTAGACCAGATGGTTGGTGGCGAACTTCGGGTGCAACACGACGTCCAGAAGGCCGCCCTGACCCTTGGCCAGGACCTGGGGCACCCCGGGCACCGGCGTGGGGAGCAGCTTGCCATTCCGGATCAGGCGCAGCCGGCCGGGGCGCTCGGTAATGAGCATGTCGCCGCCAGGCAGGAAGGCCATCGACCAGGGATGATCGAGACCGTCGGCCACCGTCACCACCCGGAAATCGTGCTGGGCCGATTTGAAAACCGGAGGCTGTGCGGCGAGAGGACCTGCACACACCATCAGGGCGATCATCGCCGCCATTTCCTGCCGCATCATCCACTCCTGTGAAAAGAACCATCACCGACGAATCGAGCCTCGCTGTTTCAGCGATTCTCGTAGACCAGGCTGGTGAGGTATTGAATCGTAGTTCGCTGATCGTCGACCTGGTAGGCCAGCAGATCGCCGATCGTCACGATGCCGGAGAGGCCGCCGGTGCCCAGCACCGGAAGGTGACGGACCCGTTTAGCGGTCATTACCGCGGCGCACTCCTCAAGGGTGGTCTCCGGCACGCAGGCCAGAATCTCACCCGTCATCACCTCGGCGACCAGCGTCGTGGCCGGATCCCGGCCCTGGCCCACGACCCGGCGGAGGACATCGCGCTCGGTGAACATCCCGACGACACTCCCCTGGTCGTCGGTGACGACCAGCCCCCCGACGCCGTGCTGATTCATGAGGCCGGCCGCGTCAACGACCCGGTCGGCGCGCGAAATCGTGTGGACCTGGTGACCCTTGCGGTGGAGCAGATCGAGGACGGTGGCCATGAACTCTCCGGGAATGGGGTCTCCCATAGATAGGAAACTCCCGTTGCCGGCGCCAGAACTTCGATCTGGTGGCCCGGAATTGATTCTCACCCGGGCCCGGGCGTCATGATGCTCGGCGCTTCATTTCGGGCGGGCCCGGGTCGAGTCGAGGAGCGTCATCCAGTCGAGGATCATCTCCGCCTGCGGGCCGTTAGCCCCCGCCATCAGGATCAGGAACCGGTCGGGATCGGGCGTCACCATGAACGGGGTGAAGGGCAGCTGGGATTCCGCGGCGCTGAAGAAATGGAGATCTCGTTCCGTGATCAGGAGTTTACGCTCCGGCCGACCAATGTTGATCCGGTCGCCGCTGGGGACGCCTACTCGCATGATCTGCCCGTCGGGCGTGATGTAGAGTAGCCAGCGGCGGTCCCATGACCACCGGGGGTTGGCACCACCGGCGGCGGAGACCCGCTGGCTCGGGCCGGGCCGCAGAAACGGCCGGATGAAGACCTGCAACCCGCCGGTCTCGTCCGATACGTACGCCAGCCAGCGCCCGTTGGGCGACACCCTGCCGGCCGAGACACTGGCAGCCGGGCTCGAGTATTCGGGGGTGAAGGTCCGATCGGCCGGACTCCAGCGCCAAATCTCGGAACGCGGCCTTACCGAGTCGGGCTGCCGGGTGAGGACAAGGTGCCTGCCGTCCCGGGTCCAATCCGAGGGGAGGAAGCAGCCCTTGGTCGAGTCGGAGACGTTGATATTGTGATCCCGCAGCAGATCGACCAGGACGAGTGAGCATCTCAAGCCGGGCCGGGCTTGGTACACTGCGATCGTGGTATCACCCGGCCCCCACACCGGAAACATCGTGAACGATTCGCTGATTCGGCGGGGCGTTTCGCGCACGCGATCGTAGATCCAGAGCCCAACTCCGCCGTAGGCCACGAGGCGGCCGTCGTGGGCCAGGTCGAGCGTCCAAACGTTGGGCCCGGGATTGATCACTCTCGTCACACCTGTCGTCGTCATCTCGCGGGCCGATAGGCCCACCGGGCTCAGGTAAAGCACTGCCCGGGCAGAGGCGGCGAAGGCGTAGAACCCATTGAAGTTCCGGGCGTCGCCGAGCGGCAGCGCCGGGCCGACGAATTCGAGACGCTCCCGGTCGAACCGCTGGGCCAGCAACCGATCGGAACCGAGTGTGTAGACCATGACGTCGGGCGCCACGATCTGACCCGCGTCGATCCCGGGAAAGCCGGGTATCAGACCAGGCCGGTCGACCCGCCCGATCAAAGCCCCGCGCAAGGTCGAGTCCGCCGGGTCCCGATTTGTCGACACGAGAAACCGGCGTCCATCCGGAAAGAAGCTGACCGTCCAGGCAACGCCGTTCGGCAGGCTGTCGCCGGCGCGAGGCGAGCACCCGCTGCCGTCGGCCCGGCCCAGCCGAACCGTCCGACTGGACAGCACCACGATGTCGCCGAGACTTCCCCAGGCCGCCGACCGGGCGAGGGGAGCGTCGCAGATTGGACGGGGCGAGGTGCCGTCGAGGTCGAGGCGCCACACCTTGGCCTGCGCCAGATAACCCACCGAACGGCCGTCCGGAGCCCAGAACGGCGCCTCGGCCCCGGTGGTGTTCGGCAACGAGTCCGCTGCTGGAGCCGCGAGATCGCGGAGCCAGAGCTGGCGGTCTCCCGATGGCGTCGTCGAGATGAAGGCGAACCGGCGGCCGTCGGGCGACAGGGCGCCGAATGAATTCTGAATCGCGAACTGGCGGCCCGGCGGCGGCATCAGGGCACCGAAGGTCGGTGCGGCCGGCG
>JANMXA010000071.1:0-52928 GCA_031394255.1 Gemmatimonadota bacterium
GCCTAACGCTCCGTCGAGTCCCTGAAAGCGGCCACTCTGGCCAGGAGGGGGTGGCTTGCACCCAACCCGATGCGAAGCGCCGATTCCGCGGCCCGGAGTTCATCCCGGGCCGCCGCCCGCTCCTTTCGGCCCCAGAGGGCCCGGGCTCGTTCGAATCGGGCCCGGCCCACGGTGCCGCTCCGGGTCCGGCTGAGTGAGTCCACCGTCGCGAACTTCTCCGCGGCCGTGGCATACTCCTCCGCCAGCGCGAACGAACCGGCGTCGTTCAGCCGGGCGGCGGCGACCAGGAGGGGTTCGGTCACGACGCCTCGCAGTGCGTTGGGGGATCCGTACCCCACCGAATCGAGTTCGGTCCGGACCCGGGCGGCCAGATCGGCGCCAGCGGGCATGGCCTCGAGCCGAAGCAATGCGAGGTCGGGCCGGGCCCGGGTGTTGAGCTTCTGGCCGAGGCGGGCCACGGCCTCCCGGTGCCGAATCAGCCCGAGGCGGTCGCCTTGTATTATGGCCACCCGGGCGGCGGTCATGTGGGCTTGAACCGAGAAGATCGGCCCAAGATCGGTCTCGTGGGCCAGCGCCCGGTCGATCCAGTAGCGGGCCGAGTCTGCGAGCCCCAGAGCGCGGAGCTGGTCGGCGTACGAGTACACCACCACCGGCGCCCGGGACGCCACAGAGTCGATGCCGGCAGAATCGCGAACGATGACGCCGAGAAACTGGTGGTTGGCCTGGAACTCGCCCAACTGTTCGTTTGGAATGGCGACATTCAGGATTGCGGCGATGCGGGTCCATGGGTCGGCCGAGTTGCCGCGACGGCTCATGGCCAGGATTCGCTCCATTGCGATCCGGGCATCGCGCACTCGGTCGGCCTGAAACAGGGCCCGGGCGTCGTCGTTCAGCGCGTAGAGGTACTGCTCGGTGAGGGTATCGCCGGTGGCGCGGTAGCGGTCGGTGACTCGGCGGAACAGGGCCGCGGCCGTGTCGGCCTTGCCGGCCCGGAGCCAGGTGTCGCCGGCGTTCGTGTCGCAGGCGTTAAGCAGGCCGACGTCGGGGTCGGCTACCTCGGCAAGCATCGGTCGCGCGGCGCGCACCAGGGCCAGCGCGGTATCAACGTCCGCTGATTTGGCGTAGCTGGCAGCCAATTCGCATCGGGTCCGAGCCTTCCAGTCGGGCTGGCCCAGTGAATCGGCAATGGTCATGGCGCGGGAGAGCACCTCGGTGGCGGTCTTCGCATCGTCGCGCCGGAGATAGATCTGGGCGAACTGGACTGCGAGTTCCATTCGGCTGACCGGGTCGCCGCGGTACTCCTTTTCCACGGCCTGGCGGGCCCGTTCGAGCAGCTCCGCGTAGGTGAAGGTCTTGTCGCCCTGGTCGAGGACCCGGAACAGTGTGGTCTCGAAACTGACACTCGCGGCCGAGCGTCGGAGCGCCTGCTGGGCCCGGTCTCGCTGGTGCTCGGCGATCGTCTTCTGGCGGACGGCGTAGGCGGTGCCGCCGAGCAGTGCAAGGACGGCGATGGCGGTTGCGGTCACGGCGCCCCGATGTCGGCGGATCGCCTTCCTGGTTCGGTAGCCCCACGAGTCTGGGCGGGCGCTGACTGGTTGATCGGTGAGATAGCGGGTCAGGTCGTCCGCGAACCCCGCCGCCGTCTGGTACCGCTCCTCCGGCTGCTTCTTGAGGGCTTTGCCGAGGACGTTGTCGAGGTCGCCAAGGTAGAGCTTGTGGAGGCGCCGGGGCGTGGCGGAGCGGGCCGTGGCATCTCGCTCCGCGGTATCCGGCTCATGGGTTCGCCCCGGCGTGACGGCCTCCGACAACCGGACCGGGTCGGTGTTGACGGCCGCCACAATGAACGCGGCAGGGGTTGCGAACCCGGCGCCGGTGGGGTGCCGGCCGCTCAGAAGGACGTAGAGTACGACGCCTAACGAGTAGATGTCGGTCGCGGTAGACACCGGGTCGCCCGTCATCGCTTCCGGCGCGGCGTATTCCGGCGTGAAGGCGCGTCCCCCCGCGTCGGTCAGGGTTGCCGCACCGCCGGCGGGCCGGCCCTGATCGATCAGCTTGGCGATGCCGAAGTCCAGCAGCTTGACCACCCCGTCCTTGGTGACCATCACGTTGGACGGCTTGAGGTCCCGGTGGATGACCAGGTTGGCATGGGCCGCGGCCACGGCCTTGAGGACGTCGAGGAACAGGGTGATTCGCTGCCGGGGGTCGAGGCGTCGGTTGTCGGCGTATTCGTCGAGGCGTTCGCCCTCGATGTATTCGAGCACCAGGTAGGGCTGGCCTCCGTCGGAGACCCCGGCGTCGAGCAGTCGGGCGATGTTGGGATGATTGAGCCGGGCGAGCACCGTCCCTTCCTGCACGAACCGCTGCTCCGCGGCGAGGCCGACCAGCGCCAGGTTGAGCAGCTTGACCGCCACCTTGCCTTCGAACCGGCCGTCGCTCCGGTGGGCCAGCCAGACCGACCCCATCCCGCCGTGGCCGATCGGCTCGTCGAGCGTGTACCGGCCCATCGTCTGGCCGGCCAGGCCCGGGCGAGCGCCGAACAGCCCGGCGGCGCTGCTGTCGAGCCAGCCGGCCTGGGTCCCGTGTTCCGCCGCCAACAGCTTCTCGACGCTCGCCGCCAGCTCCGGGGCGCTGGTTCGCAGCCGTTCGAGCCAGGGCCCCCGCTCCTCCGGGGCCAGGTCCATGGCCTGGTCGAGGTACGGTTCGATGTCGGCCCAGCGATCGCGATCGAGAGGAGTCATGCGCCACCCGCGGAGATGATTTACCTGAGAGCGGAAACCGTCCCGCCCACCCGACATATCCTGTTATTCGAGCAGGCCCTCGAGCAGCATTCGCGCCTTGCGCCAGTCGCGCTGGACGGTCCGGTCCGAGACCTGCCGGAGCCCGGCAATCTCCATCAGCGAGAACCCGCAGAAGAAATGGAGGTCGACCAGGTCGGCCAGCTTCGGGTCCACGGCGGTGAGTCGTTCGAGTCCGTCGGCGACCCGCTCCAATTGCTCATCGGCGCCACCGAGTGACGCCGGATCGTGATCCCCCATCAGGGTGATCTCGAATTCGCCGCCCCGTTTCTTGGCCCGCCGGGCCCGGGCGTAGTCGATGATGAGACTCCGCATGGCCTTGGCGGCATACCCGAAGAAGCGGGCCCGGTCGGGAAAAGCCGAGGCCTCGCGCTCCGCAATGGCGAGATAGGTCTCGTGCAGGAGCGTCGTGGTGCCGAGGGTCAGCTGGCCGCCGCCCCGCCGGAGCTGGCTCTCGGCCAGTTGATGGAGTTCGGCGTAGAGGGCCGCGAACAACTGCTCCGTGCCGGCCGGGTTCCCGTCCTCGGAACGCTGGATCAGGCTGGCGAAGGAGGTCATGGCTGACGTGCCGATCCCGAGGTCAGCCGGGGCCGGGGAGCAGCCGGCTCAGCATCAGAAAGGGCAGCCCGAGGTTCGAGACGAAGTGGGCGATGACGCCGGGCCCGGTGTTGCGGGTCCGCTGGGCCACGAAGGCGATGCCTAACGTTGTCGGAAAGTAGGACAGCAGGATGCTGCCGATCCAGTCGAGGGGGGTGATGGGCATTGGGTTCTCGCCTGGAGAGTAAGGAGGCACGCCTAAAGTATCCGGCCGATCGGCGCCGCCGGCAACCCCTTGGGGGACCGAAGGAGTAATGCCAGTTCCTCGAGCGTGGCCACCGACCCGCACGGCAGCAACAGGTCAATGTAGGGCAGCGCCACCTTGAGCCCCTGCACCTCCGGCGCGGGGACGAGGCCGCCCGACGACGGGGGGAGGCGAGGGGCGCCGGGGGCGCGGGGACACCCGGGGCCGGGTGGTCGGGTCGCGCGCTCGGGTCAGGGGTTCACGCCCGATCTCGCCAATCAGCGGGGCGGCGTGGCCCGCGAACGGGTGCTGTCAAACCAATCGACCGGCCGATCGTCGGCCCGATACATATCGGGCACCACCCAGAGATAGTCCCCGAACTTCCGCGCCTTCGGCCACAGCTCATCGAGCGAGTTGGCGTCGTAGAGCACGCCGCCCTTCATGACGTACTGGATCGTGGCCGTGTTCCGGATGTTCACCAGCGGATCGCTCGCGAACACGATCAGATCGCCCAGCTTGCCAACCTCGAGCGAGCCGAGATCGCGCTCGAGCCCCATGAACTTGGCGCCGTGGAGGGTGGCCGACTCGAGCGCCCCCATCGCGCCCATCGCCTCCGCGAACATCCACACGTCCCAGTGGCTCCCGATTCCGTGCTGCTGACCGTGCGACCCGATCGGCGCCAGCCCTCCGGCCGCCACGATGTCGGCCGCGCCCTGCGCCTTGATCGCGTAGGCGTAGTCCGTCGGAGGCCGGAGGATCCGCCGGCGGGTGTGGGGAATGAGCTGTCGCCACGGGGTGAAGCGCCGGAGCTTGGCGTCCTTCCAGACCTCGCTCTCCTGCCACCAGTACTCCTCTTCCCACGCGCCCGGTCCGCCGACGACGATGGTCGGGGAATAGACGGAGCCGAGCTTCCCGAGGAACGTGGTGAAGTCGCCATAGAGCGGCGCCATCGCGGTGGGATGCTCGAACCCGGTGTGACCGTCCAGTGCCATGCTGATCTTGTGATCGATGTCGATGCTTCCCTCGGCCGTCACCATGACGCCGAGGCGTCGGCCCGCTTCGACCACCCACTGGCGCCGGCGGCGATCGGGCTGGAGATACTCCTTGAGCGAGATCGCACCCCAGCCGACTCGCCGGGCCGCATCCTGGTACGCCTCCTCGGCGTTGGCGAAGACGTTGTTGAAGGCGTTCTCGCCCGACACCATGTTCTCGGCCGTCGCGAAGATCCGCGGGCCGATCATCCCGCCCGCCTCGACCAGCTCCGCCTGCGGGAAGGCGTTCATCGAGATCGAGGCCGGGTCGTGGCTGGTCGTAACCCCGTACGCCAGATAGATCGCATTCTGGAAGTCGTGGACCGACTCGACGCCTCCCATCTCGACGTGATGATGGGCATGCATGTCGACCCAGCCCGGCATCACCGTCTTCCCTTGGGCGTCGAGCACCCGGTCGACGCCGGCGGTGGAGCAGCTCCCGACGCAGCTGATCCGCCCCGCCTTGATCACCACCGTGCCCCGAGGAATCACCTGACGGTTGGCCATGGTGAGGATCTTGGCGTTGGTGACCGCGATCGATCCGGTGGGAAGGTCCCGTGACACCGAGAGTGTGACCGCGACCGTATCAGCTCGGTGGGTGGCCAAGTCGTACGAGACCAGCGAGGCGCCATTGCCGAACGTCAGGCCGCCGGCGGAGCGCCACCGGGGGAACAGGCCTCCCGCGATGGCGAGCTGCGTGGCCGGAAGCGCCCCGCCCGCCTTGCTGACCGTTGGAACCGCCGCGGAGTAGCTCGTCGCCGCGAGGGGGGTGAGGTAGGCGTTGCCACCCATCACGAAGGCGACCCACAGCCCGTCCGGCGAAACAGACACCTCACCGGCGTTCTGGAGCCGCTGATGCTCGAGCCGGTCGAACCCGTCGGGACGGACGGAGACCAGAAGCTGGCCGCCCGGGGCGCTTTCGGTGTAGAAGATCCGCCCGTTCGCGAAGGAGGCCCGGCGGGGACCGTCGGTCCTGCCTAACGTCGTCTCGGCGCCGCCCGCCACGGGGACCGACATCACGTCCCAGTACTGGCTTCGGATCAGGCCCTGGCCCCGCGCGGTGGCCCCGGCGCCCTTGGCCGCCACGATGGTCTGGCCGTCGGGGGCCCAGACGGGCTCGAACCATTCCCCCGGATCACGGGTTATCCGGACCGGCTCGCCGCCGGAGGACGCGACCCGCCACAGACCGCCCCGCTCGCGGTCGTCCCACGACGCGAACGCGAGGCTTCGACCGTCCGGCGACCAGGCCGGCATATACTCGTAGGGCCCAAACGAACTCGGAGTTAGGCGCCGCGGCTTTCCGGACGGGAGGTCCATCAGCCAGATCCGGCCAACCGCCTGAAACGCGAGGGTCCGGCCGTCGGGACTCACGGTGTGCCAGCGGGGGAACTTGATCTCGACCGGCCCGTCGCTCAGCCGATGGGAAGGCACCACCCGCTCCGACGCGATCCGCTTGACCCGGGCGGTGAACGGAATGGTGGTGACCGTCCCGGTCGCGAGGTCGAGCCGGCGGATCTTCCCGCCCTGGGAGATCACGATCCGGTTGTCTTGGGTCCACCGATAACCCGGGAGCGCCTGGTCCACGGGCCCCAAGCCCTCGGTGAAGTCCACTTCGACCGGATCCATCGCCAGCCGCTCGGCGCCGGTCTCGAGGTCGCGGACCCAGAGGGCGGTCCGCGGTCCGAACCGTTTCCCCTTATAGCTGATGGTGCCGTCGGGCATCTTCCGGGCGAACGCCAGGTAACGGCCGTCGGGCGAGAGCTCGACGGCGTAGCCGCCGCCGCTCGAGCCGTGGTCCTGCTGTTGGGCGTGCCCGGCCGTGATCTGGTCGGTCCGTCCGGTCCGGAGGTCGAGCCGGCGAACCTGGACGTCGCCCATCAGCACGTCGTTGCGGCTGAAGTAGCCATTCACCGGGCCAAGCGACACCTGGTAGTAGAGGTAGCGACCGTCGGGAGAGATCTTCGGGCCCCCAGGCACCATGTTGTTCTCGACCTTGACCAGGGTCGAACCTTGGCCGCCATCCCGGTGGACCATCATCAGAGTGGAGCTGAACAGGTTGATGGCGTCGATCCGTCGCACCACCAGATAGCGTCCGTCCGGCGACCACGTGGGCTCGTGGAACCGGCCGCCCATCTCCTGGGTCACCGCACGGGGATTCTTGCCGTCGATGTCCATCAGCCAGAGGTTGGCCTGGCCGTTCCGGTCGGAGATGAACGCGATGGTCGATCCGTCCGGCGAGATCCGGGGGTGATAATTCACCGCGATTCCGGTGCTCTCGGTCAGACACTCCGCGGCTCCACCGGCGGCGGCGACCCGGTAGATCTGCCCCAGCAGGTTGAACACGATCCACCGGCCGTCCGGGGTGATGTCGGTCGACATCCAGGTCCCCTCGCTGGTGGTGAAGTCGATCTCCTGAGGTCTCCCGCGCGGCTTGGTGACGTCCCAGGTGGGGTCCGGCGTCTGAGCCAGGGCGGAAGTGGCGGCGCAAACGAGTGCCAGGGCTAGGCCGAGGTGACGGCGGGCCATGAATGACTCCGAATGACGTGGTATGGAGCGAAGATCGAGGCGGGGCCGACCGAGCGCAAGGCCGAGGGCCGCCTCCCGGTACACCTGGTGGCGCGTCTCACACCTGTCTTCAGTTTCCTGAAAATATCTCGAAAAAAGGCGGGAACGTGCCGAGCAGTCCAATCCCGAGCAGCACGAAGGCCACCACCGACACGCGCGTAAAGTTGACGTTCTTTTCGCGGAAGGCGACGTGGAGCAGCAGCCACGATACGAAGAAGGCCGCAACGGCGATGCTCGCCTTGCCGGTCAGCGGGCCGGAAGGGTTGTACCAGTTGAGCACGCTGGCGATGGCTTTGTTGGATTCGCTGATCGTGGTTGTCAGGCCGAGCGCAGCCGCTCCGAGTCCGCCTCCGAGGAGCACCGCCGCCACGGGGCCGTTCGGCTTGTCGTCCTGCATGGTTGATTCAGTCATGAGCTTCCTTGCAATCAGTAGCGCACTTCAGCGTATGGGCGCGGCCTTGTCGATGAAGACGCCGACAACAACGGCGATGGTGGCGGCGGCGAATGCGACCGAGTAGAAAATCATCAGCGTGCAGCGCTCCGCCGGTTTGCGCGCCAGTGAGGTTCCGTAATAACTCACCGCGAAAGCCACGACCGTCATCGCAATCGGCACGAGCCAGCCGACGTGTTCCTTCCACTCCATTCCGAAATTATGCCACTCCGCCGTGCGCGGATTCGCGAGCAGAAGCCGCTGCGGAAAACCGCTCAAGTCGGTCACACCCGCAGGCGGCTTCGCGCGATACCACGGATAGACAATGAACGTTCCCGAGATCACAGTCCCCCACGCAATTGCGGCCATGCTCCACAGCGTCGTCTTCAACCAGAACAGCCGGTGTCTGTGGTCTTGGCCCGAAAACCACCCCGACCGTAAGCCATAGAGCCCGACCCAGCCGCCGGTGAAAAGCAGCAGAAACAGCGCGCCGAAAATCATCCCGTGCAGCAGGGTCCAGAATTCATGGTTTGAAAAGGTCATGGAGGAATTTACTTGTCGTTGTTTGTCTTGACAGGACCTCGGCGGCCAGTGCGGTTGCCTGCGGCGCGCTTGCGGTCATGCTCGCGAATAGCTCCGCCTACCGGCCTTGCCGCGGAGTTCATGGCAAGCCGGTCGATCTCCAACTCGAGCCACCGCCAGATTGACGTGCCGACGGGCGATTCTACCGGATCGACGCCACCACCAGCTCCGGCTCGATGACCGGTTCCTTGGCCGTAAGCCGGATGACCCACGCCACATACCGATCCATCCACCCCTGCAGGAATGGCCGACTCCGGGTCCCGATCGCCCCGGCCGCGTCGAACAGGCCTTCCTTCCCCTGAAGGAAGGCTTCGGGCTGACCGAGCGTCGGCATGTCGAGGTACGCGAGAATGGTGCGCAGGTGCTGCTGGGCGGCGGCGGTGCCGATGACGCCGACGGAGACGCCGACGATGCCGGCGGGCTTCCCGGCCCACGCGCTCTCGCCGTAGGGGCGGGAAGCGTGATCGATCGCGTTCTTGAGGACGCCCGGGATCGAGCGATTGTACTCCGGGGTGACGAACAGCACCGCTGACGCGGCGGCGATCTCAGCCTTGAGGCGGCGTACTGCAGCGGACGGGCGGCCCTCCTCGTCCTGATTGTAGGGCGGAAGGTCGTCGATCCGGACCTGGTTGAATGACCAGTCCGGCGGCGCCAGCTTCGCGAGCGCGGTTGCCATCTGGCGATTGAGAGAGTCGCGGCGGAGACTGCCGATCAGGACTGCGATGGAGTATTGGGTCATGGGTCGAAGGATCGTGGCCGGCGGCGCGCCTCACAATCCATCGCAGGGTTGATTCCGGCTCACGGCGGTATGTCACGGTCTCCGTAACTCCGTTGGGGCCGACCGCCGTGGGTTGTCATTGGACCGACGCGGGACGGCGAGCCGCCGCCGGACGTCAGCAGCGCGCCCAACGCTTCGAGCGATGCCACCGACCCGCAGGGCAGCAACCGGTCGATATACCGCAGCGCCACCTTGAGCCCCTGCACCTCGGGCGCAAACCCCGGCTGGCTCGCCAGCGGGTCGAGCCAGTAGAGCCGGTGGCACGATCGCCGGAGCCGGGCCATCTCCTGGCCCAGCATCGCCGGGTCGCCGCGTTCCCAGCCGTCCGACATGAGCAGTACCACTGCGCCACTCCGCACGGTGCGCCGAACCCAGCGTCGATTCAATTCCCGGAGGCTCTCGCCGATCCGGGTGCCGCCGTTCCAGTCCACCACACTCTGACCCACCCGGTTGAGCGCGGAGTCGGGATCGCGAACCCGGAGTTCGCGGGTGATCCGCGTAAGCCGGGTGCCGAACACGAAGACCTCAACCGGCGCCCCCGACTGCCCCAGCGCGTGCGCGAACCGGAGCATGAGCCGGCTGTACCGTTCCATCGAGCCGCTGATGTCGCAGATGACCACGATGGGGCGGGGGCGGCGCGGATGGATCTCCCAGCGCCAGGCGAGCGGCTCACCGAAAGTCTTGAGCGCCGCGCGGAGGATCCGATTGCGGGCCGGCCGTTCGCCCCGATGGCGGCGAAGGGTCCAGCGGCGGGAGCGGCGGGTCGGGAGCGACGGCCTCAGGGCCGCGATCATCCGGGCCGCGTCGGCGAGTTCGGACGGTGTGAGCGAGGCGAAGTCGGCGGTCCTGAGTTGTTCGTTGGCGCTCGCGAGGCTGGGCTCGGGAGTGGTCGGGACCTGATCGACTTCGAAATCGGTCGGGGGGGCCGAGGCCGGGAAGGTGGGCGCCTTCCGGTCGTCCTGACGGATCCGGGGAATCTCGGGCGCGTCGTCCCCGACGGGGCCATAGCGCCGCCAGAAGAGACCGAAGGCCCGGTCGTACGGTTCCCGGTCTTCGCGGCGGTGGACGAAGATCGACCGGCCGGCCGCCCGGACCGCCACCCGGTTCCCGACACCCACCGTGCTGATGGCGACCGCAAAGGTCCGGGTGGAGTCGGGCGTCACGGACAGGCCCAGTCGCCGAAGAATCCGGCCGAACACGACCAGGTTGGCGTCGAGGCTCACCGCCCCGCCTTGATCTCCGCCAGGAGAGAACGCGATCCCTCGCCCCGGGTCCGGGCGACGTCCTCCTGATACTTGAGCAGCACGCCGAGGGTCCGGTCCACGTCCTCGGCGGTGAGCTGCCGAGCGCCTAACGATTCGAGTGCCGCGGCCCAGTCGATGGTCTCGGCCACGCCGGGCAGTTTGGAGAGGTCGCTGGTCCGGAGCCGCTGGACGAATGCCACGGTCTCGGCGGCCAGCCGATCGTTCAGGTTGGGGAGCCGGGCCTGGAGGATGGCCAGTTCGCGGGCCGCGGACGGATAGTCGATCCAGTGGTAGAAGCAGCGGCGCTTCAAGGCGTCGTGGACTTCCCGGGTCCGGTTGCTGGTCAGGATCACCCGCGGCTTGATGGTGGCGGTGATGGTCCCCAGCTCGGGGATGGTGATGGCGAAGTCCGCCAGCAGTTCGAGCAGAAAGGCCTCGAACTCCTCGTCGGCCCGGTCCACCTCGTCGATCAGCAACACCGGCGCCACCGGACCCTCGGACTCGATGGCCCGAAGCAGCGGCCGACGGACCAGGAACTCCCGGCCGAAGATGTTCCGGGTCCGGGCCGAGGCGGCCTCGCCGCGGGCCTCGAGAAGGCGAACCTCGAGCATCTGGCGGGGATAGTCCCACTCGTACAGCGCGGTCGAGGCGTCGATCCCCTCATAGCACTGAAGCCGGATCAGCTCGCCGCCGGTAACCTGCGCCAGCGTCCGGGCCACCTCGGTCTTCCCCACGCCGGCCTCCCCCTCGAGAAACAGAGGCCGGCCCAGGGTCAGGCTGAGATAGAGCGAGGTGGCGAGGTCGACGTCCGCCAGATAGCCGTTCCCGGCAAACGCGGCCTGGAGTGCCTCGACCGATCCGAACTCCGCCGTCGTCATGCCGCGGCCGACTCCGACACGCCGGTGGCAAAGTCCCGCCAGAACTCCTCGGCCAGCCGACGGGCGGTGCCTTCCAGCAGTCGGGCCCCGACGCTGGCCACCGTACCCCCCACGTCGCTGTCGGCCTGCCAGACGAGGCGGATCAGGGTGGGTTCGAGTTCTTCGAGCTGGAACGACGTGACGATGTCGAGGGTCGAGCCCGGCGCTTTGCCGCGGGCCCGCATCCTGGCGCTCCGGCCCTCGACGAGGTCGAAGAGCTCGACCTCGAGCTTGAATTTGATCTTGAGGGAGCCGACGCCGAGCCCGGCGACGACGGTGAAATGGGTGGCGTCATGCTCCTGGACCTCCTGAACCGCCTTGGCGCTGGCGGCTACCACCTTGGGATCGAGCAGGGCCGCCCAGACCTGGGAGCGGGAGGCCCGGATTTCGGGCGAGCCGCCAAAACTCATTCGCATGGCTGCAACCTACGGCGACCAACCCGCC
The DNA here is from genome assembly GCA_031394255.1 of Gemmatimonadota bacterium. Taxonomy (GTDB): domain Bacteria; phylum Gemmatimonadota; class Gemmatimonadetes; order Gemmatimonadales; family GWC2-71-9; genus SHZU01. Next base: position 11,568 of record JANMXA010000071.1, read on the forward strand.
GTCCGGAAGGGCGGGCCTTTCGAGGCGCCGTGAGTGGCGGAACCTCGGAGCGCGGCGTGGGCCGGAACGTAGGGGCGGGCTTACGCCCGCTCTTACGAGGCGATGCCGGCGGGGTGGGTCCTGAGCCCCGGCGTTGGGCCGGAGCGTAGGGGCGGGCTTACGCCCGCCCTTACGAGGCGACGCCCGCCCTTGCGATGCCCGCCCTTGCGATGCCCGTCCTTGCGATGCCCGCCCTTGCGATGCCCGCCCTTACGGGGTTCGGGGGGGCGGCTAAGTTTCGGGGATGAAAATGAATCCTCTGGTGGGTGCCCTGCTCGTGGCGGCGCCCGTCGCTGCGCAATCGAAGCCCTTCGCCATCGATCCGGCCCGGATCGACGCCGTGTTCAAGGACTACGGCCCGAACACCCCCGGGTGCGCCCTTGGCGTCTACAACAAGGGAAAGATCCTTTATGCCAAGGGGTACGGCATGGCGGATCTGAACCTTGGCGTGCCGATCACCCCGACCACGGTGTTCGACATCGGATCGACCTCGAAGCAGTTCGCCTCCGCGTCGATCGTCCTCCTGGCGAACGAGGGCAAGATCAGCCTCTCGGATGACGTCCGGAAATACATCCCCGAGCTTCCTGACTACGGGAAGACCATCACCATCGATCACATGCTCCGCCATACCAGCGGGCTCAGGGACTACAACGGACTCCTGAATCTTGCCGGCCATTACATCGAGGACTACACCGACGACGACGACGCCCTCGCGGTGATCGTCAAGCAGCGGAACCTGAACTTCGAACCGGGAAGCCGCTGGGACTACAGCAACACCGGGTTCTTCCTGCTCTCGGTGATCGTGAAACGGGTGACGGGCAAGACCCTGGCTGATTTCGCCAAGGAGCGCCTGATCAACCCCCTCGGCATGCCGATCACCCATTTCCGGGTCGATCACACGGCGCTGCTGAAGAATCGGGCCACCGCGTATTCGCCGGGCCCCAAGGGCGGGTTCGTGATCGACATGTCGGACTGGGACCAGGCCGGCGACGGCGCCATCCAGACCAACGTCCTGGAACTGGCCAAGTGGGACGCCAACTTCTACACCGCCAAGGTGGGCGGCCGCGAGCTGATCGACCGGATGCAGCAGCGCGGAACCTTGAACAACGGTGACAGCCTGGGCTATGCCCGCGGTCTCTTCGTCGACAAATACCGGGGCCTCCGCCGGGTCCATCACGGCGGGGCCTGGGCTGGGTATCGGGCGATGCTGATGCGGTTCCCCGACCAGGGCCTCGCCATCGGGCTCACGTGCAACGTCGGGAACGCCGGAACCGATGCCCGTGCCGTGGGTGTGGCGGACGTGGTGCTGGCCGGCGCGTTCACGGAGTCCAAGGCCGGACCCAAGGCCGCTACGGGCGTTGCGGCCGGCCCGGTCGATCCCGCTCCCTATGTCGGCCTCTACTTTGATGAGTCGATCCAGACGGCCGCCGAGGTCGTGGCGGACAAGGGGAAGGCCGGCCTCAAGATCATGGGGGGGACCCTGCCTCTCGTACCGGCCGGCCCGGACAAGTTCACTGCGGAAGGCCGGTCGGTCACGGTCGACTTTGCCGAAGGCCGTCAGGTGATGGATCTCAGGCTCTCCACCGAAAAGTTCGGATCGTTCCGCCGGGTGACCAAAGCGTCGGTGACGGAGGCCGACTGGAAGGAAATCGTCGGTAGCTACACCAGCCCGGAACTCGGCACCACCTGGACGATCCGGCTGGACGGCGGCAAGGCCCTGCTCAAGGGGCGGGCAGTCGGCGAGTCCGCGCTCGAGGGCGTTATCAAGGACGGCTATCAGTCGGGAACCGGCTTCTTGATGTTCACCCGCGGGGCCGATGGCCGGATCACCGGCTTCGACCTGAGCGCCAGCCGGATGAAGCGGATCCGGTTCGACCGGTAACGGAGAGACTCCCCATGCGTTCAGTGTTTGTCCTCGCCCTGCTGGCAACGCTCGGCTGCTCCGGTGCGTCCTCGGCCAAGCCGGCCGCGGCCTCCTCCGCCACGGCCAGCGCGCGGTACGATGACCTGGTCCAGTTGTTCAAGGACTGGCGCGCCTTCCAGGCCCCGAAGCTCAAGGATGGCATTCCCGATTACAGTGCCGCGGCCATGACGGCGCAATACGGGGAACTGGCCGCCATGCAGCAGCGGCTCAAGGCCATCGATCCCGGCAGCTGGACCCCGGCACAGCAGGTGGATTATCACGTGGTCCGGGCCGAGATGAACGGGCTCGACTTCGACCACCGGGTGCTCAATCCCTGGGCGAACAACCCGGCGTTCTATCAAACCGTATTCAGCGATCAGAGCGACCAGCCGGCCCGCGAAGGGCCGTATGCCTGGGGCGGGCTCGAGCTGTATCACTATCAGTTCCCGCTGGCTGAGAAGGATGCGGCCGAGATCAAGACAGCGCTGGGGCGGATTCCGGGGCTGCTGGCCGCGGCGCGGACGAATCTGACGGGCAATGAGCAGGACCTCTTCGTCTGGGGCGCCAAGACATTCAAGAATCAGGCGGCGGAGCTGGCCGGGCTGGAAGAGAAGGTCAAGGCGGCCACGCCGGACCTGCTGCCGGCGATCGCGGCGGCAAGGACCGCCACGGATTCGTTCGTGGCCTGGGCCGACAAGGAGGGGACCACCAAGACCGGGCCCTCGGGCGTCGGGATCGAGAACTACGACTGGTATTTGAAGAACGTACAGCTGGTGCCGTACACCTGGGCCGAAGAAGTGGCCCTGATGCGGCGTGAACTGGCCCGGGCTCACGCCTTCCTCAAGCTTGAGGAGGGGCGGAACCGGAAACTGCCCGAGCAAGTGCCGGTGGCCAGCGCGGCGGAGCATGCCAGACAGAGCGACCTGGCGATCAAGCGGTACATGGCTTTTCTGACCGACCACCAGCTGATGACGATCAAGCCGTACTTCGAGGCCGCGATCCGCGCCAAGGTGGGCGGCTTCACGCCGGGCGCACGGGACTTCTTCACCGAGGTAGACTACCGCGACCTCGAGGTGATGCGGACCCATGGGTATCACTGGTTTGACCTGGCCTGGCTCGCGAACGATCCGCCTGAGAGCCTGATCCGCCGGACGCCCTCGCTCTACAACATCTTCAATTCCCGGACCGAAGGGTTTGCCACCGGTTGGGAGGAGATGATGCTCCAGGCCGGGATGTTCGACGCGAACCCCCGGTCCCGCGAGCTGATCTATGTGCTGCTGGGCCAGCGCGCCGCCCGGGCGTTAGGCGACCTGATGATGCATGCCAACAAGCTCACTCTGCCCGAGGCGGCGAAGTTCGCGGCGACCAACACGCCGCGCGGCTGGCTCCGGGAGTCGGCGGCGACGGTGTGGTTCGAGCAGCATCTGTATCTGGAACAGCCGGGCTACGGCACCAGCTATGTGATCGGGAAGATCGAAGCGGAAAAGCTCCTCCGCTCGCGGGTCGAGCAGCTGGGCAAGGACTTTTCGATGAAGCGGTTCATGGATGAGTTCAACGCCGCGGGCCTGGTGCCGATCTCGCTGGTCCGCTGGCAGCTCGCCGGCCCCTCGCCGGACCTGATCGAACTCCTCGGCGCCAAATAGGCCCGCGAAGGGCCGCCGGCGATCAGCCGCCGGCGGCAAAGGCCCGGTAGAACCACCACTTCACCGCCTGCACTCCCGCCAGGTAGGCGCCCACCATCAGGGCCAGAATCAGATAGAACAACGGCGGCGGCGCCACGAAGCCCATCCGGGCGCCAAGGCCCGTGAACGGGAGGACCGCCGCCACGGCCACCACCGTGAGGGACGTTACCACGAGTAACCGGTGGGGCCGGCTCTTGAAGGGATTCCCGCGGGTCCGAATGATGAAGATCACCAGGACCTGAGTCGCCAGTGATTCGACGAACCAGCCGGTCTGGAACAGCGCCTCCCCGGCATGGAAGACCCGGAGCATGATGAAGAAGGTCAGGAAGTCGAACACGGAGCTCACCGGTCCCACCACCAGCATGAACCGCTGAATGAACTTGATGTCCCACCGCCGGGGCCGCTCCATGAAGTCCTCGTCCACGGTGTCCATCGGGATCGGGACCTCGGAGAGATCGTAGAGGAAATTGTTGAGCAGCACCTGGACCGGCTTCATCGGCAGGAAGGGCAGGAAGAGCGATGCCCCCGCCATGCTGAACATGTTGCCGAAGTTGGAGCTGGTTCCCATCATCACGTACTTCATGATGTTGCCGAAGGTCCGCCGGCCCTGCAGCACCCCCTCATGGAGAACGGCGAGGTCCTGCTCGAGCAGGATCATGTCGGCCGCGGCCTTGGCCACGTCGACGCCGCTTTCCACCGAAATCCCCACGTCCGCCGAGTGGAGGGAGGAGGCGTCATTGATCCCGTCGCCCAGATAGCCCACGACGTGGCCCCGGCGCTTCAAGGCCAGAATGACCCGGTTCTTCTGGGCGGGGTTCACCCGGCAGAAAAGCGTGGTGTCGCCGGCCCGGGCATCGAGGGCGGGGTCGCTCATGATATCGAGGTCGGGGCCGGTGAGGACGTTGGTGACCGGAATGCCCAGCGTCTCGCAGATGTGCCGGGTGACGAGTTCGTTGTCGCCGGTCACCACCTTGACTGTGACGCCACTTCTGGCCAAGGCTGCGAGGGCCGGCGCGGCGCTCGTCTTGGGCGGGTCTTCGAATGCCGCGAAGCCGCTGAATACGAGGTCGGCCTCGTCGCTCACGACGACGTGAGACGATGCGGCGGGAACCTCCTTCCAGGCGATGCCAAGGACCCGGAAGCCCTGGCGGCTCAGGGCTTCGAACCGATCGAGGAGAGCCCGGCGGGCCGCGGCGTCGATCTCCCCCGGGCGGCCGGCATCGTCGCTGTGGCTCGACAGCCGGAGCACGTCCTCGAGCGCGCCCTTCACCACCAGCATCCGCTCACCCCGCGGGCCGGCGACCAGCACCGAGACCCGGCGGCGTTCGAAGTCGAACGGGACTTCGTCGATCTTGGTCCAGCCGGCGACGTCCACTTCCTCGTGGCGGAGGATCGCTTCGTCCAGGGGGCCCTTGAGGCCGGTCTCGAAGAAGCTGTTGAGGTAGGCGAGCTGGAGGACCTTGGCGGAATCGCGGCCCAGGTGGTCGAGGTGTTGCTCGAGCCGGATCCGCGCTTCGGTCAAGGTGCCAGTCTTGTCGGTGCAGAGGACGTCCATGCTGCCCAGGTCGTGAATCGCGGCGAGTCGCTTGACGATCACTTTCCGGGCCGCCATCCGCTGGGCGCCCTGCGAGAGCGTCACCGAGATGACCATGGGCAGGAGCTCGGGTGTGAGCCCGACGGCGAGCGCCACGGCGAACAGAAACGACTCCAGCAGCGGCCGGTGGCGGGCGGTGTTGACCAGGATCACGAACGCCACCATCACCACGGCGAGCCGGATGATCAGGAAACCGAACTTCTTGGTGCCGGTCTCGAACGCGGTGGGCGGCGGTTCGACTTCGAGGCTCTTGCCGATCTCACCCAGCGCCGTCCGGGCGCCGGTCCGGCACACCATCATCACGGCCGTGCCGCTCAGGACGTTGGTGCCCATGAACGCCGCGCCGGTCGCCTCGGTCATCGATCCTTGCGCCGGCGGCGAGGGCTCGGCGTGTTTTTCGACGGGGTAGGGTTCGCCGGTGAGGAGGGCCTGGTTGACGAAGCAGTCCTTCGCTTCGAGCAACCGGCCGTCGGCCGGGACCAGGGAGCCGGCCGAGAGCAGGATCACGTCGCCGACCACGAGGTCGCGGGCCGCGAGCTCCCGGGTGGCGCCACTCCGCCGGACGGTCACCCGGAACGCCACCGACAGCCGGAGGCGGTCGGCCGCCTCGCCGGCGCGGTATTCCTGGACCGCATCGAGCGTCACGCTCAGCAGCGCCATCACGATCACGATCACCGAACTCGTGACGTCGCCGGTGGCCGCGGAGATGGCGCCGGCCGCGATAAGCAGGAGGACCAGTGGATTCTTGAACCGGGAGACGAAGAGCCGGAGGAAACTCTGCTTCCGGGCCTGATGGAGGACGTTGGGGCCGTCGCGAAGCAACCGGACTGCCGCCTCGGCATCGCTCAACCCGTCGGGACCGCTCCCGAATTTGCTGGTCAGGCTGGCGAGTGATTCGCTCCAGAAGGGCGAAACCGGGTCGGGCATCGATGTCTCCGAAGCGTGGGGGCAACTTGGCCCGGTCCGAAATCTACCTCGCATCGCTACGTTTCCCGCCGTCCCGAACGTGGAGTCCGCGATGAGCGAATCCGTCGCCCCGCCGGAACTGACCCCGGAAATTCTTCTCCTCCTGGCCGGCGATCCGGCCGAGGTGAACGAGATCTGCTTGGCCTACCAGCCGGCGGACGTGGCCGTCGTGCTCCGACTGTTGCCCGCCAAGAGCGCGGCGGCCGTGATCGGGCACCTGCCGTTCGACTACGCAGTGGCCATTCTGGATCATCCGGATCTGGGCCACCGGCGGTCGGACCTGGTCCACGAGCTGCCGCACGAGAAGGTGACGGCCCTGCTCGAGGCCATGTCCGCCGACCAGCGGACGGCGTTGCTGCGCGAGATGGACCCCGCCGATCGGGCCCTGATCCTCGGCGCCATCACCGCGGCGACGCGGGAAGAGGTCGCCCTCCTCCTCACCTACCCGCCTGAGACCGCCGGCGGGATCATGACCACCGAGGCCGCGGTGGTGGACCCCGCAATCACGGCCGGCGAGGCACTGGAGTACGTGAAACGGGTGGCGCTGACCAAGGAGACGATCTATGCCGTCTACCTGGTCGACCCCGCCACGAACACCTTCAAGGGCGTCGTCTCCCTCCGCGAACTCCTGATCGCGGACCCCGAACGCTCGGTGACCGAGGCGGTGCGGGCCCGTACGGTCGTCGAGGTGGGGCCCCTCACCGACCGGGAAGAAGCCGCTCGGCTGATCAGCAAGTACAACCTCCTCGCGGTTCCCGTGGTAGACGAGCGCCGCCGGCTCCTCGGCATCGTCACCGTCGACGACGTGATCGACGCCCTGGTACAGGAACAGACCGAAGATGCCCAGAAGTTCGGCGGTGTGGAGGCCCTCGACATTCCCTACAACGAGATATCCTTCTGGGCGATGATCAGGAAGCGGGCGGGCTGGCTCTGCGCCCTCTTTCTCGGCGAGATGCTCACCGCCACGGCGATGGGCCACTTCGAAGGGGAGATCGCCCGGGCGGTGGTGCTGTCGCTGTTCGTGCCGCTGATCATCAGTTCGGGGGGCAATTCGGGGAGCCAGGCCACGTCGCTGATCATCCGGGCCCTGGCGCTCCGGGAACTCAAGGTCAGCGACTGGTGGCGGGTGGCGCTACGGGAGCTGCCGTCGGGCCTTACACTGGGTCTGATCCTGGGCGCGATCGGCGTCGTGCGCATTCTCCTCTGGCAGACGGTCGGCTGGTACAACTACGGGCCACACTACCTGCTGGTGTCGGCGACCGTCGGGCTGTCGCTGGTGGGTGTGGTGACGTTCGGCTCACTGGCGGGGTCGATGCTGCCGTTTCTGCTTCGTCGCCTGGGTTTCGATCCGGCCAGCGCCTCGGCGCCGTTCGTGGCCACCCTGGTTGACGTAACCGGGCTGATCATCTACTTCACGGTGGCGATGGTGATGCTCAGGGGGACGCTGCTTTAGCCCCCGTTCAAACCCGGGAGGCTCGACCGGTGTCCAAGCTCACGTGACCTCGCCGGCTTTCCCAATCCCGTTCGCCCGCACCGCCACCCAACCGGGTTCGGAGCCTGATCGTGGCTTCGATACCCACCTTGCTCTGGCCGTCCAGGGCGACGAGCGCGGCTTCGAGCGGATCTATCGGGCCCACGTGGGCCGGATCTATGCCCTGGCCCTCCGCCTGGCCGACAACGCCGGTCACGCCGAGGAACTGACCCAGGATGTCTTCGTCCGCACCTGGGAGCGTCTGGCCAGTTTCCGCGGCGAGAGCAGTTTCAGCACCTGGCTTCACCGCCTGGCCGTCAACGTGATCCTCTCGGACCGGCGCAGCGCCTGGCGGCGGACCCGGCGGATCTCGGCAGACGGTGAGGTGGCCGAACTCGAGCCGGATTCCAGGGCGCCCACACCGGGGCTTCGGCTCGATCTCGACCAGTGCATTGCCGGCCTTCCGCCGGGCGCCCGGACGGTGTTCGTCCTCCACGATGTCGAAGGTTACGAGCACGCTGAAATCGCCGCGATCGCCGGAATTGCCGTCGGAACCTCCAAGGCCCAGCTGTTCCGGGCCCGCCGTCTGCTTCGGGAGGCGCTCGATCGATGAACTGTGAAATGATCCACGACCGCTTCGACTCCAAACAGGCCGGCACGCTCGATCCGGCGGAACGAGAAGCGTTCGAACTCCATCTGGCGGGCTGTGCCGACTGCTGGGCCGATCTCGAAGCGAGCCGTTTTCTCGCCGCCCGGACCGCCGACCTGCGGCGGGAGATCACCCCGCCCACCGACCTCTGGACCGGGATCGCTCCGCGGCTCCAGCCGCGAACCCGCCGGCTGACGCTGCCGGTCGGGTGGCTGGCCGCCGCCGCGGTGCTGCTGGTGGCCGGGACCTCGGCGCTGACCGTCCTGCTCGTCCGGCGGCCGGCAGCCGAGGCGCCGACGGGATTCGCGGCCACGGAGGCCCGCTATCAGGAAGCGACCCTCGAGCTGGCCACCGTGTATCGCCAGGCCCGCGACTCACTCGCCCCGGCGACCCGGGTGGTCCTCGAGCGGAACCTCGCGGTCATCGAGCGGGCGTTAGGCGAGGCCCGGGACGCGCTCCGGGCCGACCCGGCCAACCGGGCGATCGAGGAGATGGTCGTGGCCGCCTATCAGCGGAAGATCGCCTTCCTCGAGCGGGCCGCCGCGCTCGACCGGAAGACCTGATGCGACCCCTGTGGACCGGGCTGGCCATTGCTCTCCTCGGCGCCGGCCCCGCCGCGGCCCAGCGAACGACCGTCAAGGGATTCCCGGTGGCGCCCGATGTGACGCTCCGGATTCAGAACCTCGTCGGCGTTACCCGGGTCACCGGCTGGGATCATGACTCGATCGCGGTCACGGCGGTCATTCCGGCCGGTGGTGGCGGCTTCTACGGCGGTGGCCGTGACCGGTTCGCCAAGATGGGGATCGAAGGTCAGGATCCGTCGCTGACCGGTCCCGGGTCGGAGCTGGACGTCCATGTGCCGCGCGGCGCCCGGGTCTGGGTGAAGAGCGGGTCGGCGAACGTCGAACTGACCGGCCTGAGCGCCGAGGTGGAGGTCACCAGCCTCACCGGCTCGATCCGGCTCGATGGCGCGCCGCGGGTGGCGACGCTCGAGACGATCGACGGTGATCTGACCATCACCGGAGCCGCCACCGTGATCCGGGCCCGGACCGGTTCCGGCGCGGTCCGGATTCGCGGCGCGCGGGCCGACATCTCGATCAGCACGATTCAGGGGCCTGTCGTCCTGGCGTCCGACGAGTTGCTCTCGGCCCGGATCGAAACCGTGTCGGGGCGAGTGGAGGTCCGTGCCGGGATGCAGCCCGACGGCCTGCTGGAAATTCAGGCCCACGACGGTGAGGTCTTCCTCTCCATGCCCTCGGCGATCGATGCCCGTTTCGATCTCTCTACCCTCAAGGGTATCCTCGCCTCCAGGGTGACGGGCCAGGGGTCGATTCCAGCCGGGGCGCGATCGGCCCGGTTCGCGGTGGGCAAGAAGGCCGGCGCCGGCCGTGGCGCCGGGATCACGGTGCGAACGTTCTCGGGCTCGATCCAGGTCGATTCAAACCTCCGGCCGGAGTGAGGCGTCTCAAAGGGGCCAGACAACCTTCTCGAGGAGCCCCGCATGAAAACTCGTCTGCTGCTTCCGTTCCTTCTTCTTGCCGTCGTGGCGTCACCCCTGCTTGCCGGTCCGCCCTGGATCACCGTCGAACTGCCGCCCAATCCGTTCGACCGGGCCAGTCGGGATGCATTTCTATTGGTCCACGCCTACCACCATGCCGGTGACGGCGTTGATCCGGTCTCCGGGCGGGCCGTGGGTACGGTCGACGGCCAGCGCCGCACCGTCACGCTCAGCTTCGAGCGCACCTCGCGGCCCGGTGTCTACGCACTGAAGAACTCCTGGGGAGGCAGCGGCGAGTGGACGCTGGTCATCACCAACCAGCAGAGCGAACACGGCGGCGGTGCGGCGGAGGTGATGGTTCGCGTGTCCGGGAATCGTGTCCTCGGCGTCGAGGCCGCCACCAAGCCGAGTCAATACGCCGAGTTGCCCTTGGAGCCACGGAGATTCACCGAGGCTGAGATCGAGGCCTCACTGAGAGCGATCCGGAAGTAGTCGATCCTACGACACTGCGACCCGGGACATCACGTCCCGGGCCCAGGTGAGCTCGTCCTCGTTGACCAGGTGGCCCATGCCGGGGTAGATCCGCTCGGTCACAGCGGCCCCCATCCGTTCGAACACCGCGGCACTTTCATCGATCCGGGCCTTCGGCACGTGGCCGTCGACGTCGCTGCACCCCAGAAACACCGGCATGCCGTCAAACCCGCCCGGATACTCCCACATCGTGCCCGGCTCGCCGATCAGGCCCCCGCTGAACGCGATCAACGCGCCGTACCGGTCCGGGTGCCGGGCCATGAACTCGCTGGCGAGGCAGGCGCCTTGGGAGAATCCCAGCAGGATGATCCGCCGTTTGGGGATGCCGCGCGCCACGATCTCGGCCATCAGGGCGGCGATGACCCCAAGGGCGGACGAGAGGCCCGGTTCGTTCGACGCCCGGTCCGCCATGAAACTGTGGGGATACCACGTGTTGTCGGCCGCGGCCGGCGCCAGACAGGTAAAGCCGGGATGGGCCAGCGGGGTGGCGAGGGCGAGGATGTTCTGCGGGCCGGCGTTCCGCCCATGGACCATGACCATGACCGCCGACCCTTCGCCTAACGGCCGGCCCACGGCCGCGACCGGCTGACCGGCATGCGGGGGCAGGGTCATGGGTGAACGATGGGCGGGAGGCCCAGTTCGATCAGCGGCCGGTGGGGCTCTTCCCAGGGCGGCAGCTTGAGCGCCGTGCCGAGGGTCTTGAGCTCTTCGTCCACGGTGAAGCCGGGCGGGAGGGTGGCGATTTCGTAGAGCACCCCGCCGGGCTCGCGAAAATAGATCGAGGTGAAGTACTGCCGGTCGCGGACCTCGGTCACGTGGAGCCCGGCGTGCCGCAGTTCCTCCCGAATCGCGAGCTGTTCCTCGCCGGTGCCGATCGCGAACGCCACATGGTGGACGGTGCCAAGTCCATTCCAGCCGGCATGGAGGCCGGGGGATTCGAGGATGTCGACCTGATGGCCGCCGCCGCCCGCTCCCACGGCCAGCCGGCGGCGGAGCCCTTCGGTGCCGCTCAGGGCGAAGCCCAGCGGGCCCTGGAGCAGATCGAGCGTCCGGGCCGGCGTCTGGATCGCGAGGGTGACGCTATGGATGCCGCGGATCGCGATGGCGGCGTCCACCGAACCCCCGGTCCAGGGCGCGCGGGCATCCGTGGCACCGATCAGCTCGATCAGGAGGCCCGAGGGATCGACGAACGACAAGAACGGTTCGCCGAATCGGGTGCCTTCGGTGAAGGAGACCTGGTGCGCGGCGAGCCGTTCCCGCCAGGCGGGGATCGAGCCGGCCGGGACCGAGAAGGACGTCACAGTTACCTGGCCGGCACCGATGCGCCCGATCGGGACACCGTGGCCGTGATAAGGGAACGTCGTCATGATGGTACCGGGCGTGCCCTGCTCGTTCCCGTAGTAGAAATGGAAGACGTGATGATTGTCGAAATTCACGGTCTTCTTGACCAGGCGGAGGCCGAGCAGCCGGACGTAGAAGTCGAGGTCGGCCTGGGCTTCGTTGACGGTGGCGGTGACGTGGTGCAGGCTGCAGATGACCTGGGGCATGGCGACTCCCGGAAAACGGAGAACCGGCCGCCCGCCGTGGGCTGCCGGTTCTCAATTATACCGCGGGACGGGCGCCGGGTTCAGTTGTCCGGATGATTGTCGTGGTCGTGGTCCTTGAAGGCATGGAACGACCGGCGAATGTTCTGTTCGATCCGGCGCTGGATCTGCTCGGTCGGCTGAATCGGGTTGAGGAGCGCGCCGCCCTCGCCGTTGAACCAGGTTGAGAGATCGACCTGGAGCGTGATGGCGGTCGGGGTTCCGGCCACGACATCCACCGGCTTCGGCAGCTCGATCTCCACCTCGGCCGTGATCGGCGTAGTGAACGTAAACGGCGCGCCGTTGAAGGTGCCGGCCACTTTGATGCTGATGCCCTGGAACTCGGGATGGTCCGCGAGCAACGCCGAATCGCGCTTGCTGGGGGTCGGCTTGTGGATCTGGATCTTGATCTCCTGATAAGAGCCTTCGGGGAGGTCGACCGAGAACTGGGCCTTGGCGGAGGCGTCCACCGGGGGTTCGAGCAGCATCGGGGCGAGCCGGACATCGGCGCACTCCTTGTCGTGGTGCTCCTGGTCGGTCTCCGCACCCTCGCCACCGCTGGCGGACGGGCCGGCATTCACGATGGGGTCGGCCGGGCAGGTGCCGGCGGCCCGCTCGAGGCGGATCTTCCGGGCGACAACCTGGACCTTGGTGATGGTCAGCACGTCCGCGCCGGCGGCAAACGTGGGCGCGGCAGCCGCACCGGTGCTGTTGGCCAACTGGAAGGTCAGCCGGCCGGTGCCGGCCGGGCCGGCCCCGCTGTCATTGCAGCCAAGCAGCAGGGCGGCTGTGAGTCCAGCCGCGATTGAGAATCGGGCATTCATGGGAGCAACCTTGGTCAGAGTCTGTGGTGAACACGGCAAACGTCGTACCGGGGGTGGGGACGATTGAACTGGCCGACTTGCACACGTTCTCAGCAACCTGCTGCAGCCGGAGGTCGTCGATTCTGGGGGAGTCGGCCGCTGTGCAGTATGTTGCAGGGCAGGAAAGGAGTGCATCCGTATGGATCGACCGCGGCCGGACCGGATTCGAGCCTTGATTCGGGCTGGTGAATGGAGCGGACCGACGACGGGCCTGGCCCCGGGGTACTGCCAGGCCAATCTCCTCGTTCTGCCCGAAGCAGTAGCGGATGATTTTGAGCGCTTCTGCCAGGCCAATCCCGGCCCCTGTCCACTGATTGAGCGGCTGGCCCCCGGGAACCCGATGCCGGTCCACTCGGCCCCCGACGCCGACCTCAGGACCGATCTGCCCCGCTATCGCCGCTACGACCGGATCGGCTTCGTCGAAGCGACCGACATGACGGCTTGGTGGCGGGATGACGCGGCGGCGTTTCTGATGGGTTGCAGCTTCACGTTCGAGGAGGCGCTGATTCGAGCCGGCCTCCGCCTCCGGCATCAGGAGGAGGGCCGCAACGTCTCGATGTACCGGACCACGAGGCTGACCACGCCGGCCGGTCCGTTCGAGGGCCCGCTCGTGGTGAGCATGCGGCCGTTCCCGGCGTCGGAGGTGGCGAAGGTGGTCGCCCTCACGGCGCCGTTCCAGCTGGCGCATGGGGCACCGGTCCACTGTGGCGATCCGGCCGAACTCGGGATCAGCGACCTCGCCCGGCCGGAGTGGGGCGACCCCGTCACCGTTCGGCCCGGCGAGGTGCCGGTCTTCTGGGCTTGCGGCGTGACCAGTCAGGTCGCGGTCGAGGAGGCGTTGCGAACGGGAGCGTGCTCATGGGCCGTGAGCCACGCCCCCGGTCACATGTTCATCACGGACCTGCCGAGCGGAACGGCCGCTTAGGCCGGGGCGTCTCCCAACGCCGTTCTCCGGCGGTACACCAGCCACGCTGACACCATGACGCCCAGCGTGCCGGCCGCGAGCTTGCCTTCGAACAGCCAGACGTTGGTGATGTCGTCAGGCGGCACCACCGCGCAGACGATGGCCAGCACCGTGACCGCACCGCCGGACAGCGGGGCCAGGCGCTTGCCGGTTTTCCAGGCGCTGCCGAAGACGTAGAGGTAGGGAGCAAAACCGGTGATCACCATCAGCGAGACCAGCCCTTCGTACGCCGCCCGCATGGTGTCGCCAAGCTGGTAGGCCACCAGCAGGATGCTCGCGACGATGCCCAGGGCCAGGATCGAGGCGTGGGGCGTTCCCCAGCGAGGGTGAGGCGTTGCGAACATTCGGGGGAGCAGGCCATCCGCGGCCGCCGCGAGCGGCAACTGCGAGGTCGCGGTGCCGATCCCGCCGATGAATCCGATCCCGCTCATCAGCACCAGCACGGCGATCAGTGGCGACAGCCAGACGGCGCCAAGGAGGAGACCGGCGGAGCCGGTCACGTTGGCGTACCCGTTCAGTTCGCTGATCTGCTCCGGTGGCAGCACCACGAGAAACGCGGTGGTGCCGGCGACGTAGATCGCGGTTGCGAGACCGGTCGCGATCCATCCCGCCCGCCGCATCGTTCGCTCGGGGTCGCGCACTTCGGCGGCCATCATGGCCGGCCCTTCCATGCCTGACGTGGCGTACGCGATCGCGGCCCAGAAACTCACGGTGCCCCAGTTCAGCGCCGGAACGATGTTGATCGGGGTCGCCGGTCCCCGACGGCCCCACACCAGCCAGGCGATCACCGACAGCAGGAATCCGATCATCACGGTGGCGCCCGCCCCGATGTTCTCGGCCCACTTGCCGACCTTGAGGCCGACGAGATTGGCCCCCAGTGCGATCCAGATGATGACCAGCGTCGCCACCAGGAGGTTGAAGCGATTCTCCCCCAACAGCGCCTGACCGGGACCGAGCAGCGAGAATCCCACTCGGGCATAGAGCATCGTCGCGGTCGGCAGGAGGCAGGCGATGCCGATCCAGTAGACCCAGGCGCAGAAGAAGCCGTGCCAGGGGCCGAAGTCCGCCCGGGTCCAGGCGTAGAGTCCCCCCGCCCTCGGGTCGCGGGCCACCAGCGCCGACACGGCCACCGTGAGCGGCGCCGCGAAGAAGAGCGCGGCCAGGATCCAGAGACCGATGGACGACGGTCCGGCGTGAGCCGCGAGCGGGATCCACCGGGAGGAGACGACACAGGTGAGCGCGAACAGGGTCAGGTCGCGAACCCCGAGTTCACGGTGCTTCACCGGGGCGGCCACTAGTGGATCCGCCAGCCGTTGACCGGACCCGGATTGAAGAACCGCTCCGGCGTCATGACGCCGTCCTTCTTGAACACCATCCCGTTCTTGAGCACGAATCGGACGTTCCGAAGCGCGTCGATGGTCTCGAGCGGATTGCCGGTCACCGCGATCAGATCGGCGGCCAGCCCGGGCTTGATCAGGCCCCGCTTGTCGAGCGTCTCGCTCACCTTGTAGCCGGTCACGGTCATGGCGCGGAGGATGTCGGCGTTGGGGATGCCGGCCGCCTTCCAGGTCTCCAGAAACTCGATCGCCACCTCGCCGCGGGTCTTGCCGGGCACGTAGTAGTCGGCGTCGGTGGAGAAGGTGATCGGCACTTTGAGTTCGTACGCGTTCCTGAGTCGAGCGACCGTCTTCGGATATTCCTCCGCGGTGGTGTGGCCGGTCAGCGAGAGCGGGGTTTCGGTGCCGGCGCGGAAGATCCCCTTCTGGGCCATCATCCGGTGAGTCTCCTCGTCGAGTCCAATGTCGTGGGCGATCGACCAGATTCCGGCCTCGATCGCCCGGTGGGCGCCGTCTTTGGTCTGGACGTGGCCCTCCACTTTTACTCCGGACTTGGCTGCCTCCGCGATGACGAACCGGATCTCGTCCGTGGTGTAGCCCCACGGTTTGCAGTCGACGCAGATCTTGATGACCTTGGCGCCGAACAGCAGGTTCTGGCGGATCGCCTTGAGGATTTCGTCGTGGGTGTCGGCGTCGAGGTACTCGGGATAGACGATCCCCTTGCCGACCGCCATCTCGGGCGTCGGCCAGAACTGCCCGCCCATCCCGCCGATGATGATCCCGGAGTTGATGATCGTGGGGCCGGGAATCCAGCCCTGCTCGATCGCCACCCGCAGCGCCGCGTCGGCGTAGTTGCCGTTGTTGCCCATATCGCGAACGATGGTAAAGCCTGACGAAAGCATCTGGATCCCGTTCGACACCGCCTGGATGGCGCGGAGCGGCGTCCCCTCCATGACATAGGTCATGTAATAGAGGTCGTTCTCCGGCACCTTCTTGTAGGTGAGCGCCAGGTGGTTGTGGGCGTCCACCAGGCCGGGCAGCACGGTCTGATCCGAGAGGTCGATCACCTGAGCGCCCTTCGGAATCGCGATGTTGGCGCCGACGGCGGTGAACTTCCCGTTCTCCACCAGGATGATCTGGTTCGCGGCGATGGTGGCGGTTTCGGGGTCGATCAGGCGGCCGGCCTTGATGGCCGTGACCTGGGCCGTGAGTGGCGCGGTCACGGCAAGGCAGAGGGCGGCGAACGCCCGGATCGGGGATGTCATGGTGGCTCCGTGGATCGTTGGGGGGACGCTCCGAAGGTACCGGGCCGTTGCGGCGCTGTCGAGCGCTTGGGTTTGCCAAGGTCCGCATTGAAGAGGTAAGCTCCCCAATCCCCACAACACGCGCAGGGTGGCTCCATGTACCTCGGTCTCGACATCGGCACCTCATCGGTCAAGGGCGTGCTGATCGATTCGAGCCAGAAGATCATTGCCACCGCGAGTGCCGGGCTCAAGGTGTCGCGCCCCCGTCCGGGCTGGTCGGAACAGGCGCCGGAGGATTGGTGGAAAGCCTGCAACCGGGTGGTGAAGGATCTGGCCCGTGCCAGGCCCAAAGCGGTTGCCGCCGTCGACGGTATTGGCCTCTCCGGCCAGCAGCACGGCGCTACGCTGCTCGACGGGGTCGGCCGGGTCTTGCGGCCCGCCATCCTGTGGAACGACGCTCGCGCCTTCGCGGAATGCCGGGAGATCGAGATCCGGGAACCGAAGGCCCGCCAGATCGCCGGGAACATTCCGCTCGCGGGATTCACCGCACCCAAGCTCGCCTGGGTGAAGAAGCACGAACCGAAGAATTTTGCCGCGGTCGCGAAAGTCCTGCTGCCCAAGGACTACGTCCGTTTCCGGATGACCGGCAACTACGCCTCCGACCAGTCCGACTCGGCGGGCACCTTCTGGCTGGACGTGGCGAACCGCGCCTGGTCCGACGAGCTCCTCGCCGCGACGGATATGCGCCCCGACCAGATGCCCCGGCTTCACGAGGGCACCGAACCGACGGGGCGCCTTTCCCCCGCCATCGCCCAAGCGTGGGGGACGCCACGCCGGCCCGTCGTCGCCGCGGGCGGCGGTGACAACGCCGCGTCGGCCTGCGGACTCGGTGCCGTCACCCCGGGAGCCGCGTTCATCTCGATCGGGACGTCGGGCGTGCTGTTCGTCTCGAACGATCGGTTCCGGCCCAACCCCGCCCGGGCCGTGCATGCCTTCTGTCATGCGGTGCCGGGCACCTGGCACCAGATGGGCGTCATCCTGTCCGCCACCGCCAGCCTCGAGTGGCTGGCCGGTGTGCTGAAGACGCCCGCCCCGAAACTGACCGCCGCCCTTGGCGGCACACTCAAAGGCCCCTCCTCCGCCCTCTTCCTGCCCTACCTGTCGGGCGAACGGACCCCGGTCGCGGACGCTCAGGTGCGCGGGCTCTTCATGGGGCTGGGCCAGGAGACTGACGGGAAGGTACTGACCCATGCGGTGCTCGACGGCGTGGCCTTCGCGTTCCGCGACTGCCTCGAGGCCCTGAAGGCCGCCGGCACCGCGGTCGAGCGGGTGACTGTGGTCGGCGGCGGTTCGCACTCGGCGCTGTGGCTCCGGATCATCGCCACGGTGTTGGGTCTGCCGATCGATCTCCCGGCCCGGGGTGATTTCGGCGCCGCCTTCGGCGCAGCCCGCCTGGGCCTGATCGCGGCGACCGGTGCAGACTATCGCCAGGTATTGACGCCACCCCGCACGACCCGGACGATCGCGCCCGACGCCCGGCAGCGCGACGCCTACGAGGCCCAGTACCTCCGCTACCAGCAGCTCTACCCGGCCATCAAGGAGATCCACCGGCCATGAGTTTCTATTCCATCCAGGATCCGATCAGGTACGAGGGACCGGACACCACCAGCGACCTCGCGTTCCGGTGGTACAATCCCCGCCAGGTGGTCCTCGGCAAAACCATGGCCGAACACCTGCGCTTTGCCGTCTGTTACTGGCATACGCTCTGCTGGCCGGGCCTCGACCCTTTCGGTGGCGACACCTTCATGCGTCCCTGGCACCATGACCCCGATCCGATGGCCGGCGCCCGGGCCAAGGCCGACGTCATGTTCGAGACCCTCCGGCTTCTCGGCGTCGAGTATTTCACCTTCCATGATCTCGATATCGCCCCCGAGGGCCGCTCGCTGAAGGAGTTCAATGCCAACGTGACGGCGATGGCCAACCTGTTCGAAACCAGGATGGCCAAGACCGGCACCAAACTCCTCTGGGGCACCGCCAATCTGTTCACCCACCGCCGCTTCATGGCGGGGGCCGCCACCAATCCCGACCCCGATGTCTTCGCTTACTGCGCGGCCCAGGTCAAACACTGCCTGGACGTGACCAAGGGACTCGGCGGCGAGAATTACGTGATGTGGGGCGGCCGTGAGGGCTACGAGACGCTGCTCAATACCGACATCAGGCGCGAACTCGAGCAGGCCAAACGGTTCCTGGCCCTGGTGGTGGACTACAAGCACAAGATCGGCTTCAAGGGCCCGATTTTGATCGAACCCAAGCCTCGCGAACCGACCAAGCACCAGTATGATTACGACGTGGCCACGGTGTACGGCACGATCGCCGCACTCGGCGCCCAGGACGACGTCAAAGTCAACATCGAGCAGAACCACGCGATCCTCGCGGGCCATACCTTCGAACACGAGATCGCCCTGGCGGCGGCGTTAGGCATCTTCGGGTCCATCGACATCAATCGGGGCGACTACCAGTCGGGCTGGGACACCGATCAGTTCGCCATGAACGTGCCGGAGATGGCGTTGGCCCAGTACGAGATTCTCAAGGCCGGGGGCTTCACCACGGGTGGGATGAACTTCGACGCCAAGCTCAGGCGCCAGTCGATCGACCCCGACGATCTGCTGCACGCGCATGTCGGGTCGATGGATGCCTGTGCCCGCGGACTGTTGATGGCCGCCAGGATGGTGGAGGATGGCAAGCGGGCCAGTGCGATCGGGGCGCGTTACGCGAAGTGGGATGAGCCCGGGAACCGGGCGATGCTCGCAGGCCGGGAGCCGCTCGAGGCGATCGCAGCCCGGGTCTACCAGGCGGGACTCGAGCCGGCGCCGGCGTCGGGGCGGCAGGAATATCTGGAAAATTTGATCAACCGGTACCTCTAGGAGTCAGTCCATGGCAACCAACATCAAAGGCCCGGCCGTCTTTCTGGCCCAGTTCGCCGGCGACGCGGCGCCCTTCAACTCGTGGGACGCGATCACCCGATGGGCGGCATCGCTCGGCTACCGCGGGGTCCAGATTCCCACCTGGGATGGACGCCTGTTTGATCTCAAGAAGGCTGCCGAGTCGAAGACCTACTGCGACGAGATCAAGGGCGTTGCCAAGGCCAACGGCGTCGAGATCACCGAGCTATCGACGCATTTGCAGGGGCAGTTGGTCGCCGTCAATCCGGCGTATGACGCCGCCTTCGACGCCTTTGCGCCACCGGCCGTGCACGGCAAGCCGAAGGAACGCCAGGCCTGGGCGGTTCAACAGGTGCTGTACGCGGCCCGGGCCTCACGGAACCTCGGCCTCGACGTCAGCGTCTCGTTCTCCGGCGCCCTGGCCTGGCCCTATGTCTATCCGTGGCCCCAGCGGCCGGCCGGCCTGATCGAGGCGGCGTTCGGTGAACTGGCCAAACGCTGGCGGCCGATTCTCGATGCCTACGACGAAGTCGGTGTCGACGTGGGCTACGAGATCCATCCCGGCGAGGACGTCTTCGATGGCGCCACCTTCGAGATGTTCCTCGAGGCGCTGGGCGGCCACCCGCGCTGCCGGATCAACTACGATCCCTCCCACTTCGTGCTGATGCATCTCGACTACCTCGCGTTCATCGACATCTACCACGAGCGGATCTGCGCTTTCCACGTCAAGGATGCCGAATTGAATCCGACCGGCCGCCAGGGCGTGTACTCCGGTTACCAGCCCTGGATCAACCGGGCCGGCCGGTTCCGATCGTTAGGCGACGGGCAGGTGGACTTTGCCGCGATCTTCTCGAAACTCGCCGGGTACAATTACGCCTCCTGGGCGGTGCTGGAATGGGAGTGCTGCCTCAAGCATCCTGAACAGGGCGCCGCCGAAGGGGCGCCGTTCATCCAGAATCACATCATCCGGGTCACGGAAAAAGCCTTCGACGACTTTGCCGGCGGCAAGACTGACCAGACGCAGATCAACCGACTCCTGGGACTCTAGCGAGGATTCATGGCCATCGAAGGAAAGAGCGACGCCACCGCGGGCCGGATCCGTCTCGGCATGGTGGGGGGCGGGCAGGGGGCATTCATCGGCGCCGTGCACCGGTTGGCGGCGCGGATGGACGATCACTACCGCCTGGTGGCCGGGTCGCTGTCGTCCAGCCCCGCGCGCGGCCGGGCCTCCGGTGAGGAATTGGGTCTGGCGCCCGACCGGATCTACCCCGACTTCCGCGCCATGGCGGAGCGGGAGTCCGACCGGAAGGACGGTATCGAGGCCGTGGCGATCGTCACGCCGAACCATCTTCATTTCCCGGTCGCGAAGGTGTTCATCGAAGCCGGCATCCACGTGATCTGCGACAAGCCGGTCACCCTCGACCTCAAGGAAGCACTCGCGCTCGAGAAATTGCTGGCCAAGCGCCCAGGGGTGATCTTCGCGCTGACCCACAATTACTCGGGCTATCCGATGGTCCGGCAGGCCCGGGCCATGGTCGCCGCCGGCGAACTCGGTGAAATCCGCCTGGTCCAGGGCGAGTATCCCCAGGACTGGCTCACCACTGCGATCGAGAAAACCGGGCAGAAGCAGGCTGCCTGGCGCACCGATCCCGCCCGGACCGGGGCCGGCGGCTGCGTTGGCGACATCGGCACTCATACCTACCAGCTGGCCTGTTTCGTCTCCGGCCTCGCGCTGGACGAATTGTCGGCCGACCTCACCAGTTTCGTGGCGGGTCGGCGGGTCGATGACAACGTGCATGCCATGTTGCGCTTCAAGGGCGGAGCCCGGGGCATGATCTGGGCGAGCCAGGTGGCACCCGGCAACGAGAACGGCTTGAAGATCCGGGTCTACGGCACCAAGGGCGGCCTCGAGTGGTCGCAGGAGGATCCCAACGACCTCTGGCACACGCCGTTCGGCGAACCCAAGCGGCTGATCACCCGGGGCGGTGCCGGTGCCGGTGCCGCGGCGGGCCGAGTGACGCGGGTGCCGCCCGGCCATCCGGAGGGATATCTCGAAGGTTTCGCCAACATCTACACCGAGGTCGCGCGGGCCATCGCCGCGAAGCGCGGGGGGCGGAAGCCGGATCCTGAAGTCTTGTTTCCCGGCATTGCCGACGGGGTGGCCGGGATGGCCTTCATCGAAGCTTGCGTGGCGTCATCCCGGAAGAATGGTCGCTGGACGAAGGTGAGGACGAAATGAGAGGGTGGGGACGCGTGGCTGCCGTCCCCACCCTGGTCATTCGCCGATCCTGCTAACGGTTGCTCGCCGGGTTGGCCAAGGCTTGCGATTCACGGTCCCGCGGGCAGGCCGGAAGCGGGTCCGGCACCGAGGTGCCAAACCGGTTCGCCAGCCAGCAATTGTTGGTGCCCGAACCGTCCCAGAGCAGATCGACCGCCGGCAGGAACGGGATCGACGAGACGCCGCCGTTGCCGGTGGCGCGGTTGTGGGTGATCCGTGCGCCGTCGGGATTGGGCTCGATGTCGTCGAAGGCTGACGGAGGAAGTCCCGAAAGCGCCGCAAGAATCAGCGAGCTTCCGAGCCCGACGCCGACGAATTGATTGCCGGTCACGATGTTGTCATCGATGGTGGTATGATCGGTGCCCACCACCAGAATGCCCGACCCCGTGGGAACGAACGACTCCAGTTCGCCCGGCGTCCCGAAGTTCGGCCGGTTGTTGTCGTGGACCCGGTTGCCGCGCACCAGCACGCCATCCGAGGTCTTGACCACGAGCCCGGGGAGCAGCACGACCATGACGCCAACGACGTTGTCGGAGCTCTCATTGTCGAGGACCCCGACCCGGGTCGAGTTTTCGATTTCGATCCCGAGGACGTTGCCGTACGCTTTGCTCCGGCGAACTTCGATGTCACTCGACTGGCCCACGTAGATCCCGGCATCGGTGTGGCCGGTCGCGGTGCACCGGTCGATCAGGCCGTGAGACGAGAAGACCGGGAAAAGGCCGTATTCCCCATTGCTGATGGTCGTGACCCGGGAGAGCACGAACTTGTCAACGCCGTTGAGCACGACGCCGTTGTCGACAAAATCCCGGACGGTCACGTTCTCGAGCGCAAAGCCATCCCCGTTCGGTCCGACGGTCACGCCGTCGTCGACCCCGCCCGGGTTCTGAATGACCACGCCGGGCTTGCCCTCCCCGCCGAGTCCGACGATGCGGAGACCGGCCTTGTCGATGGTGAGGGCTTCGCGGTAGGTCCCTGGTTCGATCCGGATGACGGCTCCGGCGGTCGCCGCGTCGATCGCCGCCTGGATCGATTGACCGGAATGCACGACCTTCCCGGGGCCGGCCACGTCGGCCTGGGGCTGGATGTCCGGAGCGGACGGGGCGCTGTCGCAGGCGGCGGCCAGCAGGGAGAGACAAAGAACGGTGACACGTTTTGACATCGGGGCTCCTGTGAGGGTGATCCCGGAGCCTAGGTGGACTGAGTCAAGCAACCATCAAGTGAGTAAGATTCCACCATCGCGCTGGCCGGCCACCACGACCCAGGATGGAGCGACAACCCGATGACCGCAACGCAGCCCGACGCCGGTCTGGAGACCGAGTTCACCCGAGGGCTCGGCGCCTTCGACTCGACCATGGTGGTGATGGGGTCGATGATCGGCTCGGGGATTTTCCTCGTCTCGGCGGAGATGGCGCGGGTCGTGGGCAGCCCGGGCTGGCTGCTGGTCTCCTGGGGCGTCACGGCGGCGCTGACGCTGGCGGCGGCACTCTCCTATGGCGAACTCGCGGCGATGATGCCCAAGGCCGGCGGGCAGTACGTCTATCTGCGCGAGGCCTTTTCGCCGATCTGGGGGTTTCTCTACGGCTGGACGCTGTTTCTGGTGATCCAGGCCGGCACCATCGCTGCCGTATCGGTGGGATTTGCGCGCTACCTGGGCGTCTGGGTCGGCGGCGTCTCGGAGGAGCGATATCTGATTGCGCCGATCCATCTGACCGAGCGTTATGCGGTGTCGCTCTCCACCACCCAGCTCGTGGCCCTGCTGGTCATCGCGACCCTCACCTGGGCCAACACTCGCGGCCTCCGGCTCGGCAAGCTGATCCAGAATGTCTTCACCTCGGCCAAGACGGTGGCGCTCGCGGCGCTGGTGGTGTTCGGGCTGGCCTTCGGGTGGAACCGGATCGCCGTGTCGGGGAATTTTGGGGATCTGTGGACCATCCGCGGCGCGGTGCCGGTGGCCGCCGGACTGACGCCGGAGACGGGGTTTGGTCTGTTCGTGGCGCTGTGCGTGGCCCAGGTGGGATCGCTGTTCGCCGCCGATTCCTGGAACAACATCACGTTCACCGCGGGTGAGGTGAAAGACCCGCGGCGAAACATCCCGCTCTCGCTGGCCGCGGGCACCGGCCTGGTGATCGCCCTCTACCTGCTCGCCAACCTCGCCTACCTCGTGACGCTGCCGTTCGATCAGATCCAGCACGCGCCCTCGGACCGGGTGGCTACGTCCACCCTCGAAGCGGTACTGCCGGGTCGAGGCGCCCTGATCATGGCGGTCGGGATCATCATCTCGACGTTCGGCTGCGCTAACGGCCTGATTCTCTCGGGGGCACGAGCCACATACGCGATGGCCCGCGACGGCGTGTTCTTCGCGGCGGCGGGGCGGCTCAACCAGGCGCAGGTGCCCGCCTGGGCGCTGGTGTTGCAGGGGGCCTGGGCCTGCTTGCTGGTGCTGCCCCGCACCTACGACCCCGCCACGCACGCCTATGGGAACCTCTACAGCAATCTTCTCGACTACGTGGTTTCGGCCGCGCTGCTTTTCTATATCCTGACGCTGCTCGGCCTCTTCCGCCTGCGGAAGACCCGGCCGGAGGCGCCGAGGCCGTACCGCGCCTTCGGGTATCCGTTCGTGCCGGCGCTCTACATCGCGGCGGCCGCGGTGCTGCTGGTCATGCTCTTCACCTATCGCAACGCGACCACGTGGCCGGGGTTTGCGATTGTGGCGCTGGGTGTGCCGGTCTACCTGCTGCGAAACCGGGGCGGCCAAGCCCGGTAATGATGCTCCGCGCAGCCCTCGGGGCGGCGTTTCTGGCGGGTGCGGGCCGGGCCTCGCCCAACTCGTTCGGCCATTGGTGAACTCGGGCCCGCCGAGCCGGCCGTTGGCCACGGCCCAGGCGACGATCGACGGCCGGCAGGCCTGGTACACGACCTCGGCCTCGGCGTCGGCATGGGCCATCAGGTGCCGGCCCGACGAAGGCCACCCGGCCGCCTGCCCCGAGTGGAGGTCCTTCCGTCCCATCGAACCGTAGCGGAAGCGGCCCCCTAGCGGGTTGAAGCGCCTATCCCAATGGAGGCGCCCTTCCCAGGCCCTCGCTGATAGCGGACGAGCCAGCGCTGAGCCGTGTCGCGCCGCGGCACGAACTCCGGGTCTGCCCGCTGCCAGGCCTTCACCACGGCACGATAGTGAACCGCCGCGCTGTCCGGCTGGCCGGAGGCGGCGAAGGCCAGCGCGAGCACCTCATGCAGCTCGGTGTGGGTGACGTAGAGACAGGACGCGTCCAGTTCCCCCCGAAGCGCCGCCTGAATCGGACCGACGGCCTCGCCAGGGCGGCCAAGCCGCACGAGCGAGCGGGCCAGCTCGTAGTTGACCCGGGTGAAGCCCAACGACGCCGAATGAATCGCGGCCTGAAACTCGCCCACCGCGTCCTGATCGCGACCCTCCGCCACGAGCAACAGCCCACGAAGGTAGTGGTGCGCCTTCCGGTCGCGGCCGAACGCGCTCCCGGCGCCCCACCGCTCGACGCTGTCCGCCAACGCGCGCACCTCGGCCGTGTCACCGGCGGCGGCGAGGGCCATCCCCTGAAGAGTGCCCGACCACGCGCGGCTGCGGGCCTGAATCCCCGGCGGGTTCCCCGAGATTTCCCCGCCGCGCAGTCGCGTGAAGACGCGCGCCGCCTCACGGGCTCGTCCCCGTTCCAGGTCGAGGATCCCCTCGTTATGCAGCCCGGGAGTGTGGGGGCCGAGGCCGGCCGAGACACCCGTCGGTGATCCGGTGCGATTGAGGTGCTCCGCTTCCCGAAGCCGTCCCTGGTTCCGGAGGACGAGGAGGTATTCCCACAACGCGCTTTCCCGCTCCTCCGGCCCCCCCGTTTCGAACACTGGCCGAACCTGTTGTTCGAACTCGTCGTACTTCTCGAATGCCAGCTGGACCCACTTGGTCCACACCGAGGTGATTCCGCCCAGCTCGGCCAGCCGGCGGAAGTTGTCGTACGCGGCGGCGCTGTCGCTCCCGCGGGCTCCGGCTAGACCTAAGAGGAAATAGGGTTGCGCACTCCCGGGACGGAGGGCGCGATACCGGTGGGCCGCGCGCACGACGGCCGGGAGTGAGTCCCACCACAGGTAGAGGTCCGCGAGTTGCCGGAAGTCGTCGCAGATCCGGCAGGCCGCGGAGTCCAGGCTCGCGGCCGACGAATCGAGCTGAATGGCTCGCTCGGTGGCGGCGGCGGCGCCGGCCCATTCACCCCGCTGCATCCGTACCTTGCCCAGCACCGAAAGGCTCCGGGGATCGTCCGGATACTTGGTCGTCAGGCTCTCCGCGACGGCGAGCGCAGGATCTTCGTTGTTGAGTCCGAGAAGCTCCGCGGTCACGGCGAGACGTTCCCGCGCCGGCAACCGGGTGGCGTACTCCAGGGCGCGGCGGCGTGGCTCTCCGGCTTTTCCCTCGAGCAGCGGATCGGCGCTCAGCCAGTGGAGCTTGTCCAGATAGTACCACGCCATCGCGAACGTCGAATCCTCGGCCAGGGCGGCGTGCATCAGCCGCTGCGACGCGCGGAGGTCGTTCTGATAGAAGGCGCGCACGCCCGCGACATAAAGGCGGTAGGCCGATTGCGACGGCGTGGTCACGGTCGCGATCGAGCTGGAGGGCGGGTCGAGGCTGAAGCCGCGCGCGAGCACCCGAGTCAAACTGTCGACCAACGCGCTCCGATCCGCCGCCGAGACCCGATACACGCCCTTCACGATGCCGGTCGAAAGCCCCACCCGGCGCACTTCCAGCTGGAGCAGGGGGGCCCGCACCGCGAGTTCCCCCTCCAGCAGGTCGGTCGCTCCAGCGCGCCGGGCGGCGGCGGCGTAGCCGGCCGCGGAGTCGCCACCGGGCCGCATCAGTTCGAGGAGACGGGAGTTCGCGAGCACGCGGAGCCCGGCAACCCGGGCGAGGTCGGTCGCGACCATGTCGGTGAGCACTCGACCCGAACCGGGCGAGCCCGGAACACCGTCATCGCGGATCAATCCCACGGCGTAGGTCGGTCGGTCGGCGTCGTGCGCGGTCCAACTTCGTTGCACCAGAAACCCCGTCACCGCCATCACCGTCGCCGCTAACGGGGCAAATCGGCGCCAGCTCGGCCAACCCCTGGTCACCGCCGGATCCCTGGCGTACTCCCGGTCCGGGGGCGGGGGCGCCGGTAAGGGCGCCTCGGCCAGCTGGGGCTGCAGAGCGACCGCGGCCGGAACCGGCGACGGTATGGCACGGAGCTCCGCCTCGAGCTTCCGGACCTCGGGATCAGGATCGGCGTCCAACTCGCGGCGCACGATCGCCTCGTGGCGGCGGGCGAAGGCGAGCGCCCCGGCCCGATCACCCTGCAGCGCCAGCGCCCTGAGGTAACCCAACGCGAACCGGCTACTCAGGGGGTCGCGCTCGGCCAGCTGGCCCCACCATGCGACGGCCGCATCATGGCGGCCTGCCCGGGAGGCATCGGTCGCGAGCGAGTGCAGCGCGGCGAGCGTCAACCCCGTCAACCGATGGCGCTCCTCCTCGACCCACCGGTCGAACTCGGCATAGTCCTGGAGATAGAAGCCGTCGAGGAACGGCCCGCGCGACAGCGAGACCGCCCGTTCCCGGTCACCCGTGTCCACGGCAGCGAGAAAAGCGGCGACATCGGAGGAGAGGACCGCCTCGTCCAGGACCACCCGGGGCCCCGAGGCGTTGACAGCGTCGCGACCAAGCGCGATCCGGATCGCGTACAGCGCTTGGCGGAGGGCGTGCCGAGCGCGGTCGTCGGTCGCGTCAGGCCAGAAGAGGGCCAAGAGCCGTTCTCGCGACACGCCTCGATCCCCGGCCGCCGCAACCACCGCGAGAAGGGCCAGGCGAGGCGGTCCCAGCCGCGGCGCGACCGCGGAGTCATCGGCCTCGATTGCCAGGCCGCCGAAAGTCCAAAGCTGCAACACGTTAGCCTGATATTGGCGCTCGGCGCGGTCCCTGTCAACCAAATGGGTTTGAGGGTGGTGACGGGTGGTGACGCGGGCCGGACGGCCCGGTGACGCCGGCCCCTTATACGTCAGCGGTCACGGTCTCACGGAGAACATCCGATGTGGTGGACGCGGGTTCGAGCGGGCGCGGTTCTGTGGTCAATCCTCCTCGCGGCGGCTCCCGCGGTTGGTCAGGCGCAGGCGCCATCGGCCAAGGTCTGGGAGAACTACGACTTCGTGCCCGGCAACAAAGTCATGTTCTACACCGACTTCAGCGAGGATCGCGCCGGCAACTTCGCCCGCGGCCTCAAGCACCGGACCGGAACGGCGGAAATCGTCGAGCGTGACGGGGTGAAGATGCTGCGAGCCACGGACCAGGTCGAGTTCCTCATTCCATTGGGCAAGAAGCTGCCCCAGATGTTCACGATCGAGTTCGATCTCATTCCGCCGCCGGTGTTCCAGGGAGGCACGCTCATCTACATCGAGGGCGGCGCCGACATGGACCGCGGCGATGGGTCCGCCGAGGTGAACTGGAACATCCGCGATCAGACGATCATCGGCGGGGGGCAGGACATCGGCCGGAGTCAGAAGCACCTGCCTGAAGCCGAATACGAACCCTTGATGGGCAAGCTCACGCACGTCCGGATCCTGATGGACAGCGGCTACTTCAAGATGTACGCCAACGAGAAGCGGCTCTACAACCTTCCGGATCTCGCCTTCAAGCGCGATACGGTCCTCCGGGTCGGCCTCAAGGGCGGGGAGGGCGACGAGGTGGTCTTCCTCACCGGCATTCGGGTCGCCGAGAGCGAGACCGACGTGATGTACGACGCGCTCCTCAAGAAAGGGCGCTGGGTGTCCCAGGGGATCCTCTTCGCGACGGGCAAGGCCGAGGTGCAGCCCGAATCGCGGCCGGTCCTGAAGGAGATCGCCTCGACGATGCAGAAGTACCCCGATCTCAAGATCCTGATCGAGGGCCATACCGACAACGTGGGCGGGGCGGCCGCCAACCTGGCGCTGAGCGATCAGCGGGCGGCGGCGGTGAAGGCGGCACTGGTGGCGCAATTCGGGCTCGATGGGGCCCGGATCACGACGAAGGGCCTCGGCGACACCAAGCCGGTCGGGCCCAATGCGACGGCCCTCGGCCGGGCGCAGAACCGCCGGGTGGAGGTCGTCAAACAGTAGCCACAAGGAGTTCAAGGTGCGGACATCCCTCACGGTACTCTCGCTCACCGCTTCCCTGGTATTCGTGGCGGCGCCGCCGGCGCACCCGCAAGTCTCGGGCCTGCTCAAGAAGAAGATCAAGGAGGCCGCGAAGGCGCCGGACAAGAATGTGGAGAAGGCAGACCAACCGGCTGCCGGGCAAGGCCCGCAATTCAATGAGCGGATGGTCGAGCTGACGACGCCGGTCGTGGCGGGCATGCTGAAGGGCCTCGACACGGAGATCGCGCAGCTAACGGAGTTCAAGCAGCTGCTGGGAGCCTACAAAACGGAAGACCAATACGAGGACTGCACCCAGAGCGTCGCGCGGTTGCCGGACGCCCAGAAGATCATGATGCAGATCGCCAACCTCCCTTCGAACGCGACCAGCGAGCAGGTGCAGGCCACCACCGAGAAGATGAATACGGCCATGAACGAACTCATTGCCAAGACGTGCGGGGCCAGTATCGAAGCGGATTGGCCGACCAACAAGCGCCAGGAGAAGGTCGCCGAGATCCACCGCAAGGCGGCGGTCGCGGCCGGGCTTCTGCTGCGCGGCAGTTCGCAGGGTCAGCCCGGAGGGGCGGGCTCCGCTCCGGAGCGCTCGTCGCCGGCGTCATACGATCCGGGCGCCGTGGGTGCCGCAGACATGCTGCCTCCAACCATCCCGCGGTGGGAGTACCACGAACCGCTCGTCGACCATGCGGCAACCCAATCGGCTCAGCAGGCAGGATCGACTGCCCGTTACGACCTCGCATGGGAGCGGTTCGAGATGCTCTGCGCGTACAAGAAGGCCAAACCGGAGATGTTCAAGAACATCAAAGGCTATAACCTCACGGTCAGCGCAAGTTTCTACCAGAAGGGCTTGGCGGGCAACGTCTACTTCACAGCCGCCGAGGTCGAAGCCATCGAACCGCAGTGCGACTCCAAGCTCGTCTTCACGACCGGCAAGATCGAAATACTCATGGATGACATCAAGATCATCGGAAGGCGCAAAAAATAGCGCCGACCGTTCGCCTCATGACCCCCGCGACGACCCGGTCGCTCCTCATGCTTGGCGTGCTCTGGCACGCCGACGGCCTGGGCGTCTGGCACGCGGAGGTGCCGATGGCGGCCAAGGGCCCCTTGTCCGCCGTGCGCGCGATCGTGATCCGCCTCGACCCGGCCCGCCTTCGCTTCGACCTTGCCACGGGCGACGAGGGTCGACGGTGGTCCATCGACCGGATACCGGCCGCCTCGGTGGTGGCGCTCAACGCGGGCCAGTTTCGAGGCCCCTGGCCGTGGGGCTGGCTGGTGGAGAACGGTCTCGAATCGCAGGAGCCCGGTCGCGGTACCCTGGCGATGGCGTTCGTGGTGGACAGTGCTGGTCGCGCCTCGCTCGTCACGCCCGACGAGCTGGCCGCGGCGCGCGGCCATGTGAGGCTCGCGCTGCAGTCGTATCCGGCGCTGCTCGTGGCCGACGGGAAGGAACCGTGGGAGATCCAGGATGCCGGTCGTGGCGTCGATCTCCACCATCGCGACTCGCGCCTGGCACTCGGAACGCTGGAGGATGGTTCCGTGGTGGTCGTCCTCACCCGTCTGACGGGGCTCGGTCGGGCCGGCGAGATGCTTCCCTTCGGTCCGACGGTTCCCGAGATGGCGGCATTGATGCGGTCGCTGGGCTGCCGGCGGGCGATGCTGCTGGACGGCGGGCTCTCCAGCCAACTCGCGCTCCGGGGAGCCGATGGTCAGGTGAGACGCTGGAAGAACTGGCGGGCCGTGCCTCTCGGCCTCGTGGTTACTCCAAGTCCCTCGATTCCCGGGGTGACGCCCAGCACCGGGCGGGCGAAGTGATGGCGGGTTCGAGCGTGATTCCAGGTGAGAACAACTTCAACGACGAGACCACTGTGACTCCTCCGACCCTCCTCCGGTCCGTGGCGAGCGGCCTGCTGGCACTGGTCATTGCCGGCGCCACGGCCGCGGCGCAAACGATCGCGACCAGCCCGTCGATCGTCGTGTTCTCCACGGCCGCGTGCCTGGGCGACCCGCCGCCCAAGGACGTTACGACCACCAACACGGGCACCGGAACGCTGACCTGGCGGATGACCAGTACCCCGCCTGCCTGGCTCTCCCTGTCGCCGACTGGTGGCTCGGCGCCGTCGACCATCACCGTGGCGCCGCACACGGCGGGGCTCGGCGTCGGCGTGCATCGGTTTACGATGATCCTCAGCTCGAACGACCCGGCGACACCGTCACTGAGCAAGGAGGTGATTGTGATCATCCTGCCATGCGTTGGCGGCGGCGTGAAGGTCCCCGGCGGCCCACCCCCCGGTCCGCCCGCGATGTACGAGGTGGAACTCACCGCGATCGGTTTCACCGGAGAACACAGCACCCTGCCGGATTGCCAGGTCAGACTGAACGGCACGGACCGGCTTTCCGGTGTCCTCAGTGGCTACGAGTCGAACACTCCGGACGACGACGTCGTCTACACCGGGACGCTCTTGCGCGACACGGACGTGGACTATTGTCTCGACAAGGGACGAAGGAACCCTGGGGACGACGAGCGGGTGTACTGCACTGCGTCCCTCGTCGGATTCGACGCCACCGACGTCGAGCTCACCGTGTACGGCGATTCCACCCGCGGTGCCTGGATGAAAGCCGCGACGTCGCCACCGAAGGTGGCGGGCCGATCGGTGAGCAGCCAGTGCGATCCGCAGACCATCATCGCCGTCAAGAACGGCTACCCGTACGAAGTCGATGGCGGGGGCATGGCGCCCAACGGACAGGAGATCGACGACACAAAGGCCCTGGATCCGAACGGGCGCCCGGTCACCTTCTTCGCCAGGGGGTTGGCTCGCCTGCGAGTCGGCACCTACCCGCCGGACGCCAACAGCGGGACCGGGAGAACGGGGAATGGCTGGACCCTGCGCGTCATCCGGAAGATTCACTGACCCCGTGGTGACGAGGGCGGTCCTTCTCACGCTGGCTTCCTGCCTCGGCGCGCCGGCGGCAGGGGCCCAGACCGGGTGGCTCCCCCGCACGGTCGACATGGGGCCGAACCTGACGGGCGCGAACCGCGCCGCCGCCCTTGCGCGCCTCGAAAGCATCGAGCGGCTCCTCAAACAGGTGCCCGAACTCGTCCACCCCGACGGGTTCGAGATCAGGCCGTTCTTCACCGGCCATCGAAGCCGAACCGGTCCGGGCGACACCGAACACGCCGACTATGTCGTCGAGTATCAATACCGCATCAACTTCTTCGTCCCGAGCCTCGCGAAGAAGGCCTCCGCGACCGGCGCGATCATCTTCGCCGTCAACGCCGACGAGAACACCAAAGGCTGGGTCGATCCGCAGGGCAGAAGCATCTTCATCGAACAACCCCGGTGGCCACCGGTTCCTTTCTCGGTGGCGACCTACGGCGTGGGCAAGCTGCTGCCCGGGGAAGGGTTCGGCCTCTGGGCCTGGTTCACGCCGGGCGGCGAGCGGCCGTGGCGCGCCGTGTCACGCGAGGACTACTACAATGCGGTGATCGCCTACGGCGACGGAGCCAACGGCGAGAAGCGCGCGGAAATCGACAAGGCGGCCGAGAAGACGCCCTATCAGCGGTGGCTCGCGGAAGCCCCGAAGCGGAAGACGGACCGCGAAGCGATCCTCAAGGTGCTGGCGCGAGCGCAACCTCCCGGGGAGGTCGCCAAGATGCGGAGGACGCTCGAGGATGTGGAGCGCGAGACCGGGGATAACCTCCGGAAGAGCGAGCCCGCCGACCGCGAGGAGTCGCAGTCGATGTCCAAAGCCTCCGACGCCGTGCGGGCCGAGCTGAATCGGATGACGCCGGCTCAGCGGAAACTGCCCGCGATCGTCGATACCGACCCGGCCGCGACGGAGTGGAGGGCAACGGGCGCGAGCATGCGGGAACGCGATACCTTGACCGCCACCGCGAGCCGGGTGCTGACGCCAAACTACGATTTCTGGCGGGCGCGCCACTCGCCGGCCGAGGTGCGGACCCTCAACGTGTATCTCGAGGGTTCGCCGGCCAAGCCCGTCCTGAACGCCATCTATCAGACGGTCAAGAAATTCGATTGGCGGGCGCTCGCCGCGCTCGTCGATCAATCGCCCTAGGGGAGAGGCCCTGCGCCGGCAGCCACGGATATCGGCCGCCTGCGGTGGTAGCCGGACGGTGAGCAGCCCTAAAACGGAGTCACGCCGGAAACCGGCCGAGATCTGCTCATTCCGGCCCCGACGCCGTAGATTCAAGTCCTCCGCTTACCCAAAGACAACCCATGCGATCGAAGCTGCTCCTGGCGGCGCCCTTCCTGACTGTCCTCACTTCCTCGGCCTGGTCCCAGCCCGCCCCCGCGAATCTCGCTCCGGCGATGAGTTGCGAATCCCTCAAATCGGCGACGCTGACCGACGCCAGGGTCACCGAGGCCGTCGTGGTGACGCCCGCGGCCAAGGGCGCCCCCCACGCGGCCCACTGCCGGGTGAGTGGCGTCATCGGGAAGGAGATCAAGTTCGTGGCGTTGCTGCCGACCGGATGGAACGGCCGGTTCCTGATGGGTGGCGGCGGCGGGTTCGTCGGCACGGTGGACAACCAGGCCGCCGACCAGGTCGACAACGGATACGCCACGGCCGGTACGGACACGGGCCACGAGGGCAGCGGCATCCAGGCCGTCTGGGCCCTCGGCGACGAGGAACGCCGGCTCAACTTCGGCTATCTCGGTGTCCACCGCACCGCGGAGACCGTCAAGGCGCTGATTCAGGCCTACTACGGCCGGGCCCCGTCGAAATCGTACTTCATGGGGTGCTCCAACGGCGGGCGCCAGGCGATGATGGAGGCGCAGCGCTATCCCGACGATTTCGACGGCATCGTCGCCGGCGCCCCCGCGTATGATTTCACCGACGTGGCCGTCTCCTTCCTCAAGAATATCAAGGCGGTGTATCCCGATCCGTCGAAGCTCCTCCCGCCGCTGCTGCCGGCGGCGACGCTCAAGATGATCGAGACCAAGGTGCTCGCCGCGTGCGACGCCAAGGACGGGGTGACCGACGGCGTGCTCAACGATCCCCGCGCCTGCGACTTCAAGCTTGCCGTCATCCCGCCTTGCCCGTCCGACCAGCCCGGTGAAGACTGCCTCACCAAGGCGCAGCGGACCGCGGTCGAGATGATCTACCGCCCGATCGCCGACAAGGACGGGGTCATCTATCCCGGCCAGCCCTATGGAGACGAGATGGGGGGCGGCGCAGGATGGCCCGCCTGGATCACCGGCACGGGGGGCCTGTTCCCGGCCTCGGGATCGGCCAAGGCGCCGACTGCCCAGTGGGCCTTCGGGACCGAAATCTTCAAGTACCTCGTTTTTCGTGACAGCAGCTGGAACTATGCTCGCTATGACCTGGCCAACGCCCGGACTGACATGGCCAGGATCTCGGGCTACATGAATGCCGACAACCTCGACTTCGACCGGTTTACCGCTCGAGGCGGCAAGCTGCTCATCTGGCACGGCTGGTCCGACCCCGCCTTGAACGCCCTCGCGTCGATCCGCTACTACCAGAAGGCCAGCGCCCGCAACCAGACCGCGGCCGCGCATCTCCGACTCTTCCTGCTGCCCGGCGTGCTGCACTGCTTCGGTGGCAGCGGGCCCGATCACGCCGACTGGCCCACCGCGATCGCCGACTGGGTGGAGCGCGGCAAGGCCCCGGTGCGGATCGTGGCCTCCAAGATCGGTGCCGACGACAAGCCGAGCCGGACCCGTCCCCTTTGCCCCTACCCGGAAGTCGCGGTCTGGAATGGCAAGGGCAGCACGGACGACGAAGCCAACTTCTCCTGCCGGAGTGCCCGATGATTCGTGCCGGATTTCGCTCGGGCCTGTTGTTCGTCCTGCTGGGCCTCTGCTGGGCCCCGGTTGCATCCGCCCAGACCGTGGGCTCGTTCGACTACGTCCGCCGCGAAGCCATGATCCCGATGCGGGACGGGACAAAGCTCTTCACCATTGTTATGGCGCCGAAGAACAGCTCTGCGCCGCTGCCGTTCCTCCTGATGCGGACGCCCTACAAGGCGGCCGACTACGTCGGGAAGCCATTTCCCGAGACCTACGTCGAAGACCTGGCCCGCGAAGGGTACATCTTCGTCTTCCAGGACATCCGTGGCCTGTTCCAGTCCGAGGGGCAGTTCGTGATGAACCGGCCCTGGATGCAGGGGAAGGGGATCGACGAGACCACCGACACCTGGGACACGGTCGAGTGGCTCCTGAAGAACGTCCCCGCCAACAACGGCCGGGTGGGAGCGCTGGGCGTGTCGTATCCCGGCTGGCTCACCCAGATGGTCGGGATGAGCGGCCATCCGGCGGTGAAGGCCGTCTCGCCCCAGGCCCCGATGACCGACACCTGGCTGGGCGACGACTTCTTCCACCAGGGCGCCTTCCGCCAGAGCTACGGCCTCGAGTACAGCTACCTGCTCGAGACCGCCAAGGACAACACCGAGTTCGACATCGGCGTCTACGACATGTACGACTGGTATCTCCGGCAGGGAACCCTGGCCCGGATGACCGATTCGTTAGGCAGCCGGTTCCCGACCTGGCGGTCGTTCATCGCCCATCCGGCGTATGACGACTACTGGCGCTCGAAGGCCGTGCAGCGAACCTGGACCACCACCACGGTCCCGACCCTCACCGTTGGCGGCTGGTGGGACCAGGAGGATCTGTTCGGCCCCCAGGCCAGCTACAAGGCTCTCGAAGGGAACGACAAGGCGGGCCTCAACCGGATCGTGCTCGGTCCCTGGAACCACGGCCAGTGGGAACGCCGCGGCGCCGACCATCTGGGCGCCATCAAGTTCGGGAGTGAAACCGGCGAGTACTTCCGGAAGCAGGTCCAGGCCCCGTTCTTCGCCTTCTACCTCAAGGACAAGGGCCCGTTGGGCCTGGCTGAGGCCACGGTGTTCGAGGGTGGCGCGAATGCGTGGCGGTCCTATGACAGCTGGCCCCCGAGGCAGGCAGTCCGGAAGTCGCTCTACCTGGGCCCGAACGGGATCCTGTCGTTCACGGCGCCGGCCGCCACCGGTGGCGCCACCAGCTACGTGTCCGACCCCGCCCATCCGGTGCCGTACCGCCCCCGCCCGATCCAGCCGACCTACTATCCCGCCGGTTCGCAGTGGTACACCTGGCTGGTGGACGACCAGCGCTTCGTCGATCACCGGCCCGATGTGGCCGCCTGGACCTCCGAGGTGCTGAGCGACGACGTCACGATTGCCGGCGACGTGATCGCCAAGCTCCACGCCGCCACCACGGGCTCCGATGCCGACTGGGTGGTCAAGCTGATTGACGTCTATCCCAATCGGGTCGCGTCCGACGAGCCGATGGGTGGCTATCAGCTCATGGTGTCGAGCGAAATCATGCGAGGCCGCTATCGGAAGAGTTTCGAGAAGGCCGAGCCGATCACGCCGAACGCGGTACTCGACTACACGGTAGATCTCCATCAGCAGGCCTACCGGTTCCTCAAAGGGCACCGGATCATGGTCGAGGTCCAGAGCACCTGGTTCCCGCTCTACGACCGGAACCCGCAGACCTTCGTGCCGAACATCTTCCTGGCCAAGCCGGCCGACTTCCGGGCCCAGACCCACAAGATCGTCCACTCGGCCCGGTATCCGAGCCGGGTGGAGGTGGGCGTGATGCCGAACTGAGATGAGGCTCGCCATCCTTGGTCTGCTGATCCTGGCGGTGGCCTTCGCGCCCGTGGCCCGGGCGCAGGACACCGCCGCCGCCCGTCATGAGAAGGGCGTCATGGTTCCGATGCGGGACGGCGTTCGGCTCGCCACCGATCTCTATCTGCCCGTGGCTCCCGGCAAGTATCCCGTTGTGCTGACCCGAAGCCCGTATGGACGGGCCGGGTTCGCCGGGCTGGCCGAGACGCTTGCGCGCTCGGGCTACGCGGCGGTGTGGCAGGACGTCCGCGGCCGCTTCGACTCCGAGGGCGAGTGGACCCCGTTCGTGCACGAGGCGGACGACGGCTACGACACCATCGAATGGGCCGCGAGGCAACCCTGGTCCGATGGCCGCGTGGTCATGCAGGGCGGATCGTATGTCGCGATGGTGCAGTGGCTCGCGGCCAAGCGGAAGAGCCCGCATCTCAAGGGCCTGGTCACCCTGGTGTCGCCCGGGGACTTTTACGAGAACTTCATGTGGGAGGGCGGCGCCTTCGCGTTCGGCGCCGGCGCCATGTGGGCCACCTTCGTGGACGGCAAGACCAACAACGATCTGGCGCATCTCCCGTGGGACAGCGCGTTCCGGAAGCTGCCGCCCCTCGAGGTGATCAAGGCCGTGGGCCACCATCCGTCCTATCTCTCTGACTGGCTCGGTCATCCCACTCGCGACGCCTACTGGCAGGCCCTCCGCTGGCAGGACGACGTGCCGGCTTTCGACTTCCCCGTCCTCCACGTCGGCGGGTGGTTCGACATCTTCCAGCGCGGCACCATCGACAACTTCCGGAACATGACGGCCCGCGCCAGGCCGGCGGCCCGGGCGCGGCAGAATCTGATTGTGGGTCCGTGGGGGCACACCACGGCCGAACAGACCAGGACCGGCGACGTGGATTTCGGTCGGGAGTCGACGTTAGGCTATTCCGCCATCCTCCTCCGCTGGCTCGACCGGACCGTCAAGGGCCGGACCGACCAGCCCGCCATGGCGCCGGTGCGGGTCTTCATGATGGGGGAGAATCAGTGGCGTGACTATCCGACCTGGCCGGCGCCCGGCACCCGGTTCGTCCCCTATTTCCTGAGGGGGAAGGGCAGGGCGAACGGCAGCGGCGGCGACGGCGCGCTGGGGACGGAACGACCGGCCGCCGGGGAAACGGCGGATCGGTTCAGCTACGATCCCGCGAACCCGGTACCGACGAAGGGGGGAGGGAACTGCTGCTGGCCCGACCTGGTCCCCACCGGCCCCATGGACCAGCGTGCGGTGGAGACCCGGCCGGACGTGCTGGTCTATTCGACCGCGCCGCTGGACCAACCCGTTCGCGTGCTGGGCCCCGTGGAACTCAAGCTCTGGATCGCCTCGAGCGCGCCCAACACCGATTTCACCGGCAAGCTGGTGGACGTGGCGCCGGACGGCTACGCGATGAACCTCACCGACGGGATTGAACGCGCGAGTCATCGCCTGAGTGACCGCCGGCCGACCCTGCTTGAGCCCGGCCGTCCCACTGAGGTCACCGTCGACCTCTGGAACACCGGACACGTCTTCCGTGAGGGCCATCGGATCCGGCTCGAGGTCTCCAGCAGCAACTACCCCCGTTATGCCCGGAACCTGAATACCCGGGAGCAGCCCGAGGCCGGTTCGGCCTTTGTGAGCGCGGACCAGACCGTCTTCCACGATGCCGTCCGGGCCTCGCGCCTCGTGCTGCCGGTCCTGCCCGAGCGTTAGGGTCTCCTGAGATCAATGGCAACGCGCCCAGGGGCATTCACCGAGCTGAACGTGCAGGTCCGCGGTGAGTGAACCTGTCATTGTCATATCGGAGCTGAGCCGGCGCTTCGGGGCCAGGACGGCGCTCGCCTCCGTGAGCCTCTCGATGCCTCGCGGGTCGGTCTACGGCCTGGTCGGCGCAAACGGCGCGGGCAAGACCACGCTCATCAAGCATCTGCTGGGCCTGCTGCGGGCGGAAAGCGGTTCAGTGCGCGTCTTCGGCCTCGATCCCGTCGCCGATCCGGTCGGGGTGCTGTCGCGGATTGGCTATTTGTCCGAGGAAAACGACCTCCCCGGCTGGATGCGCGTTGACGAGCTGATTCGCTACTCGCGGGCGTTCTATCCGGCGTGGGACGATCGGTACGCGGACCAGCTGCGCCAGACATTCGCCCTCGACCCCGGGGCGACGATCAAGAGCCTCTCCAAGGGCCAGAAGGCGCGGGCGGGTCTCCTGATCTCGCTGGCCTACCGGCCGGAACTGCTGGTGCTGGATGAACCGTCATCCGGCCTCGATCCCATCGTGCGCCGCGACATTCTCGGCGCCGTCCTTCGCACGATCGCCGATGAAGGGCGCACGGTGGTCTTCTCCTCCCACCTGCTCGACGAAGTGGAACAGGTGGCTGATCACGTGACGATGATAAATGGGGGCCGGATTGTCCTCAGTGCGTCGATGGACGAGATCAGGACGACCCACGGCTCCCTCGATGCGGCGTTCGTCGCTCGCGTGGGATCTCCCCCGCCGCCATCCGGCAAGCCCGGCTGATGCGGTCCGCCGGCCTCGCCATCGGCTGGGAATTCCGTCGCCGACATCTCTGGGCCCTTGTTGTGATGGCCGCCTACCTGCTGATCTTGGCCGCCATCAAGGCCTTGATCCTCGGATCCGGGCCCCCGATCAAGCTCGATCCTCCCGACGGCAGGGCGGCTCTGGTGTTCGTGCCGCTTTCCGCGACGTTCTGCTATTACCTCGGCGTCTTCAGTTTCGGCTTCGCGGGCGACCTCGGTGCCCGCCAGTCGATCTACCCCGCCCGCATGTTCGTGCTGCCGGTGAAGACCTCGGCGCTGGTGGGCTGGCCGATGCTCTACGGCACGGGCACCGTCGCGCTCCTCTGGTTCACCGCGGCGTTCCAGGCACGGTGGCCGTGGGGAGTGGAGGTGCCGCTGGTCTGGCCGGCGGTGATGGCCGCCGTCTTTCTCGCCTGGACGCAGGCTCTGACCTGGATGTCATACGGTTTGCCGGGAATGCGGGTGGTGGTGACCGTGCTCCTGCTGGCGGGCATCGATGCCGCCGTCCTGGTGGCGCTCCACTTCAAGGTCGGCGAGCCGGTGATGCTCGCGATCCTGGCGCCGCAGATTCCGCTGGCATACTTCGTCGCTCGTGTCGCCGTTGCCCGCGCCCGCCGAGGCGATGTGCCCGATTGGCGGCCGGTCCTGTCGCGGTTCTTCCGGGCCGCGGATTCCACTCCTCGATCGCGACCCCGATTTGAGTCACCCGATTGGGCCCAGGCCTGGTTCGAGTGGCGGCAGCATGGTCGCGCGCTGCCGGGGCTCGTGGCGCTGCTGCTGCCCTTCGAACTGGCCCTGCTCTGGGTGGCCGGTGACGCCCCGGAGCTCATCCTCGAAATACTGCTCGTCGTGCTGCTGACTCCGCCCCTCATGGCCGGGTTCGTCGCGACCACCGTGCGCAAGGCCAATCCCCATGCCCGCGACGCTCACGGCGTGTCGCCGTTCATCGCAACGCGGCCGCTGACCAGCGCTGCCCTCATCGCCGCCAAGCTCGAGATGGCGATGTGGAGCACCGGTGCCGCGTGGTTGTGCGTTCTTATCGCCATTCCGCTCGCGCTGACCTGGTCGGGCCTCTGGCCGATGGTGCACCAGCGGGCGATCCGGGCAATCGACCTTGTCGGAATGCCCCGCGCGACGGTCGCCGCTCTGCTGGTCATGGCGGGACTGATGGCATCGACATGGAAGCAGCTCGTACAGGGCCTCTACGTTGGCCTGACTGGCCGGGCCTGGATCATCAGGTCGAATGTGCTCCTGGCCCTGGCGCTCATCATCGCCGTCGGGCCCATCGCCCAGCTGATCCACGACGACAGCGGAGTGCAGGCCGTGCTGTGGAGCGCTCTGCCCGATATCCTCGCGGTGCTGGTGCTGCTCAAGATGGGCGCGGCCGCCTGGGTCGCCACCCGGCTTTCCGGGACCGGGCTGCTGAGCGATCGGACCCTGCTGGCGGGGGCGGCAAGCTGGGTCGCGGCCGTGTTCGGCCTGTACTGTGTCCTTGGGTGGCTTGTCTCCGGGCCGCTCATCCCGCGCTATTTCCTCGCGCTCATCGCGATCATGGCTATTCCGTTGGTGCGACTCTCCGCGGCCCCGCTGGCGCTGGCCTGGAATCGGCATCGATGAGGGCGACGCCCGGCAAATCCGTCCTCCGTCCAGTGCTGGCCATCCTCAGCTTGCCGTTGCTGCTGGCTCTGTTCGACGCGGTGTCATTCCGCGTAACGAACCGGAACAACGGGACCATGGTCTCTTCAGGGGAGAAGCGGGAGTATCTGCTCTACGTCCCCGGGAGCTATGACCCTGGCAAGCCGACGGCGCTCGTCATCAGCATGCACGCCGCGGCCCTCTGGCCCACCGCGCAGAGGGAAACGAGCCAGTGGAACCGGGTGGCCGACCGGGAAGGGTTCATTGTTGTGTACCCCTCGGGTCTCACCGGCAATGGGCCGATCATCTGGCGCGCCGGTCGCGGGCCCGGCCTCGCGAAGGACGTGCGGTTCATCTCCGATTTGATCGACACGCTGTCGGCCCGGTACAACATCGACCCGCTGCGAATCTATGCCAACGGACTGTCGAACGGCGGCGGAATGGCGTTTGTGCTGTCATGCACGTTGTCCGGCCGGATTGCCGCGGTCGGGTTGGTCGGGGCGGCTCATCTGCTTCCATGGAGCTGGTGCACGGACGATCGGCCGGTACCGATGATCGCCTTTCACGGCACGGCCGATCCCGCCGTTCCGTTCAATGGCGGCACGTCATGGATTTCGTCCGAGCCGTTTCCCAGCATTCCGCGCTGGACGGCAAGCTGGGCTCGCCGGAACCGGTGCACACCGGTCCCTTCCGATTCGGCCGTCGCTGTCGATGTCACGCGGATCGAATACCCCAACTGCGCCGATAGTGCGGCGGTGGTGTTCTACCGGATCCAGGGTGGCGGCCATACCTGGCCCGGTGGCATGCCGCTGCCGGAGTGGTTCGTCGGCA
>JANMXA010000072.1:0-55575 GCA_031394255.1 Gemmatimonadota bacterium
TCAAGCCGGGGCGGGCCCGCTATGCGGCGATGGCCCGGCTTGACGGGTCGCTGTTCGACGACGGCGTCATCATGCGGCTCGCGGCAGACCGGTTCTTCGTCACTACCTCGACCAGTCACGCGGGGCCGGTGATGGACTGGATGGAGGAGTGGCTCCAGACCGAATGGCCCGATCTCAAAGTCTGGCTGACCTCGATCACCGAACAGTGGGCGACGTTGGCCGTGGCCGGCCCGTCCGCTCGCCTGGTGCTCGAGGCGGCCGGCACCGATCTGGATCTTTCCCGCGAGGCCTTTCCGTTCATGGCGGTTCGTACCGGGCAGGTGGCCGGGTTCGCCGCCCAGGTGGCGCGGGTCAGTTTTTCCGGCGAGCTGGCCTTCGAGGTGAGCGTCCCTGGCTACGATGGCGCCGCCCTGTGGGCTGCCCTGGGCGCGGCCGGTGCTGGGCAGGGCATCACCCCGTACGGACTCGAGACGCTTTCCGTCCTGCGGGCCGAGAAGGGATACCTCATCGTCGGCCAGGATACCGAGTCCGATACCACCGCATCCGACGCCGGGCTCGGCTGGATGATCAAGGCCGATCGGGACTACATCGGCAAACGGTCACTGATGCGGCGGGACTTCCGGCGGCCGGACCGCTATCAGGTCGTCGGCTTCCGGGCTGACGGTCCGGTGATGGAGGGCTCCCAGCTGATCGCCGACCCGGCCGCCGCCCGCCCGATGCCGATCGCGGGTTCGGTCAGCACCAGCCACTGGAGTGAAGCGTTAGGCTGCCACTTCGGGCTGGCCCGGGTCAAAGGCGGCCGCGGCCGGATCGGCGAGACGTTGCAGGCCCACGACGGCGCCCGGTCGGTGCCCGTGATCCTGGCCGATCCGGTGTTCTACGATCGGGAGGGACTCCGCCGTGACGGCTGACCTGACCGCGCTCCCTCGCCTGGCGCAGGTGTCGTTCCGCGTTACCGACCGCTCCGCGGCGCGCGCGGCGACGGCTCTGGGTCTGGCGGCTCTCCCCGGCCCCAACCGCTTCGAACGCGGCGATCGCCTGGCGGTGCTCTGGATCGGGCCCGACGAATGTCTCGCGGTGAGCAGTGTCCGGGACGCCGCCGGGA
The DNA here is from genome assembly GCA_031394255.1 of Gemmatimonadota bacterium. Taxonomy (GTDB): domain Bacteria; phylum Gemmatimonadota; class Gemmatimonadetes; order Gemmatimonadales; family GWC2-71-9; genus SHZU01. Next base: position 1,106 of record JANMXA010000072.1, read on the forward strand.
TCGAGGCGGTTCTCCGCCAGGCGATCCCCTCGGGCGAGGGCGCAGTCGTTGATGTCTCGGCCAATCGGGTCGGGTTCGAACTGGCCGGTGCCGGCGCCCGCGAGGTGTTGGCAACGTGCTGCGCGATCGACTTCCATCCCCGCAGTTTCGGTCCGGGATCGTGCGCGTCGACGCTCGTCGCCCGCGCCCCCGCCATCATCTTCCAGACCGATGACCGCCCGGCGTATCGCCTGCTGGTGCGGCCGTCATTCGCGGCCTATGTGTCGGATTGGCTGGTTGACGGGGTGACGGGCACCGGTCAGCGGTAACCGAGCGCCCGCGAAATCTCATGGCCGGCGGTCAAGGCGGCCTCCGCCAGGGCCTTCTGCTTCTTCGGATTCCAGCGTGGCCGGGGGGATGACGCCGCCACCGCGGCCACCACCGTGCCCCGGTGGTCACGGATCGGGGCCGCCACCGCACAGACATCTTCGACCCATTCCCCGTCGCCGACCGCGTAGCCACGTTTTCTGGTCAACGCGAGTTCCCGGAGGATGGCCGCCGGCCGGGTCACCGTTCGGGGCGTGCAACTGACCAGCGGCCCTCGCAGGATGGCGTCGACTTCGGCCTCGGGCATCCAGGCCAGGAAGACTCGGCCGCCGGCCGTGGCGTGAAGAGGGAACCGCCCGCCGAGATGCTGCGGGATCCTGAGCGGCTGATAGCTGTCCAGCAGGTCGATCGTCACCCCTTCATGTCCGCTTCGGACCATCAGGACGGAGCTTTCGCCCGTGGTCTCGGTCGCCCGCAGCAGGTGCGGATAGGCCACCCGCTGCAGCGAGGTCGACCGCCGGGCCACCTCGCCATACGACGCGAGCAGGATGCCGACCCGGAACTGTCCCGAAACCCGGTCCTGGTCGAGGAATCCAGCCTCGGCCATCTGGGCCATGAGCCGGTAGACGGTGCTCTTGGGCCGGCGGACCTTGGCGGCCACCTCCGGTGCGGTCCATTCGGGCCGCTCCTGGCTGAACAGCGACAGGATGGTGGTGGCTTTACGGAGCATCGAGACTCGGGGTTGGCTGGACAGCCAATCTCATCTTTTGAGAGCGGTTCCGGAAGAGGCTGAGAACGGTCAGTCGGGATGGGCGGCCGCGACGGCGCTTCCGCCGGTCCACGGCGCCAGGGCCGGCAGCATCAACATGCCGGGAATCGCGGCCGCGAGGGTGATGAGAAAGAACCCGGGCCACCCCGTGGCCTGGGCAATGCCGCCGGCCGGGGCCACCAGCACGTCCCGGCTCACGCCCATGAGGCTCGATAGCAGGGCGTACTGGGTGGCGGAGAATCTCATACTGCACAGGCTCATCAGGAACGCCATGAACCCCGCCGCCACCAGCCCACCGCAGAAGTTCTCTACCACGATCGCACCGACCAGAAATGGGTAGTGCCGGCCCGCCAGCGCCAGGCCGAAGTAGCCCAGATTGCTGAGCGCCTGCAACAACCCGACGATCCAGAGCGACCGGTTGATGCCTAGGCGAGCCACCAGCACGCCGCCGGCCAGTGCACCGGTGATGGTCACCGCGATCCCGAGGCCGCCCTGAATGGTGCCGATATCGGTCTGGGAGAAGCCGGCATCGAGGAGGAATGGCGTGGCGATGCTCGCCGCGAGGTAGTCCGGCAGCTTGAACAGGACGACGAACACCAGGACCAGCGTCATCCGCCGTCCGCCGGCCCGCTCGAAGAAATCGCGAAACGGCAACACGATTGCGTCGCGAAAACTCTGCGGCGGAACGCCGCCAGCCGGTTCCGGAGCGAGGAGCGAGGCGACGAGGCCGAGGATCACCAGCCCGGCGAGCACCAGGTAGACCATGGGCCACGACATCCGGTCTGCGAGGATGAACGCCAGGGCGCCGGTCGCGAGCAGGGCCACCCGATACCCGGTGACCCAGATCGCGGCCCCCGCGCCCATCTCGCGCTCGCTCAGGACGTCGGTCCGGTAGGCATCGATGACGATGTCCTGAGAGGCGCTGAAGAACGCGATCACCAGGGCATTCACCGCCAGCAGGGTGAGGCCCCGGGCCGGGTCCTGCAGCGCCATCGCGGCGATGGCCGCCAGAAGACCGATCTGGGTCAGCACCAGCCACCCGCGCCGCCGGCCGAGGAACGGCGGCACATAGCGGTCGATGAACGGGGCCCACAGGAACTTGAGCGAGTACGGCAGGGCCACGAGGCTGAAGATCCCGATCGTGGTGAGATCGACGTGGGCCGTTCGCATCCAGGCCTGGAGCGTCCGGCTGGTCAGGTAGAGGGGGAGACCCGAGGCAAAGCCCAGGGCGCCCAGCACGACCATTTTCCGCTGGGCCCAGACGGAGCCGGTCATTCTCCGAATTGCCGGAGGTGGTCGTAGGGCCGCGGCCCTTCGAATCGGGCGATCAGTCTCGCCCGGTCGGCGTCATCGGGGATGGAACTCATGGCCCAAAGCTAGGCGGCTCGGATCGAGTCGAACAGCCGCGCCGCGGGCAGGCTATTCTGCCCAGACCTCGTGAAAGAGGCGGAGCAGGTCGATGGCAAGCGGCGGCGGCCCGACGCGCAGTAGCGTTAGGCCCGGTTGGCTCGGGTGATCGCGGGCACCGTGTGCTCGAACGCCCGGTAGATGTCGGGCCGCCACCAGCCCCGTGACTTGACCATCTCGGCGAGGGCCTGCTCGTCGGTCATCGCGGGGCGATAGCTCCTGGTGGTGGTCAGGGCGTCCCACACGTCCACCACACAGATGATCCCCGCGTGGAGCGGGATCTGCTCGCCGGAGAGCCCGTCGGGGTATCCGCCGCCCCCGGCCCGCTCATGGTGCGACCGGATGATCGGCTTGATGTCCCACGGGAACTCGATCCCCTCCAACATTTCCACGCCCCATGCCGGGTGTCGCTTGATCACCGCGAATTCCTCGTCGGTGAGCCGGCCCGGCTTGTTGAGGATCTCGTGGGGGACTTTGACCTTGCCGAGGTCGTGGAGGTAGGCGCCGAGTCGGATGATCTTCTGGGCGCCGGCGTCGAGACCCAAGGCCGCCGCCACCGCCACCCCGTAGTTCGCGACCCGTTCGCAGTGCCCGAAGGTGTAGCTGTCGGCCGATTCGATCGATTGGCCCCATTCCTGGATCACAGCGAGGAAGGTGTCCTCGAGGTCGTGGACCTTGGCGTCGACGTCGACGATCTCGCGGCGGGCACCGAGCCGTCCGAACAGGGTATGGGCCTGGTTGAGCAATTCGAGGGTTTCGCGGTTGCGTCCCATCGCGCGGTACAGCAACGCCAACTCCCGGGTCGCCTCGGCCTCGCCTAACACAGCCCCGGTCCGCCGCGCCAGGTCCACCGAGGCGGTGAGCCGGGACTCCGCCAACATGGTGCGGCCAGTGGTCCGGTAGATCTTCCCAATCACTCGGTAGCCGTCGGCCTTGTCGATCGCCGAACCCATCGCCTCGAAAACCCGGAGCGCCTCCTCCGCGAGTCGCAGGGCCTCGACCGGCCGAGCCTGGGCCACCGACGCCTCGGCCTGATTCAGCCGACACAGCCCTTGAAGCTGGCGCTCGCCGAGGCGAGAGGCGAGGGCATAGCTCTGGTCGTAGTACCAGTCGGCGTCGGCCCACGCTTCACGATCGGCGGAGATCATCCCGAGGTTGTGGAAGACCATCGCTGCGCCCCGCTCGTCGCCCGCGGTCTCGAAGGCCTGGAGCGAGCGGAGGTAGTGGGCCTGGGCGGCGGTCCAATCGCCGTGAATGCTGGCGAGGATGCCGAGGTTTTGTTCGATCCGGCCCCAGAGCCCCGGCGCGTCCCGGCCGAGTTCCTTGGCCTGGAGAAAGAGGGCGCGGGCCCGGTCCAGGTCGCCGGTCTCGAAACTGATTCCCGCGAGGACGTTCAGCGCCTCGGCTGCGCGTGATGGATCGTTCGCGGCGGTCGCCACGTCGAAACTGGTCTGGCAGAGTTCAATCGCCAGGCGAAGCTCGCCCTCGTGGAGCCGGATTACGGCGAGGCGTCGGAGGGCCTCGATATAGACTGGGGTGCTATCGGTCCCGGTGGTCGCGTCGATCAATTCCCGGTACGCGGAGGCCGCTTCCGGGCTGCGGCCAGCCTGGTCAAGGGCCCGGGCCGACTCGAGAGTCGCCGATGGGGGTCGGATGGGCGCGTTGGCGCGCGGGGCGGTTCCGAGGGACATTGGGCTGCTGACGTTGCAACTGAGGTGCCACTGAATGGCTTCGGATTGCGGCCACGCCCCGGGCCCGGTATCGGGTCGGCTCCCCTCGGTCAACCGATTGCCAGCCAATGACTTCGGGCCCGCGGTATCGAGTCCCGATTCTCGGCTGCTAGGCCTCGAGCGCCGCGAGCCGCCGCCCGACCCGGGCCGCCTCGTGCTGAATGCCGATTTCGCGGAAGAGATCCTGAGCCTTGGTCAGCCAGGCGAACGCCTCGCGATAGCGGTGGGTTTCGTGGCAGAGGATGCCGAGGTCGCGGCTCGCCTCGGCTTGGCCGACCTGCGATTTGGTCTGAATCGCCAAGGTGACCGCCGCGGTGAGGTAGGTCTCCGCCAGCGCCGGCCGGCGGATGTAGTGAAGACCAGGCCGAGCACTCGACAGCCGTCCGCCTCGTCGAGAACCGAGCCGATCCGGTGGAACAGCGCGGACGCCGCTTCGGCGTCCTCCTGAGCCTGGCCGAACAGCTGACCGGCCAGCAGGGCCTCCGCATGGTTGAGCCGGCAGAGTCCCTCGAGCCGGACCTCCCCGGTTTGCCGCGCCATCCGGAGGGCCTCGTTGTAGTGACCCTTGGCCGAATCCCATTCCTCCCGATCGGCCGAGATCATACCCAAGTTCTGGTGCGCCACGGCCGCGCCTCGTTCGTCGCCGAGGCGTTCGAAGGCCTCGAGTGACTGCTCGTAGTGCGACCGCGCCAGCGACCACATCCCCTGGACGTTGGCGATGATCCCGAGGTTCTGCTCGATTTTTGCCGCTAGGACTTGGTCGGTCGCGGCCATCAATTGGGCGTCCTCGAACATCGCCTTCGCGACGTCGAGCTGACCTTCCTCGAAGAGAATCCCCCCATAGGTGTTGAGTCCCATCGCGGTGAGCGAGTGGTCTCCCAAGGTGCGGCCGGTTTCGATGCTCCGCTGGCAGAGCGCCTTGGCGTCCTCAGCGTGCCCCTGGTGCAGGCGTACCACGGCGAGCAGGCGGAGCGCTTCGGCCTCGATGGCCGGCCGGCCGCTCCGGGCCGTGAGCGCCCTGGTAGCAGTCGACGGCCTCGTCGAGACGGCCGTCGCGGTCGTGCTGCCGACCGGCGTGTAGCCGGTCGAGAGCGGACAGGATCCGGCTGTCGGGACCGGTGCCCCGGTTGATGATCTCGCGGTTGGCCATGGCGAGCGGCCTTACCAGGCCACCGCGTACCGGGAGAAGTGCGAGATCTCGCCGTCGGTGTACTCGTACTCCGGGTAGTCCGCCGAGAGCACGTTCTCCAGCAACTGGAGGAAATCGTTGGTGTATACGACCCGGTGCCGGATTCCGGGAAGGATCGGCTTACAGTTGCTGTAGTCGAGCCGGAGCCTTGCCTTCCGCAGAAAGGTCAGCCCATGAGGCTCGAAATGGACCGAGTTGACCGAGTCCGACACCGCTTCGGCGGTGATCAGGGTGTTGGCTGTCAGCGCGCCGGAGGGAATGTAGAGGCGGTGCGCCCCGAAGTTGATGCTCCCGCCCCGCGGGCCGATCACTTGGCTCGCCACCACATGCGGCTGGGCGGAGCAGTGCATCAGCCGGAGCGTGTTCACCGCCGTGGTGACGGTCGTGTTGGACCTCGTGTTGAAATCGCCAACTTCGCGGGCGGCCGGCGCGGGCGGAGTGACGGGGGCTGGCGGAGGGGCAAGGGGGTCGGTGCTGCAGGCCCAGCCAACCAGCAACGTGGCGGCCAGCAAGGCAATTCGGACCAGGGGACGCTTCGAGGTGCTCTTAACCACAACTGCCTCCTTCGGGTTTCGATGATGCGACGGTACCGCGGGGGAGTCAGCCACCCGCCGCTCAGCTCTTGTCGGTCGACCGGATCCAGGGGGTCCGGAGCTGAGGGTACGCCGAACACTGCGCCTACCATTTCAGCAAGGTAGGTGCCGAAACCGATGGTTTTCGTCAAAACATTGGTGCAGTAAGGTTCAGTTTCGAAGTAATCTCAAAATGCCACAGCATCTTACGATTGGCTTTGAAGTCGGACCAGTGTATAGTATTTGGTCGTCCCGGATGAGACCCTAGTCGCCTCAGGGCCACCGGGCCGTCGGCCGGAACCCCCAGTTTGTAGGCCCCACTCCACAGCGATCGAGCCGGCGTTTGAGGCCGGGAGTTGCACCGACCGGTCGGCTCGCCGCTCGGGCGGGCTGCAGGCCGTCGAGCGGCTCGAGCGCGATTGGGCGCGGATGATGGCGTACGACGACAGGGACGCCGCCTCCTCCCGGGTCCATCGCTTGGCGGGTTGGGTCATGACCTGACGGTACCGCGGAATCGCGGATCGGCCAAGAGCCGACCCTAAACTGCCGATGAAGATTTCTTGTCGAGGGGGCTCGACACGGCCACGCCTAACGCCGCCCAGCCGCTGCCGGTGAGGAGCGCGGCAACGACGTCGCTCGGGTAGTGAACGGCCAGATAGACCCGCGAGAAGCCGATGGCCACCGCGATCAGGGTAGCCCCAAGGCGGATCATGCGACGCGCCGGAGGAGGCAGCTCGCGGGTGAGCAGAAAGGCCCCGAGACCGAAGACCAGGGGAGCCAGCATGGCGTGTCCCGACGGATAGGAGAAGCCGCCGGCCCGGTCGAGGTGGGGAAGGATGGACGGGCGGGGCCGCTGGAACAGCGCCTTGAGGCCGAGGTTGAGGGCCCATCCCGAGAGGGTGGTCGCCGCGTAGCACCGGGCCGCAGCGTGATCGCCCCGCCGGACCAGCAGCCAGGCTACCACGAGGCCGATCGGGATGGCAATCTCGCCGGCCCCGATGGCGCTGAGGGCCTTCATGACGGATGTGATCGCCGGAACCCGGGCCCCGGCGACCGCCGCCAACACCCACTGGTCCAGGGCCGTCAGGCCGTCGCCGAGGGCCAGACGACCCAGGCCACCGACAATGAAGAAGCTGAAACAGGCGACCGCCAGGAGGCGGGCTCTCGTCTTTGGGTCGCGGGCGGGCACCCTGTAATGTGGCCGGTCGAGCGAGGCGCAGGAATCCCCTGCGCCCCGGGTTACTTCGTCAGCGCGACGATCTTCTGCAGGACGGACCGGGCGAGCTTCTTGTCCCAGATGACCGCGTCGTGCCGGGCCACGACGTTGACGACACGGCCTCGGCCCTGGGTCGTCACGGTTACCGTGATGTCCCGGTCCGGCGTCTCGCCGCCGAAGATTCGCCTCTCGTGATCAGCGTCCGATTCAGTAGCGTACTTCCTCTCGGTCACCCCGAGATCACGAATGGCCTCTCTGACCGCCTTGCCGGCGAGTTCGACGGGCGCCGGGACCTGTGACTCCGCGCTGCGTTCGGATACGTAGACCGCACTGCCCGCGCCGGCTCCAGCCGCGGCGACGACGCAGGCCGACGATCCGAGGGCGACAGTGGCGAGCAAAGTGGTGCGGAGCAGCAGGTAGTTCGGTCGGTTGGCCATCGGGGACTCGAGCGCTGACACCATTGCGGGACAGCTGTCGCGGCCACGATCAGGGCCGTGGTTCGCCCTGGCTGGCTCGGGCGAGACCTCGGATCGAGAGGAGACGGCCCGGGGTGGCGGCCAGGGCGGCTTCGAACGCTTGCCGTGCGTCGGTCCACCGTCCGTCTTCCAGGTACCACTCGCCCAGCAATTCCTGCGGCGGCTTGACCAGGTCCGGCGGACCGAAGTCCACCGGCAGCAGCGCGGCCTCCCGGGCCACGGCGAGGAGTTGCGCCTCGGCGTCCGGTTTCCGGCCCGCGACTCGGGCGATGGCCGCCTCGAGCTCTCGGGTTAGGAGGCGTGGTACCGCCTCCGCGTTGCTGCCGGTCCGGATGGTCGCGAGTTCCGCGGCGATGGTCGACGCCGCGGCCGCGTCGCCGCGGCGGAGCGCCGCGTACCCCCGGGCAAAACCGTCAACGGCGCGAAAGACGGTGGCGCCGGTGTCGATCGGCAGGCGCCAGGCAAGAGACGAGTCACTCCATCGCTCACCGGTGATGACCTGATGAGCCCGGGCCCAGGCTAGGTTGGCGCGCCGGCCCGGGCCGGCACCGGGGCCTTGATTGGCGTGGAGGAGATCGAGCAGCGCGGCCGCCGTATCGGTTCGGCCGGCCTGGAGGAGAGCGTAGTGGAGCCAGGTCGTATAGTGACCGGCCTGCCACCGGGACCGGTCCGCTCCCGACGCCGCGATGTTCTGGGTGACCACATCGTCCCACATTCCGAGGGCCAGAAAGATGTGGGTCGTCATGTGCTGGGCGTGCGCCGCCCCGGGAGCGATCCGCGAATAGGCCCGCGCGGCAGGGAGGCCGAGCGGGGCGTGGGTCGGGTCGTCGAAGGCGTGGATTATATAGTGGGCGGCGCCGGGGTGGTCGGGCTGGCGGGCGAAGATGTCGAGTGCAATCGCACCGGCTCGCATGTAGGTCGGCACGTTCCGGACGCCCTGAGAGAGACCCATGAGAGCGAGGGAGAAAAAGGCGCGAGCCTCGTCGTCCGGATGATCGGCGACCAGGCGTTCCATTGCCCTGGCGTAGAGCGTGTCGCGACGTTCCTTGCCGTCTTCACCGTAGAGGACCTCAACCGCATCGAGCCAGGCTCGTTCGCGGGCGGTGGGTGCCCTGGCCGTCCGGGCGTCCCGGGTCGGCGCCAGCCGGGTCAGGGCGGCGCGTGCGGCCGACAGGTCCTGTTCGTTCCAGACTGGATGGGTATGGGTCATCGCCTCGCCCCAGTAGGCCATGACGAAGCCGGGGTCCCTGGTCTCGGCTTGCTGGAACGCCTTGGCCGCTTCATCGTACTCGAAGCTGTGGAGATAGAGCACGCCGCGGATGAAATCGTCCTGCGCCGCCTTCGCACCCGAGTTTGGAAAGGCCAGGGTGCCGAGCCGGGGCGAACGGGTGTCTTCGTCGGGGCCGGGTGGCGAGTGCTGGATCATCACGTGCGCCCACCAGGTGCCCGAGGCCATGACGTAGGGAAGCACGCTCTCCCGGTCGACCGGGAGCCCGATCTCGGCCGCCGTCTTGTAGGGAAAGTGCACCGACTGCCACTTCTCGATCGCGGCGGTCCACGTTCCGGTTTTCGGATCGTAGGCGGCGATCGGCCCGAGCATCCGGTAGCCGGCGGTCGGGTGCCCGGGAACCTTGAGCCTGCCGGACTTGATCTCGGCTTCGAATCGCGGGTTCGGCGTGCTGAAGCTCGGAGAGCGATTGAGCTCCTTGTTGCGGTCGATCACCGCCAGAAATCCCCGCTCGTAGCAGCGAACATCGAACTCGCTGTCGCCGGGGCGATCTCCGGTGCAGATCATGCCGTTGGTGCTCTGCCGCAGCGTGATCTGTTTGAGCGAGGCGTCGTAGCCCCGGACCCCGGCGCCGGCCCGCAGCGCCTCCGGCAGCGGGAGGACCGCGGTGGCGATCTGCTCGTCGGGCGGAGGCACCCGGGTCTGGGCGGTCAGCGGCGACGTCAGCAGCAGGAGGAGGAGCGTACGAACGGGCATCGTGGTTCCCTGGACTACGTCGGGGTCGAAGCCAATGGAGCAAGAACTATAGCCACCCGGATCAGCGCTCGTAGCGGATCCGCCAGCGGACCCGGCCGCCTCGCTCGCTCAGCAGAGTGATCGAACGGGTCGGGCCCTCGAGCTTGTTGACCTGGGCGGTGGCGCCGTCGGCCTCGATCCCCAACCCCAAGTAGCCGTTCTCGTCAGGCTCGTTCAGGTACAGGGTGTAAGGGTCGCCTGCCACCAATTCGCTGGTTCCCGACAGCGTGCCGTCCTGCCAGTTCATCTCGATCAGATCGGGTCCGCCGCAGGTGACGTGACGGCTGGTGGCCAGCAGTTGCGGGCGATCCAGCTTCCGACGCAGGCAGATCACCTGAATCTGATAGCGAGAATCGACCGGCGGCGGGCGCAGGCTGTCCTTGACCACCCCGAGCGCCCGGCGGGTCCAGAACTCGAAGCCGAGATACTCGGTGCTGTCCCGGAGACCGAGATCCCGTAACGCGATCGACCCGGTGCCGCCGTCGGTGCGGGCCAGCACAGTCCACTGCTCGAAGGGGCGCGCAACGTCGAGCTGGTAGAGCGGCACGATCAGCCGCTGGTCGGCGTCGAAGGGCCGGGGGCCGGCACCGCTGGTCTGTTGGCCGGCCAGGTGGAGGAGTGAGGAGCGGGATGGGTCCACGTCGTAGAGTTGTCCCGGCCGGGTGAAGAGCACTGGCGCGGTTCGGCGGGCGGCCTCGGCGCGGTCGGTCCAGTACACCTCGGGGCGGTCGGTGAGCATCAGCACCGATCCGGTGAGCGAGGTGAGGGTGGCGGCGCGGAATCCATCGGGCTGATGGAGTTCGATATGGTCGGGGTCGTTTCGCCAGACCACGTTGTTGAAGGAATTGTATTGGGCGAAGGAGCCGTAGCCGAAACCGTCATCGCCGACGCGCATGCCGTCGGCCAGGCCGATCAGTTCCGGCCGGATGCCCCAGCAGGCCAGGAGATAGACGTCCCGGCCAATGGCATTCCGGATCGTCGAGACGAAGTTGCGATAGACGCCTTCCCGGTCGACATGGCGGCGGCGGAACGACTCGGCGAAGCTGTTGTACCCCTCGTAACGCAGGTGGCGCAGGGCGTCGAGCTTGAAGTAGGTCCAGCCCATCGCCTTGAGGCCGCGATAGACCGGCGTCACCAGGTTCGGCAGCGTGCCGGCCGCGCTCCCGTCCATCACGTAACCGATCCAGTTGCCCCGGGCAGGGCTCCCGTCCGGATTGCGGACGAACCACCCCGCGTGGGCGGCCGCCTGGACGGAATCCTGAAAGCTCACGTTGGTCCAGATACCGCCGTCGAGGCCACGACTGGAGACGTACTTCCTGAGGTCCGCCAGGCCCGACGGGAATTTGTCGTTGGTGCCGAGCCAGTGGTCCGGCATCCCGATTGGGAGTCGCTGGTAGCCGTCGTCGATCTGGAGGTAGCGGTAGCCGAACGGTCGGAGCACTTCGCCGAGCACGTCGGCGGTGCGGTGGATGTCCTGCTCGGTGACCCGGTCGAAGAAGGCGTACCACGAGGTCCACCCCGCTACTGATTCGCGCCACGGCTGATAGGTCCAGGGCCGATACTGCGTCAGCCCGCGGTGACGCTGGTAGTAGCGGGGCCGGAACCGGATCGCGACCTCGCCACCGGTGGTGGCAAAGCGGTAGCGGGTGCCGGCGGCGCCGCTGTCGATCGGGGTGATGAGAACGCGGGCCGGAAAGTCGAAGGACACGACCCAGTCGCCGTGACGGTCGTAGACGGCGCGACTGAGCCCGCTCTCCACCTGACCCACGGTGTGTCGCACGACCGGGAGGCCGTCCTCACGCGGCTCGGCCTCCGCCGGCCAGGCTTCGGCCGAGGCCTGCAAGGTCCCGGTGATCGTGATGCTGCCGCCTGTCAGTGCCGTCCACTTGAGTACCTGGGTCACCTTGCCGCCGGCGCTGTCGGTGAACCGGCGGAAATCGGCCGGGCCCGCGGTGGTCGTGATCATGCCGTCGAGGATCGGCGTGCCCTGGTAGCGCAGGGCCACACGTTGTCGATCCATTGTGAGCTGGGCCGGCCGATTGGGGGGCTCGGATGGTGGTCCCGCGATGGCGATGGACGCCGAAAGACACACTGCTGTGATTGCGGGCATGGCGGTCCGGGCGGGCGGTTGGAGTCGCAAAGGTAGCCCGCCTATCATTGAGCGGCCACCATTGGCGTCCCTCCATCTCGAGGCTTCACCATGTTCGTTCGCGCTCTCCTGGTGATCGGAAGCATCGGCCTCCCGTTCACGGCCATCTCGGCTCAGGGAGGGCCGTTGCCGCGAGCTCCCGGCGCTCGCGTCGTCACCATTTCGCTTCCGGCCCATCGCGGCTCGGAGCCGGCGATTGCGGTCGATGCCCGGAATCCCGGCCGGGTGATCGGAGGGTACGGCGGGCCGTTCGTGGCGTACTCGACCGATTCGGCCCGGACCTTTTCGCTGGCCGAGGGGACCAGGCCCGATGGGGCTGGAGGTGGCGACGTATCGCTGGCGTTCGATGACCAGGGTGCGGCCTATCTCTCCTACCTGACGTCGGAGGGCCTCGGTACGGCGAGCTACTGGGCCCACAACGCGGGCAAGAGCGGGATCTGGGTCCGGCGATCCCCGGACGGGGGCCGGACCTGGGAGAAGGAAGCGGCCCCGGTGCGGGTCTGGCCTAACGGCAGCGATTCCGCCCCGCAGATGGTCGACATGTCGCGGATCTGGTCTGATGCCGGTGCCAAGAGCCCCTATCACGGCAACCTCTACGTCGCCTGGATCAACTGGGAACTCGATCGCTCACTGATTCTGTTCTCGCGTTCCACCGACCATGGCAAAACCTGGTCAACGCCGCTCAGGCTGAGCACCAAGGCCGGGCTGCCGCGAGACGACAACGGCGGTCTGGTGGCGCCGATCGGCGTGGTGGGGCCGGACGGAACCATGTACGTGGTCTGGAACGACCTGAATTCGATTGTGTTCACATCGTCGCACGACGGGGGACGGACCTTCGCGCCGTCTCGGTCGGTGGTGTCGGTGGCACCGCCCTACTTCGGCGGGGCCACGGGCATTCCGGGTCTGGTCCGGGCCATGGGGTTTCCGCAGATCGGCGTCGACGGCCGGAGCGGGGCGCTCTATGTGAGCTGGAGTGATTTCCGGAACGGTGACGTGGACGTGTTCTTCTCGCGCAGCGGAGATCACGGCCGGTCATGGTCACCGGCTCGGCGGGTCAGTTCCGATTCGATCCACAACGGGAAGGATCAGTTCTTCCAGTGGCTTGCCGTGGATCCGGCCCGGGGCGACATCTACATTCAGTTCTACGATCGTCGGGACGATCCCAAGAATCGCCGGACTTCCGTGACGCTGGCCCGTTCGACCGATGGCGGGAGGAATTTCACGAACTACGCCTGGTCGGACACGCCGTTCGAGGGCGAGAACGTCTTTCTGGGCGACTATGCCTGGCTCACCGCCTACGACGGCCGGGTCTACGGGATCTGGGTCGAGACCGATCCGCCGGTGCCGGCGGTCGCGGTCGCCGGTGTGAAGCCGGTTCGCGCCACGACGGTCGTCAAGGTCGGGTCGGCGGACTTTCGTTGACCCGATGGTGTCGCCTCGCTCACATGCTGCCGGCCGGTAGCATCCTTGGCCCGGGGGTGGTTCCGCTGCCCTGAAACCCGTGGCTATCGCGCCGCCACGATCCGCAGCATGACGACACCGTGCGGCGCCACCTTCACCCGGTAGCCCGTGCTGATATCGCGGCCGGGATCGCTGTGACTGCCAAGATCCTGATGCCGCCAGAGATCGCGGACCGCGGCGCCACCGACGGGAAGGCCGATCTCCTTCCAGCGGAACAGGACGTTGGCCGAGTCGGTGTTGTAGTTCACCGCGGCCACGGCGCGGGCCCCCCCGGCCAGCCGTTTCATCCACACCTGGGTTCCGTCTCCCTGATCGATCACGATGCGCCCCTGTTCGCCGAGCCGGTCCTGGTCGACCGCAATCACATCGGGGTTCGTGAGGATAGCCCGGGTGACCTCGGTCATGGCCCGGATGTCATTCCCCGCCATCAGGGGCGCGGCCATCATCGCCCAGAGGCTGAAGTGGGTGCGGTACTCGTCGGCGGTCATGCCTCCGTTCCCGACCTCGAGCATGTCGGGGTCGTTCCAGTGGCCGGGCCCCGCGGCGGCCGCATGGTGCCCGGATGCGTTCGCGATCCAGACCACCGACTGCCAATTGTCTGAAATGTCACCGGTGGTCCGCCACAGTTGGCCGATCGGGCCGGCCCACTCCCAGGGGTGATTGAGGCCCCATTCGCAGATGCTGAGCACGATGCGGCGCCCCGACTGGTCCAGGGCTCGTCGCATCCGGGCGTACTGGGTCGGAGCGTCGAGCGAATCGGCATGGCACCAGTCGACCTTGACGTAGTCCACACCCCAGGCGGCGTAGCTCCGGGCGTCCTGGGCGAAGTGGCCATAGGAGCCGGGCCGGCCGGCACAGGTTTTCGGGCCGATGTCGGTGTAGATCCCGAAGGACAACCCGAGGCTGTGGACGTAGTCAGCCAGAGGCTTGATGCCGCTGGGGAAGCGTTCGGGATCGGGGACGATCCGGCCGGCGCCGTCACGGGCCACCTGCCAGCAGTCGTCGATCACCACGTAGCGGTACCCGGCCGCCTTCATGCCGCTGGCCACGATCGCGTCGGCCATCTCACGGACCAGGGACTCCCGGACGTCGCACCCAAACTTGTTCCAGGTGTTGAATCCCATCGGAGGCGTCGGCGCCATCCGAGGTTGCGCTACGGCGGCCGGAGCGAAGCCCAGGCCGATGACCAGCGTGAGCACGGCTCGTCTGGTGGCAAGGACTGTCATGATGTTCTCCTTGGGGTCAGCTCTTCCAGAGCCACATCATCAAGGTAGCCGCTGTGGCGATGGCGGACGAGGAGATAGCCCAGGCACGGTGGGTGCCGACGCTGTTCCCCCGGCCACCTGATTCGAATCGGTCATCGCCAGGCGCGGTGCCGGCGGTGAGCAGGAAGCCGGCGTCGGCGGCGAGCATCGCCACGCTATGGATCACGCGCCGGGTTCGGCCCTTCGGATCGTCCCAGCCTTCGACCAGGTTCCAGGTTCCGGTAATGGTGTTCACGCCGAATAGCACACCGAGTCCCGCCGCGAGAGCGCTATGGGCGCCGCGCAGGGAACTGGACGACCCGGTCCCAGCATCCCGGTCCCGAGCGAGTTTCTGACCGACCAGTATCTCCGCCGCAAAGACCGGGAACTCGAGGAAGCTGCCAACCTGGTGGATCTTGAGGCGGACGGCGTACGCGCCGCTCAGTTGAAGCGCCCTGGTCCGGCGCCGGATCGTGGTGTCTGAGGTGGCGTCTGACGAGGCGGCGGCCTGGTCGGGATTGACGCCGAGGATCAGACTGGAAAGGCGCGGGCCCCCGGGATTGGCGGTGTGGTCGGCCCACGGCAGGGCCGTCCGAAGCGAGTCGGGGGCATCCTGGGCCGAAACTCGGGAAACCGGGCCCAGGATCGCCAGAGCGAAGAGGGTTCGGTGCAAGCGGGAGCGCATAGGGCAAACCTGGGTTGGGTAACGGTACAGAAGGAATAGTCGCGTCAGGTGAAAACGGAATGCTCCTGGCGGCATGAGAACGGGGGCCGGCCCACGTGTATGGACCGGCCCCCGCCGGCGCCGCCCGTTATGAAACGACCTCGAGCCCGAACCGGTAGGCGAACCCGACCGAGTAGGTCACGTCCAACTGGGTTAGTGCAGTGCCCGCATCGGCAGGTCGATCCACGAGGCTCGGCTCCTGCCCCGGAAGACCGTAATGGTGGGCGTTGCATCCTTCGGGATCCGGTCGAACCCGGCCTCGTCGTGCCCGGCGATCGACACCCGGATCCGGTGGCCGGCCGCGAGGCGGACCGATACAGAGTAGAGGGCAAAGGAAACGGTGGTCGGTTGCCCGGGAAGCATGGGCGCGCCGTCGGCCGAGGTGAAGGAGTGCACCGGTCCGAACTCGCGATAGGGCGGCGGGGTGGTCGAGACCTTCCGGTGGAGGGCCCGCAGCAATCCCTCGGTCAGGTAGGTGACGTGCCCGTCGGGGGCCACATCTTCGAGATAGGCAAAGAACAACCCGTCGGTCGCGGTGGAGCTCACCTCGAGGTTGACCCTTGGGGCGCCGGTAATCTCGACGTCGATGGGGAGCGGCGTGCTGGTGTAGGAGAGCAGTTTCCGGTCATCCGCGGCTCGGTCGGGGTAGACGACATCGACGCCACCCAACTGGGTGTCCCATCGGCTGGGATGGCCGGTGGTCGCCGAGAAATCCACCTGGTAGGGATCGGCGCCGGAATCGGCCGGGGCCGCGTCCGGGACGAGGCCATGGTCAGGCGCGAAATACCAACGGCGGGTGGCCATCTCGGCCGGAGGCCAGACCGGGGTCGTCTTCCACTGGCCCTGGTTCATGGTGTAGTAGTGGATCAGGCGATCGGCCGCCGGCGTACCGTCCCGCTTGAGGTAGGCGTCGAAGAATGTGACCATGGCGGTGAACTGGTCCTTCGACGTCGGGTTCGGTGGCGCGTCCCTGGCGGCGAACGGATCGACGTCGTGACCACCGCCGTGGCTCCAGGCCCCGATCTGGAGCTGCATTGGATTCGACTGGGTGAAGAAACGGCCGAGTCCGGTGTTGACCGTGCCGCCGTCGTACCAGCCGAGGCGGACCAGCATGGCCACGTGGTTGGACTCGGCCGCGGCGCGGATTCGCGGCAGATACGGCGCGACCATCAGGTTCGGGCGGCCATCGGGGAGAACGGAGTCCCGGGGGTAGGTGATGGCGCCGACGAACTCCTCGACGCTGTAGTTGGCGCGGTGCCCCGCCACGGCGGCGGCCAGAAGCGCCATGCCGGAATCACCATCGACCGGCTTGGTGCCGGGCACCACCAGATTCTGAAAGAAGCAGGCCACGCCGGTGACGGCCGAGGCGCCACAGATGTCACCGGCGTCGAGCGCCTTGTTGCCGGCGCCCCAGGCCGCGATGAACGGACGGCCGAAGGCGCCGCCGACCAGCGCCTGAGTGAAGACCGGATCATAGTCGTCGAACAGCGGCGCCACCGCCTTGACCGCGGGCCGACCGGTGGCCGCCAGCAGCTCGGCCGTGTTGCCGTCGTATGACGTGCCCCAGCCGCCCACCCGCCCGTTCGACCAGGGTTGGACGACGATCCAGTCCACGATGTCGCCCATGTCGGCCACTTCATCGGGGGACCACTCCGTGGGGCGGGTGCCGAAGGACGCCCCGCTGCCACGGGCATCGACCAGTATCACCGTGTAGCCGGCCTGGTTCAACCAGTCGATCTCGGGCTGGACCCAGTCGACCCTGCCTAACGCGGCGAGCGCGCGACCGAGCACCCCGTACCGCATCGCGCGGACGTACCGCGTGCTGTGGATCAGCGTCGGTGCCGTGGTAGTACCAGTCAGAGCCGGCGGGAACCAGAGGTCGACGGCGATTCGAACCCCGTCCCTCATCACGAGGTACCGGGCCTCGTTCCGCCGCTGGCCGCTGGCAAGGCGGACATGCCCGGGGCCGTGCGAGAACGCGCCAAGCAGGATGATCGCCGCCACGAGACAGACGACCAGGGTGAGGACGATGGCGAGAAACCGGCGCAGGTACCAGGCGAACTTCCGACCGGACGCGGGGGCAGGCGGCATGCGGGACTCCTCCAGAAGGCGGCGACAGGGCTGAACCAACGTAAAACAACGCTCGTTGTGTTTCAAGCCCGGTCGAACACGGAGGGGATGCTGGTGTGGCCGGTGGGGTTATGCCCGGCAGATCCGCCCCGGCCGACGGGCATGGCCGGAGCGGTGGACCCTGATTACGGCAGGACGTGGATCTTGATGCTGCGGTACGCCACCAGGTCGCCGTGGTCCTGGACGCCGATCACTCCTTCGGCCGCTTTGCCGTAGGCCGGCCACTCCACAAACTTGCTCTTCTTGACCCGATCGGCCCAGTCGGCGCTGCCGAGTTCGTATTCGACCACTCTGGTGCCGTTGAGCCAATGCTCGACGTGGTTGCCGTTGATGAGGACTCTGGCGGCGTTCCACTGACCCGCGGCCTTCACCACGCCGCGTGGGGCGGGGTAGAGCCCATAGTCCGCGCCGGCCGACGTGAGCGGTGACTGGCCGTCGGGGTGCTTGGCATCGTCGAGCACCTGCATCTCGGGGGCCGAGTAGTAGAGCGGATTCTTCATCCAGTCCTTGTGCTCTACTCCGCGGTAGAAGATCCCGCTGTTGCCGCCCGGGGCGATCTTCCACTCGATGGCGAGTTCGAAGTTGCGGTACGTCTTGTCGGTGACCAGGTCGCCGGCGATGCCGACCCGGGTCAGTTCCCCCCCCACGACTCGCCATCCGGCGGGAGCCTCCTTGCGGCCGTACCCGTGCCATCCGGCGGTGGTCTTCCCGTCGAACAGCAGGGCCCAGCCGGCTTTCTTCTCGTCGGCGGTCAGCGTGTTGGGCTGCTGCGCCAGCGCAGCGGACGACAGGCCCAGCAGGGCCGCGAACAGAATCCGTGACATCAGACGCTCCAGCCCGCCCGGTACTCGCGGGTGAGATACTGGTTGACCTTCGGGAGATTGGTGATCCGGCCTTCGGCGCCGTCATACCGAATCTTGACTCCCTGGCCGGCGCGGAGCGCCACGACGCCAAGGAGCATGACCTCGGTGAGCCGGGCAGCGTACTCGATCGGTGAGGTGGTCGTGCCCTGACCCTTGCAGGCGTTGGCCCAGTTCATCTCGTGGCTGGTGCTGACACGCGCCAGCGTCTTGGGCACCGCCGCCGCGGCCTCGCCCAGGGCCTCGGGGAATACCCGGGGCTTGCTGCCGTAGGTGCCGTGGAGCAGGATCCCCTGGTCGCCGACGAAGATCACGCCGCCCTCACGGTCGAGGACCACGGAGTCGGGCAGGGCGGCCGGGCGGGGCGGCATCAGGCCGCCGTCGTGCCAGGTCAGCTTGACCGGCGGCATCGCGCCGCGGGCCGGGAACTCGTAGTGCGCCACCATGGCCTGGGGGTAGGTGGCGGGATCCGCCTCGCTGCCGCCCCAGGGCGTGGAGGTGGCTTCGACACTGGTGGGGAGCCCGAGGTCCAAGGCCCAGAACGGGTGGTCGACCAGGTGGGCGCCCATGTCGCCTAACGCGCTGACGCCGAAGTCGACCCAGCCCCGCCACCGGAACGGGTGGTAGACGGGGTGGTAGACGATCGGCTTGTTGACCGGGCCCAGGTAGAGATCCCAGTTCAGGCCTTCGGGCTTGGGGTAGTCGCCGTTCATCGCCCCGCCGACGATCGAGTTCATCGCCCACTCGCCCCACCAGTCGAGTTTCTCGAGGCCGGGGAAATCTTTCGGTGCGGGGGCGGGACGGGGAATGCCCTGGGGCCAGATCGGGCGGTTGGTCCAGATCAGGACTTCGCGGACCGGGCCGATCACGCCACCCCGGATCCACTCGACGATCAGCCGGGCGTCGTCGCTGGAATGACCCTGATTGCCCATCTGGGTCACCGCCCTGGTGCGCCGGGCCGTCTCGGCGAGGACCCGCGCCTCGTGAACCGAGTAGGTCAGCGGCTTTTGCACGTAGACGTGCTTGCCGGCTTCCATCGCGGCTTTGGCGATCACGGCGTGCAGGTGGTCCGGGGTCGCGATCAGCACGGCGTCGAGGTTCTTCTGCTTGGCCAGCATCTCGCGGAAGTCGGCGAATCGGGCCGCCTTGCCGAAGGCATCGGCCAGCTTCTGGGCGTTAGGCCCCGGTTTGCCATTGCCGGGCTTGAGCCGGCCCTGGACTCCCCGATCGACATAGCCGAAGTCGACGTCGCAGAGGGCCACGATGTTCTGGCTCAGGAGCTGTTCGGCGTTGCTCATGCCCATGCCGCCGGCGCCGCAGATCGCCACGTTCAGCGTGTCGCTCGGCGCCTGGAATCCACGGCCCAATACGTGGCGGGGCACGATCATGGCGCCGAAAGCGGCCTGGGTCGCCCCGGCGACGAAGTCGCGGCGATTGGGATGTCTACCCATTGGCAAGACTCCTTGGAATCGGCTGGATTGCCGGGTTGGTACGGCCTAGAAGAGGCACGAGAGTTCCTCACAGGTCATCATGCGATAATCCCGGGCTGGTTCGGCGCCCGCGAGCCACCGGACGAAGTAGTCCCACCGCTTCTTGATCGTGTAGGCCGGGAGCCCATGCTCGGCATCCGGAACCACCAGCATGTCGAAGTCCTTGCCGGCTTTGATCAGCGCATCCACCAGGTGGAAGGTCATCGACGGGTGGACGTTGGTGTCCATGTCGCCGGTCATGAGGAGGAGCCGGCCCTTCAGGTTCCCGGCCAGGAGATAGTTGGCCTGGGACTCGAAGTTGTCGTGGCCCGAGGCGTCTTTCTTGTAGCGGCCCTGGTACTTCTCGCCCCAGTCGAACTTGTAGCTCCGATTGTCGTGATTGCCGCTGCCCGATACGGCCACCTTGAAGAAGTCGGGATAGCGGAGGATCGCGCCGGTCGAGGAGAAGCCGCCGCCCGAATGGCCGTAGATCCCGACCCGGTTCAGGTCCATGAACGGATAGCGAACCCCGAGTTGCTTGACCGTGGCGATCTGATCCGGAATACCGTTGTCGGCCATGTTGCCGTAGTACGCGTCGTGGAACGCCTTCGACCGGCCCGGGGTCCCGAGCGCGTTGACCTCGACCACGACGAAGCCGAGTTCGGCCAGGGCCCGCGGCTCGCCGCTGGCCTGGAACCCGAAGTGAACGACCGACCCGATCTGGGGGCCCGGGTAGATGTGGACGATGACCGGGTACTTCCGCCCGCTGTCGATTTTGGTCGGGAGGTAGAGGAGTCCGTACAGATCAGACGTGCCATCCCGTGCCTTGACCGTGAATGGAGTCGGCCCGGTCCAGCCCGTCCGCATCATCTCGCTCGCGTCGGCTTTCTCGAGGTCGAGGAGTTTGTGGCCGTCGAGGTTGGCGCGGAGCGTGGTAACCGGCGGTGAGAAGGGTTGGCTTTCGACGTCAAGGAATGCCTTGCCAGTCGGGATCGCCACCGAGATGTGGTGACCGGTAGAGGGGGTCAGATCCGTGAGGCCGGTGCCATCGGCATTGACCCGCATCATGTGGGAGTAATACGGGTTCACGGGATCACGGCCCAGCGCACCGAAGTAGATCTGGTGGGTGACGGGATCGACATATTTCAGCCGGTCCATGACCCAGGGGCCGCTGGTAACCTGGTTGATCAGCTTGCCGCTGGTGTCGTAGCGGTAGAGATGGCCCCAACCGTCACGCTCCGACCACCAGAGGAGCTCCTTGTCACTGATGACGCGCCAGTTGCCGGTGGCCACGCCGCTCGCGTTCTCGATAAATGTCGCGATCGAGTCCGACAGGATAAGACGTGTGTCGCCCGCAAGGTCGGCGCTCTGGAGCCGGACTCCCTTGTTGGCGCGGCCGGCGTCGATCAGGTAGATCCGGTCCGAGGCGGGCGCCCACTGGATCATGTCGGCGCCTCCGAAGCCGAAGACGTCGACGACGGGCTTGAGGCCCTTGACCGTGACGTTGGTCTTTCCTTCCACGTCGAGGAGATGGACCTCGAACGTTTCGACGATCGAGTCACTGGGCACGGCGTTGGGATACTGGAACAATTTCGGCGTCGTGCCGGTGGACGAGTAGACGGCAAAGCGGGTGACCCCGCGTTCGTCGATCCTCGGGACCGCCAGCTTCTTCGAATCGGGTGACCACATCACCATCGGTGCCCGCGCGTCGGCGTCCGGGGCCGGACGGGTAGGGGAACCCAGGCCGTACCCGAATTCGGGGACGGCGTCCGTGGTGAGCTGGATCGAATCACGTGGTGCCGCCACACGGCGGACCCAAATGTTCCCCTTGTGGCTCAGCGCGGCCCACACCCCGTTGGGAGACTTCACCGCATACTCCGGCACGTCGGTGGTGAGGGTGTCGCCCTTCACGCAGCGGTAGCTGCCGAGGTCGCACTCGTAGCGCTTGGGCCCGAGTCGGAAGGTGAAGGCGCTGTCGCCGCGCAGGAGCCTGATGGTCTTGAAGGGCAATTTGCCGGGTTCGAAGGTGGTGTCGCCCGCCACCGAGAGCGCTGCGGCGATCCGGGCGTTGTCGAAGAGGGGCCGCCGGGTCCCTTTGACCGGATCCACGATCATGAACTCCGCGCCCCGCGGCGTCATGACCCGATAGTGGAACCGGGTGCTGTCGTCGAGCCAGGTCGGGCTCGCCAGGCCGAGGGCTCCGAATCCCTCGGCCCAGGGCGGCATGCCGTAGAGCCGGGTCGGCGCGATCCGGATCATGTCGGCCCGGTTGTAGTCGGGTTGCTGGGCAGCGGCATTGGTGACCAGCGTCGCGGCCGCGATGAGGCCGGTCAGGACGCCGGAGGTGCGCAAGGTGAGCGGCATGGAACGGATCCGTATCGATCTGGGTGAGGGGAATGTACGGGGGACAGGGGGCTTCCGGAACGGTTAGTTTCCGGCGTGCCGACACTCTTCGACTCCCTCGCCCTCCGTGGCATGACGCTTCCGAACCGGATCGCCGTTTCACCGATGTGCCAGTATTCCTGCCTGGACGGCTACGCCACCGACTGGCACCTCGTCCATCTGGGCAGCCGGGCCTCGGGCGGGGCCGGAGTGGTGATCGCCGAGGCCACGGCGGTGGTACCGGAAGGGCGGATCAGCCCGGAGGATCTCGGGATCTGGTCGGAGGGGCATGCCGGGGCCCTCGAGCCGGCCGCGCGGTTCATCGCGTCGCAGGGGGCGGTGCCGGGGATCCAGCTCGCCCATGCGGGGCGGAAGGCGAGCACGGCGCGCCCGTGGGCCCCGGTGCAAGGGATGATCCTGCCGGCCCAGGGCGGCTGGCAGACGGTGGGACCAAGCGCTGTGGCCTTTGCCGACAACTACCCGATGCCTGCGGCTCTCGATGGCGCGGGGATCGCCGCGGTGGTCGAGGCGTTCGGCGCGGCCGCGCGGCGCGCCGTCGGGGCGGGGTTCCGTTTGATCGAGATCCACGCCGCGCATGGCTACCTGCTGCACGAGTTTCTGTCGCCCCACAGCAACAAGAGAACGGACCGCTACGGCGGAAGCCTCGAGAACCGGACGCGCCTTCTGCTGGAGGTGGTTGACCGAGTCCGTGCCTCAATCCCGGACCGTCTCCCAGTCCTGGTGCGGATCTCCGCGACCGACTGGACCGACGGGGCATGGACCGTGGAGGAGTCGGTGGACCTGGTTCGGATCCTCAGCGGTCGCGGGGTCGATCTGGTGGACTGCTCGAGCGGCGGGAACGTCTCGGGCGTGCGGATCGAACTCAAGCCGGGGTATCAGGTACCGTTCGCCGAGCGGATCCGGCGGGAGACCGGGGTGCCGACCGGCGCGGTGGGGCTGATCACCGAGGCCACGCAGGCCGATCAGATCGTGCGTTCGGGCCAGGCCGACATCGTGCTCCTGGCCCGGGAGCTATTGCGGGACCCGTACTGGCCGCTCCATGCGGCGAAGACGCTGGGCGTGGCAGCGCCTTGGCCGGCCCAGTACCTCCGGGCCGCGCCGCAGGGGGCAACGGCCCGGGAGCCGCTAAAAGGCTGACGGGAGCGCCCGGCCACCTTATTATTCCGGCTCGCCGGATCCATCGTTCCAGTCGAAAGAAGACGACATGACGTCCAAGCGGACGCCTGCACTCGGGTTCATTCTCGTCACCCTGCTGATCGACGTCACGGGACTCGGCATCATCATCCCGGTGATGCCGAAGCTGATCACGCACTTGACCGCCGGCACGATGAGCGAGGCCGCCCGCTGGGGCGGCTGGATGACGTTCGCGTATGCCGGGATGCAGTTCTTCTTCGCCCCGGTCATGGGGGGGCTCAGCGACCGGTACGGCCGCCGGCCGGTGCTGCTGGCGTCGCTGTTCGGGTTCGGGCTCGACTACATCTTCATGGCGCTCGCCCCGACGATCTGGTGGCTCTTCCTGAGTCGGATCATCGCCGGGATCATGGGTGCCTCATTCACCACCGCCTCGGCGTATATCGCTGACGTGTCGCCGCCGGAGAAGCGGGCCCAGAACTTCGGCATGATCGGGGCCGTCTTCGGGATGGGCTTCATCCTCGGGCCGCTCATGGGCGGGCTCCTCGGGCCCTACGGCGCCCGGGTGCCCTTCATTGCCTCTGCGATCCTCACGCTGATCAACTGGCTCTACGGCTACTTCGTGCTGCCAGAGTCGCTGGCCGAGCAGAACCGGCGGCCGTTCGACTGGAGGCGTGCCAATCCGATGGGCTCGCTCCGGAGCATCAAGAAGTACCCGGTCATCCTCGGCCTGGTCGGGTCGCTGGTGCTGCTTCAGGTCGCGGCCCACGCGGTCCAGAGCAACTGGTCGTACTACACCATCGAGAAGTTCCACTGGAACGAGCGGATGGTGGGCCTGTCGATCGCGGCGGTAGGGCTCGCGGTGGGCATCGTCCAGGGCGGGCTGATCCGCGTCATCATTCCAAAGCTGGGCCAGGTGCGGAGCGTCTACTTCGGCCTCGGCGTGTACAGCCTCGGCTTCTTTCTCTATGCCGCCGCCACAGCCACCTGGATGATGTTCGCGGTGACGGCGGTGTACTGCATGGGCGGGATCGCCGGGCCGGCCATTCAGGGGCTGATCTCGGGCCAGGTGCCGCCTAACGAGCAGGGAGAGTTGCAGGGCGGGCTTACCAGTCTGATGAGCCTCACGGCCATCGTCGGCCCGCCCCTCATGGCGAACACCTTCTCGTACTTCACCGGGCCCAGCGCCCCGTTCTACTTCCCCGGCGCGGCGCTCACGCTGGGCGGCATCCTGACGCTGATCGGCACGCTGATGGCCCGGAGCAGTCTCCACAAGACCGTCGGGCGCGATCCGGCCCGGGTGCGAGTGTCCTGATCGGTCCGATCAGGGAACCTTGTTCGCGGTCTTGCGGGTGAGCAAGTAGACCAGCGGACTGAACGAACCCAGGACCAGGGTCGCGGCAATCCACGGCCATACGTTGCGGCCCGTCGCCTTCGCGTCCTGCGCCATCCAGACCATGACCAGGGTAAGGGCGATCACCAGGTCCGCGAGCACCTGACCGGCGCCGAATGTCTGGAAGTGCGGGGCGAGAATGCCCCAGTATCCGTGCCGCTCGAGCGCCACCGCCGTCAGGGCGCCGAAGAGGATCAGGGTGACGACGATCAGGCCGCGTTTCATGGTGGTCTCGGGTCAGAGGTGCCTCCAGTATCCAACAGCCGGGTAATCGCCGCAATTACCTCTCAGGTCATTGAACCGGTGCGCTGCCGAAGCTAAGTCTCAACATGCCGACACCTGTGCCCGCCCTGCCGATCACGCTGCAGCGAGTCCGCAAGGCCCGTCGGCTGAGCCAGCTGGAGTTGTCGTTCCGCCTGCGGGTTTCCAAGCGCCATGTGAGTTTCGTCGAGAGTGGCCGGGCCAAACCCAGCCGCGAGTTGCTCGCCGCCTGGCTCCACGAGCTGGACGCACCGCTAACGGTCCGGAACGAGGCCATGCTGCAGGCGGGATGTGCCCCGGCATACGGTGCTGCCCCGCTGGGCGATCCCTCACTGACCCAGGCCAACGCCGCACTGGAGCAGCTCCTCCGCGCTCACGACCCGATGCCGGCTCTGGTGCTGGACGCCCAGTGGAACCTGGTCAGGCCGATGCGGGGCCGGTCAACATGCTGGACCTGCTGGCGCACCCGGACGGGCTCACGCGGTCACTCACGAATCTTGCCGAGGTGGGCCCACCGATGCTCGCTCACCTCCGCCACGAGGCGTTGGCGCAGCCGGTGATCGGGCCCCGGGTCGAGGCCTTTGCGGCGCTCCTCGGTGCCCGGCTCGGCGTCGCGGCCCAAGGCGCCGGTGCTGACGCCGCGGTATGCCACGCCCTACGGCGAGTTGGCGTTCTTCAGCATGTTCACGACGTTCGGGACACCGCAGGACATCACGCTGGCGTCGCTCCGGGTGGAGCACATGTTTGCGGCGGATAAGGTGACGCGGGCCGTGGTGGCCTCACAGGTGGGCTGACGTCGTGCCCGGCAGGGCCGCTAGCCGGCGTGCCCGGCCCGCAACAGGTCCCAGAACGCTCGCGGGGCAAGGATCGGAATCGGGGCCGCACCTTGAACGGCGAGTAAATCCTGATCGCCCGTTACCAGCACCTCAGCGCCACCGGCCACGGCCGTGGCGAGGATCCACCGGTCAGTCGGGTCGCGCACTTCGATTGGGGACGGGTGCCTGGGTTTTGGCACCGAGGAAAAGGCGGCCAGCACGGCCTCCACCGCGTCGAGGCGGTCATCGGGGAGGCGGAGCTTGGTCTTCATGACGCGGCGCAGTTCGGTCAGAATCACCTCGCCGACAACCAGTTCGTGTTCAGCGACCACGGTGCGAAACACGTCGGCGCATAGGCCGCGCGTGGCGAAGGCCGCGACGAGCACATTGGTATCCAGGCAGACTCTCACGAGACCGCGCGGAACACATCCTCGTCCGTGAGGTAGCCACGGGCTTCCGCGAAGGGCATGACCTGCCGGCGAGCGTCCTCAAATTGGAGCACGGCCAGCTGCCGCCGGATGGCATCGCGGGCAATATCGCTCCGAGAGCGACCGGAGCGCTTCGCCGCCGTGGCGAGCTGGCGTTCGAGGGTGCGGTCAAGCCGGATGGTGAGCGCGGATGTTTTCATGCATGACAATGTATGACAGTTCGGACGCTGCGGCAAGCCGGGGGGATAGAGCCCGGCCGAGTCTGTCAGGGCTTCACGATCTCATGCACCTCAACCACGATCTCCCCGGAGGTTGGAGTCGGCCGTGAAGGCGCCTTGCACCGTGGGAGCTAGCGCGAGCGAGTCGTTACCCGCCGTGGAGTAGATCAGCCGCTTTGACCACGAAGGAAACGAGATGCGGCCTAGATCGGAGATTCGGATGGTGCGAACGCCACCGGAGTCGGTGACGCGAAGGGGCGCTGCTGCTGATTGACCGCCGCAAGCGGCCAACGCCAAGGCAAGCAGGCCGAAGGGCTGGCGCTGGGGCAAACTGAGGTTTGGTCTCCAACGGCTACCGGCGGGAATGTCATGTTTACCAGCGGTGTACGGGCCTAGTAGCCGAACTCGAAGAGTCGGCCACGTCCGTTCCAACTTGTGCGAACGCCGAGGAGCTTCCGAGTGTGGAGCGCACTGGCGATCAGCAACGGGGCGCTACCAGAGCGGTCGACTCGCACGACCCGGCCACGTGGGTCGTAGGCAACGGTAATACGCCGCCGGCCATCCCGGGTCTGCACCGATTGAGCGTACCCGGTCTCGAGTGGCAGGAGCGCGGCCGCTTCCCAACGATCGGTCGGCATCGTGGTCGACGTCCATGGGTCGGCGTCGGCGATAGGGGAGCCGCCAAGGAGCGTGGTCCCCGCCGAGTCCAGAACAATCCAAGGAAATGGGAAGGCGACGGCCGCTACGGTTAGAAGCGGACCCCGAGCCGCTACCCGGACGGCCCCGGCTGCGGAACCTGGCAACCACTGGCCCAACGGGAGTATCCACTCCACGCGGCCGTGATCGGAGATCGCCGCAATCCGCGGCTCGCCGGCCGAGTCCGGGACGACGACATACCATCGCCCGAGGGTGCCAGCCGCCGCCTGCGGCCGCCAATCGCGCGGCAAGGCGAAGACGGGACCACAACCTGGCCGCCGCCCCTCGCCGATTGGGACCGAAAGGAACACTTGACCACTGTCGGTAAGGGTTGCGATCTGATCGGCCTCACCGCTGACAAACTGACCTGCCAACGGCTGTCCAGCCGCTCCCTTGCAAATCACCTGCCCCATGCCTTTTGACCAAATCTCGCCTTGCAGAAGCCGCCAACTGCGAGACGCCAGTGCCCGGCCATTTCTGGAGTCGAAGTCGATGGCGAGTGCATCGCCGACGTCGGAGAGCGCGGCACCACCGGGGTCGTAGTGCCCAGTCAGGCGAAACGTGCTATCGTCGATCGCGAAGGATGGGATCAAGTCGAAACGGAAGGGTGCTGATCTTGCCCGGGTTGTAAGCTCTTCCAGGCGCAGGGGCAGCGCCGCGAGCACCAAAGTAGTGTCAAGGTCGGCGGCCCGGGGCACCACCGTAAGGGCGAGGGGTCGAAAACCGATCCGTCGTAGCTGGACGACCGATTCGTTGGAGGCGAGGCCAACGTGGAAGCGGCCCGCGCTATCAGTTTCACCGCGGCTGCGCCCGATAATGAACACCTCTACCCGCGGTACTGGGTGTCCGGCGGAATCGACGACAACGCCGTGCAGCATTGCCTGAGCCGCCACGGACGTGGCGAGCGATCCGGCGGATGCCACGAGCGCAGTGGCGAGTCGCGTGAGACTCGCCACGTCAAAGCGTCCGCCGGAAGAGCCGGACCGCCGCCGTCATCGCGATCAGCGTAAAGATCGACAGATACGCCAGATCCCCCCCGATCGCGGCAAACCCGGTGTTCTTGAGCAGGAGGCTCTTGAATGCGTGAACCGCGTAGGTAAACGGATCCGCCACCGCGATCGCCCGCATCCACCCGGGAAATCCCTGCTGCGGATAGACGGCACCGCTCGGGAAGTAGAGCAGGGTGTTCAGCACACCGAAAATTGCCCTCGGCACCAACGGATCGGTGACCCGGACCATCAGCAGGAACATCATGCTGATCAGGGCCAGTGCCGTCAACACGATGACCACCAGCAGCCGGAGTAGCCGGATCGGGTCGAACGGATGCGGAATCCCGGCAATGACCGACCCGATCGTCATCAGCACGAACCCCGCCAGCACCGCCTTGATCGCCCCCGACATGACGAAGCCCGCGATCAGTTCGAACTTGGTGATCGGGGTGACGAGATACCCTTCGTGGAGACCGCGGGCCTTGTCGTCGATGAAGATGATCCCGCCGCCGATCATCACCATCATGAAGATCGACATCACCACGGATCCCGGGAGCAGGTACTGGATGTAGGGCACGTAGGGGTAGATCTCGACCACGTCGAGGGTCACCTGGCCCGGCATCCGCTGGGACGTGGCAGCGGGCTGGTTGGCCGCCGCGATCATGCCGTTCAGGGAGGCCCCCATGCTCACGGCCACGAAGTTGTCGGTGTTGTCCTCGATCAGCGCCACGCGGGGGTCGGCGTGGCGAAGCACCCGCCGCGAATAGTCGGGCGGGATCGTGAGGACGCCGTTGACCCTCCCGTTCCGGAGGTCCAGGATCGCTCGCCCCTCGTCGGCGTAGTCGATCATCTCGAAGGTGCCGGCGTTGGCGGCGATCGAGCCGCCGAGTTCCTTGAGCTTGACCGCCGGAACGCCGCGATCCCGGTCCACGACTGCCAGTTTGAGGTGCCGGACGTTTCCGCCGAACGCATAGCCCAGGATGACGAGCTGGACGATCGGGAAGAGCAGCGAGATCACGATCAGCGTGGGGCTCCGCCGGAACCGCCGGAGTTCCCTCTCGATGATGGCCCAGGTCCGATACACCGGTTACCTCCGGATGTGGGAGATGTCGAGCCGCGGCGCGTCCTGCAGTGCGTCCCGGAGGGCCCGGCCGGTGTAATGGACGAAGACGTCGTCGAGCGTGGTGCTCTGGACCGAGAGCGATTGCACGGTCACGTTCGCCTCCGCGGCGGCCGTCATCAGCGCCATCGTGGTGGCGGGGCCGTTGCCGGACGCGATCCGGAAGATGTTGTCGTGCGGAGTGACTCCCTCGACCGAGGGCAGCGCCTCGAGGGTCGCCGCCCATCCCTCGGGAACGGGAGCGAAGCTGGCCTCGAGGACGTTCTTGCCCGGGATCGCGGCCTTGAGCCGGCTCGGCGTGTCGAGCGCCTTGAGCTCGCCGTGATCGACGATCGCAATCCGGTCGCAGAGCTTGTCGGCCTCGTCCATATAGTGGGTCGTGATCAGGATCGTCAGATCCCGTTCGGCCTTGATCTTCCGGAGCATCTCCCACACCGCCACCCGCGAGACGGGGTCGAGGCCGGTGGTCGGTTCGTCGAGGAAGAAGATCTTCGGCTCGTGAACCAGGCCCCGGGCGATTTCCACCCGGCGCCGCATGCCGCCGGAAAGCTGGCGGACCTGTTTGTCCCGCCATTGCGTCAGTTCGACCGCGGCCAGGAGTTCGTCGATCAGCCGTTTCCGCTTTTCCCGCGGGACACCGTAGAGCTTGGCAAAGATGATCAGGTTCTCCTCGACCGACAGCTCCGTGTCGCTGGTCATGGCCTGCGGGATCACCCCGATCAGGCGCCGGACCTCGTCCTGGTGGGTCACGATGTCGAAGCCGCCGACGAGGGCGGTTCCCGCCGTGGGGGGCAACAGCGTGACGAGCATCCGGATCAGGGTGGACTTCCCGGCGCCGTTGGGGCCGAGGAGCCCGAAGATCTCGCCCTCGCCGACGGTGAAGCTGATGCCCTTGACCGCGGTGAAGTCGCCGAACGACTTGAAGATCTGGCGGACGTCGATCGCGTCCATCGGGGCCTAACGCCCGACTGGGAGCAGGACGTACGCGGTCATGCCGACGGCCATATTCCGGTCCTTGTTGTCGAGACGGATCCGGATTTCGAAGGTCCTGATGTCGCGCTTGGTGCGGCTCACGTCACGCCGCGTGGCATAGGCGGCGTCCACTCCGCGGAAGGTGACGGCGCCGCGCCGGGTGTCGCCGGAGGCGAACCGCACGGTCAGGCTGTCGCCAAGGCGGACCTGGTCGATGTAGCTCTCCTCGACATCGGCCCGGACCCAGAGGTCGTCGGGGTTCACGACCGTCACAACCGGCTGCCCGACCGACACGATCTCGCCCTGGCGGGCGACCCGGACGTCGATCACACCAGCGATCGGCGAGCGGAGTTCGGTATAGCCGAGGCGGACCCCGGCTTTGGTGCGTTGGGCCGACGCTGCGGCGAGGCCCTGGCGGCTGCCTTCGAGCTGGCTCTGGCGGACCGCGTTCTGCTCGGCGTCGCTCCGGGCCAGGGCCAGGGAGGCGAGGGCCGCCTCGGTCTGGCGCGCGGCGGCGTCGAGGCGAGCCTTGGCGGTGCCGAGGCTGGTCCGGGCCTGATCGAGCTGGGCCGGCGTGTCAAGTCCCTGGGCCGCCAGCCGGTCCACCCGCTTGAAGGTCAGGTCCGCCATTTCGAGATCCGCCTGGGCGGCCTGGCGCTGGGCATCCGCGGATGCGGCGTTCGCTTCGGCCTGCTTGATCCGGTCCGTGGTCTGCTGCGTCTGCCAGCGCATGGTGGCCTCGGCCTGGCGGACCTGGGCCGACATGCCGTCGGCGCTGTGAGCGTAGTAGGCGCTGTCGGCCCGGAGCTCCTCGGGGGCGATGACAGCGAGGAGCTGACCGGCCTTGACCTGGTCGCCCTCGGTGACCAGCAGCTTGTCGACTCGGCCGGTCACCTGGGATCCAACCATGACATCGTTAGTCGTGACGACGCCGGTCAGCGTGAGCGAAGAAGGGCTGCAGCCAACCGCGGCCAGGAGCAGGAAGGACGCCCAGTGCGGCGAGCGGGACCGGAGAATCACAGCAAGACCTTGGGGAGAAGGGGACGGCCGACGGCGTGTAGGATAGCCGTCCCCAGGCATTCGTCAATCGACGGCGTTCACTCCGAGTCGGGCAGCTCCGCCGGGGAGCACATGGCGCAGCGACGGCGCGGGCCGGCGTGGCCCGTTCGGCCGAGGAGGCGGGGGCGATCGCCGAGGCGCTGGGTGGCGCGGTGGCGATGAAGGTCGTGGCGCCCTCCATCGTCCACAAGAGCGATCTTGGCGGCGGGGTGCTAGGGCTCCGAGGGGCGGAAGCCGCGCGGGCGGCGTACGGGCGGATCGTGGATTCGGTCGCGGCCAAGGTCCCGGACGCGGGGATTGCCGGGGTACTGGTGCAGGCGATGGCGCCCGCGGGCCGGGAGACCATTGTGGGCGGAAATCGCGATGCCTCATTCGGGCCGATGCTGATGTTCGGGCTGGGCGGGATCTTCGTGGAAGTCTGGCGCGACGTGGTGTTCCGGATGGCGCCGGTGGCCAGGACCGAGGCTCGGGAAATGATCGACGGGATCAAGGCGGCCCGGCTCCTGTCGGGCGTCCGGGGACAGCCGCCCGTGGATTACCGGGCGCTCGAGGACGTACTGCTCCGGGTATCCCAACTGCTGCAGGACTGTCCCGAGATCCGGGAGCTGGACATCAATCCGCTCATGGCCTATCCCGGCGGAGCCATGGCGGCCGACGCCCGGGTGGTGATCGCCGCCTAACGGGTTCCCCGGACGGGGGCCCGGCTCACCCGCCAGACCCACCAGAGGAACAGCAACTGGGCCGGGAGCCGGACCCAGAGCAGCAGCTCCTTCGAGAACGGTTCACCGGCCGCCCGGGCGTTGAGCAGCATCTGGACGTTGGCCGGGAAGACGGCAAGCAGCAGCGCGATCAGCCCAAGACCGGCCGCCCGCCGGAGTCGCGGGATCAGGAGCCCGACCCCGCCGGCGATTTCGGCCACGCCGCTCACCTGGACCATGGCGAGGTGGGCCGGTACCCAGGCCGGCATCATCGCGAGATAGAATCCCGGCATCACAAAGTGCCCGATCCCCGCGGCCACGAAAAACAGGGCGCATAACGCCTGCCCCACCGTCAGATCACCCATGCGTCAACAGCTCCTCGGCGGCTCGGATACCGTGATCGATGGCGGCGTCGGTGTAGGAGTAAGCACCGGCATCCGCGTTGGCGATGGTGATCCGGCCGAACGGCCGGCGGGCCACCTCGCAGGGCTGTTCGCCCCGGTGGAACCAGAAATCGTCGTATAGCGAGTTGTACTGGTAGGCGTAGCCGTGGGGCCAGCGGTTGACCGTGATGCCAAGGATGTCCCGGCCCGGTTCGAAGCCGCCAGGCCCGAGGACCCGGGCCAGCTGCTCCCGGATGTTCGCCTCGATGGTTGTAAAGGCCGTCGTGTACAGCTCGGTGCGACCGGCGCGGTGCTGGTCCTTGATCGGAAGGCCGGGCTTGCAGGCGGCCTTCGAGAGATGCAGAACGATCGGCTCCCCGGGCCGCCTGGCGTGGTGATAGCCGCCGACGGTCACCGGGAAGTCGAGGTTGACGCTGGTGTGGAAGAAGCCGGGGGTCTGGACACTGTTGACGCCGAGTTTCTGGAACGCGGTCCAGTTCCGGATGAAGACATTGGTGTAGACCAGCGGCACCTTGATCGCGAACGCGAGCGCCGTGCGCTGGAGGTCGGGCAGAGTGGGGCAGAGATGGGGAATGACCTGGTGCCAGCAGGCCAGTACGACCGCGCCGGCTGACACGGCACGGGGGCGGCCGTGCTCGAGATAGATCACCTCTGCCGGCCCGGTTCCGGCGCCGGGGGTGACCCGTACCGCCGGGCTCCGGAGCCTGATCCGGACCGGCTGCCCGGCCCGGTCGAGTTGACCATAGTCCGCGCGGGCCGTGACGACGTCGTCCGCCGTCGATCCCGGGATCGCGCCGGGAATCAGCTTGCGGACCAGGAGCCGGGCGACCGACGCGTTGCCGTCGGGGAAGTGAAAATAGTAGTCGTCGGCGTCGGGGCTGGGCATCGAGTCATAGTTCTGGCCCGGGCCCACCACGGTGCGGTCCACCGGCATCCCCTGGAATCCCGGAAGGCCTAACGCCATGGCGTCCTGCGCCGGCACGGCGTCCACGCCGGCGCCGAACAGCCCGTGGGTTCGGGTCTGATAGAGGTGCAGGACCCCAGGGTCGAGCCCAAGGACCTCCGTCACGAACCGGGTGTAGCTGATCCGCGCCAGCCGCTCGCGGAGCGCGCCGGGATCAATACCCGGCCAGGGGTCGAAGGTGTCGGTGTTGAGGCGGACGAGATCACGGCGGGCCTGGTCGGAGATTGGGAGCCGGGCCGCCATCGCGGGGTCGATGCGGGGCCCCAGGCCCGTCACCAGGCGGTCGGTGCCGAAGGTTTCCCGGTCGAAGAAGAAACCGGGGCCGAGGCCAAGGGACTGATACAGATTGCGGTCGAGGGCGGTTTCCCAGCGGCGGACGTCGACGCCGAGCTCTGTAATCAGTCCCCGGGCGACGCCACTATACGGGAGCGGGCTGTCGATCGACTGAGTGCCGCCATACCCGATCCGGGCGCTGCCGCCATGCTGGAATTCATTCCGCCGGGCGTGACCGCCGAAATCGTCATGATTGTCCAGGATCAGGATCCGGGCCCGCGGGCGTTCTTTGCGGAACCGGTAGGCGGCCGACAGACCGCTGATTCCGGCGCCCACGACGACCAGGTCGTAGCGTTCGCCGGACGGGGCGGGCCGACCCACCGCCAGGGCGCCGTCCCGGAGTTGGTGCAGGGCTTCGAAGGAGCCCGGATTCGAGCCGCGGAGGCCGGTCAGTGCCGGCGGGTACGGCACGTCTGCCTCGAGGTCGAGGGCGCCGGGCAGGGCCATCGCCCCGCCCACGGCCAGCGCCATCCCGTCGAGAAAATCCCGTCGGGTGATGTCTCGCTTGGTCATTTCGGCCCCGGCCCGGCGTGGGTCGGGAAGATCGCGCCACGGAGCAACTGCTCCTCGGTGTAGACCTCGCCGTTCTTGAGAACCACTCTGACCTTGCGGGTGTCGCCGATCCGCTCGAGCGGATTGCCGTCGACGGCGACCAGATCCGCCAGGCGCCCCGCCACCACCGAGCCGAGTTCCTTGGTGAGCCCGACCGCCTCGGCGAAGCCCGAGGTAGCGGTCCGGAGGGCCTGCACGGGCGTCAGGCCGCCCTCGACGTAGTTGGCGATCTCGGTGTGGAGCGACAGGCCAAAGGGAATGATCGGAGCGTCGGTGCCGGCGATGACCCGGCCGCCACCTTCGATCACCCGTTTGATCGTGAGGCCCTGCGACGCCATCATGGCGGGCGTGCTCGCGAACGGCCCGCCTCGCGGCAGGGCCTTGAGTGACGGGACGTAGTCCGGTCCATTCACCAGCAGAAGTCGGGGGTCGTCCAGAACCGAGGGATCGCTCTGGATCAGATTGAAGAAGCCGCCCTGGATCCCCATCGTGGGCGTCAGGCTCATGCCCGATTGGGTCAGCAGTTCGATCACGTCCTGGTAGGAGCGATAGAGGTTGCTGGTCTTCGTCGAGAATCCGCGCCGGCTGGTGCCGCGGATGTGCTCGACGTGATCGGCGCCGAACCCCACCGCGGGGTAGAGCTCGTGGGACGACACCGGAATCCCGTGCTGGTGGGCGTATTCGATGATCCGCCGCTGGAGCACGTCGGGGAGGCGGACGTAGGTCTTGATCAGGCTGAAGTCGAGCGTTGCGGTTCGCTCGAGCTCCTGAGCCAGCTGGCCGCCCGGCGTCATGGCATTGTTGAAGCCGTAGTAGATCCGCTCGCCGTCGAAGATCCTTCCGGTGGCCAGTTCGCGCGGTCCGACCCGGACCCCGGATTCGACCGCCTCGCGGCGTTCGCGCATCTGGAACGGCTCGGAAGCCGGGTCGCGGACCGTGGTGATCCCGTAAGCCAACCAGGTTCTGCCTAACGCTTCGCCCATGACCAGGTGGGAGTGCCCCTCAACCAGGCCCGGCATCACGGTGAGCCCGGAGGCGTCCACCACGCTGTCGCGATGGAGGGCCGCCGAATGTGGCACGACGCTCCGGATCCGGTGGCCGACGATTACCACGTCCATGTCGGTCCGGACCGTGTCCGCCAGGCCGTCCCAGAGCCGGCCGGCGTGCACCACCACGCGACGGGTCGGGATCCGCCGGGTCCAGGTCAGATCGATCGCGATCCGCTCGGTGGTCCCGGTCTCGACGGTCACCTTGCGGAGACCGTCGGTCGTCTGATACAGGAGGCTCTTTCCGTCGCCGCTCCAGGTGACCGTGTTGGCCAACTCGGTCGAAAGGCGGGTCGGCGGACCGTTCGGTTCGCCGTCGGGCGTTACCGGCATGGTCCAGAGCAGCCCGTCCTGCACATAGGCGATCCGGTCCCCCATGGGCGCCCAGGCCGGCCCATCGAGCCCGCGCGAGGTGAAGCCTCGGCCACCGGGCAGCACCACCCAGCGGTCGCCGGTGCCATCGGGGTTCATGATCAGGATGTCGCTCCGGCCCTCGCGGTAGCGGGCCGAGTTCGCCTTGAGCGCGGCGATCGCGATCAGCTTGCCGTCCGGCGACCAGGTGGCGCGTGACGGTTGGAAGATGGTGCGGAGCCGTTTCACTTCGCCGGTCGCGATATCGACGCCGGCGAGTTCGCTCCCGAGGCCCCGCTCGAGGATGAACACGGCCCGGGTACCGTCGGGGGACCACGCCGGCATCGCCGCGCCCGCGGCCCCCCGGGTCAGCTGGCGCTCGGTGCCGGCCGCCAGGTCGCGGATCCAGAGTTCCTTGGTGCCGCTCTTGTCGCTGGCGTAGAGGAGCGAGCGGCCATCCGGCGACCAGGCCGGGTCGTTCTGGACGTAGGGGTCGTCGGTCAGGCGGGTCAGCTTGCCACCGCGGGCGGTCCAGAGGTCGCCTAACGCGACGAAGGCCACCGTGGTGCCGTCGGGCGAGAGGGCGGGCGCCACGATGCCCTGAACCCGGTTGGGGCCGGTCCCGTCGAAATCCCGCCGGGCTTTGACGTAGGCCTTCCGGGTGAAGCCGATCTTCGCCTCAAAGGAAATGCCGGGAAGGGCATCGCCGAGCACCGAGGCACGTTGGAGGTGTCCGTCGCCGGTGTACAGGACCTCGGTGGCGGACAGCCACGAGGCCCGGAACGGGAAGGCGTCCCCCTCGGCCGGGGAGATCGCCCTGGGCTCGCCACCCTTCGCCACGATCCACAGCCGACTGACGCCGGTGGTCGACAGGTTGAACGCGATCTGCTGGCCGTCGGGACTCCAGGACGGCGCGCTGACCGCGCCCGCGGTGACGGCCCAGCGCTCGGTCAGGCCGTTGCCGTTCCGGACCCAGATGCCGGGGCCGGCTTTCCGGGCCGAGACAAACGCGATGGCCCGCCCGTCCCGGCTCACGGCGGGGGCGAAATCGTCCATTGGATCGTCGGTCAGTTGTTCGAGCGTGCCGGCCATGAGATCGACGCGCCAGATGTCGTAGTTGCCGGAACGGTCGGAGGCAAAGACCAGAAACCGTCCGTCCGGTGAATAGTCGGGCTCGCGGTCATCGAAGGCGCCGAAGGTGAGCTGGCGGAGTCCGCTGCCGTCTCGCCCGACGCTCCATATGTGCCAGGTTCCGTCGCGGTAGGACTGGAAGGCGATCCGGGTGCCGTCGGGGGTCCAGACCGGTTCGCGAGCGTCACCGAGTTCGTCGGTCAGGACCGTGGCGCTGCGGCCATCCTTCGGCACGGTCCAAATTCGCCCGAGGAGATCGAACGCCACCGTGCGACCGTCGGGCGACACGGCCGCGGCGATGTTGGTGCCCTCGGAGAGCGTGAGGTTCACCTGGGTGGTCTGTGCCAGGACGTAGCCGGGCAGACCCAGCACGAGACAGAGTACCGCGCGAATTGTCGGGGGCATGGGGACAAATGTCGCACGGTGGGGCGGGAAATCCAGCCCTCGCCCGCGACCGTCGACCAATTAGCTTTTCCCCATGGTCTCGCTCACCCATGTACTGCTGGCCCTCGGGGTCGCCACCGGCCGGAATCCGGTTCCAGCCGGCCGGGGCGCGGCGCCCTCGGCGGTTGACACCATTCCCGGCACCAACTGGACTGTCGAGGATTGGCGGATCTTCGATTCGAAGGTGCGCTGGGCCGTGGCGGAACGACTCGACACCCTCCGGTTGGGCTCGCTGGTCGCACGGTTGGGCGAGAGCTTCGTTGGCACCACCTACACGCCGGCGACGCTCGAACCTCCGGGCGCCGAGCGCCTGGTGGTGAACCTCAGGGAACTCGACTGCGTCACGTTCGTCGAGAACATGCTCTCGCTGGCCCGGTTCATCCGCCATGACGGCGTGGCCGCCCTCGCGGACCCGGTCGGGGCCCGGCGCCAATACGAAGGGTATCTCCGGGATCTTCGCTATCGGAACGGAGTGCTCGCGGGCTATCCGAGCCGGCTCCACTATTTCTCGGAGTGGCTGACGGATCACGAACGGCGGGGGCAGGTGCGGCTGATGGCCCGCGACCTGGGCGGCCGTCTCGATCGAGAGCCGATCGACTTCATGTCCCACCATGTCGCGGCGTACCGCCAGATGGGAGACTCGTCCGTGCGGCGAGCGATCGCCGCAGTGGAGCATCGGCTCAACAGAGGGCGGGGCCGCTGGTTCATTCCCGAGGACAGGATCGCCGCGGCGGCGGACCGGATCGAGGACGGCGACGTCATCGCGGCGACGTCGACCCTTCCGGGGCTCGACATTGCGCACACCGGCATTGCCCTCTGGTACGAGGGCAAGCTGCATGTCGTGCACGCGCCGCTGATCGGCAAGACGGTCGAGATTTCGGTGCTGCCGCTGGCCGAGCGGATCCTGGCCAGCAAGACCCAGGATGGGATCATGGTTGGCCGCTGGATCGATCCGACAATCCTCAGGCCGGTTCGGCGTTCCGTTCCGCCAGCGTGAACTGCACCCCGTCCGGGTCCTCATACAGGCCAACACTCAGCCCGAATCGACCCTCTGGGGGTGAAATACACGGAACCCCCGCTTCGATCAGCTTCCGGTGCAGGGTCACCAGGTCCTCGGTGTAGAATCCGATCCGGAGGGAACCCGCCGCAGTCGGGGGGTGATGGTGACTGACGCCCAGATGGGCCTGATGGAGGGCGAGCGTCGTCGTGCCGGTGTCCAACTCAATTGAACTCCGATCTTCACTCAGGATCGGCACGCCCAGCAGGTCGACGTAGAAGCGGCGGGATCGATCCAGATCGTTGACGAAAATGATCGAATAGCGAAGCTGCATGGATCCCCTTGCCGGGTTGGTAACGACCGCATCATGCTCCCCCGACCGTTAATCAGGTGTGGGGGGAGTGTGAATGAACCCTTATCATGTACCTCCAGCCGGAGAATCGACAGGCCGGGGCCTATCCCGGGCCACTGGGCACGGCGCCGGGTGCGGGCCAGATCGAGGCCGGACCCGTCGGGCAGGCCCAGGTCGAGGACCAGGGCGTCGTACGGATCGAATCCAAGCTTCGAGAGCGCCTGCGCAATGGTGCCGGCGGAGTCCACCGCGTGTCCCGCGTGGCGGAGACCCCGGACGAGGGAGTCCTGAGGTCGCCTCAAGCTCCTGGGGGCGAAGGGGTTGCCAGATGAATCGATCCGGCGTCTTGCGACGGCCGTCCGGAAGTGGGAGATTCGGCCGACCCATGACCAAGACTCTCTACTTCGATGGCGCCTGGCAGGGCGCCGCCACGACGATGCCGGTCGTGGATCCAGCCACCGGTCACCCGTTCGGCGAAATCTCGGTGGCCGGCCGGGCCGAGACGCGCCGCGCAATCGAATCGGCGGTGCAGGGCTTCGATGGCTGGAGCCGGCTCAACCCGTACGTGCGGGCTCGCCACCTGCGCCAGGCCGCCGACCTGATTCGGAAGCATGCCAAGGCCTTCGCCGCCGACACCACCCGCGAAGCCGGGAAGCCGCTGGTCGAAGCCCAGGGCGAATGGATGGTCGCGGCCGACTTCTTCGAGTGGTACGCCGAAGAGGCCAAACGGACCTACGGCTATGTGATTCCGTCTCGCAAGGACGGGAAGCGGATGCAGGTGATCTACCAGCCGATGGGTGTGGTGGCCGCGATCGCCGCGTGGAATTTTCCAGCCTACAACACGGCCCGGGTCTGGTCGGCGATGCTCGCCGCCGGTTGCAGCGTCGTAATGAAGCCCTCCGAGGCGACGCCGTTCACCGCAATCCGGATGCTCGAATGTCTGCTCGATGCCGGGATTCCGGATCGGGCCGTCAACCTGGTCATGGGTGATGCCGAAGCCATTGGGCAGGAATTGCTCGATCATCCCGCGGTCCGGAAGATCCACCTGGTCGGCAGCACCCGGGTCGGCAAGCTGCTGATGGAAGGCTCGGCCCGGACCAATACCCGGCTGTCGCTCGAGCTCGGCGGCAACGCGCCGGCGCTGATCCTCGGCGACGTCGACCCTGCCGCGGTCGGGAAGGGCGCCGTGCAGACCAAGTTCCGCAACGCGGGCCAGGTCTGCATCGCGCCCCAGCGGTTTCTGGTGGAGCGGCCGATCTACGACCGCTTCGTGGCCGCGGCCGCAGCGGAAATCGGCGTGCTGACGGTCGGTCCCGGCACCGAGCCCGGGACGGCGGTCGGCCCGATGAT
Organism: Gemmatimonadota bacterium; assembly: GCA_031394255.1. GTDB lineage: Bacteria > Gemmatimonadota > Gemmatimonadetes > Gemmatimonadales > GWC2-71-9 > SHZU01. The sequence continues at coordinate 40,938 of JANMXA010000072.1, forward strand.
CTCCGCGCGGCAGCGCGATCGGTGTATCGACCTGATCCGCCGCACGGTGGACGGAGGGACCGGTCGCCTGGTGCGTGGCGGAGGTATCCCGGCCCATCGGCCGGACGGATTCTTTCTCGAGCCGACGCTGCTGGCGGACGTGCAGCCGTCCGCGCCGGTCTTCGAAGAGGAAATCTTCGGGCCGGTCATGTGCATCACGCCGTTCGAGGACGTCGGCCAGGCGATTGCCCTCGCCAATGCCACCCAGTACGGGCTGGCGGCCTACCTCTGGACCACGGATCTCAACCGGGCCACCCGGGTGGCCGAGGCGCTCGAGTTCGGGATGGTCGGGGTGAACGAGTGGTATCCACACGCCACCGAGGCGCCGTTCGGCGGCTGGAAGCAGAGCGGACTCGGCCAGGAGGGCGGCCGGGAGGGGATCCTCGAGTACCTGGAAAAGAAGCTCATCAGCATGACGGTGGGCTGACCTGATGAGCTTTGGGGCCTGGTCGCTGGTGCCGGCAGCGGTCGTCGTCGCTGTCGCACTGAAGACCAGGCGGGCCTTCGAGCCATTGCTGATCGGCTGCCTGGTCGGCTATCTGATGATCGACTGGACGAAGTTCCCCGGCAACTTCCTGGATTCGCTGATCAAGACACTGCAGGACGAGTCCTTGGTCTGGGTGATCGTCGTCTGCGCGTTGTATGGATCCCTGATTCAACTGATGGTGGTCTCGGGCGGGATCGCGGCCTTCGGCGATTACCTGCTCCGCTATCTGACCACCCGGCGTCGCACACTGGTGGGGGCGTGGCTTCTGGGCGTCGCGATCTTCATGGACGATTACCTGAGCGCCCTGACGGTGAGCAGCATCATGCGCCGGGTCACCGACCGGTTCCGGGTACCCCGGGAACTGCTGGCAATGATGGTGAACTCCACGGCGGCACCGGTCTGCGTGATCATTCCGCTGTCGACCTGGTCGCTGTACGTCGGCAAGCTTCTCGAGGGCGCCAAGCTCGCGGCGCCCGGCCAGGGGAACTGGCTCTACATGAAGACCATCCCCTTCAATTTCTATGCGATCTTCATGGTCGCGATTGCGGGTCTGGTCGCGGCCGGATGGCTTCCCGTTGTGGGACGAATGAAGCAGGCCGTGCGGCGGTCGGAAGGGTCGGCCGACCCGGCCGACCTGGTGCCGGCCGGGTCCGAGCCGTTCACGAATCGGCTGATGCTTCCAGTCGGCCGGGCGGGGAAGTCCCGGTACTTCCTGGTCCCCCTGCTGGTGCTGGTCGGGGTGACGCTGGCCACGGGCCTCGACGCGCTCAAGGGGGCGGCCGTGGCCGTGACATTCACCGTCGCCTATTTCTCGATCGACCGGGTGCTTCGGTACGATGAGGCACTCGAGGGGGTGTGGGAAGGTGCCCGCGGGTTGTTGTTTACCCTCGTGGTACTGGTCATGAGTTACGTCCTCAAGAACGTGGGGGACGCGATGGGGATGACCCAGTTCATTGTGGACGGGCTCCGGGCCAACGCGAACCCAAAGGCGATGCCTGCCCTGATCTTCCTTTCGCTGGGCCTGGTGACGTTCGCGACGGGCTCCTCGTGGGGGGTGTACGCTGTGACGGTCCCGATCGTGGTGGCGCTCGCCGCGGCGCTGGGGCTGAGTCCGTGGCCGTCGTTGGGGGCGGTCGTGGCGGCGGGGGCGTTCGGGTCGCAGGCCTGCTTCTACTCCGATGCGGCGGTGTTGACCGCCACCGGGACCGAATGCAACAACATCGAACACGGCCTCACGCAGTTCCCGTACGCTCTCCTTGCGTTCGCCCTCGGCACGGTGGCGTACCTGGCCGTGGGGTATCTGGGGTGACCTCCCAGATTCTCGTCCGGCCGACCCGGTCCGATGATGCCGACCGGCTCGAAGCGCTGCAGCGGCTGGTGTTCCCGCGCATCGCGGAAACCGAACTGATCACGGCGCCGAAGTACCGGCGCCATATTGAGGTGTTCCCCGAGGGGCAGTTCGTCGCCGAAATGGATGGACGAATCGTTGGCGCCACCTCGTCGATGCGATGCGCGCTGACGGTGGCCCAGCATACGTATCTCGAGATCTCCGACAATCTCTGGATCGGCACTCACGATCCCGCGGGGCCGTGGCTCTACGGTCTCGACATCGGGGTGGACCCGGCCTGCCGGGGCGCCGGGGTTGCCCGGCTCCTTTATCGCGCCCGGCAGGAGTTGGTGCACCGCCTTGGCCTCAAAGGTCAGTTTACCGTGGGCATGCTGAACGGGTTCGAAGCGGTGGCAGGCGACTGTTCGCTCGACGCCTACTACGACGCGGTCGTGGCTGGCGGGCGGAACGACCCGACCATCAGCGCCCAGATCGCCATCGGTTTCGAACCCCGGGGCCTGGTTCATGATTACCTCGACGACCCGACTTGCGGCAATGCGGGCGTTCTTCTCGTTCTCTCAGCGGACAAAGCGGTGTAGCGATGGCGACGATTCAACTCCGGACTCCCGTGCCGGGCCCCAAAGGCAAGGCGATTCTCGACCGGCGCGCCGCCGCGATGCCGGCCGGCCTCGCCAAGTCGACCGACATCGTCGTGGAGCGGGCCGAGGGTGCGGTCATTCACGACGTGGACGGCAATGTGTTTCTCGATTTCGCCGGCGGGATCGGGATGGTCAATGCGGGCCACCGGCCACCGGGCGTGGTCGAGGCGATGAAGGACCAGCTCGACCGCTACGTCCACACCTGCTCGCTGGTGACGACGCCCGAGCCCTATGTGGCGCTGGCCGAAACCCTGAACCGGATCACCCCGGGTGATTTCCCCAAGAAGACGATTCTTGCCAACTCGGGCGCCGAGGCGGTAGAGAACGCGGTGAACATTGCCCGGTACGCCACCAAACGTCCGGCGGTGATCGTGTTCGAAGGCGGGTACCACGGCCGGACGCTGCTCACGATGAGCCTGACCAGCAAGTATTCGCTCTTCAAGAAGGGATTCGCGCCCTTCACGTCCGACATCTATCGCCTGCCGGCTCCGAATCTCTACCGGACGGCCGCGGGGATCAGCCCCGAGCAGTACCTCCAGTTCTGCATCGACAATATCGATCACGCGTTCGTGGCCCAGGTGGACCCCGAAGCCGTTGCCGCCATCCTGATCGAACCGGTGCAGGGCGAGGCCGGGTTCGTACCGATGCCGGCGCCGTTTCTCCAGAAGCTTCGGGACGTCTGCACTCGTCACGGCATCGTGTTCATCGCCGACGAGATCCAGTCGGGGTTCGGCCGGACCGGCAAGCTCTTCGCCATCGAGCATGCCGGGATCGCCCCGGACATGATCACGATGGCGAAATCGCTGGGGTCCGGGATGCCGATCAGTGCGGTCACCGGTCGAGCTGAGCTGATGGATGCGCCGCACCTGGGCGGGGTTGGGGGGACGTATGGCGGAAGCCCGGTCGCCTGTGTGGCTGCGCTCAAGACGATCGAGATCATCAACACGCCGGCGTTCCTGGGCCGGGCGACGGCCATCGGCGAGAAGATCGGCGCTCGGCTGGAGCAGTGGAAGCAGAAGTTCACGGCCATCGGAGATGTTCGTGGGCTCGGCGCCATGCGGCTGATCGAAATCGTGAAGGACCGGACCAGCAAGGCACCGGATCCGGACCTGGCGTTGAAAATCATCCGTGAAGGGGTGGCCAACGGACTGGTGCTGATCCGGGCCGGGCTGTTCTCCAATTGCATCCGGCTTCTGCCGCCGATCGCGATGACCGACGATCAGCTCGAGGAAGGCCTGGGCGTGCTCGAGTCGGTGATCGCCAAACACGCCGGCGCATGAGCCGCACGGTCTGCTTCGGCAACGGGCGCTTCCGGACCCTCGATCCGGCCCGGCCCGAGGTGTCGTGGATCATGGTCTCGGACGGGCGGATCGCCGACCTGGGCGGCGGGCCGGCGCCGGCCGCTCCGGGCATGGAAGCATTCGACCTCGGCGGTGCGATCGCGCTGCCGGCATTCGCCGACGCCCATATCCACCTCTGGAAGGTGGGCGACCTGCTCGAGTATACGGTCGACCTTCGCGGCTTCCGCTCCATCCGGGCGATCCAGGAACGGCTGGCGGCGTTCGCCGCCGTCAATCCGGAGCTGCCGGTCATCCGGGCCCGCGGCTTCAACGAGGCGCTGCTCGATGAAGGCCGCTTGCTCGACCGCCGCGACCTCGATCACGCGGTGGCCGACCGCCCCGTGTACGCTCTCCGGACATGTGCTCACATTGCCGTGGTGAATTCGGCCGGCTTGCGATCGCTCGGGCTCAAGGCGGGCGTGGCGTCGCCGCCTGGCGGGGAGGTCCGGCTGGACGACCGGGGCGAGCTGACCGGCGTGTTCACCGAGACGGCGTTAGGCCTGGTGGCGCCGCTGGTGAGCGGGATCACCAGGGCGCAGTATCGGGTGATGATCCTGGCGGCCGCCCGGGCGCTGCTCCGCCAGGGGGTCACCGCGGTCGCGGACCCTGCGGTCGGGCCCGATCTGATGGCGGCGTACCGCGAGCTCGATCGCGAGGGCGCGCTCCCGATCCGGATCACCGCGATCGCAATCGGTATCTGCGATGGGGCCGCGGTGCCGCTCCCGCTGCCGGAGCCCTGGCGGTCGAAGGATCTCCTCGTGGACTCGGTCAAGTTCTTCGCCGACGGGGGGCTGTCCGGCGGGACGGCCGCACTGTCACGCCCGTACCGGGGCTCGGCCTATCGGGGCGTGCTCCGGCTCACCGAGGCGCAATTCGCCGAGGCGGCCGGCTTGGCGCACCGGGCCGGGCTCCGGGTTGCCACCCATGCGATCGGGGATGAGGCGATTGAACTGGTGCTCGAGTCCTATGCCCGGTTTGCCCGTGAGACGCCGAACGGCCTCCGGCACCGGATCGAGCACCTGGGGCTGCCGACCGACGCCCAGAAGGACCGGATCCGTGACCTCGGGGTTGAGATCGCCACCCAGCCGATCTTCCTTGAGGAGCTGGGCCGGAACTTCATGGCCGCGCTGGATGACGGCTTTCTGGCCGGGTGCTATCCGGTTCGGTCGCTGCTCGATCGCGGAATCGCCACGGCGTTCTCCTCCGACGCCCCGGTCGTGGCCAATCTGAATCCGCTGCGCTGTATCCAGGCGGCGGTCACCAGGCGGACCGCCAACGGCGATATCATCGCGGCCGAGGAGGCGGTGTCGGTCGGAGAAGGGCTCTTTGCGCACACTACGGAGGCGGCGCGGGTGTCGGGCTGGGGAGATGATCTGGGGATGCTTGCCCCAGGCAAGGCGGCCGATTTCGTGGTCCTCGACCGCGATCCAGGCCTGGTGCCGGCGGACCAGTTGGCCGGGATCGGGGTGCTCGCCACCTGGCGCGGTGGCGAGCGGGTCTATGTCAGGGAATAGCGACTATTTGTTCGGCTGCGGGGTTACCCGGAGGTAGGGCTTCTTCGTGACAAAGCCCTTGGGGAACTTCTTCTTCGCGTCCTCATCCGACACCGCCGGCACGATGATCACGTCCTGGCCGTCCTTCCAGTCGGCCGGGGTCGAGACCTGGAACTTGGCCGTAAGCTGCAGCGAGTCGATGACCCGGAGGATCTCGTCGAAGTTCCGGCCGGTGCTGGCCGGGTAGGTCAGCGTCAGCTTGAGCTTGTGGTCGGGCCCGATGACGTAGACCGATCGCACGGTCATCGTCTCGGATGCGTTCGGATGGATCATCCCGTAGAGCAGGGACACCTTCCGGTCGGCATCGCCGATCATCGGGAAGTTGACTTGGTGCCCGGTGACCTCCTTGATGTCACCCTCCCACTGGACATGCGACGGGACCGGATCGACCGAGAGGCCGATGATCTTGACGTTTCGCTTGTCGAACTCCGGCTTCAACTTCGCCGCGGCGCCCAGTTCGGTGGTGCAGACCGGGGTGAAGTCCTTGGGGTGGGAAAAGAGCACGGCCCAGCTGTCACCCTTCCATTGGTGAAAGGTGATCGAACCGTGGGTGGTGTCGGCGGTGAAGTCGGGGCAGACGTCGCCCAGTTGCAAGGCCATGAGGTTTCCTCCGTGGGTTCAGGGTGTTACCCGGGGGCGCCCGCCGGCCGGCAGGTGCTCCACGAGGTAGCGGGTCAGCAGGGAATATATGTGGGCCGTGGTGCCGGGCCCTTCGCAGATGCAGTGACTCCGGTTCGGATAGGCCATGAAGTCGAACGACTTGCCCAGCTGGACCAGGCGGTTGACCAAGCGCTCGCTACCCTGATAGTGGACGTTGTCATCGCCGCTGCCGTGGACGATCAGGAGCCGGCCTTTGAGCCCCTCGGCCTGGTTGATCGGCGAGGCCTTCCGGTACGCCTCGGCGTTGGGGCCCGGAACCCCCATGTATCGCTCCTGGTAGATGGTGTCGTAGAGCAGTTGATCGGGAACCGACGCCACCGACATCCCGACCTGGTAGACGTCCGGGTACCGGAACATGGCCTGGAGCGTGCTCGAGCCGCCGCCGCTCCAGCCCCAGATGCCAACCCGGTTCTGGTCGAGGTAGGCCCTGGTCCGGGTCAGCGCGCGGACCGCCTCGGCCTGATCGCGGCTCGAGAGAATGCCGATCTGCTGGTAGACGGACTTCCGCCAGGCCCGCCCGCGGGGGGCCGGGGTGCCGCGGTTGTCGATGCTCACCACGACGTATCCCTGGTTGGCAATCGCCTGATACCAGATCGTCGAAGCGCCGCCCCACTGGTCTGCTACGGTCTGCCCGGCCGGCTCGCCGTAGACGTACACGAGGATCGGATACTGCCGGGTGGAGTCGAAGTTCTGCGGCTTCATCATCCAGCCATCAAGCACCACGTCGTCGCCGATATCCACCTTGAAGAATTCGACCGGGTGGGTCGGCAGGACCGCCTGGACGGCGGCCCGCCGCAACGTGTCGTCGATCATCATCCGGATGGTGGCGTGCTTCGGCAGGCCGACCAGGTCCGTCGTGGGCAGGGTGTTGGCCGAGGACCAGGTATGGAACGCCCATTTCGCATCGGGGGAGATATCGTACCGATGGGTGCCGGGCTGGGTCGCGGGGCTCAGGCGCTCGGGTGCGCCCTTGCCGTCGAGCCGGGCCCGGTAGAGGTAGCGCTGGGTGGCATTGTCGGGCGAGGCGATGAAGTAGACCTGGCCCTGCGCCTCGTCCACCGATTCCACGCTCACGACGTCAAAGGCTCCGGCGGTGACCAGGGCGACTTTGGCGCCGTCTCGGCTGACCCGGTATACGTGCCGCCAGCCGTCTCGTTCGCTCAGCCAGAGGAACTCCTTCCCGTGGGAGAGCCAGGTGAGGTCATCCACCACGTCGAGCCAGGCATCGTCCCGCTCGGTGAGCGCCACAGTAGCGCGCCCGGTGGCGGCGTCGCCGAGCACGAGCCGGTTGGTGTTCTGGAGTCGATTGATTCGCTGGATCGCCACATCATTCGGTCCGGCCCATTCCATCCGCGGGATGTAATTCTCGCGGGGATCGTCGGGGACGTCGATCCAGGTGGTCCGGCCGCCGGAGGCGGCAACCACACCCACGGTCACGGCCGAGTTGGCGGTGCCGACCTTGGGGTACTGGATCGGCGTGACGATCGGGTAGATGGAGTCGGTGGTGTTGATGAGTTTGAACGTGCCGACCCCGGTCATGTCGAAATGCCAGTAGGCGATCCGGGCGCCATCCGGCGACCAGCGGAACGCGTCCCGGAGGCCGAACTCTTCTTCGTAGACCCAGTCGGTCATGCCGTTGACGTGCAGCGAGTCGGCGCCTGAGGTGAGCCTGGTGATCGCCCCGTCAGCAAGCTGCTCGACGTAGATCTCCCCCTGGCGGACGTAGCCGACCCGGTCACCGGTCGGGGCGAGCTTGGCGTACATGAGGGTCGAAGGCGGCGCGTCGGGCCCGCCGAGTTTCTTCAAGGTCCGGGCGGTCCGGTCGAGGAGCCAATAGTCGCCCCGGGTGTTCTGGCGCCAGACGCGCTCCGAGTTGGTGAAGATTAGAACCTGGCGGCCGTCCGCCGACACGGTGTACTCCTCGACCCCAAGTGGCGCCTTCTGGCCGCTCGGCGTCAGGTCCGCCGCCGACACGAAGACCGTGCGGGTTCCGGTGGCGGTCAGATACCGGACGATATCGAGGCCGCCGGGTGTCTCCTTGGAGGTCTCGACCGTGAGGTAGGCTGCGCCGCCCTCGGTCCACTGTACGGGGCCAAACCGCTGCCGGGCGCCGAACTCGTTGGTGGCGAAGACCCGGCGCACCATGTCCGCCAGCGGGGCGGGGACTTGGGAGGCAGCTGGGGTTGCGAACAGGCCGAGGAGGACACAACCGGTGGTCAGGGCGCGCATCAGTACCGTCGGATGAAAGACGCCGTAATGTGGGGCGGAAGGCGGGCGGAGGGAACCGCCCCCGCTAGATTCGGGGCGTGAAACCCGCATCCGCAGTTCGGTACCTTATCCCGTGCCGCTCAGGCAAGCACCAGGTGGCCCTCGACCCTCGCCGGTTCTGGCGACCGGCGGCGTGTCCGGTTTGCAAGGATCCGGTGGATCGTTGGCGCCTCCGCCGGCTGGCGATGTGGCTGGGGGGCCGGGCTCCGTTCTCGCGACTGAGGCTGGGTCGCGCCATTGAAATCAATCCGATCGAGGGGGTCGCGATCCTCTGGGGGCTCGGGATTGTGGTGGTGACGGCCATTCTCCATACGGTAGCGGACGAGTGGTGGCCCGCCACGATCATGCTCTTCATCGGGCGCTGGCCATGGGTCCTGCCGGGGGTGCCGCTGCTGGTGTTGGCAGCCCTGGTCCGCCGACCTCGCACCGCGGTATTGGTAGCGGTGCCGCTCCTGATCGGGCTGTTCGGAATCATGGATCTCAACCTGGGCCTCGGGCGATTCGTCAGGCGGTCCGATCCCGGGTCCCGGGTCCGGATCGTGACCTTCAACATGGAAGGGAACGCGGCTGCCCAGCGCCTGACTGATCTGATCAGGACCTGGCAGCCGGATGTGGTCGCCATTCAGGAGTGCGGTGGCGACGTCCGGGATCGGGTTCGGCGGATGCCGGGGTACCAGGGCGATGCCGGCGTGACCTGTCTGCTGTCCCGCTTCCCGATCGTCCGGGCGGATTCGCTGGCCCGCGAGGACGTGCAGGCGGCCGGTGGATCCGCGTGGGTAAAGCGCTACCGGCTCCAGGGACCTCGGGGCGAGTTTGATCTCACGAACCTCCATCTCGATACGCCGCGGAAGCCATTCGAAGCGCTGCTGGAGGGGAAGCATGACGCGATCGAGGCGATCAAAGGGAAGACCTTGATGCGGGATATTGAATCGCGGTTGGCGCGACGGTGGGTCGACGCGGGCCCAGGGCCCCGTCTCGTGGCCGGCGATTTCAACATGCCGGACGAGAGCGCCATCTTCCGGCGGAACTGGGGCGACCTCGCCGACGGGTTCGATCAGGCTGGTTTCGGCTTCGGGTACAGCCGGCTCAACGGGTGGATCCGGATCCGGATCGATCACGTGCTGGCCGACGACCACTGGGTGGTCAGGTCCGCCCGGCTGTTGCCGGACTACGGCTCGGACCACCTGCCGGTGATGGTCGAGCTCGAGCTCAAGACGCCGTGACCCAGGATCACTGGGCGGCCAGGTTCGCCTGGCGGCGGCCCAGCCAGATCGAGATCACGAGCCAGATGCCGGCCAGCGGCACCGCGGCGAACGCGGTACCCGCCAATCCCAGACCCACCACGGCCATACCGGCCATGCTCCAGGCACCCACCTGATCGCCGCTCCGATAGACGAACGTGTCGATGAAGTGCTTGGCCTTGTATTTGTCCTCGCGCGTCAGGACCGTGTAGAGCACCTCGCGGGTCGGTCGGGCCACGGCGTATTCTCCCGAACGCCGCAGGACCTGGAAGACGACGAAAACGCCGAGCGTCGGGGCGATGCCGAGGGTGATGAACCCGGCGATCGTCAACAAAGGGAGCAGGGCCAGCATGACGGAAACGCCGAGCCACTTCATCAGCCGTCCGGTGAGGAACAGCTGGGTGACCAGCGTGAGTGTGTTGACCGCCAGGTCGAGCCGGGCGAAGAATGCCGTCTGCGCGGCGCGGTCGGGGTAAGTCTGCTCCGCGATCTGGGCCTGCTGGAAGTACAGGATCGTCGACCCGACCGTGAACAGCATCATGTAGAGACAGATGTTGAGCAGGTACGGCGACTTGATCACATGGCTGATGCCGGCCAGGGTCTGCCCGCCGATCAACGGCTCGGCGTCGCCGGCATTCTGGCGCGCGGCGGGCGCCGACTGGTTGAGCCGGTGAACGCACCGTACCGCCAATTCGAGCAGCACCGCCGATACGAGGAACAGAGCAATCGGGCCCACGGCCCCGGCAAAGGCGGCCGTGACGGCCGCGCCGGCAATCCCACCCAGAGTGCCGCCGACACCGATGAACCCGAACAGCCGCTTGGCCTGGTCGGTCCGAAAGACGTCCACCATGAAGGCCCAGAACACCGAGACCACGAACAGATTGAACACGCTGGTCCAGACGAAGAACACCCGACCGATCCACACGAGGTCGGTTTCGGGGACCGTCTTGAAGAGGACGCAGAAGATCAGGATGTTGGCGATGAAGAACCGGTTCGACAGCGTGATGAACCGGTCCCGGGGAAGCCGCGCCACGAGGGCCGCGAACGGCGGGTGGATCAGCAGGGTACTGAGCAGCGTGCCGGTGTAGAGCCAGGGCAGATTCCTGGTGCCGCTCGCGACGCCCATCTGTTCGCGGATCGGCCGCATGATGAACCAGGCGGCCAGCAGGCAGAAGAAGTAGGCGCACGCCAACAGCATCGGGCGGACCTCTTCCGCCCGGACATCAACGACTGTCTGCAGCAGCCGGACGGCGGGGCCGGCCGGCTGAGTCTGGTCTCCGGCCGTCAGGAACCCTGCCTCATGTGCCAGGCCTTGAGGACTTCGGCTTCACGTTCCGGGGTGAGCCCGGATTTCATCTTCGCCTGCTGCTCCGCGGGGCGGGTCTTGTGCCAGGCGAGCGTTTCGGCGGCAGTCACGGCCAAGGGCCGGAAGGTCAAGCCGGCAGCGACAGCCTTCTCGATGTTGGCCTTGCCCCAGTAGAGGAAATCACCGGCCGGGGGGATCCAGACCGGCAGGTCGGCCCAGGGGCGGACCTTCTGTTCCTCGAGGAACTTGGCGTCGGTCCAGGTGAAGCGGATGTCGAGGCTTCCCGACATGGCCCCGCGGATTCCAGCCAGCATCTCGGACACGCTGAGTGGTGAACGAGGACCGGTGGCATTGTAGGTCCCGTACTGCCGGGCCTCGCACATCCGGATCGTCCATTCGGCCAGGTCCCGGGCGTCGATGATCTGCGCGGCGTCGGTCGGAGCACCCGGGGCCAGGACTTCGCCACCCCGCGCGATCCGGACCGGCCAGTAGGTGAATCGGTCGGTTTCATCGCCGGGGCCGACGATCAGGCCCGGGCGAATGACGGTCACTTTGCCCGGGTACCACTTCTCGGCTTCCTGCTCCGCGAGCACCTTCATGGCCCCGTAGTTCTTCATTTCTTCGTTGGCCGGGTCGGGCATGGTGGCGAGCCTGGCGTGCTCGTCCATGTTCGCCGTGTCCCACTTGTCATACACCGACAACGTCGAGATGAAGACGTACTGCTCGGTCCGGCCCTTGAGGACTTCACCGGCGGTCCGGACCCAGCGCGGGAATGTAGTGGGGTTGTCGATGATCACGTCCCAGGTCGCGCTGCCCTTGAGGGAGTCGAGCTGGCCGTTCCGGTCGCCGACGAGGTGCTTGACGCCTTTGGGGAGGTCCGCCTGCCGCTTGCCGCGGTTGAACACCGTGACCCTGTGCCCGCGGGCCACCGCATAACGGACCTGGTGGGGGCCGGTGAAGCCGGTCCCGCCAAGAATCAGGATGTTGAGCGGTTTGCCCTGGCGGAGTGGATCATTCCAGGCCAGCAGGCGCTGAGGAAGGCCAAGAGACAGGGCGCTGCCCGCGGCCGTGACCGTCTGGACGAAATCCCGCCGAGATTCGCTGCTCATGAGTCGATCCGCATGAAGAGGTTGGGCGCGTGGTAGCCGATTGCAAGGTAGTGGCGCCCGGGTCAGCGATCCAGAACGGGCAGGATCAGGTGACTCGGGTGCAGCGCCGAATGATGGATGGCCATGTTGCCGATCACCGTTTCCGTCGTGTGGGCCTCGTGCTGCCCGGTGTTCGAGTTGGGGAAGGAGTAGTTGTCGAGGGCGTTCATCACCCCGATCCGGATCCGGTGGCCCTTGGCGAAGCGGTTGGCGATCGACCGGATGCCGATTTCGTATTTGACGACGTCCGCCGGGTTGCCGGACAGCAGGCGCTCGGTCTGGAAGTTGGCGCCGAAGATATGATGCTGCGGATCGGCGTTGTCGCGGAAGCGGGCCCGGACGGCGCCCTGGGTGATGCGGTGCGACCGGCCCTGGGGGTCCACGTCCGAGATGTGGACCCACCAGTCGGTGTCCTTCACATCGGTGGAAGCGTAGATGACGGCCGTCAGTTCGCCGGCGATGGTCACATCATGGTCGAGCGGCGCCGAGGTGAAGGTCGCGACGTCGGGGCGGCCTTCGATGTCCTTCATGTCCCAGGGGAAATCCTGCACGTCCTCCCAGCGGAGCATCTGGTCGAAGCTCACCCAGTTGGGGGGCGGGTTCCTGGGATCGTATTGGTAGCGATCGGTCGGTTCGTCGGCGGTTGCGGGCGCCGGGGTCAGCGTGCCGGACGTGGCCAGGCGGGCGGCATCGCCGTCGCTGTGGAGATACCAGGTTTCCCGGTGGGCTTCCTTCGGCGGCCAGGCCGAGGCCGTGCGCCACTCGTTGGCGCCAAGCACGAAGTACGTGGCGACCGGGCCGGCAGCGCCGTCGCCCATGCCCTTCAGGAAATGATCGTACCAGCGCTGCTTCTCGAGCCAGATGTCGTTCCGGAGGGCGTCGTTCCCGAACCGGTATCCGTTCAGCATCCGGTCGGCGTTGTAGCCGTGCTTCCACGGCCCGATGATGAGCCGCTGGGGCCCGACGCCGTAGCGGCTCATCAGGGCCCAGTTGCTTTCGGTGCCCGGAAAATCGTCGTCCCACCAGCCGCTGATCATCAGGGCGGAGAAGTTCCGCGGCTGGGTTCCGCGATACCAGTCCTGCCTGGCCCAGTAGGCGTCGTTGGTGCTGTGCTCGAGCATTTCATCCCACTGGGGCAGGTTGTGCCCCAAGGCAAAATTGTCCAGGTCCATCAGCGGCCGGTGATGGAGGACTTCTGTCCAGGTCCGGCCCTGGGCGAGCGGCTGCTCCAGCATCCAGAACATGTAGAAAGCCATGCCTTCGACGAACGTGCCGGCCATGTAGGGCTGATCGCTGAACGTCGTGCCCATCGAGCTTTCGGGAATCAGGCATTTGAGCGTCGGGTTGGCGGCCATGGACGCGGACCACTGGGTGTATCCGACGTAGGAGCCGCCCTGCATGCAGACCTTGCCGGCGGACCAGGGTTGCCGGGCGATCCATTCAAGCGCCTGGGCTCCGTCGTCGGGTTCGTTGATGACCGGCTGGAAGATCCCCTCGGAGCGATTGGCCGGGTCGGTGAAGGAGGTGCCGCGCGCGGACTGGAACACCACCGCATACCCCCGGGCCGCGTAGTGCCAGAATGAGCCGATCAGGTTGCCGATGCCGTACGGGGTCCGGAAGAAGACCACCGGGAAGGGGCCGGTGGCCCCGGAACCGTCCGGCAGGTAGACCAGCGTGGCAAGCCCGACGCCGTCCTTCATCGGCACCATCTGCCTGCCTAACGACCGGTAGCCGTAGAGCGGTTGCGAGATCCCCGTGGACCGCCATTGGCCGACGGTGGTGAAATCCTCGTAGCCGCGACGGACCAGGACGTAGTCCGCCCCGGGGTCGACCGCGGCCAGGAGCTGGTTGTCGGGACCGATGATCAGGTCCAGGGGGCGACTGCCGTCCCGCTGGGACCAGAGGGTGGCGCTCGCCGGGCGGCCGCCCACCGTGGCCGTGAGGTCGCGGTGCCGCTCATAGATCGTGGCCCGGTCCGGCCAGCCCACGAGTTCAAGGTTCTTCCAGTCGGTCCCGGCGACGCGGAGCAGGCGAGGAACGAAGCCGCGGACCGAGCCGCCGAGGTTGAAGGCGGTGTCTCCGGCGACTGCGGAGCCCGCGGCCCGGTGCTCGGCCGTCCAGCGGTTCGAGGCGGGGTCGCGCTTCCTGATGGAGTAGCCGGCGCCGTCGATCCGGAGTTCAGCCACGCGGATTCCCGTGAAGTAGGCGTCGAACGTCTGCGGCGGGGCGAACGCCAGCGCGGCACTCAGCATGGTCGAAACGAGCACACGATTCTCCCGTAGGGTCAGTCTATATTGTACCGGCTTGTCGGACTCACCGTAACTCTGGCCTGGTCTCCTTTGATCAACCTGTTCGCCTCGCTGGCGCTCCTGGCCGGCGATACCCTGACCTACAATGGCCGCGGCCACGCGCTCGCCGTCCATCCGCCCCGTCTCGAGGCCCGGATCGAGGTCGACGGTGTCCTCGACGAACCGGTCTGGGCTCAGGCCGCGCGGCTGACCGGCTTCTCGAGCTATTTCCCGACGGACGATCGGCCCGCCCAGGACTCGACCGAGGTGCTGGTCTGGTATTCCTCGACGGCCATCCATTTCGGGGTCCGGGCCTTCGAAG
>JANMXA010000073.1:0-6766 GCA_031394255.1 Gemmatimonadota bacterium
GATGGGCTCACGTTCTACGGATTCCCATTTGATCCGAGTGAAACCGACACGACGACCCGGATGCGGGCCTTGAACTGGCTCAACCGTCACCACATGATCGTCCGGCGGCAGCATCTCGCGCCCAACCTGACGGCCACGTCGGTGCGCTGAGACTCCGTCACGGCTATTTTCCGGATGTTGGTCCAACCACCCATTCATTCGAGGCTCCACGATGGCGGTCATCTGGCTGGACGGCGTCTGGGGCGACAAGAACACCGCCAAAGTCTCCGTTTACGATCACGGACTTCTCTACGGCGACGGCGTCTTCGAAGGAATTCGGGCCTATAATGGCCGAGTCTTCCGGTTGGCCGGACACCTGGACCGGCTGTACGATTCGGCCCGTTCCATCGCGCTGGAGATCCCGATCCCCAGGGAGCGGATGGCGGCGCTGATCGAGGAGGGGGTCGCCAAATCCGGCCTTGCCGAAGCGTATATTCGTCCCCTGGTGACCCGCGGGATCGGCGATATGGGGATCGATCCCCGCAAGTGTGCCACGCCGACGGTCTGCATCATCGTCGACTCGATCAAGATGTGGGCTCAGGATCGCTATGAAAACGGATTGGCCCTGGTGACGGCCGGCACCCCGATCCCCCACAAGGAAGCGCTCTGCCCTCGGATCAAATCGCTGAACTACCTGCCCCACGCGCTGGCCAAGATTGAGGCGAACAACGCGGGCGCCGACGATGCCATTATGCTCGACGCATCCGGCCACGTCTGCGAAGCCACGGGCATGAACGTCTGGATCGTGAAGCATGGTGTCCTCAAGACGCCGCCGGCCTTTGCCGGTATCCTGCTCGGCGTCACCCGTGGGGTGATCTTCGAACTGGCTGCCGCTGGCGGAGTCGAGGCCCGGGAGGAGATGCTCAATCGGTACGACCTCTACACGGCCGATGAGATGTTTCTGTGCGGTACAGGGGCCGAGGTAGCGCCGGTTCGGGTGTTCGACGGCCGGCCGATCGGGAACGGCAAGCCTGGTCCGGTCACCCGGGACCTCATGGCTCGGTTTCGGACCCTGACCCGGGGCAACTGAAGCGCCCGGGCGGATCCGCCTTATATTGATCTATCCTTGCCAGCGGAGCGGTTTGTGGCGTGGCGAACGATTGAAGTCGGCGACGAACAATGGAATGTGTCGGTCGCTGCGGAACGAGCGGCCCACTCGGATCAATGGGGTCTCGTGCTGTCGTTCCGTTCCGGCGGGCCGACACCTCGACGGTTCTGGGCGACTACACCGATGCAGTCGACCTCCAAGGCGAGTCTCTATTCGCTCGCCGAGAAGCTGTCGGACCGGGAACTGATCAACGTACTCAACGAACACCTGGCGAAACGCTGACCCCATCATGACCCAGATTTCCGTCCAGGACCTCCGCCGGGTGGCGGCCTCGCTCCAGCAGCTTCGCGGGCACCAGATCGCTGACTGCGTGCTGCGGTCGGATCTCCGCCAGCTCAAGGTCGCGTTGTCAGACGGTCGCATCGTCGTGATCGGGATCGAGCTCGACGAGGCCGGGCGCCAGCATCACCTTTCCGTCGATATTGCGACCCCCATGGACGACTTCTCGCGCCAGCTCGAGGTCGGACTCGATTCCCGGCCCGAATAACGTGACCGAGCTTCGGGGTCGGCTTCGGTTCGAGGGGTTCGACCTCGAGCGTTTGCCCACGGGGGAATGCCGGGCCCGGGTGGTCCTCGCCTGGCCGGACCAGCGGCCGTTCGTCGGTGAAGTCACCGGTCTCTCTTCTCAGGCCGGCGAAATGCGTTGTGCCGCGCAGGCCTGCCTCGCGGCGATTGCGCTGGCGCACCCTGAGACTGCCTTCGAGCTGGTGGGGGTGAAGGCAGTCCGTGCCTTCGACGCCACCGTGGTGATCGCCTCGCTCGCCACGCATGGCCGCCTCGATGGCCCCCGGATCGTCGGATCCTCCCTGATTCAGGACGATTCACCCCGTGGCGCCGCGCTTGCGGTCCTCAACGCATCCAACCGTCTCCTGACCGGCGCGATCGACCCGATCCGTTAGTCTCATCCCCAAGCCAAGCAACCGTTTGCGTCGTTCAGGCATCCTAACGATGCCGGGCGGGGCGTTGCCTGACCCGCTTCAGTGAGCCTACTTTCCACCCCAGAACATCGATCAGAGGTCGGGCATGAAGCGAGGGATCTGGACGGCGTTGGTGGCGATCGGGCTTGGGGGCTGCACCTCCCAGGGATCGAGCATCACGCCCATTCCGGAGCCTCGCCAGGAGCCGCGGTCGGATCGGCCGGCGGAACGGTCGCTGCCGCCGGCCCCCGACCTGGGCGTCGACCGCGCCCTCTCTGACACGCTGTTCCTGCGACGGTTGGCCGGCGACTCGCTCAGCGACCGCCAGGACATGGAAATTCTCGAGCGACTTCGCAACGCGGCGCCGACGGCCGACAGCGAACCGCTGACGGCCGGGACCGACCTCGCCGAGATGTTCGACATCAATGTGGCTCGGTATGCCGAGCACGGCCGGGTTCGCTACTACCTCGATTTCTTCCAGGGCCCGGCCCGGGACCGGATGGCCATCTGGCTGACCCGCCTTCCGGTGTATGAGCCGATGATTCGAGCAGCGCTTGCCGCCAACGGGCTTCCAGGCGACCTGGTCTATCTCGCCCTGATCGAGTCTGGGTATTCCAGCACGGCGGTGAGCCGGTCCAAGGCTGTCGGGATGTGGCAGTTCATGAAGCCGACAGGCAAGGATTACGGCCTTCGGGTCGATCGCTGGGTCGATGACCGGCGGGACGTGGTGAAGGCGACCCAGGCCGCGGCCCGCCATCTGGCCGACCTCACGAGAATGTTCAACGGGTCGTACTACTTGGCCGCCGCCGCCTATAACGCCGGCGCCGGCAAGGTCTCGCGCGGGCTCAAACGGCTCGGCCCCGGCGCCACGGACGACTACGAAGAGGACGATGAGTCGGCGGATCTGGTTCAGGACGCCAATGGTGACGACCGATTCTTCAATTTGTCGGACACTCGCTATCTCCGGAAGGAAACCAAGGACTACGTTCCGAAGCTGATCGCGGCGGCCATGATTGCGAAGCAGCCGGAGAAGTACGGGTTCCAGCCGATTCCGAAGGTGTCGCCGTTCACCGTCGATTCGATCGCGGTGCCGGGCCCGACCAGCCTCGATGTTCTGTCTCAGCGGGGCGGCCTGGATCGGGGCACGATCGAGGCGCTCAACCCGCAGTATTTGCGAGGGATCACGCCACCTGGCACCGGGCAGTGGTGGGTCAGGGTGCCGCCAGGTGAAGGTGCCCGTGCCGCCGAGGTTCTGGCTCAGTTGACCCCTGATCAGCGGATCCCGGGGTTCGTCCACGTCGTTTCGAAGAAGGAGACGCTCAAGGCGATCGGCAAGCGCTACGGTCTGTCGGTGGCCGAGTTGGTGGACTTCAACCCGTCGATCAATCCGAAGGTTGGCGCCAGGGCGGGCACGGAGCTCAAGGTGCCGGGGCTGGCCCGGATTCGGGGCTACCTCGCGGAGGATGCGCGGGAGACGGCGGGGCGCCGGGCCCGGGCAGCTTCAGGCGGCCGGTATCGGGTCCGAAAAGGCGAGTCGCTGATTACGCTGGCCGAGCGGTTCGGGGTAAGTGAGAGCCAACTCAAGGCCTGGAACCATCTGGGACGGAAGGGAACGATCCGGGCCGGGCAGGTTCTCCGGGTCAGTCCGGCCCGTGAGGGCCGGGGCCGGAGCACCGCGAGATCAGCGAAAGCGACTCACGTGGTCCGCGCCGGCGACACGCTGACGTCGCTGGCGCGGCGGTACGGGGTGACGGTCAAATCCCTGATGGCGGCCAACGGCCTCAAGGCCGGGCAGGGCCTCAAGGCCGGGCGCCGGATTACGATCCCGGCCTAGAGTCCCCCGATGCGCCGCCGGGTCGCTTTCGCCTTGACGCCGTCGATGATCCGGCCGGCGTAGTCGGCGCCCTGGGTGCTGGTCGTGTCGACCAGCGAGGCCAGTGCCCCCGTCGGCCCGAGGTTATAGGCTCGAAGGGCCAGTTCCAGATCGTGATTGAACTGCCCCAGCCGTCGGCGCAGCACTCGAAATCCAATTCGCAGGTTCGTGTCCGTGAGGAGGAGCTGCCGTTCGGTCACGGCGGGCTCCACTTCCCGCGCGGTCGCAATTCGTACCTGAGTCAGGCCCAGCGCATTCCGGGATGAACGAGCCTGGCTTCGGAAGCCACTCTCGACTTTGACCAGTTGATATCCGAGGGACGGGTGCAGACCTTCCGCCAGCGCGGCATCATAGATCGATGCCGAGAGATCGGCGGGGATCCGATAGGCGGCCGAGTACTGCGCCACCGCATTCATCCGCTCGATCTTGAGGTCGGATACCACGAGCCGGCCCCGTAGTTCATCGAGCGTTGAGTTGAGGCGGCCGATCTCGATGTTGGCCTCCACGCTCGGACGGACATTGACCCGGTCGGCGGCCAGCCGGTCGGAGGCGCTTAGCCCGATTCCCACCAGCAGTCCACCGGTGAGCAGCAGGCCGGCGTGTGTCAGGCCCCTCAGCAAGGTCGAACCTTTCATCGTTCAGTCCTTTCTTCGGTAGTCACCACTGTTTCCACCGCGCTTTTCGAGCAGGCGAATCGGGCCGATCACCATGGTCCGATCCACGCCTTTTACCATGTCGTAGATCGTGAGACAGGCGACGCTGACGGCAGTCAGCGCCTCCATTTCAACACCGGTCGCCGCCCGGGTGCGGGCGGTGGCGGTGACGCAGACGCCCGAACGCGCTTCATCCACCACCGCATCGACGTGAATCTGGTCGAGGGTCAGGGGGTGGCAGAGCGGGATCAACTCGGCCGTGCGCTTGCCGCCCATGATGCCGGCGAGGCGGGCGGTGGCCAGCACGTCGCCCTTGGCCACGGCGTTGGCGCGAACGAGGGCCAGAGCCTCGGGGGTCATCGACACGAAGCCGTCGGCCAAGGCGACCCGATCGGTTTCGGTCTTCGCGGAGACATCGACCATGGTGGCCCGTCCTGAGCTGTCGACATGACTCAATGCCATAGTGCCTCCGCGAGTTCAGCCGTGACCGCCGCGAGGACCAGCTGCGGGTTGACGTTGCCCTGGGCCGCTTCCCGGGCCGCGGAGACGAGGTCGAGGGCGTCGAGGAAACGGGACGGCGGGGTGACGTCTCGAAGCACGGCAGGGACGGCCCGTCCGGCTCCGCCCAGGTCGGCTCGGGCGGCGGACGAGAGCGTGGCGGTGAGGCCGTCGAGCAGCTCGGCGAAATCGCCGCGGGCCGCGAAGGTCCCCTGGGAAAGGATCCGCTCGAAGCGGGCGGCGCCTCCCTGCTTGATCGTGGTCAGGAGCTGTTCGACGTTGGCGTCGGTCGTGGCTGACGCCTTGTGGTGCAAGGCGCGTCCGAGTGAGCCCTCGGCGCCAACGATTCGGCGCCGGCGCTCGATGGCATCGATGGCCGGGGCCAGCAAAGTCAGGCCGGTCTCGATCTGGGCGTCGCTCAGGCGGCCCAGGCGGATCGGCACCGCCCGGGACCGGATGGTGGGGAGGACCCGGCTCACGTCCGTCGTCGTGAGGATGACGGTGGTGCTGGCCGGTGGCTCTTCCAGGAATTTGAGCAGGGCGTTGGCTGCCTCGGGATTGGCTTCCTGGGGGACGAGACGGTCCGCCTCTCCCACGAGGAAGATCCGGCGGCCGCCCATGATCGTCGTCATCGACCCGGTCTTGAGCAGCAACCGGGCGGAGGCGACCCCATGATTTTCGAGGCCGGTCGCGGGAGCGTAGACCGGATTGGCCCGGCGTACTGCAATGGCGGTCCCGATCGATTCGGCCGCCTCTTCGATCTGCTTGTCCCCTTCAGTGGCCTTGGGCCGGGGGATTGGGATCAACCAGTGGAAGTCAGGGTGAGTCAGCCCAGCGACCAGGCGGCAGTTCTGGCAGGCGCCGCATGGGGCTTCGGCCGGGTTCGAGCACAGGGCCGCCTGAGCCAGCCATCGGCCCAGGGTCTGCTTCCCAACGCCGGCGTCTCCCGTGACGAGCAGAACCTGAGGAAGGCGTCCCGATCGCAACGCTCGGATGAGGTCGCTGCGGACGGCTTCGTGTCCGATGATCGGGAGGGCTGTCATGGGGTATGAAGGTAAGTGGTTTGGGGATGGAATTGAAGGGGTAACTTGTCCGTAAGTCATTGTTTTTCAACGCATTAGTGTGACATATCTCACTTTGATTGTCCGAATCCGGGACCGACGGTCAATTGAAAATAAGTGTTAGTGTTCACCATTGTATCGATGATGCGAGCGGTCACTGTACATTTGATGTTATCTCCTTGTATCGATGAATTTTGGCTCTTGTGGAGGAAAATCAGGCAGCCAGTGTCGGGCGCCATGTCTTGGTGTCGATCGTAGCCGCTCCAGCGGGACGGGGTGGGGCGAGGACGAGATATTGCCCCAGACTGACCTCCCGCATACCTTATGGCCCGCCGAGTTTTCGGTCCCGAGTAGCTCAGTTGGTAGAGCAGCTGACTGTTAATCAGCGGGTCACAGGTTCGAGTCCTGTCTCGGGAGCTATGAAGATCAATGACTTACGCCACTCTACAGGGTGGCGTTTTCATTTTCAGGAACCCAATAGGAACCCTCGACGCCGACTATGACCCGGAGGAGCCATCCCGGGGGGCAAGGGACCAACCTCGGAAGCCGGGACGGAGCCCCGGGATGGGGTACGTCGCGGCCTCGCCACCAAAAATCCCTCGGCCCCGGCTAGACGC
>JANMXA010000074.1:0-1501 GCA_031394255.1 Gemmatimonadota bacterium
CGTTAGACAGCCCGCCCAAAGATCAGCCAATGTGAGGCAGGTCACCGCCCCGAGCCGGTGCGGAGGGTTAACGTACATCATGCCTCAGGTTCTCCGCAGTGGACATTCGTTGACCGGGCCACGCCTGGCCGCGGCCGCCGCCCTGCTGCTGTTGTCCGCCTGTAACTCAGCCGGGCCAGCCGACCTGGGGCCGGCACCCGAGCTACCATCCGATACGGACTATCCGCTGACCATCGTAGCCGAGGCGCCAGGTACTGGATCAGCGACGGTGTCAGTCACGCTGACCAATGAGGGCGCGGTCGATATCGGCTACAACCTCTGCATCGACGGCCATTTGGAGCGCTACACGGCCAAGGGGTGGGTCGCCGTCAACCGGGACCAGGCGCCATGCCCGTTGATACTGCTCGGACTTCCGCCCGGCGGGTCGGCGCAATCAAACGTCGCGGTCCCAACTGGGGCGCCGGCCGGCACTTATCGCGTCCGTGTCGATGCTCGGGTACTCCGCACCAATGCACCGGTGATCCGGCGGAGCAATCTTATCGCGGTCCAACCGTGACGTCCGGATCGGCGCCCGCGGGCTGTCTAACAAGCGCTTTGCAGCTGGCGGCCGCGCGGGCTTTTGCCTTGCGAAGTCGCGGCCGCGCCCCGATCTTCGTCGGTGGATGGCGCGGCCGCTCTGCTCCGTGTGGCGGCCGCAGCTGAAAGCGAATCGTTATGCGGCACTGCCCGACCGCGTAATTGGCCTGAGATTGTTCTATCATTTCGTATCCATCCAGCGATTCTGCCCGTGCCCTAGATTGCACCCCATGACTCCATTGCGACTGTTGGCGACTCCGGCAGCAACGGTCGCCGCACTCGGTCTGTCGCTCGGGTGCCGCACGCCTGGGCCGCACGACTGCCCGGTCCCGGTGCCGCGTCCGGTATCGCAGGCATCAGCCATCGCATGCGCGGAGGCCTTCATCGCCCGAAACCGCTACACGACCGCGTCGGCCCGAGGTCCGGTCCAGCTGATCGCCTGGGAGACCTTCGAACTGTTCCCTGGCCTTCCAGAGAGCACCGTGGCCTCGCGCGCAGGCCGACTCCGGCCGAAGGCCGCCTGGATCTGCGATCATCAGTTCCCCAACGGGAAGCGCACGGTGCCAGGGTATACGGTTGGCTTCGAGGAGGCCGGGCGAAGACTGCCGGTGCTCGACAGCCTATGGCGAATTGGCGAGTCACCAAGGCCAGACAGCGTGGTGACGGCCGTTACCATGAACCTCGACCTCACCGATCTCTGGGTGCAGCATGAGCCGCTCGTGCTGGGTGATCCGGACCTTGACGGTGGCCATTGCAGGCACAGCCCGCCGTAGTGCTCCCAGTCCGGTGCCGCATAACACATGCTTGCAGCGGACGGGCGCCTGGGTCTCCGTTTGACAAGTCGCGGCCGCGCCCCGATGTTGATCGGTGGACGGCGCGGCCGCTCGCTTCCGAGTGGCGCCCGCCGCTGAAGCATAGGTCGTTA
>JANMXA010000075.1:0-14917 GCA_031394255.1 Gemmatimonadota bacterium
AGATGGTTCGCCGCGATGTCCAGTTCGGCTTGATCTCGATCTGCGCCCAGGGCGGTATGGGCTTCGCGATGGTCCTGGAGCGGAGGTAGCGTGCCGATTCTTTCGTGGTCGGTGACCCCGTCCGGCATCGGGATCGTGACCCTCGACGTCCCTGGCGAACCCGTCAATACTTTCAGCCACGCCCACAGCGGCGAACTCTTAGGCTGCCTCGAAGCCCTCGGGGCCGATTCCGGGGTACGCGCCGTGGTGCTTCGGTCGGGCAAGAAGGACAGCTTCATTGCCGGCGCCGACATCAATCAGTTCGTGGCCTTCACGTCCGCTGCCGACGCCGAAGCCTCGAGCCGGGCCGGCCACGCGTTCATCGACCGGGTCGAGGCCTTTCCGAAGCCCATCGTGGTGGCGATCCACGGCACCTGCCTCGGTCTTGGGCTCGAGCTCTCGCTCGCCTGCGCCTACCGCGTCGCCTCGGATCACCTCAAAACCCAGCTCGGCCTTCCTGAAATTCAGCTTGGCATTCTTCCGGGCGCCGGCGGCTGCTACCGGCTTCCTCGCCAGGTTGGCGCCCGAGCGGCCCTCGACATCATCCTGGCCGGCAAGAGCGAGCGGGCCGCCAAGGCCCTCAAGCTGGGACTGGTTGACGAGGTGGTGCCGGAGAGCATCCTGGTGGCCACCGCCGTGGCGGCGGCCGAGCGACTGGCGCGCGGCGAGCGGCGGCGGCAGCCCTCCCGGGGGATCCAGGCCGCCCTGCTCGACGGCAACCCGTTGGGCCGGCGACTGGTGTATCGGGCCGCCCGCGCCCAGGTCATGAAGAGGACCCAGGGGAACTATCCCGCGCCGCTCGCGGCGATCGAGGTGATCAGGACCGGACTGGAATCGGGCAAGGTGGCTGGACTCGCGGCGGAGGCCCGGGCGTTCGGGGCTCTGGCCGTGACCCCGGAGTCTCGGGCGCTGGTGGGGATCTTTTTTTCGACCACCGCGCTCAAGAAGGACGATGGGATCGAACCCGGCACCGCGCATCCCC
The DNA here is from genome assembly GCA_031394255.1 of Gemmatimonadota bacterium. Taxonomy (GTDB): domain Bacteria; phylum Gemmatimonadota; class Gemmatimonadetes; order Gemmatimonadales; family GWC2-71-9; genus SHZU01. The sequence continues at coordinate 1,022 of JANMXA010000075.1, forward strand.
ACGAGGTTGCTCACCTGGGTGTCGTGGGATCCGGGTTCATGGGGGCGGGGATCGCGGGGACCGCGATCACGACGGCCAAGGTCGATGTCCGGATGAAGGACGCCGATCTGGCGCGGGTGGCCAAGGGACTGCGCGCGGCGACCGACGTGCCCCAGGGCCAGCTCACCCGGCGCCGGATCAGCAAGTTCGAGTTCGAGCGACTTGCCGCGCTGGTTTCCGGCGGTGCCGATTACCGCGGGTTCGGGCGTTGCGATCTCGTGGTTGAAGCGGTGTTCGAGGATCTGGCAGTCAAGCGGGCCGTGTTGGCTGAGCTCGAAGCCGTGCTGACCCCGGACGCCATCTTCGCCAGTAACACGTCGACGATTCCGATCGCGCGGATCGCCGAGGGCGCGCGGCACCCCGAGCGGGTCCTCGGGATGCACTTTTTCTCACCGGTCGATCGGATGCCCCTCCTCGAGGTGATTCCGACCGCGCAGACTGATCCGGATGCGATCGCGACCGCGGTGCGGTTCGGACGCCGCCTGGGGAAGACCGTCATCGTCGTTGCGGATCGTCCCGGCTTCTGGGTCAACCGGATTCTCGCGCCGTATTTCGTTGAGGCCGGCCATCTGGTTCTCGAAGGCATCCCGATTGACGTGATCGACCAGGCCATGGTGAAGTACGGATTTCCGGTTGGCCCGCTCGCCCTGCTTGACGAGGTCGGCGTCGACGTCGCCGCCAAGGGCGGGGTGGTGATGCGCGAAGCCTTCGGGGATCGGCTGGCTCCCGCGGCCACGATCGACCGGATGGTGGCCGCCGGCCGCCTTGGCCGGAAGGCGGGATCGGGCTTCTACCTCTATCACCAGGGCCACAAGACCGATCCCGACCCCAAGGTCTACGAGCTGTTCGGCGTGAAGCCGCTCGCCGGGGCCGACCCCGCCGCCGTCACGCGCCGCCTGGTCTTTCCGCTGCTGAACGAGGCGGCGCGTGCTTTCGGCGAAGGCGTGGTGCGGTCGGCGCGCGACGGCGACATCGGGGCGATTTTCGGTATCGGGTACCCGCCGTTCCGGGGCGGCCCGCTCCGGACCATCGACACTCTGGGAGCCGCGGCAGTGGTCGCGGTCCTCGAGGAACAGGTCCGGTTGCATGGCGGGCGATTCGCCCCCTGCGACGCTCTCTTGGCCCGGGCGCAGACCGGCGAGCGGTATTACCCGGCTACTTGAGCTGTTTCTTGGCGTGCAGGGCAGCCGCTTGAGAGCGGCGCTGGATGCCGAGTTTCTCGAAGACGTTGTGAAGGTAGTTCTTCACCGTCTTCGGGCTCAGTTCCATCACCGAGGCGATTTCGTTGTTGGTCTTGCCTTCGGCCACCAGGGCCACGATTCGCTGTTCCTGCGGGGTCAGCGGCGGCAAATCCGGCGCGGCGGTCTGCGGCACGCTCCGCATCACCCAATCCAGAACACCACTTCGAAGGCCCGGATCGAGAATTGATTCGCCGCGGGCCACTCGTTTGATCGAGCTCACCAACGAGGCGGCATCGATTTCCTTGAGCAGGTAACCGTGCGCTCCGATCAGAATCGCGGCACGGACCAGCTCATCGTCCGCGAAGGCGCTCAGAAACAGGACTCGGGTTCCCGGAAGTTGCTCGAGAATCCGCCGGCCGGCTTCGATGCCGCCCTCTTCCGGGATGCGAACGTCGAGCAGGACCAGGTCGGGCGTGAGCCGGTCGGCCTGGATAACGGCTTCCGATGAGGTCGCGGCCTGCCCGACGACCTCGATTTCGGGATCCTGCCCGAACACGGCCGTCAGCCCGACCCGGACCACCTCACTGTCGTCCACCAGCATCAGTCGAATCGGCATCTGGTTCCTCAGCTCACTGGGAGATCGATCCGCACGGCGGTGCCACCGCCCGGATTCGCGTGCACGTTCAAGACCGCGCCGATCTGGCCCGCTCGGCGAGTCATGGTCAGCAGACCGAAGCCCTCGGCGCTCGGCTGACCGGAAAAACCGCGGCCGTCGTCAATGACCGCCAACCGGACGCGGTTGGCATCCTGGGTCAGCGTTACGCTGATCCGCGCGGCGCCCGAATGCCGCATCGCGTTGCTGACCGCCTCCCGCGCGATGAAGACCACGTCGCTCCGAAGGCGGGCCGGTATCCGCGCGGCCGCGTCGCGGTCGATTTCGATCGCCAGCGACGGCCCGCCGACCGCCTCGAGTCCGCGAAGGACCCCCGCAAGGGTTTCCTCCCACTCGGCGGTCATCAGAACCGGGGCTCGATCATCGACGATGAAACGACGGACGTCCTTCATCGTGTCGTTGAGCTGGCCGATGGCGCGGTTGAGATGGGCCAGCATCGCCGGGGGGCCTCCCGCCGCCGCAGTTCGGGCCGCTTCGAGCCCGAGGCCGACACCGTAGAGCGACTGGAGAATTCCGTCGTGCAGGTCCGCCGAGATCTGTTCCCGCGCCTCGATCAGCCGGTGGAGGGCATTCACGCTCATCCTGAGCTCAATGGCTGATTGGCGCCGTTCAGTCGTCTCGGTCCCCACCGCCAGCACACCGACGATGCCGTCGTCGGGCTCGCGAATCGCCGTCAGGTGGACCTCGAACCACCGGGTGCTGTCACCGCTGAGCGGGAGCTCGAGCCGGGTTGCCCCCCCGTGGTCGATGATGTTGCCTAACGCCTGCAGTCCGGTCCCGGACGCGGCCGGAATCAGGTCGGCCACGAACTGGCCGGTGAACGCCGTGACGGGGCGGGTACCAAACGGCCGGTTGAGGTAGACCAGGCGCTGGTCGGGCGAGATCAGAGCGACGTAGTACGGAACGTTGTCGACGAGTGCTCGCCACAAGGCCTCGGTCGCGCGGCCCGAGAAGTCTCCGGGGGGGACCATACTCAAGGATCGAATGGCGCCGGGGCGACCGCAAGGCCGGGGCCGGCGAAGTGACTAGGGCCTTATGTCACTGGTCGCCGGCGTTTCCGCGCCCCACTTGGTCACCATGCTGCGGAGTTCATCCGGCTTGATCGGCTTCGAGAGGTAGTCGTCCATGCCGGCGCTGAGGCAGCGTTCCCGGTCGCCCTGCATGGCATTGGCGGTCAGGGCGATGATCGGGATCCGGGTTCCGGCGGGCTCCCCGCGGCGAATCTCCCCGGTGGCCTCGTACCCGTCCATCTCGGGCATCTGGCAGTCCATGAAGATCAGCTCGTAGGGGACCCGCGACCAGCTCTCCACCGCTTCGAGCCCGTTGCCGGCGACATCGACCCGGCAGCCCATCTTCTCGAGCATCTTGGAGGCCACCTTCTGGTTGACCACGTTGTCGTCGACCAGCAGCACGCGGCGTTGGCTGGCTGGCGCCTCGGCGGGGGGCTGGATGGCCGCCTCGGCCGGGCCGCTTCCGGGCAGTTCGCATCGGGGGGCAAGAAGCCGTTCGAGTCCGTCGCCGAAGGTATCCGACCGGAGCGGACGGGCGAAGTAGGCCGCAAAGCCAGCCGCCGCCAATGCGTCGGCCTTCCCGCGGGTGCCCCCGTCCGTGAGCAGCACCAGGATCGGAGCCTCTCGCCCGCTGGTGATCGCCGCCGCGAGTTCGGTCGCGGCATGGGTGGTGGCGAGGTAGTCGATGATGACGATGTCGACCGGCGCATTGGCCTCGCGAGCCCGTTCGATGCTCTCGAGGGCCCGCACCCCGGTGTCCACGACCTGGCTCCGGGTTCCCCATTCCGCCAGCAGCTCCGCCACGATCAGTCGCTGCATCGGGTTGCCGTCGACATAGAGGATCGTCCGGCCCCGAAGGGTCGGATGCGTTGGCACCTCGGCCGTCGCCCGGTCGATCTCCAGCCGGACGGTGGCCCAGAACGTGGAGCCCTGGCCCATGGTGCTGTTGAGGCCCACCTCACCGGCCATCAGCTCGGCCAGCTGCTTCGAGATGGCGAGGCCGAGGCCGGTGCCCCCGAATTTCCGGGTCGTCGAGGCATCAGCCTGCGAGAATTTCTTGAACAGCCGGTCCTGATGCTGTTCCGGAATTCCGATGCCCGTGTCGGTCACGGCGAGCCGGATCAACGCGCTCGAGTCGGTCACCTCGTCGCACGAGACCTCGAGCAGCACGTGCCCCTCGGCGGTGAACTTGATGGCGTTCCCCGCGAAGTTGAGCAGGATCTGGCGGACCCGTCCAACGTCCCCGATGACCCGGCGGGGCGTCCCAGGTGCGAACCGGGCGGCGAGTCGGAGGCCCTTCTCGGCGGCCCGGGCGGACAGGAGGTCGATGGTCTCCTCGACCGCCACCCGCAGGTCGAACGGCAATGGTTCGAAGCTGAGCCGGCCCGCCTCGATCTTCGAGAAGTCGAGGATGTCGTTGATGATGGTGAGGAGAGATTCGGCCGACGATTTGACCGTCGTCGCATACTCTCGCTGTTCGGGATTGAGGTTGGTCTCGAGCAACAGACCGACCATGCCGATCACCCCGTTCATTGGGGTCCGGATTTCGTGACTCATCGTCGCCAGAAATTCACTCTTGGCCCGGGTGGCGCCCTCGGCCCGTTCCCGGGCCTCGGCTATGTCCTCCATCGAACGGGCCAGCTCTGCCGCGGACCGTTCCATTGATGATTTGGCGGCCTCGAGTTCCGCCAGATATCCGAGGCGTTCCTCCTCGCCCCGCTTCCGTTCGCTGATATCCGACACCGTGGCGATGTAGGTGGTGACGCCGCCAATCTCGATCGCCGTCACCGCCAGTTCGATCGGGATGATGCTCCGGTCCTTGCGCCGGGCCACCGATTCCCGGATCCGGGCGATCCCGCCCTGACTCTCGGCGGCGAGTCGGGCGAGCGCGGCGGCCGGTTCGTCCTCGCTGAACCCCGCCAGGACGGTATTGAGCGGCTGCCCGAGCAGTTCCTCCGCGCGGAAGCCGAACGTCCGCTGTGCCGCCGGGTTCATCGCCTCAATGGCGCCGGCTCTGTCGGCGACCACGATGCCGTCCGCCGTCGCATCGAAAATGGCTCGCAGCCGGGCGGCGGCGGCACGCTGCGCGTCTTCGGCACGCCGGTGTTCAGTGATGTCTTCCACGCTGCCGACCCGCCCCGGGAGGCCGTCCATCACCATCGGATGGCTGCGCACGTGGAGCCATCGCGGTTCGTCCGCCCGGTCGATCCGGACAATTCGATCGAACTCGGCCTGGCGAGTCACCGCATCGGTGAGCGCCGCGAGCAGTTCCTCCCGATCGTCGCGATGCACCGCGTCGACCCAGCCCTGCCCCAGCAACTCCTCCTGGGGGCGGCCAAGCATCCGGGCGTAGGCTTCATTGACGTAGTTGACCTGGCCCTGAACCGCCGTGTACAGCCCGACGGGGCTGGTCGTCGAGATGGCCGCCGTGCGGGCCTCCGCCCGGCGGACCATTTCATGGTCGCGGTGCTGGGAAATCACCACGCCAACGCCACCGACGACCACGATGATCAACAGGGTCAGATATCCCAACACCCCCAGGCGCGCCTTCGACACCTGGGCGAACCAGTTGCCGGCGGGGTAGTCCAGGCCGAGAATGGCTTCGGGCCGGCCGGCCGAATCGAGAATGGGCTCGTACGAACTGATCCAGGTCCCCCGCCGATCGGTCACCGGCGCCGGAGAGAACGTACCCTTCCCGGTTTCGAAAGCCCGGATTGCGAGACTGTCGATCCGGCCGCTGCGGTCATGGCCGGTTTCCGAGTCGACGAGCAGGAGGTACGTCCCGGCCTGGCCCGGCCGGATGGTGTAGATGTCGGACACGGCGGGATTGGCTCTGAGCCAGCGTTTCTCGGCCGCGATCAGGGTGCGGTAGGTGGGGTCGGCTCGGTCGGCGGGATTGCCAACTCGGGCGTGGCCCAGGGCCGCCATCTCCGCGGCATAGGTCGGCGCCAGGGAGGACAGTCTGGTCTGCAGTTCCGATCGGATGCGATGGTCCGCGCGTTCGACCAGGAGCCAGCCGAGGGCGGTCACGAGCGAGAGCACAATGACTGGAATGAGGCGCACGGCCAGGCGGGTACCGATCGACTCCAGCGCATGCCACGATACCATGGCGCTTACGATCGCAACCAGCGCGAACAGGATGTAGTCGAACGGAGCGATCACAGGTCTTCCCGGTTCGTGGGCCGCGCACCGATCGGCCCAAGCGACGTGGCAACGGGTCCGATTACCGGGCAATCCCGGCGTTCCAATGATCGGCCGAACCCCTGCCGACTTTAGGGCCGGACGGCCCGAGGGCTGAAATCGGTCTGTGGCGGCTGGCCGTGACCGACGAATGGGTCGACCCAGCCTTCCCAAGGTCGGGATGCTTCAGTCCCATTATCGAACAGCGAGGTCAATTGCCAGGCGGGTTGGCTCGTCTCAAGTTGTTGTTCAGAAACTACTTGTGACCATGTCGCTGCGGCACGGAAGTTTCGTTTGGGCTGGGCGTATCGAACCGTACTTTTGGTCGGAGCGCTCTCGTGGATATTGTACGCGACAAGCCCATCAACAAAAAGAAATACCTCATCGGCGCGGTCACGGCGGTGAGTCTGATTGCGGTGTCGGTGGCCCTGGCTCGCCTCAAGCCGGCTGTACCGTCGGTCGAACGGGGTACCATCTACTTCGATTCGGTGGTTCGGGGCGAGATGCTCCGCGAAGTGCGGGGGCCCGGGACGTTCATTCCTGAAGACATCCGGTGGATTACGGCCGTCACGGCGGGCCGGATCGAGAAGATCCACCATCTGGCGGGGACCAACGTCGAGGCGGGGACGGTTCTCCTGGAGTTGGCCAACCCCGACGTGCAGATCCAGACCTTGAACGCCGACCGGCAGTACACCGACGCCCAGGCGGCGCTGGTCCAGCTCAAGACCAATCTCGAGAACGGCCGGCTCAATCAGGCATCGCTGGTTGCCCAGATGCGGCAAGAGGCGGCCGACGCCCGTCGTCGCGCCGAGGCGGGGGCGGAACTGCTGAAGAAGAACCTGATCGTGCCTCTCGACCAGCAGCAGGCCCAGGACAAGTCCGAGGCATTCATCGAGCGCCTGAAGCTCGAGGAACAACGTCTGGCGATCCTGTCCAACACCATCGCCGACCAGGTCCGGGTCCAGGGCGAGCAGGTCGAGCGGCTCCACTCGATCGCCCAGTTCCAGCACGGGCTCGCGGCCTCGATGACGGTGACCGCCGGCGCCAAGGGGATTCTCCAGGAAGTCCCGCTCCAGATCGGGCAATATGCTCAGCCTGGCGCGACGCTGGCCAAGGTGGTGCCCACCCCGATCCGACTCAAGGCGGTTCTCCGGATTCCGGAAACCCAGGCCAAGGATCTTGCGTTGGGGCAGCGGGCGATGATCGATACCCGGAACGGACTGGCTCCCGGGCACATCGTCCGGATCGATCCCGCGTCGATCAACGGCACCGTCACCGTGGACGTGACGCTCGATGGGCCGCCGCCGGCCGGCGCCCGTCCGGATCTGTCGGTGGATGGCGTGATCGAGCTCGAACGGCTCAAGAGCGTACTCCACGTCGGCCGCCCGACCCTGGCGCAGCAGAACAGTCCGGGCACGGTGTTCAAGGTCGTCGACGGCGGGAAGTATGCCGAGCGGGTTCAGGTGAAGTTTGGTCGGACGTCGGTGAGTCGAGTGGAGATTGTTTCGGGCCTCGCCCCGGGCGATATCATCATCATGTCCGACATGTCGCAGTGGGACGAAGTCGACCGCGTCAGAATCAAGTAACCGTACCAACTACTGGAGCATATTATGACGGCACCCGGCGAAACCCTGATCAAGCTCGACGGCATCAAGAAGTTCTTCCTGACTGACGAGCTCGAAACCCACGCGCTCTCCGAAATCCACCTTGATGTGGTGAAGGGCGAGTTCGTGTCGATTTCAGGCCCGTCGGGCTGCGGCAAGACCACCCTGCTGTCGATCCTGGGCCTTCTCGACACGCCGACCGGGGGCAAATACACCCTCGCCGGTCATTCGGTCGAAAGCCTCACGCCCTCCGAACGGGCGCGGGTCCGGAACCGCCAGATCGGCTTCATCTTCCAGGCCTTCAACTTGATCGGCGACCTCACCGTTTATGAAAACGTTGAGTTGCCGCTCACCTATCGCGGCATGCCCTCGGCCGAGCGCCAGCAGCGGGTGACCCAGGCCCTGGAGCGGGTCGGCATGGCGCACCGGATGAAGCACTATCCGTCCCAGCTCTCGGGCGGTCAGCAGCAGCGCGTGGCCGTGGCCCGTGCCGTCGCCGGCGATCCGGCCATTCTGCTCGCCGACGAACCGACCGGTAACCTCGATTCGCAGAACGGCGAAGCCGTGATGGAGCTGCTTCGCGAACTCCACCAGGGCGGCGCCACCATCATCATCGTGACCCACGACCCCCGGTACGCCAAGTGGGCCGACCGCGAAATCCGGCTGTTCGATGGCAAGGTGGTCGAAGAAGAAGCGACCTCGAAAGCCTAACGCTGTCCAGGAGGCCGCCCGATGAACGACGTCCGGTTCGCGTTCCGCCAGCTGCTCAAGGCGCCGGCCTTTTCGGTGATCGCGGTCGCGACCCTGGCCCTCGGGATCGGGGTCAACAGCGCGCTGTTCAACGTCGTCAACTCGATTCTGTTCCGCTCCCCGGGCTACGCCGACCCATCGACCCTGGTCGATGTCTACGAGACCAGCCCGGGGTTCCGCTATTCGACGACATCGTATCCGGACTACCAGGACGTCCGGGACCGGAATCAGGTCTTCTCCGGCGTCGCCCTCTATCAGCTCCAGGCGCTCGGGTTTTCCCGCGGCGACCTGACGCGATCGGTGTGGGCGGAGGTCGTGAGCGGGAATTACTTCTCGGTGCTGGGTGTCCCGGCGGCCTTGGGCCGAACGTTCGATGCGGTGCAGCATGACGTGCCCGGTGCCCCCCCCGTGGCGGTGCTGAGCCACGGTTTCTGGCAGAAGGAATTCGGCGCCGACCCGAGAGTTATTGGCACGACGATCCGCCTGAATGGCGCCGCCGTGCAGGTACTCGGCATCGCGTCCCCTGGGTTCAAGGGGATGATCCGCGGGCTTCGAGCCGAGGTCTGGGTTCCCGCCGCGGCGACCGCATTGATCTTCCCCGGCAGCTCGTTCTTCACCAATCGGGGGAACCACAACAGCTTCATGCGGGCCCGCCTCAAACCGGGTATCACGGCCGCCCAGGCGGCCACCGACATGGCGGGTGTCGCGGCACGGTTGGGCGAGATCTATCCCCAGACGAACAAGGGGCGCGACCTCATCGTCGTGCCGACGGCTCAGGTCACGTTGAACCCCCAGGTGGACGGCATGGTCGCCGGGGCCTCGCTCGGCCTGATGGCGGTGCCGGCCATGGTCCTGCTGATCGCCTGTGCCAATCTCGCCACCCTGTTTCTGACTCGCGCTACCGGGCGGAGCCGGGAGATCGCGGTTCGCATGGCGCTGGGCGCCAGCCGCCGCGAGGTGGTCCGAGGGCTGCTCGCCGAGAGTCTGCTGCTGTCGGCAGCTGGAGGGATCCTGGGCTTGCTGATCTGTCTCTGGCTCTCGGAGTTGCTGGTGCGGTTCCAGCCCCCGATCCCCATTCCGCTGAGTCTCGACATCTCGGTGGACTGGCGGGTTGTGGCGTTCACCACGGTGATCTCGGTCGTGACCGGCGTGGTGTTCGGATTGGCGCCGGCGCTTCGGGCCACCCGGACCGATCTCGTCGCGGATTTGAGGGAGGGCGCTCGGGGCAGCGCGACCCGCTCACGCCTCCGCTCGGGTCTCGTCATGGTGCAACTCGCGGTTTCGGTGGTCCTGCTGGTCGGCTCGGCGCTGCTGCTCCGGGGGCTTGGCGGTGCGGCCCGTGTCGATATGGGCTTCAATCCGAACGCGGCCGCCACGCTGGTCTTCGATCCGGCCCAGCAGGGCTACAGCGGCGAGCGGTCGCTGGCCCTGCTCGAGCAGCTCTTGAATCGGGCCCGGGCCCTGCCCGGTGTCGTCGAGGTCTCCTCGACCTCGCGGCCGCCGCTCAACCTCAACGTGTCGACCAACGAGATCATGGTCGAGGGCCGGCCGTTGGAGAACGGGCAGTATCCCGAGATCCAGCGGGCCTCGGTGGCACCCGGATACTTCAAGGCGATCGGAGCGGTGCTGTCCAACGGCCGTGATTTCACGCCGCAGGATCGCGAGGGCCAGCCCCTGGTCGTGGTCGTGAATGAAACCGCGGCCAGGCTCCTCTGGCCGGGCCAATCGGCGCTCGGACGCCAGATTGCGGGCCGAACCTCCGGCGGCGAGCCGCCATGGCGGGAAGTGGTGGGGGTCGTGAGGGACATCAAGGTCACCACCATCGGTGAACGGCCGACGGCCCAGATCTTTTACCCAGTGCTGCAATTTGCCGAGACCCAGTTCACCCTGATCGCCAGGACCACGGGCGATCCGGCAACGACTTCAGTGGCGCTGCGCCAGCTTCTCAAGGAGCTCGATCCCGCAGTACCGGTGATGGCTTCGGGGCCTCTTGTCGACCAGGTCACGACGGCGCTCTTCCCGGTCCGGTTCGCTGCGATGCTGCTGACCGTCCTCGGGTTGGCCGGCGTGGCGATTGCCGCGATCGGTCTCTATGGCACCATCGCCCAGGGCGTGGCCGCCCGGACCCGCGAGTTGGGGATCCGCATCGCCCTCGGCGCCGATCCCCGCCTGGTGCATCGCATGGTGCTGGTCGACGGCCTCAGGCTCGCCTCCGTCGGCCTCGCAGCGGGGCTGGCCATCGCCGCCCTGGCCAGCCGGGTGCTGGGAACGTGGCTCTACGGGGTCAGCCCGTACGATCCGCTCGCGTTCGTGACGGTGCCGCTGCTATTGCTGCTCGTCGCGGTCGTCGCCTGTCTCATCCCCGCTCGCCGCGCGACCCGGGTCGATCCGGTCAACGCGCTGCGGGTCGAATAGGCCTGCACCAGGGAGGTTGCTTGCTCCGAGAACTCCGGATTGCCTCGCGGGCCCTGCTACGGGCGCCCGGGTTCGTCACCGTGGTGGTCATCTCCCTCGGGATCGGAATCGGCGCCACCACGACCGCCTACAGCTGGATCGATTCCTTCCTGCTCCATCCGCTGCCGGCGGTGCCCGAGTCGGCACAACTGACGTCGATCTTCACCCACGGGCCTGGTGGCGCCGAGTGGAGTGTCTCCTATCCCCGTTCAATGCGGTGGCGCGAGAACGTCGGCGGGGTGGTCCAGGGGATGGCGATCTTCGGCGGAGAACAGCTCTCGCTTCGTACCACGGACTTTGGGCCGGAACGGGTTTGGGGTTCGGTGGCCTCGGGGAATTTCTTCGATGTCCTGGGCGTCAAGGCCGCCGCCGGCCGGATGTTGACGCTGGACGACGAGAAGAGCGCGGTCCAGGTCGCCGTGATCTCCGACGCGATGTGGTCCCGCGTCTTCCATCGCGATCCATCGGTGGTCGGGCGGCAGGTGACCCTCAACAGCCATGGCTTCACGATCGTCGGCGTGGCGCCACCGCGCTTCTCCGGGGCCATGATCGGTGTTGCCCTGGGCATCTGGGTCCCGATTACGACGAAGCCGGTACTCGATCCCGGCAACACGTCGCTGACCAACGACAATTGGCAGTGGCTCGAATCGGTCGCCCGCCTGGCGCCGGGTGCCACGCTCGAGCAGGGTCGCGCGGAGATGGAACGGGTCAGTCGCCTGGTGTCGCAGTCGCTTGGCGACAAGGTGCCAACGGTCGCCGGGATTCGCCGCCTGGTGGACACCTACGCCGGGCCGGTCCTGAAGCCACTCTTCTTGACCATCTTCGGCCTTGCCGGCGTGATCCTGCTGATCGCCTGCGCGAACGTCGCCAATCTCCTCCTGGTGCGGGCGACCAAGCGGAGCAAGGAGCTTGGCATCCGGATCGCCCTGGGCGCCGGCCGGGCTCGAGTGATGCGCCAGTTGCTGCTGGAGAGCGGGCTGCTGGCCGCCGCCGGTGGCCTGGCGGGAATCCTTCTCGCGTTCTGGGGCCGAGGGGTCCTTGGTGCGGTGATGCCGGCGCTGCCGTTTCCGATTGATCTCACCGCGTCCGTCAATTTCCGGGTTATTGCGGTGGCGGCGTTGATCACCGTGGGCACCACGCTCCTAGTCGGTGTGCTACCCGCGGTGCGGGCCTCGAGACCGTCGCTCGTAGGGTCCCTCAAGGACGAACAGTTGCCGGGGTCGGCTCGGTCGTGGCTCAGGAGCGGCCTGGTCGTGGCCCAGGTGGCCCTGTCTCTCGTCGCCCTCGTCTCGGCGGGCCTGTTCTACCGGAGCCTCCAGGCCGCTCGGGCCGCGGATCCCGGGTTCAGCGATCCCGGCCACGTGCTGGTGGCCCAAACGGGGTTTCGCCTGGCCGGATATCCCGACTCGGTGGCCCGGATCAAACTCCAGCAGGTCCTCGAACGGATCCGGTCAGTTCCGGGCGTAACCCAGGCCGGTACGACGGATGACATCCCGGCGCTGTTCGGCAACAACAGTTCGACCGAGGCCGAGCCTGACGGCTACCAGTTCGGCCCGGACGAGAACCATTCGATCGACTATGGTCGGGTCAGCGCCGGCTACTTCGCGGCGATGGGCGTCACCATCGTGCAGGGCCGGTCGTTCGAGGAGCAGGACCGGGCCGATGCGCCGCCGGCGATGGTGGTCAGTGAAACCTTCGTGCGGCGATACCTCCAGGGCAGGAGCCCCGTCGGCATGCGGGTCAAGACCCGGGGTCGCGACTTCACGATCGTCGGCGTCGCCAGAGACGTTGTGAAGGAACGCATCGGTGAGAAGCCCACGCCCTACATGTACTTCGTCTCGACCCAGGAATTTGCCGACGAGGTCTTCTTCATCGTCAGGACCAGGACGAATCCACGGTCGATCATTGCCCCGGTCCGGGCCGCCCTCCAGTCGGTCGACGCCAATCTGCCGCTTCTCGATCCCCGGACGATGACCGAGAGCATGGCGGCCGGCATGTTCATCCAGTCCACGGGAGCCAATCTGCTGGCCTTCCTGGGACTGCTGGCACTGGGACTCGCGTCCGTTGGCCTCTACGGAGTGCTGGCCTTTGCGGTGAGCCTCCGGACTCGGGAGATCGGCGTCCGGATCGCTCTCGGCGCCGCCAGCGGGTCGGTGATCGGGATGGTGGTGGGCCAGGCCGCTCGTCTCGCCCTGATCGGCGGCCTTATCGGTGGCGGGCTCGCGATTGCGGCTGGTACCGCCCTTCAATCCCAGTTGTTTGGCGTCCACGCGGCCGACCCGGCGACCTTGCTGGCCGTGGGGGGTGTCCTCGTGCTGGCGGCGCTGGCCGCGGCGGCGATCCCCGCGCGACGGGCCACCCGCATCGATCCGATCGTTGCCCTCAGAGCCGAATAGCGACCCCGTCCGGCTAGCGCCAACGCCGCGTGGCAGATGCGCCGGGGCTCGATTCCAGTACCTTCCAACGCAGCCAACGCCGGCCGACGTGCGCCGGCATTCACTCCAACGCCCGGCTCACGGCCTCCATGCTTCGACTCGCGAATATCGAAAAGTCCTATCAGACCGGTCCCACGCGGACCTACGTTCTCCGACAGGCCAACGTCGAGATCCGGCAGGGCGAGTTCGTCACCATCATGGGCCCCTCCGGCGCAGGGAAATCCACGCTGCTGGGCATCCTCGGCATGCTCGACCACTCATGGACCGGAGAGTACTGGTTTCTCGACCAGCCCGTCCACGCCCTGAAGCCGAAGATGAGGTCCGAGATCAACAAGCAGTACGTCGGCTTCGTCTTTCAGCAGTACCATTTGATCGACAGCCTGACCGTCTACGAGAACATCGAGACGCCCCTGACCTATCGCGACTACGGCCGGTCTGAACGCCAAGCCATGGTGGCTGACATCCTTGACCGGTTCCAGATCGTCGGAAAGAAGGACCTGTTCCCGAATCAGCTCTCGGGCGGGCAGCAGCAACTCGTCGGCGTGGCCCGGGCGGTCGTAGCCAAACCCA
>JANMXA010000076.1:0-10100 GCA_031394255.1 Gemmatimonadota bacterium
GCCCGCGCCTTCTTCACGGAGCGGGCCCGGTAATGCTGCTCGTCCTGACGCTGGCTGCCATGCTTGGCGGCCCGCGGTCCGACTCGACCCGCGTGGCGATTCGGGCCGGTCGGATGATCGATGTCGAGCATGGTATCGTCCTCACCGATCGGACCATCCTGATCCGGGGCGACCGGATCGAGGCCGTCCTGGGCCCCGACCAGCCGGCTCCCGCCGGAGTAGCCGTGATCGACCTCTCCCACTCGACCGTCTTGCCTGGTCTTGTGGACCTCCACTCCCACCTGATTGGTGACATCCAGAGCGCCTCGCCCACGGCGCCGCTCGAACGTTCGGCCGCGGAGGACGTGCTGCTCGGCGTAGCCAATGCGCGGAAGACCCTCGAAGCCGGCTTCACCACCGTCAGGGATGTGGGCACCTATCGCGGACTGCTCGACGTCACCCTCAAGCGCTCGATCGAGCGGGGTGAGGTGATCGGCCCGCGGATGGCGGTGGCCGGGGCTTACATCACCAAGCCCTGCGGCGGCGGCGAGGTGGTCGGGGCTCCGACAAAAAGGCCGATCCCGGCCGAGTTCCGGATGGGGGTGGTCCGGACACCAGCCGAGGTCCGGACCCGGGTCAGGTATCTGCTCGAACACGGGGCCGATTTCATCAAGGTGATCGCCACCGGGGCGGTGCTGACGGTGGGCACCGAGCCCGGGACGATCGAGGTGCCAGAAGCGTCGATCCGGGCTGCCGTCGAAGAGGCCGCGCGACATGGGACCTACGTGACCGCCCATGCCCACGGTGCCGAAGGGATCAAGGCGGCGCTCCGGGCGGGCGTCCGGTCGATCGAGCATGGGTCGCTGATCGACGACGAGGGGATTGCGCTGCTCAAGGCGAAGGGGGCCTGGCTGGTCGCCGACATCTACAACGGAGACTATATATCAGACGTGGGTCGGCGCGATCACTGGCCGGCCGAGATTCTCCGGAAGAACGACGAGAAGGTACGGCATGACGCCGATCCAGGCCATCCAGTCGGCGACGATCGAGGCCGCCCGCCTCATGCATTGGGAGGACCGGATCGGGTCGCTGGCGCCAGGCCGATACGCGGACCTGATCGCGGTCGACGGGAACCCCCTGGAAGATATCGCGACGCTGGGGAGGGTCTCGTTCGTGATGAAGGGTGGCGTGGTGGTCAAGACGAGCAATCGATGATGGTCGATCTGAGGAGTTGATTCGGATGGCGCACGGTTTTGGTGGTCAAACGATGTGGGGCCCGCTCCGCCGGGTCGTCATGCGACGACCCGGCGAGGCATTTGGGAACGCTGATCCGATTCGGTGGCATTATGCATCGAAGCCGAACCTCGCCATTGCCACGGCGGAGCACGAGCACCTGGCCGGACTGGTCCGGGCCGCCGGGGCCGAGATCATCTGGCACGAGGAACCGCTCCCGGATCATGCCGATGCGATCTTCTGCCACGATCCGGTGCTCGTGGCCGATGTCGGCGCCATCCTGCTCCGTATGGGCAAGGCCCTTCGCCGGGGCGAGGAGGAGGCACTTGGCGCGGCCCTCGCCAAAGCCGGGGTCCCCATCGCGGCTCGGCTGACCGGTGACGCCCTGGCCGAGTCCGGCGACCTGATGTGGCTCGACGAGAAGACGCTGGCCGCGGGGATCGGGTTCCGGACCAATTACGAGGGCGTGGCCCAGCTTCAGAAGGCGCTGGGGTCGTCGGCGACCGTCATACCGGTCGAGCTACCCTGGTTCACCGGGCCCGAAGCCTGTCTCCATCTGATGTCGATGATCAGCATGGTGGACCGGGATCTGGCGGTGGCTTATCCGGCGCTCATGCCGGTGTCGTTCGTGCAACTGCTCGAACGCAAGGGCATCCGCTGGATCGAGGTCTCCGCAGCGGAGTTCAAGACCATGGCCACGAACGTCCTGGCCCTGGGCCCGCGCCGCCTGGTGATGCTCGAAGGCAATCCCGTGACTCAGGCGCGACTCGAAGCGGCCGGTTGCTCGGTGGCGACCTACAAAGGGCAGGAACTCTCCCTCAAGGCGGAGGGCGGCGCGACCTGCCTGACCCGTCCGGTATTGCGAGACTGATCGCATGATCGAGTGTGGGGTCAAGATCGAACGATGGCCGCTGACCCATCCGTTCGCCACTGCTCGGGAAGTTGCCCACGACATTCCGATGATCGTGGTGACCCTTCGCGATCGGGCCGGCCGAGTGGGTCGGGCCGAAGCGCTCGGCGTGGATTACGACGGTGAGACGCCGGAGAGCATGCGGGATCAGGTGCTCGCCATGCGGAAGCGGTTCGCCAACGATCTCACGGGCAAACGGTTGCTGGGACTGCTCCCCGCGGGTGGAGCCCGGAACGCGGTGGACTGCGCACTCTGGGATCTGCATGCCAAGCAGACCGGCATCCCGGCCTGGAAGACGGCCGGCTTCGACACGCTCAAGCCGGTGCCGACGGTCTACACCATCGGTCTCGCCGATCCCGACACCACCAGACAGAAGGTCCGTGAAGCCCGGAAGTATCCGATGCTCAAGCTCAAGCTCGATCGGACCCGTCATCTCGATGTGATCCGTATCGCCAGGGAGGAGCACCCCGAGGCGCGGCTCATCGTCGATGCCAACGAAGCCTGGACCCGGCCCGAACTCGAAGCGTTGCTGCCGGGCATGGTCGAGGCCGGCGTCGAGCTGGTGGAGCAGCCGCTCAAGCGGGGGACCGATCAGGCGCTGGACGGCTTCACCTCACCGATTCCCCTCGGGGCGGACGAGTCCTGTACCGACCGCGGATCACTCGAGGCGTTGCGGGGCCGTTATCAGTACGTCAACATCAAGCTCGACAAGACCGGCGGCCTGACCGAGGCTTTGGCGCTGGCGACCGAGGCGAAGCGGTTGGGATTCGGGCTCATGGTGGGGAACATGGGCGGCACGTCGCTCGGCATGGCACCGGCATTTCTCATCGGGCAATGGTGCCGGTACGCCGATCTCGACGGGGCGCTGCTGCTGTCGAAGGATCGCGAGGCGCCGATGCTGTTCGAGGGCGGGGCGCTGCTGCCGCCCTCGCCCTTGCTCTGGGGTTAGGCGGAGGTCAGCCGCCGAAAACCACCCGGCCGTCGACGATGGTCGTGGTCACGGCCAGTTTCGGAATATCGTGGGCGTCGATCCGGTCGATCGGCCCGTCGCCGGATCTTGAGTTCTCCCCTGGCGGCCCGGTCCGCGTACATCAAGGCGGCGGCTGGATCGAGGCCGGGTTCGGTGGCGCTGGTGATTCCCAGAGCCAGCATCATGTCCACGCCGGCCTTGAGGGCCCGAAGCCGTTCCTCCGCCGTCACCGTCGGAATGACTCGCCGGACCTGGCCCGCCGCTCCTTCGAACAGCACCCCGGTCGGCTGGCCGTCGGCGTCCTTCACCACCACGCCGCCATCCGGCGCCACGGTCGAGGGGGTGATCTTCGCCAGGTCGAGCGCCCGGGTGTTGACCCAGAGCGCGTGGCCCGAGAACTCGGTCAGGGCCACCGGGTTGTCCGGCGCGGCCTGGTCGAGATCCTGACGGGTCGGAGCCCGCCCCTCCGCGAAATACGGCTTGTCCCATCCTCGGCCCTGGATCCACTCGCCCGGCTTGCGGGTGGCGGCCGCCTCGCGGACGGCGGCCACGATGTCGGCGATCGATTTGACCCTGGGGTATCCCACGTCGAGCGTGAATGGAGGCCGGCTCTGTCCCCACTGCATCAGGTGGAGGTGGGAATCGTTGATGCCGGGCAAGACCGACCGGCCCCGGAGGTCGATCACCTGGGTCCGGCGGCCGCCCAGCCGCCGGATCGCGTCGGTCCGGCCGGTCTTGAGAATCCGGCCGCCCCCAATCGCGATGGCCTCGGTGATCACGTCGCTGGGGCTCACGGTGTGGATCCGGCCGTTGTAGAGAATCAGATCGGCCTTGTCGGCGGGCAGGCGCCAGGGCAGCAGGGCCGCGCTGGACGCCGCGACGAAGTGGCGCCGGGAGAGATCGGTGGCGGATGGTTTCATTGGCATACCGGGATGGCGGTTGGTTCGGGAAGCGATTCAGCCTCTTGCCGAAACAATATGGGGCAACGACGCTGGAACTGTACACCCGAGACGGGGAAGGCGGACATCAGTCCGCCTTTTTCGTTATTATGAACGGCGGCTCCACTCCACATCCGGGACACCGATCATGACAGGCCTCACCAAACGCCAGTTCCTCAAGACCATGGCGGTCGCTGGATCGTCGACGGTCCTGTCTCTTGCGGCGGTTGAAAAGGCTTTCGCCGGCGTCAGAGATGTCGCCCCGGACCAGTTGGCCCGGCGGGATGATTTCTGGGACGCGATCCGGGCCGGCTACACGATCACCCCCGACTTCATCCAGCTCGAAAACGGCTACTACTCCCTCGCCGCCAACAATGTCCTCGAGGCCTGGATCGGCCACATCCGCCGGATCAACGCGGTGTCGTCGTACTACATGCGGACCCGCCAGGCGGACGACAAGCTCGCCTCCAGGAAGGAACTGGCTCGACTCCTCGGCGCCACGCCGGAGGAAGTC
Organism: Gemmatimonadota bacterium; assembly: GCA_031394255.1. Taxonomy (GTDB): domain Bacteria; phylum Gemmatimonadota; class Gemmatimonadetes; order Gemmatimonadales; family GWC2-71-9; genus SHZU01. The sequence continues at coordinate 4,545 of JANMXA010000076.1, forward strand.
ATCATCACCCGGAACACCACCGAGTCCCTGGACACCGTCATCGCCGGCCACGACTGGAAGCCGGGCGACGAAGCCGTCATGGCCGCGCAGGATTACGGGTCGATGCTCGACATGTTCAAGCTGATGGCCCGCCGGTACGGGATCGTGAACCGCGTCGTGTCGGTCCCGAATCATCCGGCCTCCGACGACGAGATCGTCCGGCTCTACGAGAGCGCCATCACGCCGAAGACCAGACTGCTGATGGTCTGCCACATGATCAACATCACCGGCCACATTCTCCCGATCCGGAAGATCGTGGCGATGGCGCACGGTCACGGGGTCGAAGTGATGGTGGACGGGGCCCACGCCTTCGGCCAGCTGGACTTTGCCATCAGTGATTTCGGCGGCGCCGACTACTACGCCAGCAGCCTCCACAAATGGCTCGGCACGCCGCTCGGCGCCGGACTCCTCTATGTCCGGCGGGACCGGATTCCCCAGCTCTGGCAGCTCTACGGCGACATGGGGGTCGCGGATGACGATATCCGCAAGCTCAATCACACCGGCACGCATCCGGTTGCCACCGATCTGGCCATCATGGACGCGATCCGGTTCCACGAGACGATCGGGATCGCGCGGAAGCAGGCCCGGCTCCGCTACCTCCAGCACTACTGGACCGACAAGGTCCGGAACCATCCCGGCATCCTGATCAACACGCCGGAAGCGCCCGAGCGCTCGGGAGCCATCGCCAACGTCGGTGTGAAGGGGCATGCACCCGGAGATCTCGCCAAGCTGCTGCTCGACCAGTACCGGATCTTTACCGTGGCGATCGACTACGCCGGAGTCCAGGGCGTTCGGGTCACGCCGCAGGTGTTCACGACCACGAAGGAACTCGACCGTTTTGTCACGGCGCTGAAGGAAATCGCCGCATCCGCCTGAGTCAGGAGTCCGGCATGAAGCTTCGTCTGATGACCATTGCGGCGCTGGTCGCCGTCACTCCGGTCACCGCCCAGTCGGTTCAGTACCGCTCTCCCTCCGGCGTGCAGTTCCGCTCGGAGCCGGACACCGGCGCCGTGGCGCGAGCGGCCAAGGCCCTGACCGCTGACCCGAAGAACGTGGACAAGATCCTGGCGCTGGGTCTGGCCCAGGCGGGGATCCGTCAGTATCGGGAAGCCATCGCCACGTTCACCAGAGGGCTGGCAATCGCGCCGAAGAACGCCCTCCTGCTTCGCTGGCGTGGCCACCGCCACCTCTCGATTCGCGAGTTCGCCAAGGCGGAGGCCGATCTCGAGGCCGGGACCCGGATCGATCCCACGATCTATGGTCTCTGGTATCACCTCGGCATCGTGCGCTTCATCAAGGGCGACTTTGCCGGCGCCGCCGCGGCCTTTGCCAAAGGACAGCCGATCGCCCCGGACGCGGGTGAACTCAAGGGCTCCACCGACTGGCTCTGGATGTCCCTCTCCCGCGCCGGGCGGGGTGCCGAGGCGAAGGCGATGCTCGATCGCCACCCCGACTCGCTCAAGGTCGACAACGCCTACAACCAGCGGGTTCGACTCTATCGGGGTGAGATCACGGCCGAGCAGGTGATGACCGCGGCCGATACCGCCGGCGTGCAGGTGGCGACCGTGGCCTTCGGGCTGGGCGACTGGTATCTGGTGAAGGGCGACACCGCCCGGGCGAAGGAGTGGTTCAGGAAGTCGGTAGCCGCCAAGGATGGCTGGCCGGGTTTCGGGTTCATCGCCTCGGAGCGGGAGCTGGCCCGGCTCCATTGAACGGGCGGCCGGCTAGCGGCCGTCGAGATGGAAGCGGATCATCCGGCCCACCAGCGCGTCGAGGGCCTGTCCGGTGACGCCGGTGGTGATGTCGCCGGCGTTGGTCACCGCGATCAACGCCACGTCGGCCCCGAACCCCAGCCACGCCACGGAATGGTTCACGGTGTTGGTGCCGTCGTGGGCCGCCGCCCGTCCCCCCGCCCACGATCTCGACAACAGAACCCATCCCAGACCATAGCTGTCGGTATCCGACAGCAGCACGCGGCTCGTGAACAGCTCCTTGCCGGTGGCGGGGCTGATCAGCGTCGAGTGGCCGGCGTCGGCCAGAAGAAATTCACGAATGATCCGGGCCCAATCGCCCAGCGGCAGATGGGCCCGTCCGGCCGAGGAGAGGCCCGGCGGATTGTCACACCCTTCGCAGGGGACCCAGGCTCCGTTCCGCAACGAGTGCGCGACCGGCTGGTCGGACATCCCGGCGGCGGCCTGGGGACCCCATCCGAGGCCGGTGACGCCTAACGGCTGGAGCAGGTGAGTCTGAAGGAGGTCTTCGTAGACGCCGTGCCAGGCCCGCTCGATCATGGCGCCGGCGATGACATAGCCCATGTTGCTGTAGCTGAACGCCCCGTACGCGCCGATCGGTGGCGCGGCGAGGGACCACCGGACCAGGGAGGCTCGCTGCGATTCGGCCGTCGTGCCCTCGAATGCCGAAGTGGGCGGATCGTTCCGGATGCCGCTCCGATGGGAGAGCAGGTCCTCCAGTGTTACGGTGCGGTACTCGGGCCGGATCACCATCCCTGGTTCCGGGAACATCTCGGCGACCGTTGTGGTCCAGGCAATCTTCCCCTGGTCGACCGCGATCCCCGCGAGAGCCGAGGTAATGGCCTTGAGGTTGGATCCGATGTGCCACTTGTCAGCCGGCGTCACCGCTGGGCCGCCGCCGGCGCGCCGGGTCCCGGCCACTGCCAGCGCCTCGGTTCCGGCGCTGGTGACGATGGCGCCGCCCATGGCCGGCAGGTCGAACGCGCGCCGGATCGAGTCCACCGCGCGGGCCAGGCCCGGCGACTCGACCCGCACATCGATCGAAGCGGACAGGCTCTCGGCCGTGGCGGTGATCGTGGCGCTGCCGTTGCCGACGGCCGTGACCAGGCCCGAAGGCGACACCCGGGCCACCGTCGAATCACTGGTTCGCCAGGTGAAATTGGCCGCGATGACGCTGGCCAGGGACCGGGCCTCCGCCTTCGCAGTAAAGGCCTCACCTGTTGCGAGAATGGCCTGGACTGGTTTCACGGTGACTGAAGCGACAGCTGCCGGCGGCGGGGCGGTCGGCGGCGCCCCGCAGGCGGTGAGCAAAAGGAGTGCTGCCGACCCGCCGGTGAACCGGGTCCGGACCGATCGGGCCATTAACGTTTGCCGAACAGGCGTCCCAGGAACCCTTTGGCCTCCGGCGTCGGCGGCGGAGTTGCCGGCCCCTCAGAGATGGCGGCCGCAGGCAACGGCCCGAGATCAGCCACGAACCGGCCCACCGTTCCCTGGCGTTGATCCGGATCCTTGGCCAGCGCCTTGAGAATCGCCGCGTCGATCGTCGGGCCGAGCCCCGCGCGATGGCGGCTGGGCGGCTCGGGGGTCATCGCCATATGGGCCTGGAGCAACTGGACCACGGTGGTACCGATGAACGGAGGCCGCCCGGTGAACAGCTCGTAGACCACGCACGCGAAACTGTAGATGTCGGCCCGGAGATCGACGTCCGTGGCCCCGGTGATCTGCTCCGGGCTCATGTAGGTCGGCGTGCCAAGCGGCATGCCCAGGCCGGTCAGGTTGCTTTCGGCGCCAACGGCCCGGGCCAGCCCGAAGTCCACCAGCAGGGCCTGGCCGTTCGCGATCATGATGTTTTCGGGCTTGAGATCGCGATGGACGATGCCCTTCTCATGGGCGTAGGCCAGCGCCGAGCCGACCTGGGCCGTCAGGCGGAGCGCTTCGCTGATCGGGGGGATACCCTGCGTCTTGAGCCGATCGCGGATCGTGATGCCATCGACCACCGGCATCACATACCAGCAGAGCCCGTCGCCCGAACCCGAGTCGATGAGGGGGAGAATCCCGGGGTGGTCGAGGTTCTTGGCGAACGCCACCTCCCGGAGGAATCGTTCGGCGTTGGTGGCCGTGGCAAGCTCCGGCGGGAGCAGCTTGACGGCCACCGGCCGGTCCATCCTGAGGTCGTGGGCCAGGTAGACCCGCGCCATCGATCCTCGCCCCAGCTCCTTCTCGATCCGGTAGGAATCCTTGAGCACCTCGGTGAGCTGCGCCTGCAGCTTCGCCGGAATTCCGCCGGTCACTGGAGCAACACGTCCTGCGCCATGGTGCCGCCCACGCGCACCAGGGTTTCACGAAGGGAAGGCGGTGGCAGCTTCTTCTTGCATTTGACCCAGTAGCGGAGCCCTACGGTGTCGTCCGGCTGCATGGCTTCGCCCTCGAACCGCCACTGTTTGGTGTCCTGCTCGAGGGCTGTTTCGACGGCGCGACGGAGGTCAGCCAGCAAGCCGGCCCCGGCCGCCACGACGACGAACGTGGCCTCGCGCCCCTCGCCCGCGGCATCGGGGAACAGGTCCTTGGTGAGGCTCTGATTCCGCTTCATCGCCTGCTCCGCCAGGGACTTGAGCTGGTCCGGCGTCATCGACTGGAGCAGATGCTGGTCGAGCTGGGTCACGTACTCGCCGGTCTTCCGGTCCTCGGTGTTGCCCTTGGCGAGTTTGACCCGCTTTCGCATGATCTCGGCCGCCAGGGGTGCCGGCGCCCGGGCAAAGTCGGTGGCCCAGAGGATCAGCGCCAGGAAGTTGAAGAAGACCGAAATCGCGAAGGCCATCGAGTAGGTCCGTGTCCCGACCGCCAGCCCGATCGCGATCGCCACGAAGACGTAGACGGCGTCCTTGGTGTCCTGGAGCCGATGCCGGAACGCCACCGCGCCCACGATCCCGCCCAGCGAAAATCCCAGGGCGACACTGTGCTTGACCAGGACCACGACCACCGACACCACCACCGGCAGGAACACCAGGGTCTGGGCCAGGGACTGCTGGAAGCCCTTCTTCTGGCGGGCGAAGGTGTAGACCCAGATGATCGGCAGCACGAACAGGAGCGACCAGCTCATGGTCAGCATGGCGCCGACCGCGGACCAGATGGACGAATCCGCCATCGGTTCGACGCCGGCGTCCAACGAGATGCCGGTGGCGGCCTCCTTGGGCACCTGGAGCATGTGGTCGGCGATCCAGGGATTGATCGAGACCAGCAGCCAGAACAGCGCTGCCAGGCCGACGTAATACACCGCCAGGCGCCCAACCGGCCGCCAGAGCTGCTCGATCAGGCCGAGCCGTTGTGTCGATTCAGTCATTGTCTTGTGAAGATACGGCGCGAGATCGGCTTAGGGCAGTACCCGACTCCCGGGCGGCGGCTGGAGCCGGTCGCCCGAGCTGAGGCTTCTTGCGGTCGCCACTCCCGGTGGCGTGACCTTTCCATCACCGGACGCAGCCCGGGGTTCCACGGTACTTGTGGCCCCGGGAGCAAGTCTTCCAGCCGCCCCGATTGGCGCGCGGCATCGATCTGGCCCTAGAGCGCCGCCAGCTTGCCGACCTCGGCCGCCAGCATGTGGGCCTTGGTCTGGTCGGACGACTTGGTGGCCTCGAGGTGAAGCTGCTGTGCCAGGGCTTTGAGTGCATCGCTGCGGGCCATGCCGGAGAGCGACTCACCCCGGGCCAGGTCCTTTCGGACCGATTCAATCCGGTCCGCCGAGAGGCCGTTCGACCGGGCCAGCTGATCG
>JANMXA010000077.1:0-12250 GCA_031394255.1 Gemmatimonadota bacterium
CACCGAGCCCTCGAGCCGGGGACTCCCCTCCCAAGGAAGGAATCGATGGGGCGGCGGCGTTTCAGCCATCCCGGCCCGGGCAAAGTAGGTGGACAGGGCTGCCTGGTCGCTCCGCAACACATTGGCCGAGAACATCTGGCCGACCACAAACAGGGGCGCCATCCGGGCCCGGCTCCCGATACAGGCCAGCACCAGTGGCGGATCGAGGGACAGCGACGTGAACGACCCCACCGTCATCGCGTGGATCGCGTCCTCTTCGGCCAATGCCACGACCGCGACACCGGTGGGCAACTGACTCATCGACTGACGGAATCCCGCAGAATCGAAGGTCATCGGCTCATCCCCGGTGGACCACGTTGCCGAGCGGCTCGCCGCGCGCAAACCGGCCAAGATTGTCGGCGATCTCCTGCCAGCGCCGCTCGATCATCCCCACCGTCCACGCCGACGAATGGGGCGTCATGTAGACGTTGCCGAGCTCGTGAAACGGAAACCGCGACGGGCGCACCGTGAGATCGTCGCGGGTCGGGTATTGATACCAGGCATCGATCACCGCCCCCCCGATGGTGCGGTCCCGCAAGGCGGTGTACAGCGCCTCCTCGTCGATGATCGCCCCACGCGAGACATTGATCACCACGGCCGTCGATTTCATCAGGGCCAAGCGAGCCCGGTCGAGCAGTCCGTGGGTTTCCGGGGTGAGGGCACAGGTCACCACCACGAAGTCGGACCGGCGCAGGAATTCGTCGACGCCGTCCGGGCCGGTCACCCAGCTCACGGCGCCAGGCGCATTCCGAGGTGACCGGGTGCAGGCGATCACCGTCGTCTCCATGGCCCGGGCCCGCGTCGCCAGAGCTCGCCCGATCCGCCCGAGGCCCAGAATGCCAACGGTCTTGCCGGCCAGCTCGTCCTGATAGGGACCGGCCGTTCGCCCGCCCAGACGCCAATGACCGTCGACCCGGAGGCTTCGCTCCGCTTCGATGAAGCGCGTGCACCACTGGAGCATCGCGAGAATGACATATTCGGCGATCGGGATCTCGTGCCCGTAGGCGTTGCACACAACTGCTCCCGGCGCCACGAAGCCGAGATCGATGCCGTCGTACCCGGTACCACCAACCTGGAGCAGGCGGAGATGGGGCGCGGCCGGCATCGACCGGTCGTAACGCATCGTGACGATCGCCGGAACTCGCGCCAGAACCCCGGCCACTTCTTCCCGCCCGGCGTCGTCCGGCAGGGGGATCATCCGGATTGCCCCGCCCGTCTTGGGCGCAAGCCGATCCCGCTGTTCGCAGGCCAGCGTGCCAAGCAGGGCGACCTCCACTAGTCCACGGCCCCGTCGGTCTGGGCTCGTTTGAGAAAATCACGAACCCGGTCCATGTACGCCGTCCGGTCGTGCGTCTGCACCAATGCGCCCGCCATCCGCACCGGGTCGCCGAAGAAATATCGTTCGTAGAGCACTTGCCGGTTCCCGAAGGCCGAGATCGCGGTGTCCCACGCCAGGCGGAAGAGCGGAATCCGTTCCAGCGCGTCCATCCGCGCCGCCTGGTAAAACCGCTTGATCTCCTCCTGCAGCGGTCCATTCACGTCGGCTTCGGTCGGCATGGCCACGAGCCCCGACGCGCCGAGTTGCTGGATGATTTCGATCATCCGGGGATAGAGCCTGGGATAGAGATTCCGGGCCGCGTCGAGCGGATCCCACGCCGGCCGCATCACGCCCCACTCATCGAGTTCCGCCCCCGTCTCGGCCGCTGACAGAAATGCCCGCATCGTCTCGAGGTTGACCCAGATCTCGGCCAGCTTTTCCTGCACGTGCTGGAACTGCTCGATGGCGATTGAATCGACCAGCAGTGAGGCCAGCCCCAGGAGGTATTCCGTCTTGGCGATGTTCTTGACCAGGACCTGGTGCGCCATGTTGGCGAGGGCGCCGGTGCGGTGGTAGGCCGCATTGCAGCGGGCCACGTCGCGGTAGAGGAAGACCCGCTCCCAGGGCACGAACACGTCGTCGAAGATGACGACCGCATCCATCTCCTCGAACCGCGACGACAGGGGATGGTCGTAATGGGATCGCCCGTAGTCGACCGTCTCGCGGCACTGGAATCGGAGCCCGGGCGCATTGCTCGGCAGGCAGACGGCGTAGGCGTAGCGCTGGTCTTCCTCGGTGTTCCGGAGAAACGTCGACGGGAAGACCATGATCTCATCAGCGATCGGCAGCGTGGCGAGCATTCGGCAGCCCCGGATCACGATCCCGGCGTCCGTCTCGTCCTTGACCTTGGCGGCCAGGAACGGATCGGCCTGCTGCGCGGCGTGCACCGAGCGATTGGCCTGCGGGCTGCTCAGCGTGTGGGTCAGACAGAGGTCATGGTCGCGGACCATCGCATGATAGGCCCGGGCGTTGGCGCCGAATCGAGGATCGGTCTCGCCCAGGAAGGTGGCGCCGGCCGCGTAGCCGGTGATCGACCGGTTGATGTAGTCCGGCAGCCGTCCCATCATCCCGAACGTGGCGCCGGTCCAATGGGCCATGGACCGGGAGATCGCCTTGAGATCCGCACGGGTGGTCGGCATCTGGAACGACCGCCCGACCTTGGCGCCGATGACCGGAGAATCGAACAGCGTCAGGTCGGGCTCACGCCACTGAAGATCGTAGAGCCGGGCCAGGGTAGTGACCCCATTGGCGATGCCTGGGGCGGTGGTCGGGTCCTCGATCCGGGAACCCCGATGCCAGACTTCGGGCGGATGTTCCCGCAGGCGGGCCAGAACCTGGGCGCCCCGCCGGGCTCCAGTCGCAACCGAGGAATCCATCTGATCTCCAGTTGTGTTGAACAATCCAATCTATCGTCAAACCCATACTCTGTAAAGATTTACTTAAAATGAATTTGCTTTTGTGACAAATTGTAGTACAATAAGCGAGCAACGGAAACCTCAATGGCCCGCCCTGCGCACGCCCACGAACCAGTCGCGAAGATCCCGGGAACCGGCCTGGCAGAGCGGGTTGCGACCACCTTGGCCGCCCGAATCGTCACGGGAGATCTGGCCCCCGGCGCCCGGCTGCCCGAGGTCGAGTTGGCCACGTCGCTTGGGGTTTCGCGGAACACCGTCAGAGAGGCGATGAAGGCGCTGGCCGAGCGCGGGTTGGTTCAGCTGGGGCACCATCGCAGCGCCGTCGTCGTGTCCTTGTCGGCCGACGCGGTCACGGATCTCTATCGGGTGCGCCGCCTGCTCGAGTTGGGTGCCATCGATGCCGCCCGGGCCATGCGGCCCGAATTGCTGCATGCCGTCGGCGCCGCCATCGCGACCCTCGCCCAGGCCGTGGAACGCGCCGACCCGGTTTCGATCATCGACGCCGACCTCGGTTTCCACCGGGCGCTGGTCCGCCTGCACGGGAGCGAGCGGATCGACCACGCCTTTGCCGCCTCACTCGAGGAGCTGAGGCTGGGCCTTGGGCTCCTCGACCGGCGCAACACACCGCTCGCCGGGCTGATCGAGGAGCACCGCCACATCTACGGCCTCCTGATCCGCGGCGACTTCGACCAATGCCGCGCCGCGCTGGCCCGGCACCTCGACGAGTCCGAACAGCACCTGCTCGACGCCATCCGGTAGTTCATCGTCAGGCAATACCTTTGGGCTTCGGCACGAAGACCTCGGGCAACCCGAGTTCCTTGAGCAGATCGTTCATTGCCTTGAGTTCCGAGTCCTCGAGGATCCGAAGTTTCCTGATCTGCTGGTCGACCTTGCCGGACAGATCATCCGACACCTCGCCCAGCTGCTTGCTCGGCCGGTAATCCCCGGTCTGGATCTGGGCATTCAGCGTGATCAACATGTTGTAGAGCTTGATCGGCTGATCGAGCGTGCATTGATCCGCATGGCATCCCACCTCGAACAGCTCGGCCCGGATCTCCTCGAATTTCTTCCTGAGCGAGGTCGCGGCGTCGGTGACCCTCTTGGCCTGAGCCTCGGGCTGGCTCTTGGCCAGGCCGGCCCGCTGATCGAGTTGCCCCTGGATGTCTTCGACCCGCTGAGCGGCTTCGACCAGCGCGTTGAGCCGGTCGCGCACGCGAAGGGCTGCCTGCGTCTGAGCGGCCAGGTCCGCCGTCGTGCTGGTCGTCCTCGGGTCGGGCACGATCTCGAACCGCCGAGTCAGCGTATCAGCGTCGACGATGAGGCGAACGCGATATTGGCCGGGTGGCACGAGCGGGCCGTACAGCGTGCCTTCGTCCACGACGGTGTTCTTGAGGGACTTCGCCTCGGGGTACCGCATATCCCAGACGAACCGCTGCGACCCGGGCCGGGTCGAGAGCAGGGAGTCCGCCGCAGAGTACACGATGCTGTCCTTCATCGCCTTCCGGATCCGGGCGCCGATCGAATCGTGCGCCGTCCTGAGCGTGTCGGGTATCGGGGCGTCGCTGGCATAGGACCGGATGACCGTTCCCGTCCCGTCGAGGAACTCGAGCGCAATTTTGGACTTCGGCGTTTCCTTGAGCCAGTAGTCCACGGCGGCGCCGCTGGCCGGATTTTCCCCGTCGGTGAGCGAACGCCCCGATCCGCCGTACCACCTGAGCGCCGCCGAGGGCTGAAACAGGAACGCCTTCCGCGCCGTGACCGAATCCGCCAGCTGCCGAAGCGACGCGATATCGTCGATCATCCAGAACGCCCGCCCGTGTGTCGCGGCGATCAGGTCGTTGCCGTGAATGGTAAGGTCGCGAACACTGGCCCGGGGCAGGTTGAGCTGGAGCGATTCCCAGTGGCCGCCGTCATCGAACGAGACGTAGACCCCGGCTTCCGTCCCGGCGTACAGCAGGCCGCGCCGCACCGGATCCTCGCGGATCGTCCGGGTATATGCGCCGGTCGGAATGCCGGCGTTGATCGCCGACCAGGTCTTGCCGTAGTCGGTAGTCTTCCAGAGATACGGAGCGAAATCGTCGAGCTGGTATCGGGTGGCCGCGATGTAGGCCGTGCCGGCGTCGAAGCGCGACGGCTCGATCACGGCCGTCCTGGTGTACTTACCGTAGGCCTTGGGGGTCACGTTCTCCCAGGTGCCGGTTTCGCCCTGGTGAATATGGACCAGTCCGTCGTCGCTGCCCGCCCACAGCAACCCCTTGGTCTTCGGCGACTCGGCCAGAGCGTAGATCGTGGCGTACCACTCCGTACCGGTCATGTCGCCGTGGATCGGGCCGCCGCTCCGGGCCAGCGTCTTCGGTTCGTGCAGGGTCAGATCGGGCGAGATCTTCTCCCAGCTGGCCCCTTCGGTCGTGGACCGGTGGACGAACTGACTGGCCACATAGAGGACATTCGGATCGTGCGGCGACAGCAGCACCGGGAAAGTCCACTGGAACCGGAACGGCACCAGGGCCGCGGCGATGCCGTCGTAGTTGCTGAGCCAGACCGCGATGTCCCGCACCTGACGGGTCCGGCTGTCGTAGCGATTGAGCATCCCGGTGTAGCAGCCACCGTACGTCACGGCGGGATTGCGCGGATCCACCGCGATGTGGGCGTTCTCGCAGCCGGCGACGGAGAAGAAGTCACGGATCCCGATCCGGCCATCATCGGACCGGCTCGCGATGCTGACGGTGCTGTTGTCCTGCTGGGCTCCGTAGATCCGGTAGGGAAACTGGTTGTCGGTCGTGACGTGATAGAACTGAGCCGTCGGCTGGTTGTCCTCGCTGCTCCACGTGGCGCCACCATCGAGTGACACGGTGCCACCGCCGTCGTTCCCGTTGATCAGCCGCTTCGGGTCCCTGGGATCGACCCACATGATGTGGGTATCGCCGTGCGGCACCCGGATCATCTCCCAGTCGTGCCCCCCGTCCACCGAGCGCCAGACCTGGAGATTCATCACGTAGACGGTGTTGGGATCGACGGGATCGGCGGTGATGGCACTGTAGTAGAAGGCTCGTACCGAAAATCGCTGGTCGCCGCTGGTGAGCTGCCAGGTGGCGCCCGCATCGTCGGAACGGAAGATGCCGCCTGAGGAGTCCGGGGCTTCGATGCTGGCATAGATCCGCGACGGCATCGCCGGCGACACCGAGACGCCGATCTTCCCCAGGGTCTTCTTCGGAATGCCCGGATTGAAGGTCAGTTCCTTCCAGGAGTCGCCCCCGTCGGTGCTCTTCCACAGACCGCTCCGCCCGCCGCCGGCGTCCATACCCCACGGGGTCCGCTGGAACTTCCACATCGAGGCGAAGAGAATCCGCGGGTTGGTGGGATCCATCGACAAGTCGGTGGCGCCGGTCGAATCGTCGACGAACAACACCCGCTTCCAGGTCTTGCCGCCGTCCAGCGTCCGGAACACGCCGCGTTCGGCGTTAGGCCCGAAGGCGTGCCCCAGGGCGGCCACGAAGGCCCGGTCCGGGTTGGCCGGATCGACCGCGATCCGGGCCACCTGATGGGTCTCGCTCAAGCCCAGGTGCTGCCAGCTCTGACCACCATCGGTGGTCCGGTAGACGCCGGTTCCATAGGTCAGATCTTCCCGTGGCTGCGACTCGCCGGTGCCGACGTAGATGACGTTGGGATCCGACGGCGCCACGGTGACCGCGCCGACCGAGGAGATGTCGCTCTTGCCGTCGGTGACGTTGAACCAGGTCTGGCCGGCGTTCGTGGTCTTCCAGACTCCGCCGTTCGCGGCACCGAAGTAGAACACCAGCGGTTTGATCGGATCGCCGGCCACCGCGACGGCGCGACCGCCGCGGAACGGACCCACGTTCCGCCACCGGAGCGCCTTGAAGCGATTTGACGTGGCGGCCGGCGACGAGTAGACCGACGGATCGTAGGCGGTCGCGGCTTCGACCGGTTTCGGGGTCCGGGCGGGGGTCTGGGCGGCAGCGGAGACAGCCAGGCCGAAAGTCAGCAATGCGGCGGAACGAAGGGTCATTCGGGTCTCGGAGTGGGCGGAATCGTTGGACCAATAATAAGGACGGGGCCGGGGGCCCGCAGGCCGGGCCGGCCGGTTACTTTCCCGTTGAATCCACCCTGGAACAGCCTGTGTCGGTCGATCCCATCCACGACGGTCACGTCACGTCGTCCACCGCTGACGGCATTGCCACCATCAGCTTCGGGCACCCCAAGAGCAATTCCCTGCCCGGGGCACTCCTCGGCCGGCTGGCCGGCGCCATCACCGACGCCGGCGTTGATCCGGCCGCCCGGGTCGTCGTCCTCCGGAGCGAAGGCGCGGGGCCGTTCTGTGCCGGCGCATCCTTTGATGAACTCCGTGCCCTCGCCGGCCCGGCCGACGGCCAGCGATTCTTCTCCGGCTTTGCCAATGTGATCCTGGCCATGATCCGCTGTCCCAAATTCGTCCTCGTGAGAGTCCACGGCAAAGCTGCCGGGGGCGGCGTGGGCGTGATCGCCGCGGCAGACTGGGCCATCGCCACCGGCGCCTGCGCGATCAGACTGAGCGAACTCGCCGTCGGGATCGGCCCCTTCGTGGTCGGCCCGGTCATCGAGAAGAAGATCGGCTTCGGACCCTTCTCGGCCATGAGCGTGGACGCCGACTGGCGAACCGCCGATTGGGCCGCTTCCCACGGGCTCTACGCCGAAGTGGCCGAGTCGATTCCAGCGATGGACGATGCCCTGGGCAAACGCGCCCGCTGGCTCGCCGCGGCTAGTCCTGCGGCCATGGCCCAGTTGAAGAAGGTCTTCTGGGCCGGGACCGAGGGCTGGGACAGCCTGCTTGCCGAGCGCGCCGGCATGAGCGGAAGCCTGATCCTTACCGAGGCCGCCCGGGCCGCCATCGCCAAGGCCGCCAGGTAGGGCAGGTCTGGCGGTAGGCCGCAACGGGGATATCTTGAGCCATCCCCCACACTTTCAAAAGAGGATCGCGTGCGCAAACTGCTCACGGAGTTTATTGGTACGTTCTTTCTCGTCCTGACGATGGGTTTGACCGTCACGTCCGGGTCGCTGTTCGCGCCGATCGCGATCGGCACGTCACTCATGATCATGGTTTATATGGGTGGCCATGTATCCGGAGGGCACTACAACCCGGCCGTCTCGCTTGCCGCATTGATGCGCGGTGCCCTCCCGTCGAAGGACTTCATCCCCTATGTGGTGAGTCAGGTCGCGGGCGCGATCGTCGCGGCGCTGATGGTGAACGTGATCACCGGTCAGACCTTCGCCCCGGCGCCCGCCGCGACGGCATCGACCCTGGGAGCCTTGCTGGTCGAGATCCTCTACACCTTCGCGCTGGCCCTGGTGGTCCTGAATACGGCGACGTCGAAGAAGACGGAAGGCAATTCCTACTATGGGCTCGCGATCGGCATGACGGTAATGGCTGCCGCGTTTGCCGGCGGCGGGATCTCGGGTGGTGCCTTCAATCCCGCCGTGGGCCTCGGGCCCACCATCGTCAACGTCATCCTTGGCGGCGGCAGCTGGGCCGCGCTCTGGCTCTATCTCGTGGGGCCTTTCCTCGGCGGTGTGATGGCCGCGATGGTCTTCAAGATCCAGGACACCGAGTAGCGTCAGACTGTGGTAACGGTCAGAAGGTGACCCGAACGATTGCCCCAGCGGGGCCGGCGATCCAGCCGGTCCCGTTTTTCGTGAACGCGATGCCCCAATAGTCCCCGCCGTCGAGCGTGCTCCAGGTCCCGCCGTCGTCGCTCGACCAGGCCGCGCCCTTGGGGCTCACTGCCACCAAGGTTCCCGGCCGCGACGGTACGAAGGCCATGCCGTAGATCGAGCCGGTGAACGGAGGCCGGCCGCCTAACGACCAGTGCTGGCCGCCATCGCGGCTCACCACCACGTTGTCGGTGAATTCGCCCGACCGGGCCAGGTCGCCGCCGCCGGCCACCATCACGTTGCCGGGCCTGACCGCCAGGGTGGAGATCCCCGCGCCCGGGGCATCGCGAATGATCGGCGGCACCCAGACCTCAGCCCGGTCACGGCCGAACCGGATCACCCGGCCACCCTTGGCCGTGCCAACCCAGGCGGCCCGGTCCGGTGTCAGCACCAGACAGGTTCCGCTCGCCGCGAACGCTCCTTCGCCTTCCTGTGCCGGAATCGTCTCCCATCCCGGCGGGGTGTAGGGCGCCCAGCTCTTGCCGCCGTTGGTCGTCGCCAGGAGGGGGAACCGGTCGCCGGTCGCGTCCCCCACGACCACCCCGAACGGGCCCACGAAGTCGATGCAGTCGAAGAAGCCCTTGGGGTCCGGATTGGTCCAGATCAGCGACCAGGTTCCGCCGCCGTCCTCGGTCCGATAGAGCCGAGACTTGGAACCGGGCCCCGAGGCGAGCAACACCGCATGGCCGGCATCGAACCCGTGGACATCGCGGAATTCGAGCGAATCGGCACCCGGCACCACCGTGGCGCGCCAGGTTTTCCCGCCATCCACCGTGCGGACCACGGTCCCGCCGGTTCCGCTTGCCCAGACGACCCGATCGTCCACCGCCGAAACGGCCTGCAGCCGAGCCTTGGTGCCCGATGACTGGATCTCAATCTTCGGCTGCTGGGCAGCCACCGGACTCGTCAGCACCACCAGCAGCAATCCCGCCATCTCTCGAAACGCCATCATGCCCCCTTCGGAAAGTTCGCTTCGCCGCCTATCGGTCGATCCCCTGCTCCCTCAGCCATGCGAGAATCCGCCGCGCGGTCTCGTCCGGCGCGGCCATCGGGAAGAGATGCCCAAAACCGGGCACGGCCTCGACGGTGGCCCAGGGAGCCAATGTCTTGAATCGCTCACCCGATGCGGCCACGAAGGTGTCGGAATCACCGCCCCAAAGGAGCAGGACCGGCAGATCGGGCGAGAGCTTCGGAATTTCGTCCCACGCCTCGGTATAGATGGACTCGTAGCTGTGGGCTTCCCACGCCGGAGACCAGCGAAGCGACAAGCCCGAGCCGTTCGGCGCCAACCCCGCATCCACATAGTCCCGCAGCGACTGGTCGGACCAGTCGGCAAAAAGCTTTCGCCCGCGCCACGCCTCGAAGGCTTCATCCCGGCTGGCAAACTCGCTCCGCCGTTCCCGCGCCCGGCCGGCCAAGGGATGCGGAATCGGGTTCCGCCAGCCTGTGGCCTTCGACGCCCGGAACAGATCGAGCACCGCCGCGGGTAGCAGCGTCGGGTCGAGCATGATGAGCGCCCGGTACCGACCCGGGTGCCGCGCGGCGGCGATCAGCGACGCGACCCCACCATAGGAGTGTCCGACCAGAATCGCCCCCTCGATGCCGTGCTCGCGGAGACCGGCATCGATGTCGTCGGCGTATTCCTCCCAGCTTCCCGGTTCAGACGGCGCCGGGCCGGCATCGGGCCAGAGCGGCCGGGGCGGAATCGTGACGCACCGATGCCGATCGGCCAACGAGGCGAGCACGGCTCGATTGGTTTCGCTGGGGAATCCCGTCGCCGCGGCCCAATGGAGGGCTGGGCCGGAACCACCATGCGCGATCAACGGATAGGACATTGCGACCACAAGATCACCGGCCGGGCCGTGCGGAGCAAGAATCCGCCCGGTATCTTGGGACATGCGCATTCCCCATTCGCTTCTGCTTCTCACCGTCCTCGGCGCCGGCTCCGTCTCGGCTCAGTCGCTCTCCTCGCGGGAACAGCGGATCCGCAATCAGGTGGCGGCTGGATTCGACGACGCGGTGGCCCTGCTCGAACGCGCCGTCAACACCTCGAGCGGCACCTTCAACGTCGCCGGGGTCCGGGCCGTGGGTCAGATTTTCCGCCAGCAGCTCGACGCGTTGGGATTCGCCACCCGCTGGGTCGAGCTTCCAGCGGCGATGAAACGGGCCGGTCATCTCGTCGCCGAGTGGAATGGGCCAGGGGCCAACGCGGGGGCCAAGCGACTGCTGCTGATCGGCCACCTCGACACCGTTTTTGAAGGGGAAGGCACCCGTTTCGCCCGTCGGGACACCGTGGCGCGAGGCGCGGGTACCGCCGACATGAAGGGCGGCGACGTGGCCATTGTGCTGGCGCTCAAGGCCCTGAAACAGGCCGGCGCCCTCGACGGCATGCGGATCATCGTGGTGATGACCGGCGACGAAGAGAGCGCCGGGCGTCCGCTCTCCGTGGCCCGCACGGCGCTGATCGAGGCCGCCCGGCGGAGCGACGTGGCGCTCGCCTTCGAAGGTGGCTCGGCCGCCTCGGCCACCATCGCGCGGCGCGGTGCGTCGGGGTGGGTCATGACCGTCACCGGCCGCCAGGCCCACTCGAGCGGCATTTTCCGGAACGAAACCGGCTTTGGCGCGGTCTTCGAGGCGGCCCGGATCCTGGACGAGTTTCGCGTTCGGCTCTCGAAGCAGCCCTATCTCACCTTCAACCCCGGCACCATCGTCGGCGGCACTGACGTGGTCTACGATTCGGAGGCCGTCAAAGGCAGCGCCGCCGGCAAGACCAACATCATCGCCAAACAGGTCGTCGTGCAGGGGGATCTCCGGTTCCTCACCCCGGGCCAACTCGACTCGGCCCGCGCGGTGATGCGGGAGATCGTGGCCGCCAACCTTCCCGGCACGACCGCCGTGATCTCGTTTGACGACGGTTACCCCGGCATGCCCCCGACCGACGGGGGCCGAGCGGTGCTCCGGGTGTTCGATCAGGTGAGCCAGGACCTCGGCTATCCCGCCATCGAGGCGCTCCCGCCCGAGCAGCGTGGCGCGGGGGACATTTCGTTCGTGGCCGGGATCGTGGATGGGCTGGACGGGCTGGGAGTGGCGGGGTTTGGTTCGCATGCGCCCGAGGAGGGGGTGTACCTGCCGTCGCTCAAGATGGCGGCGGAACGTGCGGCATTGCTGATGCTCCGGCTTTCGACCCCCAGGCCGATTCCCTAGCCGATGACGCCGGCCAGATCTCTGTTGGGCCGTGGTCCCGCGAACTCGCGAACGGGCATGACGCGGATCGTCATCGCCACCTCGCTCACGGCAGCGCTCCTCTTCGGCGGAGCCACGCCGGGATTTGCCCAGCAGCCTGATCCCGCCTGCGGCCGGTGGTCCGAAGCACCTTCGGCTGATCCGGCAACCTGGCCCAAGCTCGCCGGATGCGGCGGCGTCGGTGGCCAGGCGCTTGCCAAGGTCCTCCGCGCCGAAGCCGTCCGCGCCGACACCAGCCGGTTGAGCGGCCTTGAGCAGGCGCTGCGCCGAATCCAGGACTCGAGCGTATTCCGTGGGGCGCTCGAGTTAGCTCGGGATTCCACTGCGGCGGCGGCAGCCCGAATCGTGGCCATCTCCATCGCGTTAGGCCAGTTCGACCGCATGATCGTCCGGCGGCCATCCTCCGGATTCGCGCCGATTCTCGCCGACAGTGTGGCTTCGCGTTGTCACCTGGACCTCGATCACACGC
>JANMXA010000078.1:0-26574 GCA_031394255.1 Gemmatimonadota bacterium
CGGAGAGGTCGTATCCCCTCCCGTCGGCATCGACGACGCGGACGAGTCCCTCGACGAGGTAGGGGCCGTTTTCGGTGGGCGTGATCTTAACGTCGGTCTCGGGTTCCTCCTCTTCGTGGCCGGGCGCGGGCGGATCAGGCCGTCGACTGGGCCGTTGGAGTCGAGCTGGCCTGTCGTCCCGGCCAGCGGGTGGTGGCCGGTGAACGGCTGGCCATCGTGCACGCCCGCACGGCGGCCGACGCCGCGGCGGCCGAGGTCGCGATCCGCCGGGCCATTGCTATCGGGGAACGGGCGGATCCGCTCCCTCTGATCAGCCACCGGATCACCCGCGCGGGCATCGAAGTTCTCACCTGACCGATCTTCGGCCACGCAAACCATTGCGCGTTCAAGGCTCCCGGAAACCGGGCGCCGCTTGGCGTGTCCCTTGCCTCCTTCATCCGAGAGGGGGACGCCGTCGCCCCGGCCGAGGTCATTGGGGCCTCGGGATTTGAAGGTCCGAGGGTCCGGGAATGTGCTCCGGTCCGTCAGGGCAATTCGCCAAGGAGTCGTCATGCCGTTTTCGCGGGCGCTGCCAGGACTTGCAGGTGGACCACGGGAGGCCGCGACATGTCGGCGCCCGTGACCATGGCGGCTTGGCTGTCGGAGCCCAAGAAACGGGAGCCGGGCCAGAGCCCCCGGGCGCTCGATGCCCGGGGACTGGCGACGCTGCACCACATTCTGGTGCAGCTCTCCGACGTTGGGAGCCGCCCCCGGTTCGCGGAGGCATGCCGGGCGTTCGGCGACATCGTGTGGTGCGATGATCTCGACGATCTCGTGTCTCGATCCTCGGCGAGGGAGGCGCTGGCGGTGGTGGTCGACCTCGAAGACCGCCACGGCGTGTCGTCGGCGCGGGCAGTGGCGGCGGTTCGGTCCCGCCGCCCGGACCTCCCGATTCTGCTCTGGTGCGATCGACCGGACGCGGCTCACCAGATCATCCCGTTCCTGGCCGGTGGCGTGTCCGCCGTGGTCTTTCGCGATGAATCGGAACTCGAGCGGCGGCTGCTGTCGAACCTCACCCGGGCCAGCGATGTCGCCTTTCAGCAACTGACCGACCAGGCGCTGTACCGTCGGGTGCCGAGCCCGTTCATTCCGGTGGTGCGGTTCTGCCTGGATCACGCGAGCAATCAGCCCCGGGCGGACGTCATCGCTCGATCGGTGGGCATGTCGGCGAAGAGCCTGGCGACGCAGCTCAGGCGGGCCGGAATGCCGCCGGTGAGCGTGCTCGTGACCTGGAGCACGGCACTGACGGCGGCCTACCGGCTCGAGAAGAGCACGGATTCGGTGGCGGTCATCGCGCGGTCGCTGGGGTTCTCCTCCGGGTCGGCGCTGCGGCGGCTCCTCAAGCGGTGCGCCAACGAGTCACCGCAGGTGCTCCGGTCCCCGGGTGGCTTTGGCTGGGTGCTGCGCTGTTTCGAACGGTTCCTGTCCAAGGGCCGCCGGTAACGCAGCGTATCACCGGGTAGCACCGCCGGGGCTTGTGCCGGGCCCCGGCGTGGATTTGCTTGGAGCCGATGCAGGTATACGCTATCAGCGAACTCGGTGCCGCGCTGCTCCAGACCACCGTCACGCTGGGATTGGCGTGGCTCTTCTTCTATTTGTACCGGCGCCACCGCAAGGCCCACTTCTTCTGGTGGGCCATGGCGCTGATGGGGTATGCCGTCGGGCTCGGGGCAATCGGTTCGTTCCTGATTACCGGTCGCTGGGCCTTCCTCTACTGGCACCAGGTCCTGCTTGGCTGGACCGCGCTCGGGCTGCTCTACGCGGCGCAAGTGTTTTCCCGTCAACTCGTCTGGCGACCATGGTATCTCTGGCTGCTGGCGTTTCCAGTCGTCTGGTCCTACATCGCGATCTTCGTGCTCGACCAGTTCGGCCTTGCGGCCGGCCCGGCGGTCGGGTTCCTCAGCCTCACCACGGCATGGACCGGAATCGTGTTCTGGCGCTATCGCCAGCGGACCGGGTCGTTCGCGGGTGGCTTTCTGGCCGTGACGCTGCTGCTCTGGGGGCTCCACCACCTCGACTACCCGATCCTGCGGGCCCGGGGTGCCTGGAACCCGTGGGGCTATTATGTCGATACCCTCTTCATCCTGGCCATGGGCGGCGGCATGCTGCTCCTCGTGGTCGAAGAGTTCAAGGCCGGCCTCCTGACGCTGGCCGCCCTGAGCGCTGATGTGCGGCGTCCCGACACGACGGATGCCCGTGACGTCCTGCTCCGGCGCCCCCTGGGCCTGCGCGGAGTCACCGGATCGGCGCTGGTGGCGGTCGATGGAGTCCGAACCCGTGTGGACGGGGCCGTCGGGAGCTGCGCCGACTGGAGCTGGGACGGGCTGCCGGCATGGTTGGGCGAACTCGTTCGGGAAGCAACGGTCACCGGCCGCTCCCGGCTCGAAGGCCGGCCCCGGCCACCGGCCGGTACACCGCCCTTTGCCGCGGTGCTCCCGTTAGGCACACGGACCGGCGGGCCGGCCGCGGTACTGGTGATTGTGGGTGACGTGGCGGCGCCGTTCGCCGCGCTCGACGACAGCATCCTGACCGCCGTGGGGGAACAGGTTGGTGCGGGCCTCGAGCAGGCGGAGCTATATCGCTCGCTGGCGGCCCGTACCGCCGATCTCGAGCGGCTCAGCGCCCGGATGATCACCGATCATGAGGAGCAGCGCCGGCGACTGGGCCGCGAACTGCATGACGAGACGGCCCAGGTCTTTTCGGCCTTGAAGCTCCAGATCGGCTCGCTCCGGGAGGCGGCACCGCCGGCCCTTGGCGGACGATTCGACCGATTGGTGGATCTGGTCGATGTCGGCACCCGAAGCATCCGGAGCGTGACTGAAGACCTTCAGCCGGCGGTGCTCGAGGATCTCGGCCTTGGACCGGCCCTTCGGGCGATGACCGGCGATTTCAGCGACCGGAGCGGGCTCGCGGTCGATTTCTCGGCCGATCTCGGAGACACCCGGTGGCGACCGGACACGGAGCTGGCGCTGTTCCGGGCGGTCCAGGAGGGGCTGTCGAACGTGGCGCGCCACGCCCGGAACCCCGGCCGGGTGGATGTCCGGCTGTCACGGGAGGGGGACTGGCTCGTGCTTCGCCTGGTCGACTATGGCTCCCCTCTCGCCGCGGCCGACCGGGCCCGCCTCGTCGCCGGCCCCGGCCGGTCCGGTCTCTTCGGGCTCCGGGAACGGATCGGCTCGCTGGGCGGGACGGTCGACATGGGTGTGGCGGAGTCGGGTGGCGTGACGATGGTGATTCGGGTGCCGGCGGACCGGGGGACACATGAGTGAACCGATTCGGATTCTGATCGTCGATGACCACCCGCTGGTCCGCGAGGGGCTCCGCCAGGTGCTGGCGAGACCGGAATTCGAGGTCGTCGGGGAGGCCGGCAACGCGACGGACGCGGTCGCAGCCGTCGCCAGCCTGATACCCCACGTCGTCGTACTGGACATCAACCTGCCGGGCGACAACGGGATCGTGGTGGCGGCCCAGCTCCGGTCGCGGTATCCCGAGGTTCGCATCCTCATGCTGTCGGTCCACGATCATCACGAGTACGTGCTGGAGAGCGCCCGGGCCGGCGCGCACGGGTATCTGCGCAAAGACTCGCTCCCCGAGGCGCTTCGGGAGGCCATCCGCACGGTCAGGAGCGGACGGACCGCCTTTTCCCCGACCCACCCATCAGGCGACCCGGTGGCGCCGATTATGACGGCCGCGGGCCAACGGCTCGAACTGCTGACCCGCCGGGAACGTGATGTGCTGATCGGCGTCTCCAGCGGGCAGCTCAACAAGGAGATCGCGGCCTCGCTCGGGCTCAGCGTCCGGACCGTCGAGTCCTACCGTGAGAGTCTGATGCGGAAACTGGGCATTCCCAACGCGGCCGGCCTGACCCGGTTTGCCATCGAGGCCAACGTCATCGGCCAGCAGGGGCCGTAGAACTACGGGGACCCCTTCCCGTAGCGTTGCGGTGCCCGGTCATCGACCGATCAAACAGGTTTCTTCAGAATCCCTTCTGGAGGAACTCTGCGGACAACGTGGATCATCGGCCTCGCCCTTGCGATGGGCGCCCTCAACGCGGGTACCGCGGCTGCCCAGGCCGACTCGGCCCGGCATCGTTCCGCCGACACGACCATCAAGGTCACCAGGCTTGCTCCCATCACCGTTACGGCCACGCGGTCCGAGACCCAGGTCTTCCGAACGGCGACGCCCGTGCTCGTGATCGACTCCCAGGTGGTGCGCCGCGAGGTGCCGAACGGGGTTGGCGACCTGTTCCGGAATCTTCCGGGCGTTGATGTCACCGGGGTCGGCCCGAACCAGGGGCGGCTGATCATCCGGGGCCAGCGGGGCCAGCGTATCCTGCTCGCCGAGGATGGTCTTCGGCTCAACAATGCCCGCCGGCAGCAGGATTTCGGGGAGCTGCCGTCGTTGACCGACGTCAACGACCTGTCCCGGGTGGAAATCGTTCGCGGGCCCGCGTCAGTGCTTTACGGGACCGACGCGATCGGCGGCGTCGTGAACCAGATTACGCTCGAGACGCCGGCCCGGGGCCACAACGGAGCCTTCGGTTCCTTGCTCCTGCGCCGGTCGAGCGCGGATGATCAGAACTTCGGTCACGCCCGGTTCGGCGTCCGGTCCGGACGGTTCGGCATGGCCGCCTCCGCGAGTGTCAGGGACGCGGGCGACTATTTCGCGCCGACCGGCACCTTCGGGCGGCTGGCCTTCAGCACGCCAGAGCGGGTCAACGACGTCGGCGTGCGCGACCGGAACTACAGCGCCCGGATGAGCTACGATGTCGGAGACCACGGCAGGATCGGCCTCCGGGTCAGCCGTTACGAGGTTCGCGATGCCGGGTTCGGGTTCGTCAATCCGAAGTCGCTTGGCGACACCACCGGTGTCCTCGTACGGCTCCTCTACCCGAACCAGAACGTGAACCGCCTGACCGCCAGCTTCCAGCAGCTGAGTCTTGGCTGGGGGATCGCGGACCGGCTCTCGTTGTCGGCGGTGACGGCGTCCAATCGGCGGGACTTTGATCAGCAGATCGATATCCCCTTTGGGGCGCCACTTCCGCCGACGGCCGGGATCAAGATTCGGAGCCACAACTACACCGACATCGGCAGTTACGGGGCGAGGCTCGAGTTGACCAAAGTCGTGGCCGGTCGTCATACGATCGTCTACGGCGCCGATTGGTATCTGGACCACTCGGTCAATACCGACTCGAGCACGTCGACGACCACCGTGTTCGGTCCACCGACGGTCCGTACGTCGAAGACCTCGTCGATTCCGAACGCGAACTATGGCACCG
The DNA here is from genome assembly GCA_031394255.1 of Gemmatimonadota bacterium. Taxonomy (GTDB): domain Bacteria; phylum Gemmatimonadota; class Gemmatimonadetes; order Gemmatimonadales; family GWC2-71-9; genus SHZU01. The sequence continues at coordinate 5,318 of JANMXA010000078.1, forward strand.
CGGGCGCCTTCGTCCAGGGGCAGTTCGCGGCCGCCGACCGCCTTACGCTGACGGCCGGTCTCCGGGCCCAGGCGATCCGCGCCACCACCCGGACCACGCCGGGCCTGCCGGCCAGCCGAGCCGTGAAGGCATCGAACGGCACCCTGGTCGGGAACATCAGCGCCCAGGTGCAGGCCTCCTCGAAGCTCAATCTCGTGGCCACGGTCGGCCGGGGATTTCGGGCCCCGAACCTGATTGAACGCTACTTCGACGGCGCGACCCCGGAGGGGAATGGCTATCAGGTCGCGAGCCCCAGCCTCAAGCCGGAAACCAACCTCAACATCGATGTCGGATTCAAGTACCGAAGTGACCGAGTGTACGCCGAGGCCACCTACTTCAATAACACCATCCAGGACGGTATCCGGATCGTGCCGCTCGGGACTAAGGTGGGCAATTTCCCCGCCTACCAGAACCAGAACATCGAGAAACTGCGGGATCACGGGGTCGAGGCCCTGGCCGAAGTCCAGATCGGTTCCGGTGTCGCGGTCCTCGGCCATTACACCACGCTCACGTCGAAGAACGTCGATCAGAAGAATCCGATCGGGGACAGCTACGGCAGCAAGGTCGGCGGGGAGTTGTCGTGGCGGGAAGCCCGCGGGCGGGTGCGGCTGAGTTATGACGTGCGGCACCAGGGCGAGCGCAAGGATATCGACCTCGGCACCAGCCCGGTCGGTGCCGTCCTGCCTCCGTTCACGGTTCACGCCGTCCGCGGCGCCTTCCGGTTGCCGCAGTTCGGGCGGATTCGACCGGAGCTGGACGTGGTGATCAACAATCTCACCAACCAGCTCTACGCCGAGGCATCCAATACTTCGTTCTTCCGGCCGGAGCTGCCGCGAAACCTGGTGACGGCCATCCGACTGGAATTCTGACGTGGCTGACGAATCGCTGGTTCACTACATCCCGATTCTGACGACGGCGGTGGCGATCGGTTTCGCCGTAACCGTGTTCAAGCGGTTCCGGCAGCGGGGTGGGCTTCACCTCCTCTGGTGGGGCATCGGGATGGTCACCTACGCCGCCGGGACCACGACCGAGGCCTGGACTACGCTGTTTGGATGGAGCGAATCGGTTTTTCGGCTCTGGTACGTGACCGGCGCCTTGCTCGGGGGCGCGCCGCTGGCTCAGGGCACCGCGTACTTGATCTGGTCCAGGAAGGTCGCCGACCGGATGACGATGGTTCTGGTTACGGTGATCACTGTGGGAGCCCTGGCCGCTTTCACCGTGCCTGTTGATCATTCTTTGGTCGAGACCCACCGCCTGTCGGGCCGCGTGTTCGGCTCGCAATGGGTGCGCGCCTTCAGTCCGTTCATCAACACCTATGCGGCGTTGGTCCTGATTGGCGGAGCGGTCTGGTCGGCGATGCGGTACTGGCGCGAGCAAGGGCGCGCAGGGCTGCGCCGGGTGCTGGCCAACGTGACGATCGCGGTGGGCGGGATTCTCCCGGGGATCGGAGGCAGTTTTACCCGCTTCGGCCACGTTGAGGTCCTCTACGTCACCGAATTACTCGGGTTGTTGTTGATCTTCGCGGGCTACCTCCTGATGACACACGACCCAGGCCCGACGCTCCATCGGGCCACGGCGACGGCCACCGCGTCCTGACGTTGTGAGCCAGGACGCGAGTCGGCCTGTGATCTGATCAGACGTCGAGGTTCGACACGTACCGCGCGTTTTGCTCGATGAACAGGCGGCGCGGTTCCACTTCGTCACCCATCAGTTCCTCGAACAGCCGTGACGCATCGACGGCGTCCTCCAGAGTGACCCGCAGGATGGTCCGCTTCTCAGGGTCCATCGTCGTGTGCCAGAGCTGGTCGGGGTTCATTTCGCCCAGGCCCTTGTAACGCTGGATGTTGACGGTGCCCTTGCCTTCGGGGCCCACCAGCCGTTTGGCGTACTCGTCCCGCTCCGCCTCGTTGTAGGCGTAGAATTCTTCCTTCCCCTTGGCGACCCGGTACAGGGGGGGCTGGGCGATGTAGACGAATCCAGCGTCGATCAACTCGGGCATCTGCCGGAAGAAGAACGTAAGGAGCAGGGTCCGGATGTGGGCGCCGTCGACGTCGGCGTCGGTCATCAGGATGATCTTGTGGTACCGAGCGTCGTCAAGCGAAAAATCCTCCTTGACCCCGGCGCCGATGGCGGTGATCATCGCCCGGATTTCCTCGTTGCCAAGGATCTTGTCGATCCGGGCCCGTTCGACGTTCAGGATCTTGCCGCGCAGCGGCAGAATGGCCTGGAACGAGCGGTTTCGGCCCTGCTTGGCGCTGCCGCCGGCCGAGTCGCCTTCGACGATGTAGATCTCGCACAGGGCCGGGTCGTCGAGAGAGCAATCCGCCAGCTTGCCGGGCAGGACGGCGTTTTCGAGGCCGGACTTCTTCCGGACCAGGTCGCGGGCCTTCCTGGCGGCCTCGCGGGCCCGCGCGGCGCTCACGGCCTTCTCGATGATCACTCGGGCAACCGCGGGGTGCTCTTCGAGGTAGTTGCTGAGGTTCTCGTTGACCACGGCCTTGACCACGCTCTCGACTTCGGAGTTGCCGAGCTTGGTCTTGGTCTGCCCCTCGAACTGCGGCTCCTTCACTTTGACGTGGAGGACACAGGTCAGCCCTTCCCGGATGTCCTCGCCGGAGAGGCCGAAGTCCTCTTTCTTGAGGTGGCCGCCCTTCTTGGCAATGTCGTTGATCGTCCGGGTGAGCGCCGCCCGAAACCCGGTCAGGTGGGTTCCGCCTTCGTGAGTGTTGATGTTGTTGACGAAGGTGAAGGTGTTCTCGTTGTACCCGTCTTCGTACTGGAGGGCGAGGTCCACGTCGACGTCATTGGCCGTCGCCGAGAAGGCGACGGGCTTCGGGTGAAGCGGCTTCTTGTTGCGGTTGAGCCATTCCACGAACTGGATCAGCCCGCCCTTGGCGAAGAAGGTCTCCCCGTGCGCCGGCGTCTTCCGTTCGTCCTTGAGGACGATCGACACACCCTTGTTGAGGAAGGCGAGCTGTCGCAGCCGGTCCGCCAGGGTGGTGTAGTTGTATTCCAGGACGGTGAAGATTTCGGGATCCGGCTTGAAGAACACGGTGGTGCCCGTGGCCTTGGCCTTGCCAACCACCGTGAGCTGCTTCGTGGTCTGGCCCCGGACGAACGCCATGTGGTGGCGCTTCCCGTCCCGGTCGACAAAGACCTCGAGTTTTTCTGACAGGGCGTTGACCACCGAAACGCCGACGCCGTGCAGGCCGCCAGAAACCTTGTAGTTCGATTTGTCGAACTTGCCGCCCGCGTGCAGTACGGTCAGCGCCAGTTCGACGCCCGGGATCTTCTCCGTCGGGTGGATGTCGACTGGAATGCCCCGGCCGTTGTCGGTAACGGTGATGCTGTCGTTCGCATGAATGGTGACGGATATCTCGTCGCAGTAGCCGGCGAGGGCCTCGTCGATCGAGTTGTCGACGACTTCGTACACCAGGTGATGCAGGCCGTTTTCGCTGGTCGACCCGATGTACATGCCGGGGCGCTTGCGAACCGCCTCGAGACCCTTGAGTACCTGGATCTTGTCGGCACCGTAGTCGCCGTTGCCGTTCTTCTCGTCGTTCCCGTTCGATTCTTTGGCCATGGGTCTCGATTTGTCGTCGGTGGAGCAGGTTGGCTCGCCGGGGCCTGATCCCCCCTTCCGGCGCAACCGAAAAATAGCCGGGACAGGGGGTGTTTCGGGAGCGCTTGGAAGGCCGCCGCGGAGGCTATCCGCCGCTCCCCCCTCCCCCTTAAGTTTGGCCTCCGCCGGGGCGATCCCGGCCCGTTTTCAACCGCGAGAGCCCCCCAAGGAAGAACCCACCGTCGAGCGGAAGCCGGACGTCCCGGATGTCATCGGCCAACGCCTGTTCAAGGCGCGGACCGTCATCATCACCGGCGAGATCAATCAACGCGTCGCCTCCTCCGTCACCGGTCAACTGCTGGCCCTCGCGGCCGACTCGTCGGACCCGATCACGATGTTCATCAACAGCCCGGGCGGACATGTCGAGTCGGGTGACATGATCCACGACCTGGTCCGTTTCATCGCGCCCAAGGTCAGGATGGTGGGGACCGGGTGGGTGGCCAGTGCGGCGGCACTGATCTTCGTGTCGGTGCCCGTCGAGGACCGGCTCTGCCTGCCGAACACCCGGTTTCTGCTCCACCAGCCGGCCGGTGGTACCGGCGGGAGCGCATCGGATATTGAAATCGAAGCCCGCGAGATTCTCCGGATGCGGGATCGGCTCAACCGGGTCTTTGCCCGCCAGACGGGGCAGGCGCTGGAACGGATTGAAGAGGATACCCACCGCAACTTCTGGCTTACCGCCGACGAAGCGATCGCCTATGGGATCGTGGGTCGGGTGATTCAAAGCCAGAAGGACCTGGGCTGATCGTTCAGGTCGTGCGGTCGAGGTCCAGGGAAGTCGAGTTGATGCAGTAGCGGAGCCCGGTCGGCCGAGGGCCGTCCGGGAATACGTGACCGAGGTGGCCGCCACACCGGGCGCAGTGCACTTCGGTCCGTTGCATGCCATGGCTCATGTCGGTGGTTTCCTCAACCGCCGCCGCCGTTTTCGGTGCCGTGAAGCTGGGCCATCCCGACCCCGAGTCGAATTTGGTGCTGGCGTCGAACACGTCGGCGCCGCACCCGGCGCAGCGGTAGACGCCCCCGTCATGACAATCCCAGTAGGCCCCGGTGAACGCTCGTTCCGTCCCCTGCTGGCGGAGCACCCGGTACTGCTCAGCGGTCAGGGCGGCCCGCCATTCGGCATCGGTTCGGGGTGTCTGCTCGGTCATGGTTTCGGACTCTCGATGGCGGTTTCCGCCTCGGGCGGCGGGGCGAGCCCAACCCGGCACCGAAGCTCGCGAATTTTGCCGTGTCGGCCTTCGTTGAGCACCGCCAGAATGCGCGGTGCCATCAGCGACAACTCCATGGCCCACGGGGAGGAACGGACCCGGACCCAGAGCACGCCGTCGGCGGAAACCGCCTCGGCCTGGGCGTTGGCCGCGACCCGCTCTCCCACGATCACGGCCCAGCGCTCCACGGCGCTGGCGAGGTCGAGCCGCGGGGTGAGCTTGGTCCGGTCGAGGTAGGCTTCGAGGAGATCGCCTAACGGGGTCGGGCGCCGGTTATCGCGTCGCATCCGGGTCATGCGGCCTTCGGGGCCGTCCGGCGGGTCACCTCGCCGCGCAGAACGTCGAATACGGGCAGGTGGAGCGCATCCGGGAGCTCATCGGGCCTGGGGGCGGTCACGAAGACCTGGCAGCCGGGCGTGTCCAGCAGCCGGGCCGCCAGCCGGTTCTGGCGGCCCCGGTCGAGCTCGGCAAACACATCGTCGAGCAGGAGAGCGGGGGGCGACCCGCTGGCCTCCGCGAGGGTATCCCATTCCACCAGTTTCAGGGCGATGGCCGCGGTCCGTTGCTGCCCGGTCGAACCCGCGACCCTGAGCGGGGCCTGGCCAAGGCTCAGTGTGAGGTCGTCCCGGTGCGGGCCCAAGCTGCTGGCTCCGGTGGCGAGGTCGCGCCCCCTGGCGTCCGCCAGCGCCGCGGGCCAGGTATCCGGATCGACCAGATCCGGCCGGCCCCGGTAAGCGAAGGAAACGGCCATCGGCTCGCCCAGCGCGGCGCAGGTATCCCGCCAGGCCGGCCCGCACCGCTCGGCCCAGGCGAGACGGGCGGCGATCACCGGGGCGCCGTAACGGGCCATCAGGGGGTCGAAGGCCGCCGCGGACGGCGCATCGCCCTTGCGCAGCGCGGCGTTCCGCTGCTCGACCGCGGCCCGGTAGTGCCGGAGGTTCCTCAGGTAACGCGGATCGGACAGAGCAAGGGCCCGGTCGAGAAACTGGCGCCGTTCCGAGGCGCCGCCGGAAATGAGGGCCACGTCACTGGGCAGAAACGCCACGGCCAGCCAGACGCCGAGGGCGTCCGTCATCCGGGCCGGTTCGGCGCCGTCGACCGCCACCCGTTTCCGCCGGCCCGCCGCCAGGAAGCCCGCCTCGATGGACCGGGGGCCGGTGTGGTCGGTCAGGTCGAGGCGAACCCGGAAACCCGACTCGCCGTGCCGGATCAGTTCGGTGTCCTTGGCGGAACGGAGGCTCCGGAAGAGAACAGGGTAATAGATCGCTTCGAGCAGGTTGGTCTTGCCCTGGCCGTTGGGCCCGAGAAAGACCGCGCCTTCCGGGGGAAGGTCGAGTTCGAGGTGCCCGATGTTGCGGAACCCCGTGACGTGCACCTGCCGAACGTCCACGATCGCCTACTGGCCCTTGAAGTTCGGGGCCCGCTTCTCCAGGAACGCCGACGTCCCTTCGGTGGCGTCGGCGGTCTGGAACAACATCGCGAACATCGCCGACTCGAGGGCCAGGGCGTCGTCCATCTGCAGGCTCTCCTGCAGATTCACGAGGTCGATGCAGGTCGCCACCGCGAGCGGGGCGTTCGCCATGATCGTCCGGGCCAGCTTCTCCGCTTCGGCCTGAAGCTGATCGGCGGGGTGGATGTGGTTGACCAACCCGATCCGGTGGGCCTCCCGGGCGTCGATCATTGCGCCGGAGGTCAGCAGCTCGATCGCCCGACCCTTGCCCACAAGGCGGGCAAGCCGGATGGTGCCACCGTAGCCGGGCGGGATGCCGAGCTTCACTTCGGGCTGGCCGAATCTGGCATTCTCGCCCGCAATTCGGATATGACATGCCATGGCGAGTTCGCAGCCGCCGCCCAGCGCGAACCCGTTCACTGCCGCGATGTAGGGCTTGGTGCTGCGTTCGATGCTTCGGAAGATGCCGGACCCCTTGGCCGAGAGGCGACGGGCCTCGGTCACCTCCAGGTTCTGGAATCCGCCGATGTCCGCCCCCGCCACGAACGACTTGGGGCCGGCGCCGGTGATGATCGCGGCCCGTACGTCCGCCGAGGTACGCACCCGATCCACGGCGGCCCCGAGGTCCGCGATGACCTGGGCGTTCAGGGCGTTCAACTTGTCAGGGCGATTGACGGTGATGAAAGCAATCCCGTCACGCACTTCATACAGCAGGGTCGAGTAGGTCATCAGCGGTTCGGCGGTGTCTGGTGGGTAAGGCAGCCTTCGGGAAGTTACTCAATTCCGCCGGGGACATCGAGCCGTGGTTCCACGGCGGCAACCAAGGCTTCGATCTCGCACCACTGGCTCAAGGGCGTCGACAGCGGGATCGAGAAGGAGCCGGCGATTCGCTACGACGTGATCGACGCGCCGGCCGGGATCGAATCCGCTACTTCCTCAGGGCGTCGCGAATTTCCCGCAGCAGCAGGACGTCCTCGGGAGTCGGCGCGGGCGGCGCCGGGGGCGCCGGCGGGGCGTTCGACCTCATCCGGTTGACCTGTTTCACCATCATGAAGATGATGAACGCGAGGATGATGAAGTTGATGGCGATGGTGAGGAAGTTGCCGTAGGCGAACAGGGGGACCCCGGCCTTCGACAGCGCGTCGTAGGTCATCGGCCCCTTGAAATCGGCCGGCGGGGCGCCGAGCGCGATGAAGTAGTTGGAGAAGTCGAGGCCGCCGAAGATCTTCCCCACCACCGGCATGATCAGGTCCTTCACCAACGAATCCACGATCTTGCCGAAGGCCCCGCCGATGATCACGCCGACGGCGAGATCCATGACGTTGCCCTTGAGGGCGAATTCCTTGAATTCGGATGACATACTCACTCTGACCGGCCTTCAGATGGAGGGTATGGACGCGGGGGACTTCGTAGCGTCGGCTGGGACTCAGGGTTGAGGGTACGGCAGGGGCCTACATCCGTCAAGCGCTGGCGCCAGCTTCACCGTTCGCGTCCGAGCCGGGCCCATCCTCTTCTGGGGGCCGCGGCCCCGGCGGGCCTGGCGACCGGTGTGGGGCCGGATCAGGCTGGCTCGGGCGACCCGTCGGAAACTCGACAGCTTTGTTCAGGATTCACGACTGGAAATGCGCCACGAGCGGGGTCGGGCCGGGAGCGGGCAGTCGGGGCGGCCCTTCGCTGGGCCCGAGGTCAGGCTATCTTTCCATCCATGAACGCCGGAAACAAGTTCGTCATCGGAGCGGTGATCATTGTCGCCGCGATCGTTTTCCTGATCTACTCGGGCGTTCGCCAGACCGGCGTGTACTTCCTGAGTCCAACGGAACTCGTTCAGCGCACCAGGACCGACCCGTCATTCCACGACGTCGGGCTCAAGGTTGGCGCCAAGGTGGTTCGGGGTTCGATCAAGCGCGATCCCTCCAACCAGCGAATCGACTTCGAGGTGTCCGACAGCAGTCAGCGGTTTGCGGTGACCTATCAGGGCATCGTGCCGGACACCTTCAACGACGCCAGCGAGATTGAAGTTATCATGTCGGGCAAGCTTGGTCGTGACGGCATCTTCCACGCGACTGAGGTCCTGGCGAAGTGTGGTTCCCGCTACGAGTCCGAGATCAAGAAACTGAACGCTCAGAAGCAAGCCTGATCCCGAACTGATTCATGACCCGAGCCGCCGTTCCTGACTGGAGCGGCGGCTCTCGTACGAAGGGGGCCTCGTGGCCGAACGGTGGATCGAGCGCCATCGACTTCCGGTCTACTACGGTCTGTCGCTACTGATCGCGATGGGCGTCATGGCCGTGAGCATTCTCCTGCCGGGCGCGCCTGATGTCCTCGGCGGCCTGCGTGCCTTCCTCCACCGCGAACACCTGACTGCCAGCGCACTCGGCATCATCCGATACGCGGTCACCGAACAGCCCATGGCCTGGCTGATCCTGGTTTTCGCCGGTGCTCCGGCGCTCGCGGCGCTCGCCGTGAGTGCGTGGATCGGGCGAGGCGCGTTTGGAACCTTGCTGCGGCGCCTCCTGCCCTGGCAGGCCTCCTCGGCCCGGAGCCGGGCCCTCCGGTTCTACCTGACATGGGGCGTGATATCCGGCGCCGTGATGGCGTGGTACTACTGGATGGGGAGCCGGCATGGCACACCGGAACAGTTGGCGTTTCGAGATGCCGCGCTCGGGACCTCACCACTCGCTGTCGCAGCCTGGTTGCTGGCAAGTCATCTGTTCGACGAAGGCGGCACGCTCGAGGAACTGGGATGGCGTGGGTTCGCCCTGCCGGCTCTGCTGGAGCGCTTCGGGTCGCCGCTGCGAGCCAGTGTCGTACTGGGCACGATCTGGATGGCATGGCACCTGCCCCGTGAGATTCCCGGGCTTCTCGCCGGCCAGCCGGTGTTCCCGTTTCTAGAGGGGCAGCTGGTCTTTCTCCTCCTCACCATCGCCCTCTCGGTTCTCTGCACCTACGGCTATCTGGAAACCGGCGGCAGCGTGCTGCCGGCCATCGTCATCCACGGTGGGAGCAACGTCTGGAGCAAGGCGCTGGGTGAGCCACTGTATCCATTCTTGTCGGGCCCGGTCGACCCTCGAACCGTGATCGTTGTGGCGCTGGCCGTCGTCGTCGTCGCGACCGGGCGCCTTCGCGGCAGTGGGAGCGGGCGCACGCCCGCCCCCGCCTGAGCTCTGGTTCATCTCATCTCGAGTTTGATGGCGCCGTTGATGACCGAATTCTCGCCCCGGATGACCCAGTTGGCCCCCGGGAAGAACGCCACGGCGGCGTAGGGATCGTCCACCGCGTTGCCAACGGGGTCGTCGTCGGTCTTGAAGAACGACGTGATGGCCTTGAGCAGCGTGAGCAACATCGGCGCCCGGCGGAACAGCCGGGTGGTTCCCGCCGTAGAATCCTTGCCGCCGGTCAGGTCGCCATAGACCAGCTTCACCGCCTTGAACAGGTTGGCGGTCCGGGTCGAATCGATCCGGATCTCGCAGGCCGTGTCGTCGTCCTCGACGACGAAGATCCGAAGGTTCTGGCCAGGATGCTGCTGGCTGTACTGGTCGAGCTGCGTCTGGCTCATCAGCATCACGCTTCCCGACCAGCTGGTCGAATTCTGGTCGAAGGCATACGGGCCGCCGGCATGTTCACCGGCGCACTGGTAGGTCGTCAGCGCGTTGCCGGTTCCGGTCTGCCCCAGGACGTGAACTTCGAATTCCGGGTCGCCCTTGAACCAGCCTTCGAAGGTTCCGGTAAACTGACTTTGGGTCATGAACAGGCCCTGCGGCGCCGATGGCGACGGAACCCCGCCTGTTCCAGTGCCCCCAGCCCCGCCACAGTCGAGAAGGCAGGTGGGGATGCCTTCCGGGCGCGGCGCGAACGACTGCTCCGCCCGTTCGACCATCAGGACCGGTGTGGCCGGTGGCGTCTTTGGGTCGAGCCGATGACGCCGGCCCATCAGATCCCATGCCATCGGCGCGTCCGAGTCCACCTCGGCGGTACCCACCAGAAGGTCGGGCCCGCCCGTCCAGAGGGCCCGGTGCGCCGGCACCGGGAAATACACTTCGATCGCGGGACCCTGGTCGAGGTCCGCGGCGATATCGCCCTCAGGTTCGTCCGCGAGTTGGGCCACGCGGCGGCGCTCGGCGGATCCATTTCGGCTAAGGAACCCCTGAAGATGGATCTTGTGCTCAGGGAAGTTCGAGGCCGCCAGTTCCCGGGCCACGGTAGCGCGAAACGCAGGATCGCGGAGCGCCTTCGCGAACCGGACCGCCAGCCGTTCGTGTCGCGCTCGTTCGGGCTCCGAGGTCGGTACGGCCGAGAACGGCGCCTGTTCCACGGTGGATGGCGCTGTGGCGGCGGACTCGCGGCCATCGGCATTGGAGCACGCAGTCAGCAGCGCCGCGAGTACCGCGGTCCGCCAGTAGGGGTGATGCATGGGACTCCTCCTTGAAACGTGGGTGACCAAACGCCCTCGAAAGGGCGACGTGGTTCCACAATGGGGAGTCCGGCATCTGGACCGTCAACCTGGAAACTGCGATCAGGTGCGCGGAAATGCGGATAAGCTAGAGTTCCAGCGCCTCGAGCTTTTTCAGGCTGCGATGGAGGGGAATCAGCGTGGCGGCGGCGCAAAGCAGGAAGACCTCACCGACGGCGAGCCACAGCTCGGGCGGAAACCCGGTCTGGGGAATGCCCATCTGATACGCCTGGAGGTGAGCCGACACCGGCTGGGCCTCGATGGTGATGATGCCCGCAAGCAGCAGGATCGCGCTCATCATGAATACCAGCCCGCCGAAGCTGGTCGGGATCTGGGCGGCGTTCTCGGTGTCGAACTGCGGGTACAACACGCCCAGCGACAGCGCCAGCGCCCCGGCCGCCATGGTAAAGCAGGCGATAGTCACGATGCTCAGGAACATCATGAACGGCGAGGCCCGAAGGATTTCGTTCGTCACGACCGTGATGGTCAGCGCCACGATCAGGAGCGGAGCCGTGCCCACCCAGTACTTGCTCCACAGCATTTCCTTGAGGTCGAGCGGGCTCGATTTGAGGAGCCAGAGCTGCCGCCCTTCAAGCGATACTGAGGGAAAGACGAATCGGGCCGCGATGGCCGCCAGGACGAAACCGGCCAGGCCCTGGTTCAGGAACACGACCAGCGTGATCAGCAGGTACGGGACCCGTTCGCCGGTGTAAAGCGGCAGCGCCCGGATGTTGAAAACGTAGACGATCAGCAGAACCGCCAGAAGGATCAGCTGGCTCCATTGTGTCGTGTCGCGGAAGAAGATCCGAAGATCCTTGAGGATGAACTCCCGCCGGGTCACCGGAAGGAACCGGAGTGCCCTGGCAACCCATGTCTGCCACACCTGTCCCGCCGCGAACTTGTCCGCGCCTTCCTGGGCCTTGGAAAAGCCCAATGGGAACAGCCGGCCGTGCAGGGCCGCGCCAAGGACGATGAAGCCGGCAGCCGTGGTCCAGAGCAGCACCAGGGGGAGGGGATCGCCGATCCGTTCGAGCCAGTTCATGATGGCGTTCGCGGCCCATTCGCTCGGCAGCAACGGATGGTTGGGGGTCCGAAGCTCCGCCACGAAGTCTACGAGGCTGCGGAAACCCTCAGGACGTGAAAGCTGTTCGGGCCGGAGGAACCGGAGCACCAGGACGACGCTGCCGACTGCACCGATCGCGATCAGTGTCAGCAGGTCGCGGGTCTTCCGGGCCGGAAAGATGTTCACCAGCAGCAGGGTGATCGCCGTGCCAAGAACAGTCGGGAGGATGAAGAACGGGATCAGCGCCCCGATCGCCGCGATCGGGAACAGCCAGCCGCCGTGATACACCACGCCGTACGCGGTCAGGATCGGGATCAGGATCAGCGCGACCATCCACGACGAATGGACCAGCGTTTCACCGAGCTTGGCCAGGTAGAGCCGGCCCCAGTCCACCGGGGCCGAGACCAGCATGTCGAGATCTTTGGCGAGGAAAAAGGTCGAAAGCGACGTCACCAGGTTCGACAACAGCAGGATCGACGAAAAGGCGAGCAGCAGCATGCTGAGAATCCGGCCGGCCAGCAAGCCACCGATTTCCGGCGTCGTGCCGAGATACTTGAGCACCCGGTAGAAGACCGCGAACGCGCCGGCCCAGAACCCGGCGCCTACGACCGCCAGGAGCATGACCCGCCAGGCCGCGTCGGACCGTCCCTTGGCCATCCGGGCCGCGACGCTCCGCCACTTCGGAGCCAGGATGTTGAGCATCCCGGCTTCCCGGACCGGGTGTTCAGTCTCCGAGGACGCCACTGAGTTCCCGCTCGGTCAACCCGCCGGTCAGCTTGAGGAAGATGTCTTCGAGACTGGCATTGCCCGACGCCGTCTGCTGTCGGATTTCGGCCATGCTGCCCGCCGCGGCGACCTGACCGCCGTAGACAATCCCGATCTGATCGCACATCACCTCGGCGATTTCGAGGGTATGGGTACTCATCAGAACGGTGCCGCCCCGCTCGACAAAGTGCCGGAAGATGTCTTTCAGCAGCCGGGCGCTCTTCGGATCGAGCCCAACCATCGGTTCGTCCACAACGATCACCGGGGGCCGGTGCACCAGCGCGCTCGAGATGATCAGCTTCTGGCGCATGCCGTGGCTGTAGGACTCGGTCAGCTCGTGCTTCCAGGGCCCGAGTTCGAACAACTCGAGCAACTCATCGATCCGCTTCTCGATCTCGGGGCCCGACTGGCCGTACAGGCCCGCCACGAACCGGAGGAACTCGGCTCCGGTCAGTTTGTCATACACGAACGGCCGGTCCGGGATGAATCCGAGGCGGCGTTTGGCCTCCATCGGCTGGAGGACGACGTCGTAGCCTGCCACCGTCACCGTGCCGGAAGTGGGGCGGAGAATGCCGGCGATCATCCGCATCGTGGTGGTCTTCCCCGCGCCGTTCGGACCGAGCAGCCCGTACAGCGTGCCCGGCGGGATCGCGAGGGAGATTGAGTTCACGGCCGTGAACTTCCCGTACCGTTTCGTAAGGTTCTTCAGTTCGATCATCGGGTGGTCCCCGGTGGGATCGGACGGAACGTTGCCGAACCGATCAGCGGAACGAGGTCAATGGCCCGGCCGGTCATGCCGACGCCGATACGAATGAGAGACGGTGCCGCCGGGAAATTCCGGAAGGTGGGGTCAACCGCGATCCACGCGCCCTCAAGCCGTACTTCAGCCCAGGTATGCCCGTAGAGCCGGCTCTCGACCACGGCTACGCCACCAACCATCCGGGCTTCAAGCCCCTGAGCCCGGGCCAGGTCGACGAACAGCGCCGCCTTGCCTTCGGCGCCGCCCCGATGAAGCGCGAACACCCGGGCCGGTGACCAGCCGGCAGCATTGGAACGATCGAGAGTCACCTCGTCGGCCAGGTACCGGACCAGCCGGCTCACTTTGGCCGCCGGAGCGGGGAGACTCCCCACCAGCCGGGCAGCTTCGACAGCGACCTCCGCCGGGACCGCCCGCGCGATCGGGGCGGGGTCGAGGTACTCGGCCTTGGTCGTGCTGTCCCGTCGCTCGCCCGGTTTGCCGATCCGGAGTTCACTCTGCTGGGCCGCCTGCCGACCGCCGGCCAGCCAGGCCAGCCGGGGTAGCAGGAAATGCTCGATCGGGGAGCTCCCGACCTGATAGTCACCGCCCGCGGCGTCGGGCCGAAGCCCGGCCTCCACCAGCGTGGTCATGCCGCTGACCGCCCGATGCCCCTCGGGGCCGGCCCGATCGAGGGTGGTCCGGTAGTTGAAGCTCACTAGCTCGAACGCTGAACGCTCCATGCGGACGCCTAACGCTGCCTCCGAACGAACCAGCCCGCCGTAGGCGTCGACCCAGGTCACGACCGGTGAGCCGGCGGCGGTGTGCTCGATCCGGTAGGCCTTGATCGTGTCGAACGCGGCCGGGGTCCACCGGTGGCCGGGACCTTCTCTGGCGCTGTCGGCCACAACGAACGTCGACTCGGCCGTGGCGGTGAAGCTGACCCGGGTGACGGTTCCCGTCGCCATGTCCAGGACGTTGGCGGCGACCGCCCGCCCGACCTCGAGGCGCTTGCCGAAGGCCAGGCGATAGGGGAGGACCTCGGGTAGCACCACATCGCCCGGGATCCGCACCACCCACTGATCGACGACGGCCTCACGGGAGTCCCGCTGGCCCATCCGGAGGATCGAATCACCTTCGACCTTGCCGCTGAATTCCTCGTAGAGCCCGCTCCCGGTGACGGTCCGGACGAAGGAGGCCAATCGAAGGCTGCGCGTCAGCACCAGGTCCGAGCGCCGGGTGACCCGGCGAGTGGAATCGCCTTCCGGGACGTCGAGCGCCATCACCTCGGAAAGCCGGAACCCCGCCGGGATCGTGTCGACCGTGATACTCGCATAACCGACCTGGCGGCCCGCCGCCCCGACCGCAAAGAAATGGGCTTCGGGGCTGAGCCGGATCGTCGCCTCAGCGACCTGCTCTGCTTCGTTCTTGCCCAGCTCCCGCCGCGCCAGCCAGGCCAGCGCGGCCGCCCAGGCCAACAGCACGAAGCGACCGGTGGTTCGCCGGTTCCAGGTGCCCACGTTCACGCGGTCGTGACCTCGCGTGCCTTCCGGTGCATCGCCATCGCGTCCTCGGTTCGTCCCAGCCGGTCGAACAACCGGCCCAGTTGGGTGTAGCCCCTGGGGTCCCCTGGGGCGAGATCGACCGCTCGTTTGAGCTCGCCGAACGCCTCGTCGAGTTGCCCCGCCTTGAGCAGGGCCTCCCCCAGGAACAAGACCGTTTCGGGGTCTTGAGGTGCCAGAGTGAGTGCGTCCCGAAGCGTTGCTGCCGCCTCCTCGGCCCGACCCAGCCTGACCTGGATATTCCCGAGGTAACGGTATGCAATCCAATACTTTGCGTCGCTTCGAATCGCCTCGCGAAAGTCCTGCTCCGCGCTCTTCGCCTGCCCCAGCCGTGCATGGACTGCGCCACGACGGACCAGGGTCGGCGCCCGGGCCGTGGTATGGGTGAGGGCGGTTCCGAGTTCGGCAACCGCCTCTTCGAGTTCGCCGGACTCCTCCAGGAGAGCGGCCAGCGCCAACCGGGGTTCGGTTGCCTTGGGGTCCTCGCGGACGAGGTCGCGAAGCACGATGATCGCGTCGAGGCGTCGACCCCGCAACGCCAGGGACACGGCCCGTTCAACGGGGCCGATGGGTTCCGCGCTCGGATCCCGCGCTTCGACCACCTGCTGCTCCGGAACGTCACGTCCGAACGGCCGGAGCGAGGCGATCGCATCCGGACCGGCGGTGTCGGCGTCGCCTTCCAGCCTGGTGAAGTCGGTGAAGCCTTCGAGGGTCCGGGACTCGGCGTGCGAGGCCCGGGAATTGTGAAATCGGTGCATGAGGGAAGGATCGGCCGGAGCCCGCCTGTGGCGCTACCCCCGCTATTCGGAGACCGTCATGCGGGCGGGGGCCGTGGCGAAGAAATCGGCATAGAAGCGATCCCGATACTCAGTCACGAGCTTCTCCACGCGTTCCAACTTGGGTGAGGCCACGACCAGCCCGGCGTGGTGCGTCTTGACCAGCCGCCAGACCACTTCGGGTGCATCGTACGGGGCGAGGTCCGGCGTGTCCTGCCTTGCCAGCGAGATGAGGAGCCCGGCGTAGTGCTTCCGGGGGGCCGTCACCAGATACCGGTCGCTCTCGCGCCGACATTCCAGGCGGGCCCATTCGGACCAGAGATTGAGGCCGGTCGCCGCTTCGACGAGGTCGACGATGTGGGCCCCGCCCACCCGGGATGAGGTCTCGAGGAAGTAGAAAGTCCCGTTTCGCCCCTTGATGAATTCGGTGTGGGAAACGCCGTGGCGGAGCCCCAGGGCTTTGAGAAGTTTGAGGTTGAGCGAGAGCAGGGCCCGTTCGTCGGGGCTTCGGCGGCGGACGGTTATTGTGGTGAAGACCCGGCCTTCCTGCGCGGTTTCCAGCGGCGGGGTCCCGTAGCGGCTGGCCACCGCGAACCGCACCCGGTTGTCCGCGACGATCGAATCCACATGGTAGACGTCGCCCGTGACGAACCGCTCCAGCAGGTAGAATGACTGCGCGTCACCCAATTCGTCGAGGATCGGCCAGAGTTCTTCTCCGCCGGCAATCTTTCTGATCCCGATCGCGGCCGCCAGGGAACGCGGCTTGAGCAGGTACGGCCCGGCCGCCCGCTTCAGGAAATCGCGGATGTCGTCATGGTTGAGGATCGGGACGAAGTCGGGCACGGCGAGCCCGGCCTCGCGGGCTTTGGTGCGCATGGCCAGCTTGTCTCGGAAGTGGCGGGCCGTGGTGTCGCCCATTCCGGCGACCCGGAGGTGCTCCCGGATTGCCGCGGCCTTCTCGACGTCGAAATCGTCCAGCGCCACCACCCGGTCGATCTTCACCGTTCGGGCCAGCCAACTCACGCCCTTGATCACGTTGGGCATGTCCCACCGCTTGTCTTCGTCCGGCATGAAGTAGATCTCGTCGATCGACTCCCGGGGCCAGTCGGAGTCGCGGAGGCTCTCGGAGGTGAGCAGGAGCACCCGGGCGCCGGTCTTCTTCGCCGCCACGAGAAACTGGTCGCCCTTGCGGTAGCTGGCGATGCACAGGACGGTCAAAGGACGACGCATGGAATACCTCGGGACGGGTCCGGCGATTCTAGCCTCCCGCCCGCGCAGGTCAAGCGCGGACCTCGAACTCGATGCCCATGAGCGGCGAACCGGGGCTGTTCGCGAACCCGGCGGATTGAAGCCGGGGCCGTTTCGGGATATGTTCAGGGGATGGCCCAGGAATTTCTTCGGGTTCGCGGCGCCCGCGAACACAATCTCAAGAACATCAGCGTCTCGATCCCGCGGAACCGGCTGACCGTCATCACCGGCCTCTCGGGCTCCGGGAAATCGTCACTGGCCTTCGATACCATTTATGCCGAGGGTCAGCGCCGCTATGTCGAGTCCCTCTCGGCCTATGCCCGCCAGTTCCTCGGTCTGATGGAGAAGCCCGACGTCGACGCGATCGAAGGGCTCTCGCCCGCGATTTCGATCGAGCAGAAATCCACCGGCAACAATCCCCGGTCGACCGTTGGCACCGTCACCGAGATTTACGATTACATGCGGCTCCTCTGGGCCCGCGCCGGAATTCCGCATTGTCCGAACGACGGCTCGCCCGTCACGCGTTCCAGCGCCTCCCAGATCACGGACGCCGTGATGACCTGGCCCGAGGGCACCCGGATCGAGATTCTGGGCCCCATCGTTCGCGGACGGAAGGGCGAATTCCGCGAAATGTTCGATGACCTCGGCAAACGCGGCTTTGTGCGGGTTCGGGTCGATGGTGAGACCTACGACCTCTCCGCCGCGCCGAAGCTCAACCGGCGCCAGAACCACGACGTCGCGGTGGTGGTGGACCGGCTCGTCGTGCGCCCGCCCGATCGGGCCCGGATCAGCGATTCGATCGAGACCGCCCTCAAGACCGCAGACGGCGTGGTCGAGGTCATCCGTCACGACGTCGGAGCCAGGGCGCCGGTCGCGGTGGTTTTCTCGGAGCGGTTTGCCTGTCCCAAGTGCGGGCTCTCGATGCCGGAACTCGAGCCCCGCCAGTTCTCGTTCAACTCCCCGTTCGGTGTCTGTCCCGATTGTCACGGGCTCGGGACTCGCCGGGAAGCCGCGCCGGAGCTGGTCCTCGGCGATCCCAGTATCTCGATTCTCGAGGGCGTGGTCCTCCCGTGGGGCGAGCCCAGCGGCTACCTCCGGAAGGTCATTCTTCCCACGTTGGCCAAGGCCTACAAGTTCGATCTCAACGACCCGTGGAAATCGTTGTCGGCGGCGGCGCGTGATGTGCTGCTCGGCGGCGTGGCCGGAAAGACGTTCAAGTTCCAGCTCGACGGCCCCAAGTTCAAAGGCGAGTACGAGTCGAAGTGGGAGGGCATCCTCCGGAACGTCGAGCGCCGGTTCTACGAGACCCAGAGCGATGCCATGCGGACCCAGTTGGGCGAGTTCATGGTGGAGATGCCGTGCCGGACCTGCGCGGGCCGCCGGCTCAAGCCCGAGAGCCTTTCGGTGCTCGTCGCCGGGGAGAGCATCGGCGATGTCGTCGACCGCTCGGTCGATCAGGCTCTCGAGTTTTTTCGGGGCATTCCGGTGGCGCGCGGGCGAGCCGGCGCGGTTGATCCGGATGTGGGCGGCCCAATCCTCAAGGAAGTCTGCGACCGCCTCACGTTCCTCCGGGACGTGGGCCTCGAATACCTGACGCTGGGCCGAGGGTCGGGGTCGCTGTCGGGCGGCGAAGCCCAGCGAATCCGCCTCGCCACCCAGATCGGGTCGCGCCTGGTCGGCGTGCTCTACATCCTCGACGAGCCGAGCATCGGCCTGCACCAGCGGGACAACGAACGCCTGCTCAAGACCCTTCGCGACCTCCGCGATCTTGGTAATACGGTCCTGGTCGTTGAGCACGACGAAGACACTATCCGGGCCGCCGACTACGTCATCGATCTCGGGCCCCGGGCCGGCCGCTTTGGGGGCGAAGTGGTGGTCGAAGGCGACGTGGCGGCCGTCCTGGCGAGCCGTGACTCCCTGACCGGTCGCTATCTCCGCGGCGAGCTTCGCATCCCGGTTCCCCAGACCCGGCGACCGGTGGACCGCAAGCGACTCGTCACCGTCGTGGGCGCCAAGGCCAACAACCTCAAGAATCTGAGCGTCGAAATCCCGCTTGGCATGTTCGTGTCGGTCACGGGGGTATCGGGGTCGGGCAAGTCGACGTTGATCACCGACATCCTCTACCAGTCGCTGGCCCGCCACTTCTACCGGGCCAAGGTCGTTCCGGGAGCCCACAAGTCGATCCAGGGCCTCGATCACCTCGACAAGGTCATCGAGATCGATCAAAGCCCGATCGGCCGGACCCCGCGATCGAATCCGGCCACGTACACCGGCCTTTTCACCCCGATGCGGGAGCTGTTCGCCCAGTTGCCCGAAGCCAAGATGCGGGGCTACGGCCCCGGGCGGTTCTCGTTCAACGTGAAGGGGGGGCGGTGTGAGTCCTGCGAGGGCGACGGCCTGGTCAAGATCGAGATGCATTTCCTGCCCGACGTCTATGTGCCTTGCGAAGTCTGCAAGGGCAAACGCTACAATCGGGAAACGCTCGAGGTTCGTTACAAGGGCCGGAGTATCGCCGAGGTGCTCGAACTGACCGTCTCCGACGCGCTCGACTTCTTCGCGGCCCAGGGGCGAATCAGGGAGAAGCTCGAATTGCTGAACGATGTCGGCCTCGGATACCTGCACCTTGGCCAGTCGGCCACGACGCTGTCGGGCGGTGAAGCGCAGCGGGTCAAACTCGCGACCGAGCTCTCCAAGCGTGACACCGGCCGCACGCTCTACATTCTCGATGAGCCCACCACGGGCCTTCATTTTGAAGATGTGCGCCTGCTGCTCGATGTACTCCACCGTCTGGTGGACAAGGGCAACAGCGTGCTGGTGATCGAGCACAATCTCGACGTGATCAAGACATCGGATTGGGTCATCGACCTTGGGCCCGAGGGGGGCGACAAGGGCGGCGCGGTGGTCGCGGCGGGCACACCGGAGCAGGTGGCGACCGTCACGGCCAGCCACACCGGGCAATTCCTTGCGCGAATTCTCACCCGTTAGCGCCTTCGACGGCCTCTTCGAAGCGGGTATTATTCGGCCATGACGGAACCCCGCCCCGCCATAGCGGCATTGCTGGCTGGTTCGTTCGACGTAATCCGCGAATTGGGACGCGGGGGCATGGGGATCGTGTACCTCGCTCGTGACGTCCGTCTCGATCGTCAGGTTGCCATCAAGGTGCTCCCCCCGGCACTGGCCGCCCAGCCTGGTCTCCGGGAACGCTTCCTCCGGGAAGCTCGTACTGCCGCCCAACTCTCTCACCCCAACATCGTTCCCGTCTTCCAGGCCGACGAGCTCGACGGGTCAGCCTACTTCGTCATGGCCCTGGTAGATGGTGAATCCCTGGCCGAGCGGCTGAAGCGCCTTGGGGTTCTATCACCCGGGGAGACCGTCCGGGTTTTGCGAGAGGCGGCCTGGGCGCTGGCGTACGCCCACGCGCGCGGCGTCATCCACCGGGACGTCAAGCCCGAAAACCTCATGGTCGAACGCGGAAGCGGCCGTGTGGTGGTGACGGATTTTGGCATCGCCCGCGACGTGCGCGCCACTCGCATGACCCAGGATCGACTGGTGCTCGGTTCCGTTCACTACATGAGCCCGGAACAGATCGCCGGCGAACCCCTCGACGGCCGGAGCGACATCTATGCGCTTGGCGTGGTCGGCTTCCAGTGCCTTGCCGGGCGCCTGCCGTTCGAGGCGGAGCAGCAGTCGGCCGTTCTGGTTCGGCATGCCACCAAGCTCGCCCCACCACTCGCCTCGCTCGCTCCCTCGGTGCCGCCGCCGCTCGCGGCCGTCATCGATCGCTGCCTTGCCAAGGATCCTGCCGCCCGGTATCCCACCGGCGAAGCCTTGGCGGACTCCCTGACGGCGGCGTTGGAGCGGAGCGCCACCGGGCGGCAGGACGCCGGCGGCCAGGTCGTGACCGAAGACGAGGCTCGCTCGATCTGGCAACGTGCCGCTGAATTGCAGGCGGAAGCGGCCACCCGCATTCGCGAACGCTACCAGGTGCCAGCCCCCCCGCCGGCGCCCGGAGCCCCCGTCCCGGGCGGCTACCGGTTTCACGATGTGGAAGCGGCCGCGAAAGAGGCCGGCATCGGCACCGAGTTCGTTGCCCTCGCCGTCGCCGAGCGGAAAGACCAGCGATCGGTGGTTGCCGCCCGAGCGAGTGAACGGGAGGAACGGCTCTGGTCCCGGATGTCCGAAGTTCCCCTACACGCTGACACTGCGGGACACGATCGGAGGGCACCCGCTCGACGGTGGCGTCCTCGTGTTCGACGTGCCGCGGCTCACCACCGGCCACATGGTGGGCGCTCAGGGCATCAGCATGTTTGCCTATCGGATGACCCAGATCGACCTGAA
>JANMXA010000079.1:0-6498 GCA_031394255.1 Gemmatimonadota bacterium
TCGGCCAGGTCCTGGACATGGACGCGATCCGGAGTGCCGGCGTGAAGATCGGGGCCGATCCGCTGGGCGGCGCCGGCGTCCATTACTGGCGGCCGATCGCCGAACGGTACCGGATCGACCTCACCGTGCTGAGTGACGTGGTCGACCGGACCTTCCGCTTCATGGCCCTCGATTGGGACGGGCAGATCCGAATGGATCCGTCCTCGAAGTTCGCCATGCGCCCGCTGATCGAGCAGAAGGACCGGTTCGACGTGGTGGTGGCCTGCGATACCGACCACGACCGCCATGGGATCGTGACCCGGAGCGCCGGCCTCCTTCCGTCCAATCACTACCTGGCGGTGTCGATCCATCACCTGTTCCGGCACCGGCCCGATTGGCGCAAGGATGCCGCGGTCGGCAAGACGGTGGTGAGCAGCACGATGATCGACCGGGTGTGCGCCCGGCTTGGCCGCCCGGTGTACGAGGTGCCGATCGGGTTCAAGTGGTTCGCGGCGGGCTTGAGCGACGGGTCGCTGGGTTTCGGGGGGGAGGAGAGCGCCGGATCGTCGTTCCTCCGGCGGGGCGGGACCGCGTGGAGCACTGACAAGGACGGGATCATCGCGGCGCTTCTGGCGGCGGAGATCACCGCGGTGGAAGGCCGGGATCCCGGCGAGATATACGCCGAGTTGGAACGCGCCGAAGGGGCCACGTTCTACACCCGGATCGAAGCGAAGGCCACGCCGGCCCAGAAGAAACGACTCGGTGCCCTCACGGCGGAGCAGTTCACTTCGACCGAACTGGCCGGCGAGAAGATCGGGAGCGTAATCAGCGCCGCGCCCGGGAACGGTGCAGCGCTGGGCGGGATCAAGGTGAGCACCGGGGGCGGATGGTTCGCCGCCCGCCCGTCGGGCACCGAGGACATCTACAAGATCTACGCCGAGAGTTTCCGCGGCGCCGACCACCTGGACCGGCTCGTGGCCGAGGCCCAGGCGGTGGTGGACCGGACCATTGCCGGCCAGGGCGCCTAACGGTTACTCCGGGTGAACACGATCGGGGCGAGGGCGGGTTCGAGCGGCAGCAGGAGTCGGTCGATCTCGCCCTTCGTGTTGGTACCGAAACTCATCAGGCCTTTGAGCGGCACCAGACTCTTCGCATCGCCGAGTTCGAAGGTGTCGTAGTGGTAGTGGGTGGTCGGGGCGATGAGATCGTCCATCGACACCTCGAGGTTTCCGTTCACCAGTTTCACCAGGGCGGTCCCGTAGCCGGGATGGGTGTAGCTCCCGACGTATGCCGACAGTTCGTGGCTCGGCTGGGTCCCCTGCTTCTGTCCCGCCCGGAGTGCCGCCTGGGTCGAATCCGCGGTATGGGCCGTCTCCGCGTCGGCCTTCCTCTGCTTCGCGGCGTAGTCGATCGGCGT
Source organism: Gemmatimonadota bacterium (assembly GCA_031394255.1). Classification (GTDB taxonomy): domain Bacteria; phylum Gemmatimonadota; class Gemmatimonadetes; order Gemmatimonadales; family GWC2-71-9; genus SHZU01. The sequence goes on from JANMXA010000079.1 coordinate 1,397, forward strand.
GAGGCCAAGGACCCGGTCGTAGATCGACTCGACCACCATCGTCGGGATCGGGTTGTCATCGCCGCGATTGGAGAGGACCACGACGCCGATGCTGTCATCCGGCAGCCACGACATCTGGGAGATGAACCCGTCGATCGATCCGCCATGGGCGATCGTCCGGTGTCCGCGGTACGAGGCCACCGCGAGCCCCAGGCCGTAACTGACCAGATCGAAGCCCGGCCAGTAGCCGGCCCCCGGCACGACCATCTGGGCCGACTGCATCTCGTCTTCATTCTTGACCGACAGGTGGAGCCCGCTGGTGTTCCGGCCATGCGCCATCCGGAACTGCACGTACTTGAGCATGTCGTCCACGGTCGAGACGATCGACCCGGCTGGACCCGCAGCGTCGAGCGACCGGACCGGAATGGCGGTGATCGCGTTGTTGCGCCAGGCGTAGGGCACCGAGTGGTCGTCCGCCTCGACGAATCCGTGGGTGTCGGCCAGCGACCGGCTCATGTCGAGGGGCGTGAAGATCCGGTCCCGGATCATCGCGTCCCAGGGCTGGCCGGCAATCGTCTCGGCCAGATAGCCCGCGGTGGCGAACATCAGGTTCTGATACTGCCAGACCTCGCGGAATCCGTGGGTCGGACGGAGGTAGCGGAGCCGGTCCACCAGTTCGGGCCGGGTGTAGTGGCGGCCGTACCAGAGGAAATCGTGGCGCGGGAGGCCGGAGCGGTGACTCACGAGGTCGCGCGGGGTCATCGACTTGCCGGCGTACTCGTCAAACATCTGGAATGTGGGCAGGTAGGTCCGGACCGGCGTGTCCCAGGCGATCTTCCCCTGGTCCACCAGTTGGCCCAGCAACACGACTGTGAACGACTTGGTGTTGGAGCCGATCGCCATCAGGGTCTTCGGCGTGACCGGGAGCTGCTTGTCGATGTCGCGGTAGCCGTAGCCTTTCGTGAAGATGATCTGGCCGTTCTTGACCACGCCCACGGCGAGGCCGGGCACGTGCCATTCGGTCATCATCTGCTTGACGACGGGGTCGATGGCGGCTTCGAGGTTCTGGGGGGCGGGCTTCTTCTGGGCCTCGGCGGTGGTGACGACCGTGAGGAGGCCCAGCGCCGCCAGGGCGTGAGTGAACAGGCGCATGTGGTGCTCGCGTTGAGAGTGGATACCTTAAGGTATCACGTCCACCACCAACCTGACGAGGTCGCGATGTCCCGGATCACATGGCTGTCGCTGGGCGCAATCGTGCTGGGGGCGGGGTGCCGTCGTGGAGGGGAATCGGCCAGTCCGGTGGTGCGGGACAGCGCGGGGGTGGTCATCGTGGAGAATGCCGGCGTTGACCGCTCGGTCCCGTGGCGCCTCTCCACCGTCGCGGCGTTCGGCGGGGCCGACACCGGGGTACTCAATCTGGGCACTCTGAACTACGCTACCGTTGGCTCGGATACTCTTGGTCGCACCTTTGTGGCCAGCGAGTCGGAGGGCCACGTCGTCTCGTTCGACTCGGCCGGTCGCCCGATCCAGGTCATCAGCCGGAAGGGAGCCGGACCCGGCGAACTCAAGGTCCTCGGAAGCATGTACGTGGCGCCGGACGGGCGCCTCACGGTTCAGGACTACGGCCGGATCAAACTGGTCCAGTTCGACGGGGACGGCCGGCCCGCCGGCGATCTTTCACTCGTCCCGTTGGTCGGTCGGCTTTACGGCGCGATTCGGTACTCGGCCGACACGTTGTTCCTCCACGGCCAGGTCGATACGGTCAAGCAGGCCCCCGAGCACCTCTTCATGGTGACGCCGCGGGACACGATCGCGATGGTAACCATGCCGCAGGCGCCGCCCAACGGCACTCTCAACGCCTGCAACCGATATCACATGCCGGGCCTCCCGAGAATCTTTGCCCCGCTGCTCAACTGGACGACGGGCCAGGGCCGGGTCATCGCGAACAGTGGCGCGGCCTACCAGGTCGATATCTACCAGGCTGGGCGGCTGGTGCGCCGGATCCGGCGGGCCGTTCCATTGGCCCCAGCCACCACGGCCATGATCCGCCGGCTCCACCCACGAGGTCGGATGTATGGCGGCCCGGAGTGCATCGTGCCCGTGGAGCAGATCGAGCGAGAGGTCGGGGCCGCGGACGTCGTGCCGGCCATCCGTGACATTGCCGTCGACCAGTCGGGCCGAATCTGGGTGGGCCGGTACACCTTTCCCGACGAGCCGTCGCGAACAGACGTGTTCTCGCCGGACGGCGCCTACCTCGGGACGGTGGCCGGGATCGGCGCACCGCTCGGGTTCCCGCGGCCCGGCCTCGTGGTCACCGCGTCCGTCGACACGGCCTCCGACGTGGGCCGGTTGGTGATCAGTCGGGTGGCGCCGCCCTGAGGCCTTACCCGGCGGCCAGGCGCCGGAGGGTGGCAAACGCCACCTCGACCTGGGCATCCTGCACCACGATCGTGAACTCGGTGGTGGTGGAGACCACGTCGATGACGTTCACGCTCTGCCAGGCCAGCTCCTTGAGGATCCCGTAGTACACCCCCGGCGTTCGCACTGCACTCGGCGCGAGCCGGACCACCAGCGCCGACAGATCGGCCACCGCCGCCACGAGGTGCTCGCCGGCCAGGCTTTCCCGGGCCAGCGCCTCGGTCTGAGCGCCAACGATCAGCATGACCTCCGAGACGCCCTGGGTATAGGTCACGAACCCGTGCCGGGTGCGAGCCAGCCGGTTCCAGAGTTTCCGCTGCCGTTCGCCGATGGTGGCGGAGTTGTGATAGGTGAGCTCGACCAGACCCGAACGCACGGTGATCTCCCGGAACCGTTCGATGCCCCGCCCGCGGGAACGGGTTTTCCGGTGGACGGCCGGCATGGCACGGCGCAGGGCCATCGTGATCGCGGCGGTGCTGACCCGCCCCTGCAGACTCTTCTCGATCCGGGGTTTGAGCCGGCGAGCCAGGGCCGACTGGTTGATGAGGCCATCGGCGAGGGCTGATTCGAGGAACGGCGTTTCCCGGATCTCGGCTTCGACCAGATCGGCAATTTTGAGCCTCACAAATTTTAACACTATCTGACTTTTTTCGACCAACAACAGGAAGGATTTCCGGCCGACCTCCCCCTCCCGCCATACTTGGCGGCCCCCGTAACCGAGGTCGTCCGTGTCCGCCACCGTTCCCTGTCCCGCCTGCGATGCCGCCGTCCCGATTCCGCCGGATGCGGTCGTCGCCGAGCTGCTGCGATGCCGCGAGTGCAACACCGAGCTCGAAATCGCCACCCTCGATCCGCCCACCCTGGCCGAAGCACCGACCGAAGAAGAAGACTGGGGCCAGTAGTGCGGGTCGGGCTGCTTCATTCGCTGATCCGCCCCGAGGAAAAGCTCCTGATCGCCGCGTTCGAACGCCGCGGCGCCACCGTGGTTCCGATCGACGACCGCGACATCGTCTTTGTCCTCGGCCAGAAGCCCGTCGACGTCGATGTGGTCGTGGAGCGGTCGATCAACCACTCCCGGGCCCTCCATGGTCTCCGGCTGTTCGAGAGCGCCGGCATCCGGTGCGTCAACACGGCGGCGGTCGCCACGGTCTGCGGCGACAAGCTGCTGACCTCGGTCGCGCTCCAGGATCATGGCGTTCCGCAGCCCGAGGTCAGGGTGGCGTTCACCGAAGAGTCCGCCCTCCGGGCGATCGAGGAGATGGGCTACCCCGTCGTCCTCAAGCCGGCGGTCGGTTCCTGGGGGCGGCTGCTCTCGAAGGTGAATGACCGGGATGCCGCCGAGGCGATCCTGGAACACAAGGTGGTGCTGGGCAGCTACCACCACTCGATCTTCTATATCCAGAAATACGTGGACAAGCGGGGCGGTCGCGACATCCGGACCTTCGTGGTGGGTGACGAGTGCATCGCCGCGATCTACCGGACCTCGCCCCACTGGATCACCAACACCGCGCGGGGCGGCAAGGCAACGGTCTGCCTGGTCACTCCGGAGATCGCGGCCATCTCGCTGGCGGGTGCCAAAGCGGTGGGCGGCGGGATTGTGGCGCTCGACCTGTTCGAGACCGAGGCCGGACTGCTGGTCAACGAGATCAATTACACCATGGAGTTCAAGAACAGCATCGCGCCGACCGGGGTCGACATCCCCGGCCGGATCGCCGACTACGTGCTGGGCGGCGGCCGGTGATTCGGGTCGCGGTCGTCGGCGGTTCGGGGTACACGGGAGGCGAGCTGGTCCGGTTGCTGCTCGGGCACCCGGAGGTCCGGCTCGATCAGGTGACCTCGGAGCGGCTGGCCGGGCGTGCCGTGGCCGAACGCCATCCCAATCTTCGGAAGGCGACCGACCTCACCTTCGTGGCCAGCGGCGACCTCGAGCCCACGGACCTGGTCTTCCTCTGTCTGCCGCATGGCGAGGCGGGCCGCTCGATCGACCGGTATCGAGGCAGCGCTCCCCGACTGATCGATCTTTCCGCAGATTTCCGCCTCCGGGACCCGGCCGCCTACCCGACCTGGTACGGCGCGCCCCACCCTCGGCCCGATTTGCTCGACCAGTTCGTCTACGGCATTCCCGAACTCCACCGGGAGCGGATTCGCGGCGCCGATCTGGTGTCGAGCGCGGGGTGCAATGCCACCGCGGTGATCCTTGGTCTCCGGCCGCTGGTGGCGGCCGGAGTGATCGACCCGTCCTGTATCGTGGTCGAAGCCAAGGTCGGATCGAGCGAAGGCGGCGCGGAAGCGTCGGAGGCCACCCATCATCCGGAACGGAGCGGCTGCGTCCGCTCCTATCAGCCGACCGGCCACCGTCACACCGCCGAAATGGTTCAGGAGCTGGGCGGGTCGTCGCCGCTCAGCGTGCATTTCTCCGCCACGGCGGTCGAGATGGTGCGCGGCGTGCTGGCCACGGCGCACGTCTTCCTCAATCAGGATCTCGACGACCGCGCACTCTGGCGGCTGTTCCGGGGCGCCTGGGGGGGGGAACCGTTCATCCGGCTCGTCAACGCGCGCCAGGGAATTCACCGGCTGCCGGAGCCCAAGCTGCTGGCGGGGACCAACTACTGCGACATCGGCTGGCAGCGGGATCCCCACAGCAATCGGCTGGTGGTGATCTCCGCGATCGACAACCTGATGAAGGGCGCGGCCGGCCAGGCGGT
>JANMXA010000080.1:0-13438 GCA_031394255.1 Gemmatimonadota bacterium
GCCGACTGGGTCGAGTGGGCGGAGGTGTAGGTCGGGAACGGCGGGGTATTCAGCAGCGTCTGCCACTTGGGGTCGATGTAGCGCTGGATATAGGTCACCGGCCGCAGCAGGCTGGCGGCAAACTTCTCCCGCCAGCAACCGATGAACGCGTCGGCCACGGCGATCGAGGTCAGGGCGTAGGCCTCCACGGCCCGCTCGGGCGTGAGCTTCCATTGTGAGGCGAGCCCGGCGATGACGCTCATCCAGTGGCCGGCCGGGGTCCCCGACTCGCCGCTGTTGTCGGCCCAGAAGTAGGCGATCTTCTTCTGCTCGTCCGTCAAGTTCCGGCCGATCTCGTAGATCTCATGAGCCTGCTGGTAGAACGGCGATCCGGGCTTGGGCGAGAACGGAATCGGCGGAGCCACCGGACATTGCTCGGCCCCGGTCAGCGCAAAGTGGCGGAGACCGCCCCACCCCGGTTCGAGCGCCACGGTGGGATTGATCCCCGGCGTATTGACGGCCTGCGCCGTCTTGGGGCGATTCAACGTGAGGGAGCGCTCGCCCGTCAGCGCGCCCGACTTCCCCTTGCCGGTCGGATCGTCGAGCACCACGACGTCGCTCTGGGCCGAGAGGTTCTGAGAGCGGAACTGCGCCTCGGTGGCAGTGGGCACCCAGGATTCCGGCTTGGCGCCGACGGCATAGGCTAGAGCCCGGGTGGCAAATCCGTCCCGCTCCGACCACTGCACGATCGACTGCCCGATCGCCTGCCCGAGATCGAGCGACCGGCGCTCGGTATCGGTATCGATCCCGGCCGACCGCCGGACGCCCAGGAGCGAGTCGCGGAGGGCCGTGATCTTGACGTCGGTGGACGCGAACCCGCCCTGAACGAGCCGGCGGAGCACGACCGTTTGGGCTTCGAGCGCCACCAGGGCCCGATCGTAGGGCATCCGTCGGTCCGGCTTCGGCAGGGAATCGAGACCGTTCAATTCCCCCGCCAGCGATCGGAGTGAGTCGCTGCCCACCGCCCAGCCTTCATAGAGCGCCACCGCGGCATACGCCGTAACCCGCGACGCCACCGGCGGCGGAAGCCGTTCGGCCCGGATCAGGGCGTAGTGGGTTTCGGTCCACTTCGTCACGAACCCGACGTCGGCCTCGGGTGCCTGTCCACACCCGGCGACCAGCGCGGCGATCATCAACGCCAGCTTCCTCATCGAATCCCCCGGGCGTTACGCGGCACGGCGCGCCAGCATGTTGCGGATCGGCACCACAAGAAGCGCCAGCACCACGGCGAAGACCAGCACCATCACGCTGGTGGTGCCGAACAGCGCGGGCAGCGAGAACGATTCGTAGAGACCGCCGATCCGTCCGGCGATCTTGTTTCCGATCGAGATGCTCAGGAACCAGACCCCCATCATGAACCCCTGGACTCGGGCCGGCGCAAGGGTCGAGGTCGCCGACATGCCCACCGGACTGATGCAGAGCTCACCGATCGTCTGGAGGAAATAGCAACCCAGGAGCCAGGCCGGGCTGACCTTAGCGCCGCCGCTCGTGAGCGCGGCCGTCAGCATCAGCGCATAGGCGGCGGCCAGAAACAACAGACCAAGGGAGAATTTGGTCGGGCTCGAGGGATTCCGGCGTCCGAGTGCCAGCCAGACCGCACCCACCACCGGCGCGAAGAGAATGATGAACGCGGAATTGGCCGACTGGAGCCAGCTCGACGGATAGGCCCAGCCGAAGAAGGTGTTCGCCGTGTTCCGCTGCGCGAACAAGTTGAGCGTCGACGCGGCCTGCTCGAACCCGGCCCAGAACGCGGTCGCCCCGAGGAAGAGGACGGCCACCACGATCAGGCGCTTCCGCTCGTCGGGGGTCCAGTCGGCCACGGTAAACATCCAGCCGAAGAGTCCGATCGTGATCACAACCAGCATGATGTCGACGGCGCTCGCAACGCCCTGTGGCGTCACGGAGATCGTGCCGGCGTTGGAGAGCCCGGCGGTGACCACCACCGCTGCAATCACGACCCCGATCCCGATCAGGAGCTGGCGCCGGGCGGCGGCCGCATCCGCCGACGTGGCGATCCCGGCCGGCCGGCTTGAAACGTCCGGGAAGCGATTTCGCCCGAGGACGTACTGGATCAGCCCAAAGAACATCCCGACCGCCGCCGCCCCGAAGCCGAAGTGCCACGCCGCCTCGGGAGAAAGTCCCCAACCGGCGAGCATCACCTTGAACGCCGCCTGCTGCGCCAGCCAGCCGGTAATCAGGGGCCCGAGGAACCCACCCAGGTTGACGCCCATGTAGTAGATCGAAAACGCCGCGTCACGCCGGGTGTCCTCGGGGGCGTACAGCTGCCCTACCATCGCCGTCACATTGCCCTTGAGGAGGCCGGTGCCGAACACGACCAGGATCAGCCCACCATAGAACGTCCCCGTCCCCGGGAACGCCAAGCTGATGTGGCCGCACATGATCAGGACGCCGCCCCAGAACACCGAGCGCCGGAGGCCGAGCACCTTGTCGGCCAGCCAGCCACCCACCATGGTCATCAGATAGACCATCGCGCTGTAGGTGCCCTGGACCGCGCCCGCCGCCGGCACCGGCATGCCCATGCCGCCTTCCGTCACCGGCGCCACCATGAACAGAATCAGGATCGCCCGCATACCGTAGTAGCTGAACCGTTCCCACATCTCGGTGAAAAACAGGGTCGAGAGGCCGGAAGGATGCCCGAAGAACCCGCGGTCGGACGAGGTCATGACTTGCCCATTTTCTTTTTGAGAAGTTCGAGCTGAGCCTGGGCCGCGGCCTCGATCGCGCGGCGATCGAGCCGGATCTTGAGCAGCTCCGCATCTTCGGCCGGCGGCGGGGGCGGCACCGTACCGTTCGGCCCCGCGCCCTGCTTGGCCGACGTGTACCGCTCCGACAAGCCCTCGAACTCCTGCTCGGCGAGGGCAACCTCGTCTTGTTGCACCACGACCTTCCGCTCCAGGAGCTCCAGCCGGCGCCGATGCCGGTCAGCGAACTCACGAGCGATCGAGGCGGTCTCGGTGTCCTGAATCCCCTCGGCCAGCTCGCGGCGGCGCTCGGCCGTAGTGAGCTGCTCCCGCTCCTGGGCCAGCTCCCGCTCAGTGCGGCCCAGGGCGTCGCGCAGTTCCTGCAAACCAACCTTGAGGTCCACCAGGGCGTCATGGAGCCCCTGGGCCTCGGGCCGCGATGGCCCGGCCGGGCCCGCTTCCCCGAACAATCGGTCCAGTCGGGCCTTGAAATCGTCGATCCCCATATGGGATCAAAGTTTATCCCCCGGTGGTATCTTTGGGAACCGTATGCGGAACCTCATTCTTCTCCTGGCGCTCCCGGTTCTGACCGGCTGCGGCGTGTCCGACCGCGGCACGAGTTGTGGAATCGTGGCTCTGGCGGGCCCGACCATGCTGCTCGAGGAGTTCACCAAGGCGGGCCACACCCTGGGCGCAATTCCCGAGAAGATGCCGGAGATCCTGCCGGTTCGAATGGCGGTCGGCGCGGCCCAGCGAGCCCTGGTCGGCAGGACGGACTCGAGCTGGGTCATCGGTGTGGACGGTCCGTTCCCCGAGAAGCCGGTCCCGGGATTCGGGGTGCTGCTCGTCGATCAGACCCAGGGCCCGCAGGGCGTGTTGCTCTACGAGGGCAAGCCCATCCCCGGCGCACCGGTCCTTGGTACGGTGCATGTGGGCACCAGGGTGATCCCGATGATCGCACTGCAGACAGGCATCGCGGGCTTCCAGGATGCCCGCTGCCCGATCTTTCCCGACTCGCTCAAGCGGTGACCACGGCACTTCCGCGAATCGTCCATCTCGCGTCGGGTCGGGAATGGCGGGGTGGCCAGCGGCAGGTTTTGCTGTTGGCTCGCGCCCTGGCCCGGCGCGGCATCGTCCAGACGGTCGTCACCACCAATGGCTCACGGCTGGCGGGCGAATTGATGGCCGGCGGCGTTCCGGTGCACGCCGCGGGATGGTACCGCGGCCTCTCGATTCGGGCCTTCGTGGCCGGCCTCGCCGAGGCTCGCCGCGGGCCCTGTCTGCTCCACGCCCACGACGCCCACGCTTTGACGCTCGTCGGCCTCATCGCCGCCGCCAGCCGCCAGCCGTTCGTGGTCACCCGCCGAGTGGATTTCCATCTCCGCCGGCGGGGCTTCTGGCGCCGCGCCAGTCGGGTCATCGCCATCTCGGCGGCGGTCCGCGGAATTCTCGTCGAGGACGGTATCGATCCCGGCAAGATCGTGGTGGTGAATTCCGGCATCGATCTGTCGTCCACCGAACGGATTCGGCAGGCACCGATCCGCCTCGAGCTCGGCCTCCCGGCGTCCGGACCGTTGGCCGTGGCGGTCGGGGCCCTCGTTGACCACAAGGATCATCAGACTCTGATCCGGGCGGCCGCCAGGCTGCGAACGACCCATCCCGATCTCCACTGGGCGGTTGCCGGCGAAGGCGACCTTCGGGGCGCGCTGGAACGAGAAATCCGCGACCTGGGGCTCGCCTCGGTCATCCATCTGCTCGGACAGGTCACCGAGCCGCTCCGGCTGATCCGGGACGCGTCCGTCTTCGTGATGAGTTCCAAGGAGGAGGGGCTGGGAACTTCGGTCCTCGATGCCATGGCGATCGGCACACCGGTCGTGGCCACCCGGGCCGGCGGCATTCCCGAGATGGTGGACGGAGGCGCCGGCATTCTGGTTCCGCCCCGGGATCCCGACCTGCTGGCGGCCGGCGTCGCCCAGGTACTCGACCACCCGGACGTTGCGGCCCGCCTGGTTGAAACGGCTTCGAAACGAGTGGCCACATTCTCGGCCGACGGGATGGCAGAGGGGGTCCTTCAAGTGTATCGTTCCATCGTCATAGAACGTTGACGGCGAATGATTTACGTGTGCATACCCAGCCACAACGAAGCCGACACCATCGGCCTCGTCCTGTGGAAGATCCGGAAGACCTTCGAGGCACTCGGCAGGGAGTATCACCTGATCGTGGCCAACGATGGGTCGACCGATCATACTGAAGAGGTGCTCGACACTTACGCCAAGGTCATGCCCCTCACGATCGTGGGCGGGCGGACTCGTCGCGGCTACGGGCCGACGGTCGAAGCGCTGCTTCGGCAGGCGCTCGAGATGTCGGACCGGCCCAAGCGGGACGGGGCCATCCTGATGCATGGGGATTTTGCCCACAACCCGGAAGCCCTCGCCGATTTCGTCCGGAAACTCGACAGCGGTGCCGATGTCGTGGTGGGTGAACCGGCCATCGACCCGGCCTGGGAGCGCCACTACCGCTGGACCCGGCGCTGGAACGCGTTCGTGTTCCGCCGGAGTATCAGGGTGCCGGGTGTAAAGGACCCGACCTCTGGCTTCATCGGTTTCCGGCTCGCGGCCCTTCGCCCGGTCTTCCAGGCGGAGCCCTCGCTCACTTCAGATGGCTGGGCCGCCAACGCCGAACTGGCCGGCCGGGCCGCCGTGCATGCCCGGCGGGTGGAAACCGTCTCGTTCACCGAGCGACACGATCTCAGGTCGCGGGGTTCCCGGGTGGTTCCATGGCCGGCGGCACGAGCCGCCTGGCGCGCAGGTGGCGTTGTTCGACGGGCCGTCGCGGCTGAGAAGGCCGCGCCGAGAGCCGCCAAGCGACGCGAGAAAGGTGCGGGCGTCGGATGAACGTGCTGGTTTCGCTCACGTCCCTGATCATCGCGGCCGGCCCCGGTACGCCGGCCCGCTATCCCTTCCAGGTCGGAGAACAGCTCAACTTCTCCGCCAAACTCGGAATGCTCAAACTCGGCGAAGCGACGATGAACGTCGCGGCGCTCGACACCGTCCGCGGTGAGCCGACCTTTCTGTTCCGGTTCCGCCTCGAGGGCGGGAACTTCCTGTTCCGGATCAAGAACGTGATCGAGTCGTGGACCACGGTGGACGGCTTCCGCTCCCTCCACTTCAAGAACGACAACTCCGAGAACGACCGGGTCTACCTCCGCGAGTACGACATCTTCCCCGACTCGGGCTTCTACCGCCAGAGGGGGAAGGAAGGCCAGCAGCCGACGCCGAAGCAGCCCCTCGACGACGCCTCGCTCCTCTATTTCGTCCGGACCACACCACTGGAAGTCGGGCAGGTCTACAAGTTCGACAAGTACTTCATCAACGAAAAGAACCCGCTCATCATCCGGGTCCTCAAGACCGAGACAATGGAACTGCCGGACGGCTCCAAGGTCGAATGCCTGGTGCTGAACCCGGTGATCGACGACCGGGGGATGTTTGCCGATCGGGCCGAAGCCCGGCTCTGGATCACCAACGACGCCCGCCGGATTCCGGTTCAGATCCGGTCGCGTTACAGCTGGGGTACCGTCACGCTCCGGCTCGAGAAGATGACCGCGGTGTCAGGCGACCGATGAGCTCGTCCGAGGCCGATCGCCAGCGGGTCCGCACGGTCCCGATCGGACTCCGAAGCAACAAGGTCGACCCCTCGCTTCTAGCCACTCCTCCCGGCAGCGACCGGGATTTTGAGTCGTTTCTGGCTTCCCTGCCGGAGATCCTCGCCGCCCGGGATCTCCGCCTCGTCATTGACCGGACCCGCACCGCCCGGTCCAAGGGAGCGGGCGTCGTACTCCTGCTGGGCGGTCATGTCGTCAAGGTGGGCCTGGGACCGCTGGTCGGCCGGCTGGTTGACTCAGGCGTCGTGACCCACATCGCAATGAACGGCGCGGCGGCAATCCATGATTTCGAACTGGCGGCCTACGGCGGGACGAGCGAAGAGGTCGAGAGCGGACTGGCCGACGGCACCTTCGGGATGGCCGAAGAAACCGGTCGCGACATGAATGCCGCGATCAATGGGGCCTATTCCCGTCAGATCGGACTGGGCCAGGGCCTCGGCGAAGCGTTGCTGGCCATGACGACCCTGCCGGGCGGTGACGTCAGCATCCTTGCCCGGGCCACCCGACGCGGGGTACCCGTCACCGTCCACACTGCCATCGGCGCCGAGATCATCCATCAGCACCCGACCGCCGACGGCGCCGCCATCGGCGCCACCAGTCTCCGGGACTTCGACCGGCTGGCCGGTTCGCTCCCCCGGTTAGACCAAGGCGGCGTGGTCATGAACTGGGGCAGCGCCGTGATCATGCCGGAGGTCTTCCTCAAGGCCCTCACGGTGGCCCGCAACCTCGCCAACGGCAAACCCACCGGCTTCCTGGCCGCGGACTTCGACATGATCAAGCACTATCGCCCCGCAATGAACGTGGTCCGAAGGCCGACCAGGGGAAATGGTGAGGGCGTTCAGATCACCGGGCATCACGAGATCATGATGCCGTTGGTGGTGTGGGGGATAGAAAGCAGAAAGTAGGGAGCACCCGCTCCCTACTCGTCTGCCAGCGTTCCCTCCTGCGCCCTGCCTGCTACTCTTCGACCTTCCGCCGCCGGAACGTGTCCCGAATGCTGTCCGCGGTCGACGGGCTCAGGACCCGGATCACGGTGAAGATCATCCAACCCAGGAAGGCAAACCAGACCAGCTGCAGGACGATGCCAATCAGTCCGCCGATCAAGAAGCCGATGACCTTCATCCCGAACATGAAGAGGACGAAGAACCCAGCGAATCCCACCAGACCACGGACCATGGTAATTTCCTCCGAACGAGTGATTGCGACCGTTGTGTCGGGTACCTACGAACCATGTTTCAGAAAGTTTCGTCGGGATTGTAAGTGGCCAAAACCCATGACGTTGTGATCGTCGGTGGCGGCGTGGTCGGCGCCGCATGCGCCCGGGAACTCGCCGGGGCGGGACGCACCGTGCTGGTCCTCGATCCCGACGATCGGCCCGGACCCGGCTGGCGGGCCTCCGCCGGTCTGCTGGCCCCCCAGATCGACGCCCACGAAGACAATCCGCTCTACGAGCTCGGCATTGCCGGCCGGGAATACTACCACGAACACGCCGCCGAGCTGGCCGAGCAGGGCGGCGCCGACATCGGGCTGTTCGACGGAGGGATTCTGCGGATCGCCGAAGGGGAGGCGGAGGTAGCCCGGCTCAAGGCCTCGGTGGCATGGCAGCGGCAGCACGGCCACCGGACCGACTGGCTCGATCCAGCCGAAGTAGCCAGCGAATACCCGTGGGTAGGGCGGACCGACGGCGCCCTATGGGCTGCCCGGGATGGGTCCGTTTGCGCGGTACGGCTGGTCGAAGCTCTGCGGGCCGGCGCGATCCGGCGGGGCGCGACGTTCGTGAAGAGCGCCGCAACCGGGCTGCTGTCATCAGCGGGTCAGGTCGCGGGCGTCGAGACCGCGCAGGGCAACCACGCCGCCGGCAGTGTGGTGCTGGCGGCCGGCGCCTGGACTGGTCGGCTCGCCAACCTGCCTCGGCCGGTCTCGGTCGAACCGGTCCGCGGCCAGATGATCGCCAAGCCGTGGCCCAAAGGTATCGGCCCGGCGATCATCTATGGCACCCGCGGCTACGTCCTCGAGCGCGACGGAGAAGCCTGGTGCGGCGCCACAACCGAACACGCCGGTTTCTCCGCAGAGACCACTGAGGCTGGGGTCAAGCAGGTCACCGAGGCCGGCGCGCGGCTCATGCCCGCCCTGGGGCAGCTTCCGACCCGGCGGGCCTGGGCCGGCCTCCGGCCCGGCTCACCCGACGGCCTTCCGATCGTCGGCGCCGAACCGAACTCGCCGAACCTGTGGTACGCCACGGGATACGGCCGGAACGGCGTTCTGCTGGCCGGGATCACCGCGGTGGCCCTCTGCCATCTGATGGACCGGGAGGCGACCTTCGAGGCCATCGACGCCCTTCGGCCCGAGCGATACTGGAGCCGTTGATGGGGTTCGGGGCCCGTCTCCTCGGGCGCTTGGCGTCGACCGGCGGAGCCATCGCACTTGTGGCGGCGACCACGCCGTCCCTGATGCGTGCCCAGCCGGTGCCCGAGGAGGTCCGACGCGAGCGGGACGAGTTCAGCCGCTGGCTCAAGGACGCCCCCACTTCTCCCTACCGCGCCCTCGTCATGCAGGCGATCGGCAACGGGGTCACTCTCGGACCGGCCAGCGCCGACGTGCCGATCCCGGGCCAGGCGCTGGTCCGGATCGAAGGGCGGCGCGGCTCGCCGGTCCTGGTCCAGAGCGGGACCGCCCGGCCGCTCGCCAGGAACCGGGCCGTCACGTTAGGCGGTCGTCCGCTGATGACGGCGGGGCCGGCGGGTCGCGCGGTGGTGATCGCCTACGGTTTGGCCGCGCCCAGGTACCATCCGCCAGCCTATTTCCCCTTTCAACCGGCCTGGCGGTTCACCGTGAAGCTGGTTCCAGCACCACGTCCCGGGTCAGCCCGGATTCTGGCGCCCGACGGGGTCGAAATCGAAGCGACCGAAGCCGGCACCGTTTCGGTCCCGCTCAAAGGCGGGGCGGTGTCGCTCCGCGTGCTCCGGCTTCCCGCGCCGGATGGCGAAGAGTCGGAGCTCGAGATCTACTATCGCGACGGAACCAACGACCGCGGCAGCTATCCGGCCGGCCGCTTCGTCTCGCTGGTGCCGGGCCCGGAGGGCAGTTACACCCTCGACTTCAACCGATCCCGGAATCCGTTCTGTGCCTACAGCACCGTCTACCCCTGCCCGGCTCCGTGGCGGGGGAACTCGATACCGACTGCGGTCACGGCAGGAGAACAGTATGGGACGACTCACTAGCCGGCTTGCGGGCTTCAGTCTGATTGTTGCGGCCCTGGCCGGATTCCGTGCCGGGCCCGACCCACTGGCCGGCTCCTGGCGCGCCGTGCTCGACCTGGCCGGCGGCCAGCTGCCCTTCCATCTCGACATTCTGGATGCCGCCGGGCGATTGACCGGCTCGGTCTGCAACGGCCCGTCCTGCACCGAGATCACCGCCATCGCGCGCCAAGGCGATTCGATCATGGTGACGATGGCCGACTACGACGCCACCGTGGCCTTCCATCTCCGCCACGACTCCCTGGTCGGCACCTATCGGAACGTCGGGAACCGGGGGCCCCGGGCCATTCCGGTGCGGGCCAGCCGCGGCCGCTGGCCGGCCGAGAGCGCCAACCAGGCGTTGTTAGGCAGCTGGGACGCCACCTTCATCACCGACCAGCGGACCAGCCCCCGCGTCTTCGACTTCCGTACCGGCTCCACCGGCCTTGAAGCCTCGTTCCGGGCCAACAGCGGCGACTACGGTCTGTTCTGGGGCCGTTCCTCCGCCGACAGTTTCCGGGTTGCCCACTTCGACGGCGCCTTCGTTTATCTGCTGGTCGGCACGCTGACCGGCGACACGCTGCGTGGCGTGTTCCACGCGGGGGTCCGGACCCAGACCCCGTTCGTGGCGGTGCGGAGCACCGGCAAAGCTCACTTGGTACCTCCCACCGCGCTCACCCGGGCCGATACGACGGCGCCGTTCCAGTTCGCGTTCCCCGACCTCGACGGCCGCATCGTCACCAACACCGACCCCCGATTCCGGGGCAAAGTGGTGATGATCGACATCTTCGGCAGCTGGTGCCCGACCTGCCACGACGCGGCGCCGGCGCTGATCGATCTCCACCGCCGTTACGGCGGGAAAGGGCTCGAGGTGGTGGGCTTCGCCTATGAAGTGAGTCCCGACAGCGGCGTCGCCAATCCGCTGATCCGCCGCTTCCGCGACAAGTTCCAGATCCCGTACCTGCTTCTCCGTGGCGGCATCAACGACGTCGAGGCCACCGCCGCCACCCTGCCGCAGCTGACCGGCTTCACCGCCTACCCCACCACGGTATTCCTGGGCCGCGACGGACGGGTCAAGGCCGTTTACGCCGGCTTCCGAGGCCCCGCCACCGGCGAGCACTACCGGAAGCAGCTGACCGACTACGAACGGATCGTCGCGGACCTGCTGGCCCGCTGACCCGATCCAGCCAGGGTCGAAACCCACCTGACCTGAGGATCGCAGGCAACGTTCGGACGTCTGACAGGCTCTAATCAGACGTTCCGACGCCATTTGCCCTCGCATTCTCAAGGTCCTCGATGTTGAGCTTCACGCTTGCCCTTCGGACGTTGCGCCGAGCCCCCGTCGTCACCGCGGTTGCGGTGGCCTCCCTGGCCCTCGGCATCGGGGCCAACACCGCGATCTTTTCGCTGATCCAGGCGGTCCTCCTCCGGAAACTGCCGGTTAACACGCCGGAAGGCCTCGTCAATATCCTGGCCCAGAGCCCCAATCCGGGGTCACAGACCTGCAACCAGGCCGGCAGCTGCCGAGTGGTCTTCAGCTATCCGATGTTCCGCGACCTGGAACGGGGTCAGACGGTGCTGTCAGGTCTCGCCGCCCACCGGATCATCGGGGCCGACCTGGCCATCCGGGGCAAGGCGCTGAGCGGGCTCGGCACGGCCGTCTCGGGCGGGTACTTCGGTACCCTGGGCCTCGCCCCGGCGTTAGGCAGACTGCTCGGCCCCGCGGACGACCTCACCCAGGGCGGGAGCCCGGTGGCCGTGCTGAGCCACCGGTTCTGGACCACCGAACTCGGCGCCGATCCCGGGGTACTGAACCAGACGCTGCTGGTGAACGGCATCGCCATGACCATTGTCGGCGTGGCGCCGGCAGGATTCGAAGGCACCACGCTGGGGGCCCGGGCCCGGGTATTCGTCCCGCTCACGATGATCACGACGCTGGGATTCCAGGACTGCGGAGGAGGCTCGGCGAGTTCCGGATGCAAGGCCATCTTCGAGGGCCGGACGAGCTACTGGGTCTACCTGTTTGGGCGGCTCAAACCGGGCGTATCCCTCGAGCAGGCGCGCGCCGGTCTCAACTCCGTCTACCGGCCGATCATCACCAATATGGAAGTCCAGCTCCAGACCGGCATCACCGCCGAGATGCTGGCCCGGTTCAAGACCAAAGAGGTGGAAGTGGAACGGGGAGACCAGGGCCAGAATCAGGTCCAGGGCCAGACCCGGACCCCACTCCTGCTGCTGATCGGCGTCACCGCCATCGTGCTCCTCGTGGCCTGCACCAACGTGGCCAATCTGCTGCTGGTCCGGGCGGCCGGCCGTCAGGGCGAGATGGCGGTGCGTTCGTCGTTAGGCGCCCAGCGGGGGCAGCTGATCAGCCAGCTGATGCTCGAGTCGGCCATCATTACGGTCCTCGCGGGGGGCCTGTCCATCCTGGTCGCGCGGGGCACATTGGGACTGATCACGTCGTTCCTGCCGCAGGAACTGATCCGGAGCGTCGACGTCGGGCTCGACCGGCCGGTGCTCCTCTTTGCGGCTGCCCTGTCAATCGCCACGACATTCCTGTTCGGCCTCCTGCCGGCGCTTCAGGCCACCCGCGACGACCTGCTTGCCGTGATCCAGGCCGGCGGCACCCGCGGCTCCGCCGATCGCGGCGCGGCCCGGTTCCGGAGCGGGCTCGTCACCGCCCAGATCGCGCTCTCGATGGCCCTCCTCTGCTCGGCGGGCCTGTTCGTGCGGAGCCTGATGAACGTGAACCGCGTCAACCTCGGCCTCAAGACCGAGAATGTTGTCTCCTTCGCGCTTTCACCGGGGCAGATGGGGTATACGAGACCGCAACAGGCGGCCCTGTTCCGCCGGGTCGAGGAGGCCCTGGCAGCACTGCCCGGCGTCTCCAGCGTCTCCTCCGCGACGGTGCCGATCCTGGTCGGGTGGAGCAACGGCGGCGATGTCGATGTCGAGGGCTTCAAGACCACGCCGGAAGCCGACGTCAACATCCGCGCCAATCAGGTCGGGCCCGGCTACTTCAAGATGCTCGGAATCCCGGTCCTCTCGGGCCGAGAGTTCCAGGCGTCGGACCAGGTCGGGAGCGCGCCGGTGGTGGTGGTCAACGAAGCCTTCGTGAAAAAGTTCGGACTCGGGCCCGACGCCATCGGCAAGCGGGTCACCGAAGGCAACGCCCTGGTGCGACGGCCGGATGAGCACCCCGTGACCTATCAGATACTCGGCGTGGTCCGCAACGCCGCGTACGACGAGGTCAAGGAAGCCGCGCCTCAAGCGATGCTGTTCAGCGCACACCGGCAGGATTCCACTACCGGTCGGCTGGTGCTCTACGCCCGGACCAGCATCGACCCGTCGGCCATCGTGCGGGCGGTGCCGCCGTTGGTGGCCGGGATCGACCCCAACCTGCCAGTGGCGGATCTCACCACGCTTACGCATACGGTCCGGGAAAACATTTACCTCGATCGGATGATCACGAGCCTGTCGGCTGCGTTTGCGGTACTGGCCACCCTGCTTGCGGCCGTGGGGCTGTACGGCGTGCTGGCGTACAATGTCACCCTCCGCCGCCGGGAGATCGGGGTCCGCATGGCGCTCGGCGCCGACGCCGGCCGGGTCCAGGCGCTGGTGGTGCGGCAAGTCGGAATCATGGTGGCGATCGGCGGGGCCATCGGCATCCTGGCCGCGTTCGGGATCGGGCGGATGGCGCGGTCCGTGCTGTTCGGCTTGGCCGGCTACGACATTCCGGCGTTCACGCTGGCCGCGATCGCCATCACAGGGGTGTCGCTGGCCGCTGGGTATGCGCCCGC
>JANMXA010000081.1:0-3851 GCA_031394255.1 Gemmatimonadota bacterium
GTACGTAAACCCATGAGACCACCGATTCACCGTAATGCCGGCGATGTCGCGCGCCGCGTCGAACCCGAAGGGCCCGAACATCCGGGTGAGCTGACTCCGGATCTGCTGCTCGAACGTGCTGAACGGCGTCGCCAGCAACTCAGTCCGGCCGATTCGATGCTGCTCCTTTTCCGGCAGGCCGGGTTTGCAGGGCGTTCGCTCCATGAACAACAGCACCGGCTGATCGGGCCCGGCGGAGAAATGGTAGGAACCGAGACTGACGGGAAAATCGATCATGACGCTGGACCAGTATGAGCCCGGCGCCTTGTCGTCAGCCACCTTGGCGGCTGCAAACGCTTTCCAGTTCCCAAGCGCCACGTTGGTGTAGAGCAACGGTACCTTCACGCCATACCGGAGCGCTGTCTTCTGTTCGACTGGAAGCTCGGGACAGAGGTGGGGGATCACCCCGTGCCAGCACGCCAGTACGACCCGCGATGCCCGCACTGATTCGGCCTTTCCGCCGCGGACATAGGTGACCGTGATCCCGCCTCGATCCTCACGAACCCGGATGGCCGTGCTCCCCAGGCGAACCCGCGTCCCGTTCCCGGCCCGGTCCAGCAGACCGTAATGACAGGGTGCGGTCACCACGTCCTCCATCGTCGAACCCGGGATCGATCCCGGCACCAGCCGACGCACCAGCAGCCGGGCGACCGAGGCATTGCCATCGGGAAAATGGAAGATGTAGGGCTCGTCTTCGGTCCGGCTGGCCGAGGCGCCCTGCCCGGGGGCCGGCGCAGGGTCGAGCGCCAGGCCGTCGAAGCCCGGAAAGCCCAGTGCCTTGCAGTCGAGCGCGTTGATGGCGTCGATCCCGACCCCGTAGAGATCGTGGGTCCAGCTCTGGAAGAACGGAATCGCGCGCGGAGCAAGCTTCACATGGTCCCGGAGATAGACCAGGTAGCTCATGCGCAGCAGCGCCTGTTTCCTGCCGGTCTCTGACATCGAAGCCAGGTAATTGGTCTTCGATTCGAACAGCCGAGCCAGATCGGCGCGGACGGCCGGTTCGAACGGCATCCGGGCGATCACGGCGGACCATGACTCCCCCCGAGCCCGGGCGACCAGGCGATCGACGCCGAAGGTTTCCCGAGCAAAGAAGAAACCCGACCCCAGGTGAAAGCGCTCCGTGAACTGCCGGTCGTACGCCTGATGAAACTTCGCGGTGTCGATCCCCAACTCTGTGAGGAGCCCCTTGGCCACCGGGCTGTAGGACGCGGGCGTATCGATGGACTGGGTCCCGCCATAGCCGATCAGCTTGTGGCCATCCACGGTGAATTCATTCCGGCGGGCATGCCCGCCGAAGTCGTCGTGATTGTCCACGATCAGCACCCGGGCCCGCGGCCCCGAGCGCTTCCGGAAGAAGTGCGCGGCCGAGAGCCCGCTGATGCCCGCACCGACCACCACCAGATCGTATTTCTCTCCGGTGTCGCGCGGGGCGGCCCATTCGGGCGGCATCTTTTCGTCACGAAGCTTGTGCGCCGCTTCGAAGGATGCGTCGGTACTGCCCCGGAGCCCGGTCAACGCGGGCGGATAGGGCTCCGGACCGGCCGCGCCGATCAGTCGGTCGAGCGGCGTGGCCGCCGCCGCGGCCGACCAGAGGACGCCATTCAGAAAATCGCGGCGGGGAATGTCGCGATCGAGGCCCAGGTCGTGGTCGGACGAATCGGTCATAGGTTCGCCAGGCGGTTCCTCAATTGATCAATCATTCTCGGCGTGGTCCGGCAGCAGCCGCCGATCAGGCGGGCGCCCAGGGCATGCCACTCTTCGGCCAATCGGGGAATCGCTTCGTCGTCCGCGGCGCCGCACCACTGGCGGGTCGCGCCGTCGTATTCCCCGCCCCCGTTGGGATAGACCACGAAGGGTACCGCCGATACCGACTCGGCGGAACGGAGTAGCGGCGCCACCCGTTCCGCCGGCGTGCAGTTGACCCCGATGGCCACGACCGACGGCGCCCGGCTCAGCACCTGGACGCACTCGGCGAACGGGGTGCCGTCGGCGATCGCCCCGTCGTCGCGGGTCGTGAAGCTGAGCCAGCCGCGGACCTGCCCCGACGCCTCCATCATATTGACCAGCGCTTCGGCCTCCCGGCGAGAGGGGATGGTTTCGATCGCGAGCAGGTCGGCGCCGGCACCGGCCAGAATGTCGAATCGGTCCCGGTGAAATGCGGTAAGTTCGCGCTGGGTCAGGCCGTACTCCCCTCGATACTCGGATCCATCGGCCAGCCAGGCGCCATAGGGACCGATCGAGGCGGCCACCAGTGGTCGCAGCCGTTCGGTGGTCCGGCTCGAGGCCAGGAACTCCGCCCGGGCCTCAATCGCCAGGGTGACGCTACGAATCAGCACCGCCTCCACCTTGGTGGCCGTGAGGCCCCGCCGGAGCAGGCCCTGGGTGGTTGCCTGATAGCTGGCGCCGGTGATCACGTCGGCGCCGGCTTCCAGATAGTCGAGGTGTACGGTGCGGATGGCGTCGGGGGTGTCGATGAGCGTTCGGGCCGACCACAGGGTGTCGGTCAGGTCCAATCCCTGGCGCTCGAGTTCGGTGGCCAGGCCACCATCGAGGACCAGGAACGGCTGCCGGGCCAGGAACGGGGCCAGCGGGTTTGGGCGAGTGGGAGGCATGGCTGAAAGGTATCCCGCAGCAGGCGACGCGGGTTAGCTTTCGAGCATCCAGGGAGGCATCATGGGACGGGAATTCGGTCAGCGGCACAGGTGGGCTTGGGGGTTGGCGCTGGCGTTCATGCCGGCGATGGCGGCGGCGCAGGCCAACTCGTCAGCGGCCGTGAGCGGTGTCGCGGGCGGGTTCAACTCGCGCTTCATCCCTATGGAGATCTTCAGCCGGATGATGGAGCGGCCGGAGGACAACCGTGACCTCACCTTCAAAATCGCGGCCCCGATTGATTCGGTCTGGGTGGCCCTGACGGACGTCATGAAACAGTTCGACATCCCCGTTGGGTACGCCGACCGGGCAGCCGGCGAGATAGGGACGGTCAAGGCCAAGATGTACAAGCGGCTCGGCAAGACGGCCCTGTCCGACTTCCTGCGTTGTGGAGAAGGCTCCTCCGGACCGAACGCCGACATGTACGTGGTCTATGTCTCGGTCGCGACCTTCGTCAAGGCCGGCACCGACGGCCAAACCACTGTGGCGGCGTTCATGGGCGGCGATGCCGTCGATCTCCCGAACGGACGAAACGACGTGGTGCCCTGCACCTCGTCGGGCCAATTCGAGTCGAAATTTGCAGCCGCGCTCAAGAAGCGCATGTTGAACCAGATCGTTTCCACCAAGGCCAAGCCGGCCGGAGGGCAGGAATGACCGACATCTCACGCCGGACTGCGATCCGGCACCTCGCCATGGGCGCCGCCGCCGTCACCGTTCTCCCAGGCCGGCTTCGGGCCATGGCCGGGATTCCGATCGCGGTCTACAAGGACGCCAGCTGCGGCTGCTGCCACAAATGGGTCGAGCATCTCTCGGCGAACGGATTCACCGCCTCGGTAACCGACACGCCCGCGATGCCCGCGATCAAGACCAAGTACAAGGTGGCCGACCGCCTCCAGAGTTGCCACACGGCCGTGGCCGGCGGCTACGTAATCGAAGGACACGTGCCGGCCGCGGACATCAAGAAGCTCCTCGCAACCAAGCCGAAGGGCATTATCGGCATTACCATTCCCGGGATGCCGCAGAGTGCGCCGGGCATGGACACGACGCCGTTCCAGCCGTACGCGGTCTTGAGCTTCGACGAAAAGGGCAACACCTCGATCTTCGCGAAACACGCCTCGGCCTGAAGACGTAGCAACGAATGAGGGGGGCTGGGCGGAAATCCG
>JANMXA010000082.1:0-20582 GCA_031394255.1 Gemmatimonadota bacterium
TCCGGGCAATTTCGGTCGTCTGGTCGATGTTGACGTCCGATGCAAACTTGAACACCAACTGATCCTGCCCGGCGCCGTAGGTGTCGAACAATTCCTTCACCATGGCGGTGGCACCGTTGTGGTGCTGGATCATGAACTTGAGAAAGAGTTGGTCGAACTCGGGTCCGTGAGCGGCGGTGAGTTGGCGCATTTGCTCGGGGGTGAGCATCCCGGGCATCAGCATGTCGTGTTCAACGCCGTTCATCACCATTCGCATGCCGGCCGGGTTGGGTTCCGGCACTGGTTGACGCCGATCGCGGAGCCAGTTCTGCATCAGGGCGATTTCGTCCTGCTGGGCGTTGATGACCCGGCCGGCGAGGGTGACCACGGCGGGGCGGGCCCCATTGGTCGTGGCCAGGCGGGCCATCGAGATCGCCTGGGCGTGGTGGCTGATCATGCCCGACATGAACCGGATGTCGGCGTCAGTGTAGGCGTAGCGGGCGCTGTCGGCCCGGGCCTTGGCGATCCCGCGCTCAAGGCCGGCGGCGGCCTCGGCGCTCGAGATGGGGCGCGGAGTCGTGGTGGGCGCCGGTTGGCCGGAGCACCCAATGGCGGCGGCGCCCAACAGGGCCAGCCCGACGCTGCGGCCAAACATGTTTTGGGTCACGCGACGGTTCTCCTTGAGCCTCCCTGGGACGGCAGGCTGTGTCCATATACACCACTCGTAATAATACACTCTTGCGGGGCATTGGATTAGCCTGTGATTTGCCGCCCGGAGCGGGGCCCGCCCCCGACCTCGGCACAGGGACATAACGACCGACGGCCAAAAAGGTTACAACCCATCGGGCGCCCGGATCTACGGTCGGTTGAGGAGGGCCTTGAATCGGGGGTCGTTCCGGATCAGGTCGAACGTGGGGTCGGATCGGAGCCAGGTCGCGGTGATGGGCGAGGGCCGGGTGAGCAGGGTGTCGAGCATCGGGATGGCCCGGTCGGCGTCGCCGGCCAAGGCGGCGATGAAGGCCGCGTCCATCAGCACCCAGGCTCCGATCATCGCGTTGTTCTGGATCGGAGCCAGGACCGTTCCGGAGTCGGCGGCGGTCAAGGCGGCATCCCGTTGTCCGGACAACAGGAGCGCGTAGGCCAGCATCTCGAGCCGGCCCCCAGACTCGGCCCCGTCCTGGACGAGGGCCTGCACCAGGGGCAGGGCCGAGTCGGCGGCGGCGTGTGAGGCTCCGATTCGCCCCGCCCGCCGGGCCGCCTCGGCGCACATCAGGAGCCGGGCCGCCCGCGCGCGGGCCATGCCGGGGTCGTTAGGCGAACCGCACAGACCGGCCAGGATCGAGTCATCGACGGCCTGCGGCAGCAGCACGTCCTGGAACAGGAATCGAACCGCCCGGGGTCGGGCCGGGACGGGCAGCGTGGTGACCGCCCCGCGCGCGGCCGCCACGCCGGCACTCTGCATCTGGGCGAGGGCCCCGTCGCTGTACGCCGCCGAGAGGACCAACTCGGCGGGGAAATCACGGATGAGGAGATGGCTGGTCCACGCCTCGGCCGGTTTTCGCTGCCAGACGAGAATCCTGACCACCCGGGCGGTCCCCCCAGGGTTCAGGGGGTCGAGGCCGGCCGACCGCCTCGCTGCCCCGATCGCCTCGTCGAGCCTACCGGCTTCCAGGTAGACCGATGCGAGGAAGCTGGCGATTCTGGATTCACCCGGCGCCAGCTGTTGGGCCCGGCGGAGATGGGCCAGCGCCGAGTCATAATTCCGGGTGACGATCCGATGGTAGAGCCCGAGGCCGAATTGAGCCTCCGCCAGGTCCGGCGCGAGACGGGCCCCCCGCTCGGCACCGTCCCTGGCCGTGGCGCGCAACATTGGCACGCCGGTGTTGCGGTACTCCATGGTCGCGCTCTGTCCGATCCGGGACCAGGCCACGGCCAGATTCGAATCGAGCGCGACGGCCCGAAGGGTGAGCTCCCGGGTCTGCTCCTGAGTCGGTGCTGCTTCGGCCTGGAGCAGCAGTTCGTAGGCGGCCGGATTCAGGCTCGCCCGCGTTCCCAGTCGCGAGCGGACCGTGCCCCCGATGGTGATCTTGAGGGCTCCGGCGATCGCCTCAGTGAGGTCCCGTTCGAGCGTGAACACGTCGCGGGTGAGCGCTTCGAGGGGGCTGGGCCACGACAACAGGACACCGCCGTCCTTCGCGGCGATCAACCGGGGCTGGACCCGGAGCCGGCCCCCGCCGGAGCTGTCCCAGGCCACCGTTCCGGACAGTGCGTACCCGGCGCCCAGGGAACGGGCTGCCTGGGCCGGGTCGGAGAGGTCGGCGGCCTCGGTGCTGCCGGCCGCAATGACTTCGATGCCCGGGATGGTGGCGAGCTTGGCGCGCAGAGCGGCGGTCATGCCAGAGGTGAAATAGATCCGGGCCGAATCGCCGATGTTGCGGAAGGGGAGGACCACGATCCGGGCGGTATGCTCATCGGAGCTTGCAGCCCTGGGGCGGAAACGCCAGGCCGCGACGACGGCCCCGAGTGTCACGACCGCGCCAACGGCAAGCCGCCGGAACCTTCGGCTTTGCGGGGGGCGCGGTCGCTCGGCGCCCGGTGCTGGAAGTGGAGTCCGGGGCTGCCCCAGTGCCGTGGCCAGCTCGCGCGCGGTCTGGTAGCGGTCGGCCGGAAGCCGGGCGAGGGCCTTCATCACCAGCGGTTCCAGGGCCGCGGCCTGAGGCCGGACCGGCGTGATGGCCCGGGGCACGTCGGCGAGCATCCGTCCCAGGATGGCCTGCGCCGTGGGGCCGGTGAAAGGCGGTTCGCCGGTGAGCGCTTCGTACAGGACACAGCCCAGCGCGTACACGTCGGATCGGGCGTCCACCGGCTCCGCCAGGGCTTGCTCAGGGCTCATGTAGGCCGGGGTGCCTAACGTCAACCCCGACTCGGTGAGCCGCTGGCCGGCCGCGGGGTCGATGGCCCGGGCGATCCCGAAGTCGGCGAGCAGGGGACGCCCGTCCTGGAGCAGGATGTTCTCGGGCTTCACGTCCCGGTGGACGATGCCTCGCCGATGGGCGTAGTCGAGCGACTCGGCCACCTCGCGCGTGATCGCCACCGCGTCGTCCACGGAGAGCTGGCGCTCCCGGGTGATCCGGTCGCGGAGCGACTGGCCCTCGATGAAGGGCATGGCGTACCAGAGCAACGGTCCCATGGGGCCGGGGCTTTCGCCTGAATCGAGGACCGGGAGAATGCCGGGATGGGTGAGTTGGGCGGTGACCTGGATTTCCCGCTGGAACCGCTCCGGTCCGATGACGGTGGCGACTTCCGGATGGAGCACCTTGATGGCGACGGTCCGGCCGTACCGGCGATCCTGGGCGACATAGACCGCGGCCATCCCGCCCCGCCCGATCTCGCGCTCGATCTGATACCGATCGGCCAGCTCGGTCCGGAGCCGCGCCAGGATGTCGCTCATGGGCCGAAAGGTAGGGCAAGGCCTTTGCCCCTGCCACGGCTTGGCGCTACCGAGCGCCCGCGATCTGCCCGGCGTCATAGAACTTTGCCAGATCCTTCTTCATCTGGACCAGCGCCGGCTGGTGCAGGTAGATCATGTGCCCCGACTCGTAGTACCCGTACGAGATGTTCTTTTCGAGCGACGGGTCGAGGCCCATGTGCTGCAAGGTGTAGTCGGTTTCGAAGAACGGGGTGGCAAAATCGTAGTAGCCGTTGGCGGAGAAGACTCTGAGGAAGGGGTTCTTGGTCATGACCTCCCGGAGGTCCTCGGAGACGTCGGCGACGGGATAGCGCTGGCCTGCCACTCGGTGGCGGTTGTCCCAGTCCGCGCCGACCAGCGGATAATTGGATGTCAGGTAGGTCGAGCCGCCATCATAGTGCAGGTCCGACGTCACATAATGATTGAACGCGGCGGTGAACGGTCCGCTGATCGCCACATCGGCGGCGTCGTATTCCGGCGACTCCCCGGCGGCGTCGTGGTCGATCCCGACAAATCGGGCGTCGAGCCGCCCCGCGGTGCGCTGCTCGCCCCGCAACAGCTCCTTCTGAAACCGGTCCGGGGTGATCCGGAGCCTGGCTCGGCGGACAAACTCCTCGGAAAGTCCGGTAAAGCCGTGCAGTTTGGCCGCCACCGCATCGCGTTCAGCGTCGCTCAACCGCGACCCCTGGGCCAGGGCGTGCTGATACTCGCCCAGGCTGAATTCCTTCACCTGCTCCAGGAACGCCGGGAGGCTGGCCGGCCGTTGCGGAACCTTGTTGTGGTACCACGCCGTGGCGGCCATGGTAGGAAGGAAGAGTTGGTAGGTAATGTCGAGACTGTTCGGCGGGCTGCCGAAATCAACGTAGGCGTTGAGCCACGAGGAGACGAGGACCAGTCCGTTCATCGAGACGCCGCGTTGCTGCAACGCATTGGCCAGGCCGGCGGCTCGCGTGGTTCCGTACGATTCGCCCAGCAGGTATTTTGGCGACTGCCAGCGATTGTAGAGCGTGATGTAGCGAACGATGAAGTCGCCGAAGGCCTTGATGTCGGGGTCGACGCCGAAGAAGTCTTTCGGCTGCCCTTTGCCGACGATGCGGCTGAAGCCGGTGCCCATGGCGTCGATGAAGACGAGATCGGTTCGGTCGATCAGGGAGTAGGGATTGTCACCGAGCGCATAGGGTGCAGGCGGCGTGAAAGCCGGTTCCCTGGTCTCAACCCGGACCGGGGCAAAGGAGCCCATGTGGAGCCACACCGACGAGGAGCCCGGCCCGCCGTTGAAGACAAAGGTGACGGGCCGTTGCTTGAGGTCGGCCCCGTCGCGGGTATAGGCCACATAGAAGACGCTGCCGATCGCAGCGGCCGAGTCGTTCCGGACGAGCAGGGTGCCGGCGCGAGCGGAGTACTTGATCGACTGGCCGTCGATCGTCACGCTGTGGGGGGTGACCACGGAGGATTCGGCAGGAGCGGGCTTGGCCAGGCTGTCGGCTGCGGGCCGGGCCGGGGGCTGCGCCAGGAGGGGCAGAGCGGTGGCGATGCCGGTGAACAGGGCGAGGGTGCGACGCACGGTTTTCTCCTGGAAGATGCCGAGCCGGCAGACGGATCCAATTATAGTGCATCCTGAGGCAAGGTATTCCCAGCGCCCACACCTGCTCAGGTTGCCCTCTGAATATCTGGATTGATGCGGACGCCGCGCCGCGGGACGTCAAGGATCTGGTCTTCCGCGCCTCGAAACGCCTGGGCTTGCCCGTGGTCCTGGTGGCCAATCAGCGGCTCCAGGTTCCGGCCGGGTATCCGCTGGTGAGCGCGGTGTGGGTCGATGGCGGGCCGGATGTCGCCGATCAGCACATCGTCTCCAACGTCCAGCTCGGCGACCTCGTGGTGACCCAGGATATTCCGCTCGCGGCACTTCTGGTTCCGAAGGGCATCGTGGTTCTGGACCCACGGGGCGACGAACACACCGAGGAGACGATTGGCGAACGGCTGTCGATTCGCGACTTCATGGAGGCGCTCCGGATGGGCGGCACCGAGACCGCCGGGCCGCCTCCTTACGACGCCCGGGCCAAGCAGGCGTTCGCCTCAGCGCTCGACCGGGTGCTCACCCGGCTACGTCGCGTCTGAGGCTCACCGCACGACCGGCAACACCAAGTGCGACGGGAGCCTGGCCGAACCGTACACTCGCTGAGTTGCCTTCACGTAGTCGCCCGCCTTCGCCTCATAGATGCTCGCCACGAACTTCTGCGGATTGCGGTCGATCAGCGGGAACCAGGTCGACTGGACCTGCACCATGATCCGGTGCCCCTTGAGAAACACGTGGTCGTGCTCGCGGAGCGGGATGTTCCACTCGGTGGGCTGGTTGGCGGCGAGGGGATGCGGCGTCTCGAAGCTCCGGTTGAACCGCCCTCGCCGGATCTCCATGGCGATCGGCAGTTGATAGCCGTTCAGTGACCGGGCATAGGCCCCGGGCCTCGGGCCGGCGTCGGCGTCCCATGCGTTTCTCTGGGCGTTGTCGGGATAGACATCGATCAGCTTGACCACGAAATCTGCGTCGGTGCCGGAGGTGGACGCGAACAACGTCGCAGATAGGGCTCCGGTGACGGTGAGGTCGTGGTCGAGGGGTGCACTGGTATAGGTGAGGACGTCCGGGCGACCGTCGACGAAACGCTGGTCGGCGACCTCCCAGCGACGCCAGTCTCCCTCGGGATAGGTCGGCGAAATCGGCCGCTGCCGGTACGGTACCGGGCTCGCCGGGTCGGAAAGGTATTCCCGGTACGCTGCCCCGCCGACCGCAGGCTTCTCGAACGACAGCGACCCATCGGTACGCAGGTACAGGTTGGTTGGCGCCGCGTTCTTCACCGGCCACACATCGTAGCTTTGCCAGCGATTCGACCCGGTCTGGAACATCGTCGCCCGCCATGACGGCTTATTCCCCTTGCCGTGGAGGTAGTGACGGAAGAATGGAGCCTCGATGTTCTCACGGTACTCTCGCGCCGTCGCATGTCCGCCGAGGGGGATGAGGCCGATGCTGTCTCCCGTTGGTGCCCGCCAGGAGCCGTGGAACCAGGGGCCGGCGACAATGAAGTTGGTGTGGTCGGGATCGTGCCGTTCGGCCTGGTGGAAGATCTGCCACGGGCCCCAGGGGTCTTCCTGGTCCCAGAACCCGGCGACGTTGAGGTTGGGGACGGTCGAGCCCTTGATCTGGGTAAACCACGCCTCGCGCTTGTTGTAGGCATCGTAGTTGGGATGGGCGACGATCGCGTTCCACGCGGGGATCGAGCCGTGCAAGTATCGGGCGTTGATGTTGGAGAGCGGGCCGAGGGCAAGATACCAGTCGTAGGCGTCGTAGCGGTCGAACTCGAAGTTCGTGTTCTTGAGCTTGTCGGACTGCTCCATCACGGCATACTCGAACGAGTAGCTCTCCCGAAGGGCGCCGTAGCGGTGGTCGTCGTCGTTCATCCACTGGTCGGCGGGGGAGGCCTGCTCGCTGATCGCCTTGAGGGCGGGGTGCGGTGCCAGCAGTGTCATCCCGGTGGTGAGACCGTCGTAGGAAACGCCGTACATCCCCACCTTCCCGGTCGTGTTGGCCACGTGCTTCACCAGCCAGTCGATCGTATCGTAGGCGTCCGTGGTCTCGTTGACGTTCTTCGGCGACGGGTTGGTGAGGTCGACCTGAGAAGAGAGCAGGAAGGTGCCCTCCGACTTGAAGCGACCCCGCAGATTCTGAATGACGAAGATGTAGCCGTCGGCGGCGAGTTCCTTGAGCGAGGCCGGAATTGCGGTCGGCGACTCGCTCGGCACACCGTACGGGGTCCGGCTCAGCATGATCGGAAGTGGTTCGGTTCGGCCCACCGGATGCATGATCACGGTCTGGAGACGGGCCCCGTCCCTCATAGGGATCATGACTTCTTCCAGCGTGAAGACGGCCCCGGGTATGGGCTGCTGGGCCCGGGCGACAGGTCCCGAGACCGCGAGAAGCAGGGCAAGTACAACACGTCGATGGCGCATGAGTTGTCTTTGAAAGAGAGATGGCGAGTTCGACGGGAGTTCGCCGTCTCAACGTACCGGGCGGTGCGCCGGCTGTCCACTCGACCCGAGGCATATCGAGGCCGCGGGGCGACTGGGCTCGGCGCCGTTCAGTGAGCCGTGGGCAGCGCTTCGGTGGAGCCCGCGTCAAGTGCGTCGGTCACATGCGAAAGGCCGGACTGCACCACACCGCGGTACGGCCCCTCGGGGAGCTGGTCGACCAGGGCCCTGGCCGTGGCCAGGTGGTGTCGCGCCAGATCGCCGTTCCCGAGGCGGCGGTAGTCATCGGCGAGGTTGAGATGCAGCGAAGGAAGGAACCCCTGGACCTGGAGCGAGGCGTGGTAGGCCTGGGCCCGGGCGTCGGTGAGACCGGCCACGGCGTCGAGCGCCCGCTGATCCCAGAGCAGTTCATCCACGGCGGAATCTTGGAGATCGGCCTGGTAGTGGGCCAGTACGCAGCGGTGAAACGGATCGCCCTCCGGCCCCACCTCGTCCCAGATGACATCCAGCTGGTCACGGGCGTCGGCCTTCTGGCCCTTCCGGCCCAGTTCAATCGCGGCCATAATCCGGGTCATCGTATCGTCGGCTGCCGTCATTGAATCATTCCCTGGTCTGTTTCAGAGCCGGAACAGGTAGCTCAGCTTGGTGAAGAAGCCGTCCTGGGTTCGGGCCAGGCCACGGAACCGGAACGCCTCCTCCTCTGCCAGGCTCGACCCGTAGCCCGCAAAGAAAACCGTTCCCGGCGTCGGCTTGAACGAGAACAGCCAGTCGACTCGCAGCGTATTGCTCTCGTGGCCCAACGCCAGTGACCGCTTGAACACGCCGTCGGCCGGATCGCGGATCAGGATCGGGTGATCGGAGCGGGCGTCGTCCCGGAGGTCGTCCTGGTAACTCGATCGGTACTCCCCCACGAACCGGAGAAAGACCGCCCGGGACACCTGATACTCCACCTTGAGCCGCGGAATCACCGCGCCATCGACTCGGCTGCCGTCGGTCCGGCGATAGTGAATCAGTACCGGTACCCCGGTTTCGAAACGGAGCCGCTCGCTCGGGCGGTACGTCAGGCCGAGCTTGGCGAAGACGATTTCGGACTTGGACCATTCGAGATAGTTCGGATCCCGGCCATACGCCGCAAACCCGTCGAAAGCGAAGCCGCCCACCTCGGGGGTCTTGACCCGGATCATCACCGCCCGGACCGGGATTCGTGGCTTGACGCCGAACGCCACGGTGTCCTTGCCGGCGGCGGTGGGGACTTCGACCCGATAGTCGCGGTACAACCGCTCGTCGAACCCGAATGACTCGACGAACCCGGTGGCGCTCATGGCGTACCCGCCTCGAATCGCCCAGGCGGCATTGAACCAGTACTGCCGGTCGCGGGACGGCCCGGCCGCGGTGAACCGTGAATACTGCCAGGTATAAGTGGCGCTGATCGAGCCGTTGAATCGCTCGACGAAGGCGCCCTGCCGGCCGTAGAGCGTGAACGACGGCCCCACGCTGACCTGCGCCATGTCGCCCTGGAAGATGAATCCGCTCGCGGCACGGAACCGGTCCGATACCGTCTGAAAGGTGGCGTTCAGGCCGAAGTGGCGGCCGTTCCGGGTGAAATTCAGGTACCAGAGCGGGCCGGTGATCGTGCCGCTCGAGTCGCGGGTCCGGCTCACGGCGCCGTGGAAGGCCAGGCTGTTGATCCCGCCGAATACCCACCGTCCATCCGCCTCCGCGACCCGGTTGAAGTCGTGCCGTTCAACCCGGTCGGTGTAGGCCACGCCGAACCGGGAGTTGCCACCGATATCCTTGAGGACCCGGACCACATTGAACACCGGTCGGTCCCGTCCGGTGAGCGAGGTCTCCTCCCCGTCCGCCGCCGAGAGGAATCCGAAGCTGGTACCGGACACCTTGCCGGTCACCTTGACGGCCGCGGTGGGGGCCGCGATCCGCCGAGTGTAGATCACCTGGCTCGGCGTGGCGAAGTACTCGAGGCCGTCGAGGAAAAAGGGGCGCTTCTCGGCAAAGAAGAGGGCCCGCCGCGGATCGGGGTTGACCTGGCCCGCGTCGGACTCGACCTGGGAAAAATCCGGATTGACGGTGCCATTCAGGGTGAAGTTGGTCGACATGCCCCATTTGACGTTGCCGCCGAGGTCCGGTTTGCCGCCGCCGTAGCGCCAGCCGTCCGGGCCCGGTGCGCCCTCGACCGACGAGGTCGCGATCGGATTCATCTCCAGCACGAGCCCGCGCCGGAGCCCCGTCAGACCGATCAGCCTGCCATGCTGGGAAAGAAACGACGTGGCGTCGCGCTTGGCCGGCGCCCAGGTATCCTCCCGTCCGGTCTGGGCGCTCTTCCGGATGATCTGGAGGGTCCAGTCCTGGGTCTGGGCACTCTGGTATCGGATGCTCCGGAACGGAATCCGGATTTCCACCTCGTATCCGGTGTTGGTGACCCGGCCGCGAGAGTCGAAGGTATAGTCGGGGGACAGGTCCGGCTGTTCCCGTCCGCCGGTCCGATCGCCCTCGGTCGCGGTCCGCCGGGTCAGGTTGCCTTCGACCAGGGCGCCGTCGGCCTGGATGCCAAGGGGATTGACCGCGAACACGAAGGCGGAGCGATGGTCGTTGAAGGTACCGAGCTGGATCTCGACGTAGTCGTCGGGGATGATCCCCTTGTCGCGGTCGGTGAGGTGGGCCCGGACCGTCCCGGCTTCGGCGGTGGCGCGAATGCCGAAATGGAGGGCGGTCGGGGAGTACCAGACCAGCACCTCGGTCGCCTGGAGGGCGGGCCGGCCATCAACCGGGCTGTACTGGGTGAAGCCACCGAGCCGGGCGGCCTTGCTCCAGACCGCCTCATCGAGCACGCCGTCGATCACGACGCTGGCGTCGAGTCGCGGCGGCGACACCTGGGCCGTGGCGAGCTGGAGGAGGAGGAGCATGAGCGGTTGAGGCTAACGTCCCGGCCGCGGCGCGGGAAGGGGCTCAGTCTAGGCGATCCGCTCCGGTTCGATCACCTTTTCCGAGACCGCCCCGCCGCTGGCGCTGACGTAGTAGACCTTGGCGCCGTCCCGAGTGGCCACCACCCGTTTCACGTCATTGCCCTCGAAGTAGATCCCGGCGTCATTGTCGCAGGCGTACCCCGGTTTCATTTCGCCCGAGCCGATCAGCTTGTGGTACAGCGGCCGGCGCCCGGCCTCGGCGTCGTAGTGCGGCGAGTGGCTGCCCTTGAGGAACCCCAGGCACTTTACGATGGAGAGTGCCTGGGGCCGCGAGTCCGTGGTGCCTTCCTCGAACCAGCAGAGTGAGCCGGCGCTGGCACCGCCCAGCACGATGCCCTTCTCCCACGCCTGGCGGAGGACCAGGTCGATGCCCTGGGCTTTCCAGATGGCCTGCTGGTTCAGCGTATTGCCGCCGGACACCACGATGGCGTCCATCGACAGGAAGACCTCATCCCACCCTTCCTTCTGGCTCAGGCTTTCGATGAACGAGTTCTGCACGTGGGGCTCCACCTCGAGCGGAGCGCAGTCGCTGTAGAAGGCGAGCTTGCCGGCTTCACTGTCGGCGGACGCGGTCGGCAGGTAGCAGATCCGGGGCCGTTTCTTGCCCGTCAGCGCGGCCATGTACCGGATGAATCCGGTGTGGAACCCGCCGCCGGCGATGAGGATCTTGCGGCTCGGTCCGGCATTCGATGGCGAGGGGCCGAGCGGACCGGCCGCGGTCATGCCATCCCGGTGGAGATGGGCGGTTCCGACGCTGATCGCGCCAAGGGTCGAAGCGACGAAGTCTCTGCGTTCCATGAGCCAAGCTCCCCGTTAGGCCAGCGTATTGGGACCCGCCCTAAACCTTGCCGATCAGCAGGATGGGCATGGTCGGCGTTGTTGATCCGCCATCGGGTTCGACGGTGATCGCCGCGGCCTGGAACCCGCCTCCGCCCGGTAAGGTGAACGCCTCAACCAGCGCGTCGCCATCGGCCCCGGTGTTGAACGTGGTCGACGGATACGGCTTGCCGTCGCGGAGGAGCCACAGCTGATAGACCTTCCCCTTCGGCGTCGGTGGCAGACGGAACGCGTGCAGCACCGCTGTGTTCGACCGGCGATTCCAGTAGAACTGGATTCCCGGCGACTGGGGTCCGGTCGTGGTCAGCTGCAGGACCGTGAGGTCGGACTCCGCGGCGAGCAGGGTGTTGAGGGTCCGCTCCCGGTTGGCCAGCTGGGCCTGCACAGCGGCGATCCTGACATCGCGGCGGTTCAATTCTTCGGTGAGGGCTCCGACCCTCCGGTTGAGGCCGACCGCCAGCATCGCCGCGGCCGCCAGCCCGACTGCGAGCACTGGAGCGAGCCAGGTCCGCGGCGAGCGGATCGGAATCACCTTGTCTCGGCGGATTTGCTGGAACAGCCGGTCCTTGGAGCCGGCCCCGGGCTGATGCGCGGCGCTATGAGCCAACAAGGCGTTCACTTCCCGGTACTCGGCCACCTCGCTCGCCAGTGCCGGAGACTCGGCCAGCGCCGCCTCGAACGCGCTGTTTTCCTCCGGGGTCAGCGCGCCGAGCGCATAACCCGCGGCCAGCTCGCGGATCGACTCAGGAATCATCGCGCTCATGGTGCCGCCTCGAAATAATAGGGCTGCAGCGCGTCGCGGAGCCGCTGCATCGCCACCCGGACCCGGGTTTTGACGGTTCCCAGAGGTTCGTCGAGGCGCTCAGCGATTTCGGATTGCGAGAGCCCCTCGAAGTAGGCCAGTTGGATGGCCTCGCGCTGGGGCGGCGAGAGGGCCTCGAGCGCGGCCGCCACGCGGACCGATCGCTCGTCGTGCATGACCTGGGCGTCGGTCGTTCCGGCGCCCCCACCCATCCCGGGGGTCTGGAGGGGGTCGGCCGCCGCCGCCGAATCGGTGAGTTTGGACCGCCGGTTCCGGGCCCGGATCAAATCGAGGGCGCGGCTCCGGCAGATCATGGTCAGCCAGGCGACCACCGAGCCCTTGTCGGACTGGAATTTCGCGGCGTCGCGCCAGGCCTGCGAAAAACTCTCCATGACGACTTCTTCGGCATCGGCTCGCTCGCCGGCAATCCGGTACGCCACCCCATAGAGTGCGCCGGCGTACCGGTCGTAGAGCAGACCGAGCGCCGGCTCGTCGCCCCGGGCCACCTGTTCCAGCAGCAATCGGTCGGAGGTCGCCGACGTTTCGATCGGTGGCGTTGGGGTACGAACCTGGGTCATGGTCCCGATCAGCCGGGGTGCATTGAGGGTGCCAGCGTGCGTTGACATCGGAATAATAGTGCACGCCGGGCCCGATTGCCCGGTGCTATCGAATGGCCTGGGGGATGCTGCCGGGGGTGAACAGGAGGGTCCGGGTTTCTGTGGGCTGCTTGATCTGGAGCACGTTGACCTGATCGCTGAACCGCTCACACATCAACTGGTTCTGGACCACGATCCCCGCCCACTGGCCCGGATTGGCCACGGCAATGTCCAGCGACAACACGCCGGATGCCTCGGTCACCCTTACGAGCGTCGTTGACAGGCGGCGGCCTCCGGGTGCCGTAAAGGACAGCCGTTGGGCGAGGTACCGGACCACGGCGCTCGAGTCGCCGCCGGGTGGAAAGTCCTCGCGGAACGCTCGAATCACCAGCCGCCCGGGGACGCCGCCCCCGCCGGCGGTGAGTGACGCGGACGTGGTGTGAATCGGATGGGCCAGGGCACCGAGCGCCAGGAGGAGGGTCACCATCGGACTACCACGGCAGCCGCTCGATGGCCATGAACAGGGCCCACGCCCCGGCACCGATCGAAACCAGGGCCTGGCGCCTCGGCAGCCAGGATCGCCCGATTTCGAAGGCGGCGATGAAGCCGCTCACGATCAGGACCTGCCCGGCCTCGATCCCCAGGTTGAAGCCGAGGAGCGGGATGCCGATCGGGCCATCGAACAGGGCCGTCAACGAGTTAGCGAAACCGGCGCCGTGAATCAGACCGAAGCCCGCCGCCATAACCGGTTCGAGACGGAACCGGCCTGGCGTGCGAGGGACGATATTCCGGATCGCGGTGATCACGATGGTGACGGGAATCAGGAACTCGATCAGCG
Source organism: Gemmatimonadota bacterium (assembly GCA_031394255.1). GTDB lineage: Bacteria > Gemmatimonadota > Gemmatimonadetes > Gemmatimonadales > GWC2-71-9 > SHZU01. The sequence goes on from JANMXA010000082.1 coordinate 13,523, forward strand.
CCGTGGGGAGCCGGACCGCGCCCGAGACGGCCAGGGCCAGGGTGACCGAATGCCCAACCGTAAAGGCGCTCGCGACGGCCAGCAATTTTCGCCAATCGGCGGCGCGGTATGGCGCGGTGAGGGCCAGCAGAAAGAGGATATGGTCGAGGGCCCCGAGGTCGACGATGTGGCGGAAGCCAAGTTCGACATAGGCAAACAGCGTGGTCATGGCGCCCTCGCGGCGGCCGCGATGGCGGCGGCGTGGCGGTCGAGCAGAGGATCCTCGGTCTCGGCCGCGCGGGCCCGGTGCATGGCCGCCGCCGCTTCCGCGATGTGCCCCGCTCGGTACAGCGCCCAGGCGTAGAGGTCGAAGCCGTAGGTGTCGGGCCGGACCTTGACGTCGTCCCGGGCCACGGTGGCGATCGAGTCGGCGTTGCCGCCGTGATCGAGCACGAACAGCGACCAGCCCCGGTGGACGTTGGCCGGATCGGCCGCGAGGTTGGCGGCGAGAATCCGCCGGTATTCGCCGGCCAGTGCGGTGTCGCCCCTTTGCTCCCAGCTGGAGGCCAGCACGATCAGTGTCGCCACATCGAATCGGATGCCTAACGCCGAATCGGCCAGTCTCACGGCCTGCTCCGGCCGGCCCAGGCCAAGCAGGGCCCGGGCTTTGGTCGAGAGCAGCCGGGCGTCGTCGGGCACCAGGGCCAGACCGCTGTCGGCCCACCGGACGGCCTCGCGGTGATCCTCGAACTTGAGGGCGAGCTCCGCGAGGCGGAGATCGAACCAGGCAAGTTGTTCCCGGGGCGTGGCCAGGTCGTTGGCGGCGGCGATCCGGGCTTCTTCGAGCAGCCGGCTGGCCCGTCCGGCCCGCCCGCGGAGCTCGAGCCACCGGGCGTACCGGGGCGCGATACCGGGTGCGGTGCGGCGGAGTGTGAGGCCGGTGAACAGACGGTCGGCCTCCGGATAGCGACCGAGTTCGAGGAGGATTTCGCCTTTGGCGGCCCGGGCGCCGGCGTTGTCGGGGTCACCGGCGAGAACCTGTTCGACGGCGGTCAGCGCGTCGACAAAGCGATGCCGGGCGATTCGGCTCGCGGCGAGAACCTGCCAGGCCGCGGGGTTGCGGGTGCCTCGGTTGCCGGCCGACCGGAGCGCCGCCGATTCCGCCAGCGCCAGGTCGGAGGCGCTCCCCGTTTCGCGGTGCCGGGCCAGGTAGAGCCCGCCGAGGCGGGCCAGGTCGATCGCCCCACTGGGGTCGCGGGCGACCCGTGCGGCATAGAATGCGATGTCCTGATCCCGAACCCGCCGCTCCCGGGCGACCAGAGCGGCGGCATCTGGCGCCGCCCCCCGGCGGGCGACCGAGGCGGTGAACCTCGATCGCGCCACGCTGCCCCCGATGACGACGAGGGCGAGGAGCAGCAGGCCGGGGATCCGGTTCATGGATCAGTTCGGAACAGCGAGGTAGGGGAACGTCGCCTGAAACTGGCTGTCGTTCGCCACGTTGTCGGTCGCCAGCCCGGGGGAAAGGTTGTTGGGATCGAGCAGGCTCCCGAACAGGGCGGCGAGGCCGGCGTCGACCACGTCGTCGGTCAGCTTGCGGCCGCCATAGCCGTTGGCGAGGGCCCACGTCAGCCATCCGGCGGTCGCGGGGGCCTTGTCGGCCTGCACGATGAGCATGTCCGGAAGGAGCACCGCCGCCAGCGTATTGGCGACGGTTTGGTTCCGCCCGGCCACGGTCAGCACGAAATTCTTGAATTCCGCCCCGATCATCGCGTTGTCGTCGGCCGGGCCGCTGACGCCGTGCTGCGGGTGACTTCGCTTGGCAAGAAAGACTTCGCTGACCAACGGGTTGCCCAGGCGCTGGACCTGATTGTACATCCGGGTCTCAACCACGGGACCCGTCGTGGTGTTGTCATTGCAGGCGGTGAGTACGGTCGCACCGGCCAGGATCGAGAACAGGTAACGCATTGTCGTTGCTCCGGTCATTCGTGAGTGGTGGCGGTTCAATCGATCAGCGGCTGATCGTGCCCCAGAGACCCAGTTTGCTGGTACCGCCCGCGGTGAGATCGGCGATCGGCAACTCGATGACGATCGACATCACGTTGAAGCCGGCCACGTAGTTCTGGGCCTGGCCGGCCGGCCGGAACGCCGAAGCCGTCGGGGTCGAGGGCAACTGGGACAGCGGGCCGGTCGCGGGCTTCCGGTCCGGGATGACCCGGAAGAACTGCTCCAGGTCGATGAAGAACGGGTCGTCGCGAGGACCGGCGAACACCTGGAGGCCGGCCGCCGTGCCGAGGTTGGTGTTGATCCGCCCGGTAATAGCCGGCGCCGCCGTGGATACCTCGTTGTTCATGGCACCGCGAACGGGCGGCGTGATCGGGCCCCGAACCTCCACTTGCTGGTCCGCGCCGGTGCCGGTGAAGACGATCTGAAAGACTTTGTCCTCGATCGCGTCGCCGGTGTTGTCGACCTTGATCTGATAGAGGAGGTTCCGGTCGAACGAGGCGGTCGGGGACTGGGCCGGCGTCAGGAACGCCCGGCTGTTGAGGACCAACGCGATCCGGCCCGGCGTCGCCGCGGGGAAGGCGTAGAAGTCCGTCATGTCCTGCGCGGGATTGAGTTCCGCATCCGGCGAGTCCTGGTGGTCGGATGCGATGGCGACGGTGATCGCACCGGCTACGGCCAGACCGGCCAGTCCGGACGCGAGAACGATGCGGCGACGAGTACCCAAGGTGAACATCAGTGAGCTCCTGGTTGTTTGGTAAGCGATACGTCGGAGGTTCTACGCCACTGGCGGCGAATCGGATTGGTCAATCCGAACGGGCATGGCCGGCGTAGACACTTCTGGTGGCAGAGTGTGCTCCCCTGGCTCCAAGCGTCGGTCCGAAGTTGGCCGACGCGCCAAGGTTAGCGGAACCCCGTGACCGGGCAATCGCTCATTTGATGGAGCGCGGGACTAGGCCGGACCTGAAATCGGAGCCGGCGTTGGAGGGGGAAAACTCTTGGCTTGGTCCCGAGCGGAAGGGCGGTGCCTACCGCTTCTCGAAGACCAGCCGGTAGTGATCCATCAACTTGCGCTCGAAGCACGCCGTGTTGGAGCTGACGCCGGACGCGAAGGCGAGCCGGAAATCACGACTGAGCAGGTAGCGCGGGACCAGCGACAGCTTGAGCAGGGTCTTCCTGAAGCTGGGGGCCGCGAACCGCTTGCGCCACTCGCGAATGGTCTCGATATAGTCGAGCCGGCCGCTCGAGGCGGACACCAGCCGGAAGTACGGCTCCGCGGTCCGCTCGGCCTGCTCCTTCCCGTAGGGCAGCCACGAGCCCGGAAACTGTTTGGTCATCAGGCCCAGCATGAACGCGTCGGAATCCCGGGGAGCATTGACGTCGAGCTGATCGACCGGCAGCATGTTCTCCCCGAACACCATCGTCTGGAGGAAGAACCGGCCCTTCTCGGGGAGGAGCGTGGCGACCCGCCGGAACAGGTCGTGATAGATCGCATCCTGCTTCCCGGCGCGATAGTCCTCAATTGAGCAGAAGTGCTCGAAGCCGCCCACCGAGGCGACCGCATCGAAGCCGCCGAAGGCCTCGCGGTCGATCGTACGGCAGTCCCGGAGATGGACATCGAGCCCTCGGCTCTGGCACGCCGCCGCCTGCCCGGCCGAGAGCGTAAGTCCCACCCCCGTCGCCCCGAGTTTGCGGACATGGGTCAGCAGCGGGCCCCAGCCGCAACTGAGATCGAGCATTCTCGTTCCCGGCCCGATGCCAAGGTTCCTGGTGATGTACTCGTGCTTCCGGTGTTGCGCCTCCTCAAGGCTGAGCGAAAAATCGCCGTCGTACATGGCACCGCTGTAATCGGCGAATTCGCCGATGCTCAGGCGGAACATCTTGTCGATCAGGGAATAGGTAAAATCCATTTCCTTCTGACTTGCCATGGGCCCACCTCTCTGGGATCAGCGCAGCGCCTTCTCCCTCCCAAGCTACGATATCGGCGGGGGACCGGCTACACTGGACATGATGAATGCGAGATTCAGTCGCTACCAGCTCCGGACCACGGACCTGGACGGGGCGCGTTCCTTCTACGAGGCCGTCGTGGGCCCGGGGTTCTGGGACGGTCCGGTGTCGCTCGCCCCGTTGCCGGAACCGGCCCGGGCTGCCGGCCGGCCGCCGCACTGGCTCGGACTGATCGGCACTCCGGCGGTGGACCCGGCAGTGGCGGCCGTCCTGGCGCGGGGTGGCAGCCGGCGCGGCCCCCCCGGGCTCCCGGCGGTGCTGCTCGATCCGTTCGGGGCGATGTTCGGAATCAGCTCCGAACCGGTGCCGGCGGAGCGGGGACCGGTGGCGTGGCACCTGATGGCCGCCACCGATGAGGCCGCTGCGGTGGCGGCGTACGCCGAGTGGTTCGGATGGAGCGCCGCCGGGGCGGTGGACCTGGGATCGCAGGGGCGCCATGTGCTGTTTGCCTGGGAGGCCGGTGGTCCGACGGCCGGCAGCTTTACCGACCTCGCCCGACGGCCGGGCATCCATACCCAGTGGCTCTATTTCTTCGAGGTGCCCGATCTCGACTTGGCTCTCGAAGCTGCCCGGGCTAGCGGGGGTCTCACGCTCGAGCCGACCACCACAGCCACCGGCAGCCGGCTCTGTCCCTGTGACGACCCCCAGGGCGGGGCATTCGGACTGATCCAGCTCTGACGTCGGGTGCTCCGCGGCCGGTGAATTCACTATGTTTCAGCATGGCGACCATCCGACAAGACGACTTCATCCAGTCCATCGCTGACGCGCTCCAGCACATGTCCTACTACCACCCGCTGGACTACATCCACGCCCTGGCCGAGGCGTACGAACGCGAGCAGGGCCCGGCGGCGAAGGACGCCATTGCGCAGATCCTCACCAATTCCAGACTGTGCGCCGAAGGTCACCGGCCGATCTGCCAGGACACCGGCATCGTGGTGGTGTTCCTCAAGGTCGGCATGAATGTCCGGTGGGACGCGACGCTCTCGGTGCAGGAGATGGTGGACGAAGGCGTACGACGGGCGTATCTGCTGCCGGAAAACGTCCTCCGCGCCTCGATCGTGGCCGACCCGGCGTTCACCCGCAAGAACACCCGCGACAACACGCCGGCTGTGGTCCACACGGAAATCGTGCCCGGCGATACGGTCGACGTGAAGCTTGCAGCCAAGGGCGGCGGGTCGGAGAACAAGTCCAAGTTCGCCATGCTCAACCCGAGTGACTCGATCGTGGAGTGGGTCTTGAGGACGGTGCCGCTCATGGGCGCCGGCTGGTGTCCGCCCGGGATGCTGGGCATCGGGATCGGGGGCACCGCTGAAAAGGCGATGCTGATGGCCAAGGCGTCACTGATGGAACCGATCGACATGGCGCAGCTCAAGGTGCGCGGGCCGGCCAGCAAGGTCGAGGAGCTCCGGATCGAACTCCACGACAAGGTGAACGCGTTAGGCATCGGCGCCCAGGGGCTCGGCGGTCTGGCGACGGTGCTCGACGTCAAGATCTTCGACTATCCGACCCACGCGGCGTCCAAGCCGATCGCGATGATTCCCAACTGCGCCGCCACCCGGCACGCCCACTTTACGCTCGACGGCTCCGGGGTGGCCACGCTCCCGGTGCCGAAGCTGTCCGACTGGCCGGCCGTCACCTGGCGGCCCGACGCCAACGCCAGGCGCGTCGACCTCGACACGCTCACCCCCGAGGTGGTGCGCACCTGGCAGGCGGGGGATCGCCTGCTGCTCAGCGGCAAGCTCCTCACCGGCCGCGACGCTGCCCACAAACGCATCGCCGATCTCTTCGCCAGCGGCCAGGGGCTTCCCGCCGGCGTCGACTTCACCAACCGGGTGATCTACTACGTCGGCCCGGTCGATCCCGTGCGAGACGAGGCGGTCGGACCGGCCGGCCCCACCACCGCGACCCGGATGGACAAGTTCACCGAGATGATGCTCGAGAAGACCGGCCTGATCTCGATGATCGGCAAGGCCGAGCGCGGGCCCATTGGGCTCGAGGCCATCCGGAAACACCGGGCGGCGTATCTCATGGCTGTTGGTGGCGCCGCCTACCTCGTCTCGAAGGCCATCCGCTCCTCACGGGTGGTCGCCTTCGAAGACCTCGGCATGGAGGCGATCTACGAGTTTACCGTGGATGAGATGCCGGTGACCGTCGCCGTGGATTCGGCGGGGAACAACGTGCATGAGACGGGGCCGCGGGAGTGGCAGGAGAAGATCAGGCGGCTGCCCGTCCTGGCTTGAAGGTGCCGCCGCCACGTTTACGCCCGAAGCCGCCGCACCACCGGAAGGGCGACCAGCCCGCCGAGCGCACAGTAAGCCGCGATCACGGCAAAGCCCGCCGTATACCCCCCCATCCTGTCCGCCGCGAGCCCCACCAGCGGCTGCGCGATGAATCCGAGACTATACAGCGTCTGATACAGGCCATAGCACTGTCCCGACCGGTCCGGCGGGAACAGGAAACTGGGCAGCGCCATCCACGCCGGCATGCCGATCGCCAGGGACACGCCGAGCATGCCGACGGCGACCTGCGGCATCATCCCGGGCACCACGAACAGTCCCGTCGCCACCAATGCCGCGAAGGTGGCGGCCAGCACGTAGGCAATGCCGTTGGACGCCTTGAGCTGGGACGAGAGAAACGGCTTCAGCACCAGCGCGATGATCGCGTAGCTGCCTACGAGGGCCGAGGCCCGAGCCAGGTCGATGCCCCGGCCCACCAGCGCGTCGGGTCCGAACGTCAGAAACCCTTCGGTGCCGATGCTGTAACCGAAATACGCAATGGCGAGGACCCAGGCGCCGATTCCAAGTCCGAATGGATTGAACTTCACCCCCGTGCCGCCGGTCTCGATTCCCTCGGCGCTCTTGGGAATCAGGAAGAGCATCGCGAGCCCGGCGGCCGAAAGCCCGGCCATGAGCTGCATCGCGGGACGCCATCCCTGGTTCGCGCCGATAGTGCCCAGCACGTTGAGCGCCAGGAAGATGCCGAGAGTGAACGCCATGGTGTAGACGCCCATCACGAAGCCCAATTCGCGCCGGCCCGCAAAGGTCTGGCCGAGGAGCTTGGGCGCCCCGATCAT
>JANMXA010000083.1:0-12469 GCA_031394255.1 Gemmatimonadota bacterium
GCGACATCCTCGGCCGCGTAGACGACGGACGAGCCGCCACGACCGATCTCCCGGACGATCCGGTACCGCCCGATCAGTCGCCGGCCGGCGGCGAGATCGGTGGTGGGGAAGGGCGCCAGCGTCATCGGTGAATCTTGCGGAGGACGGTCCGGGCGCTCGACCGCCAGCCGTCGCGGGCGGTGTAGTACGTGAGGAAGGCCGTGAGGTGACGCCGGGCTTTCGCCGACTCGCCTAACGCCGCCTCCGCCATCCCGGCGTGATAGAGCGCCATCGAATGATTGGGCCAGAAATCAACGACCAACGCCATGATCGGGCCGGCGGAGGCGTCGTCCCCGGCATCGGCGACGGGATGGGCCAGATCGAACACCAGGCCGGCCGCCTGCCACCGGGTGGCTTCGGGCAACGTGGCGATGATTTCCCGGGCGCGGTCGATCTTCCCGGCCAGAGCCAGGCAACCGGCCTTGTAGCCAACACCGTCGATGCCCGTCGGCGCCGGTCGGGAGTTCAGAATGGTCTCCACTTCGACGCTGTTGCAGTACGGCTTGACGAGGGCAAACCAGGTGGCGCCCGTCGTCGTGGCAGGCGCCGGTGGCGGGTCACGCTCCGCCCGGGCGAACCCAGGCTGGACGCCGATGGTCCGGGTGCCGATCGCCAGCGCGCAAACGGCGATGTAGGCGATGCCGAGGCCGTAGGGAGTGTGCTTCACGAAGTGCTCCGGGGGCAAAGTCCGTACCCGGAGATGCGAGCGGCGGCCACCGGGCCACACTGCCAGAATCTGCACGGCGGACCCGCCGCCGCGCCCCGCCTTGCCTTTCGGGGCCTCCGCGAGCTAGCCTAGTCTCAACGTCCACACCGAACCCGAGTGACCCCATGCGACGCTTCTTTCTCTTTGCGGCCCTTGCAGTTGCCCTGATCGGACAGGCTCGGGCGCAAACCCGCCCCTTCGGTACACTCCGGGAACAGGCCGACCTCCAGCAGCAGTGGCTCGAAAAGCGGCTGACCACGGTCCTGCCGGGGCTGATGCGGAAGTACGGCATCGACATGTGGGTGATGCCGATGCGCGAGTACAACGAAGATCCGGTCCTTTCCTCTCTGGTTTCTCCCACGACGTTCGCGGCCCGCCGGCGCACCATCTATGTCTTCTACGACCGGGGGCCGGCCCAGGGCATCGAACGCATCGCCCTCGGCGGCAATTCCCAGGGTGGTCTGTACAGCGCGATTCGGGCGAGCACGGCGGTCGTGGCGGCCGTTGGTGGAGCCCAGGCTGAACTCTGGGGGGAACAGCAGTGGCGGGTGCTCAAAGAGGTGATCGAAGCCCGGAATCCCAAGGTGATCGGGATCAACACCTCACGGGTGTTCGCCTTTGCCGACGGCCTGTCATCGGGCGAGCTCGCCGGCATGAGCGAGGCGCTGGGATCGGCGTGGACGTCGCGATTCAAGCCGGCCGAGGGCCTGGCGGTGGACTTCATCGCGACGAGGCTTCCGGAAGAGGAAGCGTTCTACGGCCGTCTGACGACCGTGGTCTGGGATTTGATCGAGGAAATGTTCTCCAACCGGACCATCAAGCCCGGAGTGACCCGGACCAGCGATCTGGTCTGGTGGTGGCGGCAACGAGTGAATGATCTCGGCCTCGGGACCTGGTTTCAGCCCTCGGTGAGCGTGCAACGGCGCGGGGCCTCGGCGGAGCAGCTCGGTGAGGACACCGTGATCGAACGGGGTGACGTCCTCTGGTGCGACGTCGGGATCACCGCCCTGCGGCTGAACACTGACACCCAGCACAACGCCTACGTACTGCGGGCCGGCGAGACCGACGCCCCGGCCGGCCTGAAGAAAGCGCTGGCCAACGCCAACCGGCTGCAGGATATCCTGTTCGAGCAGACCCGGCCGGGGCGGACCGGCAACGAGATCCTCGCGTCGGCGCTGGCGGCGATGAAACGGGATGGGCTGGACGGCACGATGTACACCCATCCGATCGGCATGCACGGCCATGGGTCCGGGCCGCTCATCGGACTTTGGGATTATCAGGACGGCGTTCCGGGCCGGGGGGACCACGCGGTGATTCCGAGCATGTGGTTCAGCGCCGAACTGCAGGTCACGACGCCGGTGGGCGAGTGGGGTGGGCAGCGGGTCCGGATGGCGCAGGAAGAGGACTTCATCTTGGGCACGGACGGGAAGCCAAGGTGGGCGCTCAAGCGACAGAACGCCCTTCACTTGGTCCGTTAGCAGGGCGTCGTCCGGCCCGACGCCGCCCGGCGGCTCAGCGGACGGCGTCGCGGCCAATCACCGCGAGCCCTGCCGCGCCAAAGCCCTCGGCGATCAAGGTGTCCATGCGGGCGGCCACGCCGGGCAACACCGCCATGGATGCCCCCGCCGCGGTTTCGAGCATCAGTCTGACATCCTTCCTGGCCATCGAGAGTTCGAATGTCGGGGCAAAGTTTCCCGCGGCCATGTTCTTGCCGAAACCGGCGATCGCGACGGCTATGTTCAGATACTCAAGGGGTGTCAGCGCGTCGAGCGGCGCGACCCCCGCTCCGCGTGCCATCGCAAACACATCCGACGTGAGGCCGGCGATCCCGATCAGGAAGGCATTGCCGCAGAGCTTGTAGACCGCCGCAAGATCCGCCCGCTCCCCGAGGTATACGACCGTCGCCGCCTGGAGTTCCAGCGCGGGCTTCACCGCATCGAACAGCGCGCCGGGGCCGGAGGCCATGATGGTGCCCAGGGCCTTGCGAGCCATGGGCGGGCCGATGAACACTGGGCAATGAAGGTATCGGACGCCGGCGGCGTTCAGTCGGTGGGCCCGTTCGGCGGTCAGCGCGGGCTGAGTTGTGGTGTGGTCGATGATGATCGCCTCGGGTGCGAGTCCCGATCGGAGCTGGGCAATCACATCGTCCACCGCGGCGTCGTCGGTGAGCACCAGGTGGACCCGGGCGGCGGCGCGCACCGCTGAGGCGGGGTCCGGCGCCACCCTGGCACCCAGAGTCTCGAGTGGCGCGGCCTTGGCGGCGGTCCGGTTCCAGACGGTTACCTGGTCGCCGCGGCTGAGAGCAGCTTCGACGAAGGCGCTCCCGAGGAGGCCGGTTCCGAGAAAAGCGATCGATGCCATGGTGGTGCCCCGGGTTATGGTGCCTTGATGATCGTGACGTCTTTGACGTTGTCCTTCGGGTCGCGGTCGATCAGCTTGTTGTACGGGTCGATGCCGGCCCGCCTGGGCTCCTGGTCGACCGTGATCGTGAACGTCGTGTCGCGACCGCGGATCCAGACTTTCGAGAGATAGAGCGGCTTGCCAAGCTTGTTGCCGGGCTCCCGCGCTCCGAAGACGCCGATATCGATCAGGTCGGCGATCGGGATTTCCTTCTGGTTCCCGAGCGTGTCGGCCCGGAACTTCCTGGCGGTGACCTTGAGTGTCACCTGGTATTTGCCACCGGTTCCGGTCGTGGCGGTGGCCTCGGTGGTTTGATCATCCCACAGCGTGATCGTCTTGAACAGATCGTCGATCGCGTACTTCACCGAGTCGGGCGTCTCGGCCTCGAGGAAGGTGACGAACTCGCGGCTGGTGGGGTACGGCGCTCCGCTGAACGCTTTGGCTGTCAGGAATTTCGACAACGCCCGGTTCATTGCGTCTTCGCCGATCAGATCGCGGAAGGCGTAGAGAGCAAGGGAACCCTTGTTGTAGTGGATGTAACCCTGGTTCTCCACCAGCAGCAGCGGGAGCTCCTTCTTTCGCTCGGTGGCCCGGCCCTGGAGGTAGCGGTCGAGTTCGTTGGCCAGGAACTTCTGCAGCACCGCCCGCCCCGATTGCTTCTCCATCACGGTCAGGGCCGAGTAGTTGGCCAGGCCTTCGGAAAACCAGGTGGCGCCCTGCATGTTGGCCCCGACCAACTGATGTCCCCACCACTGGTGCGCCACTTCGTGGGCGGTCACGTAGAACGACAGGTCGAGGTCATCGTCGCCGTCGCCGGTGCGGAGGATGAACCCGAGGCTCTCGGAGTAGGGGACCGTGTTCGGGAACGCCTGGGCGAACTGGGCGTACCGGGGGAATTCGAGAATCCGGACCTGCCGGAACTGATACGGACTGAAGTTCGTGCCGAAGTAGTCCAGTGAGGCCTTCATGGACGCCATCATCCGGTCGAGGTTGTACTCGTGTCCGGGGTGATAGTAGATCTCGAGCTTGATGCCGTGGTACTCGTCGCGCTTGACCAGATACCGGGCCGAAAGGAACGAGTAGAAGTTCGCCATCGGATGGTCCATGGCGTACTCGAAGACCCGCCGGCCGTTCTCCCGGTACTCCTTCACCAGATAGCCCGGGGCGATCGCGATCTGGTCCGGCGCGGTGCTCACCGTCGCCTTGAACCCGATCATGTCGGCGTAGTTCGTAAGGTACGAGTTGGCCCGGGCCGACTCGTCGTCGATCGACGGCATCCTGGCCTTGGGCTGGAGCTTTTCCTTCCGGCGATCGTCATCATCGCCGATTTCCCCGCCGTCCTGGTATCCAAGGACCGGGAAATACTCGGAGTTCACGAACGTGCCGTTCGTGGCCACGACGGTGCGAGGGCCGCCGTTGGGAAAGCCGTGATTCGCGAACAGGGCCCGGTAGCGGAGCCGGACCGTATCGCCCGGGGCAATGGGCGCGGCGAACCGGTAGATCCTCGTGCCAACCGTCGTGTCGGTCAGAACGGCGGTTGCCGGCCGGTCCCACGCCAGAGTGTCGATCCGGAGTTCCCGCTCGTGGATGTTGGTCACGAGGATCGAGTCGAGTGGGCGCGGATGCTTGTTGACGAACGTGAAGGTGCCGCTCGCCGTGAACGCGAGCCGTTCGGGGGCGAGGTCGGCCCTGACGTCGGCGGCGACGAGTCGGAGCAGATCCATCTTCTCGTACTTCTTGTAGATCCGCTCGTACCCGGCCTGGCGTTTCCGCGCGGCCTTCGAGTTCTCGTAGTGGTTGAGAACGTTGGTGTTGTAGAAGATCGCGCCGCCCGTCCCGAAGGCGAGCACGCCGCCGGCGGCCGTGGCGGCCATGGCTGGGCGCCCCCACCGGAGGCGGGCCATGCCGCCTCGGAGCGCCCATCGGGTCTCGGACCCGCGGACCCAGAACAGAAACGCAAGCACGCCAAGAAGCAGGGCCACCCCGGTCCAGTACAGCGCCGAGAGCGTCAGTTCCGGAACGTACGGTCCAAATCCGTTCATGTCCGAATACAGGAAGCTGGGCGGGTTGGCATAGTTGAACAGCTGGTGCTCCACCCCAAGAGACCGGAGCGCCATGCGGCCGATCCAGAACAGGATCATGATGACGTGCCCGGCGTACTTCTGGTTCACCACCACGTGGACCAGGAACGCCAGCACCGTGATCTGGGCCAGCGACGGGAAGGTCGTGCCGAACAGGTAGCGGAGGTAGAGCCCGATCTCGTAGTTGTGATAGCCCTTCGCGGTCTGGATCGCGATCCCCGCGAGGATCATGATGACGAGCAGAAACCCTTCGACCATGAGGAGACCGCCCAGCTTGCCCAGAAAGGGCACACTCGTCCGGGTCGGGAGCGAGTCGTTGACCTGATCGAGCTGGAGCTGCCGCTCGCCCCAGACCGCCTCACCGGCGTAGATCGTGATCAGGATGATGAAGAACAGCTGGAACCCGTTCTCCAGCACCTGGGCCATCGTGTAGGTGACCGGCCAGGTCTTCTCGCCGTAGAGGCTGTCCACGAACGACGCGGACATCAGCAGGTTCACGATCCCGATCGTGACGATGGCCAGGAAGGGCACCTGCCGGACGATATTCAGAAAGGAGAGGCGGGCGCTGCTGGCCACCTGGGTCACCCAGGTCCGGCCGTCGAACCGTTGCTCGACCTTGACGGCTCGGACGGATGGGGCCGTTTCGGGCTTGGCCTCGCGCGCGGCCTTGCCACCGAGGGTGATCGGGCCGCTCCGGAACCGGAAGGCCAGGAACGTGACGACGACGATCACCGCGGCAATCGCGAGCCAGAGGAGCCGGTTCTCGAGCATCACGCCGCTGATCGGCACAGCCATCGTGTTCTTCTCCGCCGGCGTCCAGTACCTCGTCAGGAGACTAAAGGCCTGGAGGCCAAACGGGTCGACCAGCGCGGCGATGGTCTGGTTGTTCACGTTCGCCAGCATCGGCACCGTAATCGACCAGGCCACCAGGAGGGCGATCCCCTGAGTGTAGATCGCGAACAGACTCCGGGTCAGGGCGCCGACCGCAAAGAAGGTCGCGCTGAGCAGGAAGATGCTCGGCAATGCCAGGGTGCCGAACTGGGCCAACGTCGTCGGCACGTCGGGCGGCAGCATCTTGGTGTGGTCCACCCACGGCATCAGCGGGCCGATCAGGAGGCCAAGCGGGATGGCCAGGTGCACGATCACCATCACGACGAACGCGCCGAGGAACCGGCCCCCGAGGTAGGCGAAGCGGGTGATCGGGGTGGTGAAGAGCAGCTCGTGGGTCTTGAACTGGTAGTCGCGCAGCACCGCGGTGCCGACCAGGCCGGTCAGGATCACCTGGCCCACCGCCACCAGGATCATCATCGACTGGGCCAGAACCCAGGGCGAGTTCCGTTCGACCTGGCCGACGCCGCCACCGATCTGGACTGCGTCCGACGCCATGAACGCGAACCCCAGGGCGAAGTAGATGATGAAGTAGAACCAGGTGATCGGCCTGGTCAGATGATACCGGATCTCGAACCTGAAGATGGTGCCGAACATCAGGCAGCCTCAGTCAGGCCGGCGAGTTCGAGCTGGTGGAAGTAGACGTCCTCGAGATCGGGTTCGATCGGCGTGAAGCCTTCGCCGGGGTTCTGGTCGGCGAACACGTGCACCACCGGTGCCCCGGCCAGCAGCGTGGTCGAGATGACATGGTGGGTGGCCTTGACCGCCGGGAGGTCTGTTTTGGCGACGAACTTCCGCCAGAGCTTGCCCCGAAGCGCTTCGACGATCTCGCGCGGGTCGCCCGCGACGACCACCTGCCCCTTGTTGATGATCGCCATCGCATTGCAGAGTTCGCGGACGTCCTCGACGATGTGGGTCGAGAGGATGACCACGATGTCCTGGCCGATCTCCGCCAGGAGGTTCAGGAACCGGTGCCGTTCGGTCGGATCGAGGCCCGCGGTCGGTTCGTCCACGATCAGGAGTTTCGGACTCCCGGCCAGCGCCACCGCAATGCCGAGCCGCTGCTTCATCCCGCCGGAGAACGTGCCCACGTGCTTCTTCCGCGCCTGGTAGAGGTTGGTCTGGTTGAGCAGGCTCGCCACCAGCGCCTTCCGTTGCCCGCTGTCGACAACCCCCTTCATGGTCGCGAAGTGATCCAGCGTCACCTCGGCCGAGAGGTTCGGGTAGAACCCGAATTCCTGGGGCAGGTAGCCCAGGACCCGGCGAAGGTCGTCCGGCCGAGTCAGGACGTCGATGTCCTCGAACCGGATCGTTCCGCTGTCGGGAAGCTGCAAGGTCGAGATCGTCCGCATCAGTGACGATTTGCCGGCCCCGTTGGGCCCCAGCAGGCCGAACATGCCGGTGCCGATTGTGAGGCTGACGCCGTTGAGGGCGCGGACACCATTGGGGTAAGTCTTGGACAGATTTTTGATCTCAAGCTGCACGGTGGCTCCAGGGGCGGAAGGAGGGGAGGACTCAGGCAATTTAAGCCGGGGCGGGCTCTTGCCGATAACCAGAATACGACAGACCTCAACCAGGCCTTTGATACGAGACTATGCTGAGACCGGTTTCCGCTGCCCGCCCCGTCGACCTGCTCCGGGCCAGCTCGGATCAGATCCGTCGTGCGGCGGAGATCCTCGCGGACATCACGGATGATACCGCAGCCGACCGCGCGGGCCGGTTTGCCACCCTGTTCCCGGGGCAGTCGACCCTGGATGTCGAGGAACGGGAGATGAACCGGGAATCCACGATTCTCCAGGCCCAGCGGTCTTTTTCGGCCGGCCTCCGCCTTTCCCAGGACCGCGAAGACGACTCCGAATAACTCGCCCTCTTCCCCGGTCCATCGGTCCACCTTATTCTACGGACCTGATTCACTGTCATCGAGGGCGCTGTGTCGAACGAACCTGAATATCTGCAACGACTTAGAAAGAGCCAAGAGGCTCTCCACAGCCGGACGGCCCCGGCCCCGGCATCCGCGACCCCGGCCCAGAGCCCCCAGGAGAAGGAAGCGGTCCGCTGGGCCCGGGAGCTGGCCAAGGGTACTGAGCTTCGGTCGGTCCGGAATCTGACCGGGGCGCGGTTCGCCGCCTTGCTTCGCATTCAGGGCGCCAGCGGGGTCCAATTCCTGTCCCTCGAGGGCTTCGCTACCCGCGAAAGCCTGCTTGAGCGGGTCAAACCCGGCGCCACAGTCGGCGAGGAGGTCCTGGGTGCCTACGAGGTCCGAGGGGGGCGTCCGGTCACTATCGCCACGGACGAGGCAAACCAGGTGGTCCTCAAGATGGGAGTCCCCCGTCCAGGCGCGAACCCGGTCAGTCCCGAACAGATGATCCGGAAGGCCCAGGCTGAAGCGATTCAGCGGGAGAAGACCCGACCGAAAGGCGACAACAAGGACCGGGGTCGCCGGTAGCTGTTTTGAAATCAGACCCGGGGGGCGCTGAGAAGGCGCCCCCCGGATCGTTTTCACCCCGGCCAGACAGGGGCGGAGTCATGACCCAGAACTATTCCCGCCGCCATTTCGTCGGGGCCGCGGTTGCGTTGACCACCCTTCCGGCCGTATTCCGTGGCGATCCCTACCGACCGCTGATTGCCGGGGCGCTGGCCCGAGGAGACGCGGTTCGGGTCCGGGGGCGCGTCGCGGCCGGCCGGGTCGGTCTGTCCGAAGTGGCCGTCAGCGACGGGTTGTCGGTGGTTGCTACCGACGCCGAGGGGCGGTTCGACTTGGTGACCGACCGGAACCGGCGCTGGGTCACGGTGAGTGTCCCGGGCGGCTACGCCTTGCCCACCCATCCCACCGGAACAGCCCGGTGTTTCCAGCAGGTCGTCGCGGGCCCCCGGGGCGAAGCCTCCGTGACGTTCGATCTGGTACCGCTGCCGGACGGCGGGGATCGGCATGCGTTCCTGGCCCTTGCCGACATCCAGGCCCAGGACGCCGAGGACATGGCCCGGTTCCAGGCCGAGACGGTACCGGCCCTGAAGGCGACCCTGGCCGGCCTCGGCGGTGTACCGGCCTTTGCCGTCGGTGACGGTGACATCATGTGGGACCACCTTGCCCTGTATGGTGACTATGAGCGGGCCGTCCGCGAGATCGGGATTCCGTTCATCCAGGTGGTGGGCAACCACGATCTCGACCTGACCGCGACCAGTGACGCCGCCTCCACCCGGACCTTCGAAGGCCGCTTCGGGCCCCGGTACTACTCGTTCAACCGGGGCCGGATCCACTACGTGGTGCTCGATGACGTGCTCTACTTCGGCGGCGGGTATATCGGGTATGTCGACGACGATCAACTCGGCTGGCTCGCGGCAGACCTTGCTCTGGTGGAGAAGGGGCGGTCGGTGGTGGTGTTCTGTCACATCCCGCTGATGAGCAACCTGGCCGAACGCTCCGGGGTCGCGCCTGTGGTGGCCAATTACGTGACCAATCGTGAGGCTCTCTACCATCTGCTGGCACCGTACCGGACGACCATCCTGACGGGCCACCTCCACGAGAGTGACTTTTCCTCGGCGGGCGGCGTCTGGGAGCGGAACCTCGGGGCGGTCTGCGGCGCCTGGTGGACCGGGGACATCTGCTACGACGGGACCCCGAACGGCTACGGTGTCTACGAGGTCTCCGGCGACTCGATCCGCTGGCGCTATCAGTCCACCGGGCGGGACGAGGCCCACCAGATGCGGCTCTATCGCCATGGGGCGGACCCCAGGGCGCCCGATGAGATGCTGGCGAACGTCTGGGCCTACGAGCCCGGAGCGAGCGTGGTCTGGTACGAGGACGGTGTACGGCGCGGTCCGATGGCCCGCCGGGTGGGTCAGGACCCGCTGGCCGTGGCCCGCCAGGCCGGTCCGACGCTCCCGGCCAAGCGGCCATGGGTCGACCCCGTGGCGACCGGTCATCTCTTCTACGCCCCGGCTTCGAGAACAGCCGAGGTCCGGGTTGAATACACTGACCGTTTCGGCCGGGTATCGACCGAGACTCTTCGTTAGGCTGTGACCGTCGTCGTCCTGGGGGCCGGCGCCGCCGGCCTCATGGCCGCGATCCACGCCGCGCGGGCCGGCGACCGCGTGGTGGTCCTCGAGCGGACCGCGGATGGCGGTCGGAAGATCCTGATCAGCGGTGGTGGTCGCTGCAACGTCCTTCCGTCCGCAATTGATCCGCGCCGGTTCGTCACTGATTCTTCCCGCCATACCATGGGCCGACTCCTCACATCCTGGCCGATCGAGGCCCAGCGACGATTCTTCGAGAATGATCTTCGCATTCCGCTGGCGCTCGAGCCCGAGACCGGGAAGCTCTTCCCGGCTTCAAACCGGGCGAGGGATGTTCGTGACGGACTGATCACGGACGGGCGGCGGGCCGGAGTGGAATTCAGGTTTGGGACCACGGTGGCCGGCGTCGAGGCTGCAGGCGCAGGGTGGCGGGTCCTGTGCACCGGTCAGGAGCCGCTGCCGGCCGACCGGGTCATAGTGACGACGGGCGGTTTGAGCGTGCCGCAAACCGGGAGCGACGGCACCGGGTTCTCGATCGCCGAGCGCCTGGGCCATGAGATCGTTCCGCCTTATCCGGCGCTCACGCCACTCACAGCGGCGCCGGCGGTGCATGCGGAGCTCCGGGGCGTGTCGCTGTCCGTCGGCATTCGAGGGCAGTGGGAGCAGGAAACGGTGCGGTCAGCCGGAGGTTTTCTCTTCACCCATCAGGGATACAGCGGGCCCTCGGTACTCGACGTATCCCACATCGCGGTGCGGTCACGGATGGCGGGCGGCCATGGCGCGGTCCTGGTCCAGTGGGGCCCGGATGACGCGCCGGCCTGGGAGGAGCGGCTCAAGGCCCAGTCCCGCCGGGCGGTGGCCACCGTGCTTCGCCACGAGCTGCCGAACCGCCTGGCCGACCGGCTGCTGGTCGAGTTCGGCATCCCGGCCGACCGGACCCTGTCCCAGCTTACCCGGGCGGAGCGGCGAATGCTCGTCGACGGCATGACGGCCTATCCGCTGCCGTGGACCGGTGACGAGGGGTACAAGAAGGCCGAGGTCACGGGCGGGGGTATCGGGCTCGGCGAGGTGGAGCCCCGCACGCTGGAGAGCCGGCGGGCGCCGGGACTCCACTTTGCGGGGGAAGTACTCGATGCCTTCGGCCCGATCGGCGGCTACAACTTCGCCTGGGCCTGGGCGACCGGCCGCCTGGCCGGTCTCGCGGGCCGGAACGGTTAGGCGGTGGGAAGACGATCCTTCGTCCTCCCGCCGTCCCTGGTCAGGTCAGTTTCTCTCGGGCGTGGTCGATCAGCTTTGCCGCGGCGGTCAATCGCTCCGCGATGCGGCCGATCTCCCGGTCGGCTTCGGGCCAGTAGCCCTTCTCGATTGCCTCCCGCACGCCGGGCATCGTCTTGACGCCATAGCCGGTGTAGAAGCCCGGCGCGTAGATGAGGTGTCGGTACCACGGCCGGCGCGGCAGACCGTCGGTGCTCGTCAGCGCCTGCTCCACTTGCCGAAGCAGGCTGTTCAGGTCCGCCCGCGGCGCCTCGTGGCCCGCCTTGGCGAAGGCCGCGTCATACTTCTCCGCGGCTTGGCGCAGCACGGAGACCGCGTTGTCGAGCGGCGCAAAGTTGAGGTAGGGAGCCACGTCGGCTCGGGCCGGCGCGGTGCGCGGCTCGCGCGGGTCGTTGGTGGCGCTGAAGACGCCTTCGTCGAGCTTCTTGTTGGTCTCGGTCGCCTCGTCCCGGCGGCCGGACAGCAGTTCCTTCACCTCGGTGACGTACCCGGCGTAGGTGTCGGCCATGTCGCCGAACTGGAGCGGAATGGTCGACGCGCCGGCGAACCGCATCACGGCGGTACCGACGGCCTGGGCGAGGGCCCGGCCGTAGATGTAGCTGGTGTCGCTGAACCGGCTGAAGTGTTCGAAGTCATCGTAGATCGAGTGGTAGATCCCGTCGCCGCCCTCGCCGCCGAAGCCGACGTTGAGCGACGCGATACCGGCATGCTGGAGGAACGGCGTAAAGTCGGAGCCGCTGCCGAGCGCGCCGATCCGGAGGTCCTCGCGGTTCCGCGCCTCGGCGCGGGCCCGCCCGCTGGATGTGCTGATGGTCGCGAGCTGGGCTCGCTTCCAGGCGGAGAGGCCCGTTTCGGGGTCGGTGACATCGCGGGCCACCTCGTTGATGAAGCGCTCGAGCGAGTGCGAGCCGCCCATGCCGAAGTATCCCCGGCCGTTGCCGTCGGTGTTGACGTAGAGCACGGCTTTCTGCTGGAGCTCGTCGCGGTGGGTCTCGACCCATTCGGTGCTGCCGAGAAGGCCCTGCTCCTCGCCGTCCCAGGCGGCGTAGATGATGGTGCGGCGGGG
>JANMXA010000084.1:0-7576 GCA_031394255.1 Gemmatimonadota bacterium
CGGCAGCATCCTCTACCTCCCCGAATTGCTCGGGCCGCCGATCCGATCGGACCAAGCGAGCGCCCTGGTACCCCAGACGAGGGGCTACGACCGACACTACTTCGAATCGATCTTTTCGAAGAGTTGCGACCCTTGGGCATATCGCTCCCCATACGAACGACTCAAATACCAGCAAACGCTGGATTTGATTCCGGCCACCACAGGGACCGGGCTGGAGTTGGCCTGTGCGGCGGGTGACTTCACCGAGATGCTGGCGGCGAAGGTCGGGCAGCTCATCGCGGCCGACATCTCCGAACTGGCCCTCGATCGCGCCAAGCGGCGCTGTGACGGCCTCTCGAACATCGAGTTCCGGCGACTCGATCTGGTGCTGGATCCGCTGCCCGGCGGCCTTGATACCATCGTATGCAGCGAGGTTCTCTACTACATCGGGCTCGATCGGTTGCCGAGCGTGGCGGCGAAGCTGGCAGCCGCGTTGGCCCCCTGGGGCGTTGTGGTCTTGGCTCATCCCAACATAACGATCGACGCGCCCGATCAGCCGGGATTCGACTGGGGCCTACCCTATGGCGCCCTGACCATCGGCCGCGCCTTCGCGGCCGTCCCGGAGCTCAGGTTCGTCAAGGAGCTCCAGTCGCGGCACTATCGAATTCAGCTCTTCCGGAAGGACCCTCAGTCCCGTGGCGCCGCGAACCGTGGCCTTGAACCCGAGTCGATCGAAGCGATTCCTTCCGCGCCGCCCATCGCGACGGTGGAGGCCACCTTCCGGATTGCCGCCACCACAGCCTCGCGCGCCGAGACTCCGCCCGAAACCTGGCGGCTCCCGATTCTGATGTACCATCGGGTCGCCCCAGCCGGCTCGCCGCAGACTCGGCGCTACCGCGTGAGCCCCGAGGACTTCAACCGGCAGCTGGGCTACCTCGCCGACAGTGGTTTCTACACCGTCAGCCCCGACCAATGGCGGGAAGCCGTTCACTACCGAAGGCCGCTGGCAGGGCGAGCGATCATGATCACCTTCGACGACGGCTACCGCGATTTCGCAGAGCTGGCTTGGCCGATCCTGCAACGTCATGGGTTGGGGGCGGCGGTGTTCGTGGTCTCCGACCTGGTTGGGACGACCAACGCCTGGGATCGAATGTACCGCGATGAGGTACCGCTGCTCAATTGGGCGGACATTCGCGAACTGGCCAGCCAGGGTGTCGAGTTTGGCTCTCATTCGGCCACCCATCGGCACCTGACGGCCGCCCCGCCCGAAGAGGCTGCCCGGGACCTCCTGCGCTCGCGGCTGATCCTGTCACGTGAACTCGGCCGGCCGGTCTCCGCGGTTGCCTACCCCTACGGGGACGCGGACCCGGTCATCCAGCGGATGGCCGGACATGTCGGGTATCAGTATGGTTTCACCTGTCGATGGGGTCGGGCCGGCCACGACGATCCCTTGCTCGGCCTGCCCCGGATCGAAGTCGACGGCACCGGTTCGTTCGCCGACTTCGTCGCCAAACTTGCCTGACCCGGGTCATCCCGCTC
Source organism: Gemmatimonadota bacterium (assembly GCA_031394255.1). Lineage (GTDB taxonomy): Bacteria > Gemmatimonadota > Gemmatimonadetes > Gemmatimonadales > GWC2-71-9 > SHZU01. The sequence continues at coordinate 1,519 of JANMXA010000084.1, forward strand.
GAACGGTGGCCGCCCACCGCCATTCTCGCCTTTCCCGAGACGAGCAGATAACATTTGTCGGCTTCCAGGGCCTCTCCCTTGCTGACGTCATCGTGGCGACCGCGGACGCAGCGCCGGCCGGACGAGATCGGGAACAATCCGTGGTCGATGTCCTTCAGGGAATCATCGTGGTGATGAACGCCGGGAGCGGCCGGCCATGATCTCCATTGTGGTGTGCACCCACAACCGGTGGGCCAGTCTGACGCGGACGCTGGCCAGCCTTGCCTCCCAGGTGAGCCCTCCCGACGGGCTGGAGATCGTGGTCGTCGACAACGGGAGCACGGACGAGACCCGTGAGCGACTGGAGGCCGTCACGTGCGGCCCTCACCCGGTCCGGGTAATTCGCGAGCCGAGGCTCGGACAATCGCACGCCCGAAACCGGGGGATCGAGGCCGCGCGGGGCGACTGGATTCTCTTCACCGATGACGACGTCCTGGTCGACCCCCAGTGGGCCGTCCGCCTCACCGAAGGATTGGAGGCGTTAGGCATGCTGGCGGGTGGCGGCCGGGTGCTCCCCGACTGGCCCGAGACGGTGCCGCGATGGGTCGCCAGGGATGGTCCGTTGCTCGAACGGATCGCGTTCGTCGCGTTCTTGCCCCCCGGCCCGGCGCGTGGACTGGGCGGCGAGGACGCCCCGCCCGTCGGCTGCAACATGGCGCTGCACCGGCGGCTCGTCTCCGACGCCGAGACCTTTTCGAAACGGTTGGGCCACCGAGGGAAGCGACTCGTCGGCGGTGAGGACACCGCGTTCTTCGCCCGCTTGTCCGCGGCCGGGATCCCGTTCGGGTATATCCCCGATGCGGTGGTCCACCATCCGGTGGAGCCGGAACGCCTGTCGCTGATGTACCTGCTGCGGCGCCGGTTCTGGGAAGGCTATGGCACCGCTCAATCAGGCGGCTTCGCCGGACGCCGGCGCTGGCTCGGGATTCCCGTGACGATTCCGCGCGAACTCGGGCGGAGCCTCGGACTCTGTGCCCGGGCCACGGTACAGGGTGACTGGCCGGCGGCAGCCCATGGACTCGGAGGCGTGTTCAACCGCCTGGGATGCCTTCGCGGCCTGGTGCGGTCGTCGTGACTCGGGATCTGGTGAGCGTCATCGTGCCGTGCGGCGGCCGAGTCCGGTACCTCGAGGCCTCCCTCCGCTCCGTGGCGGCGCAAACCGACCCGGATTGGGAGATCGTGCTCGTCGACGACGCCGGCTCGTCGGAGGTCGCAACACTGGCGAGGGACATCGGGATCCCGATCACGGTGGTCGACGGGCCGGGGAAAGGGCCGGCGTCCGCCCGCAATGTCGGCGTCGCGGCAGCCCGCGGCACCTGGCTGTTGTTCCTCGACGACGACGACCTGCTCAGCCCCGATGCGATTGCCAATCTTCGGGCCGCGCTCGATCACAATCCGGGATCGGTCTGGGCCGCGGGCCGACTCGCCTATATCGACGCGGCTGGAGCGCCGCTCGCGACACGTCACACCGGACGGTTCAAGACCGGGGACATCTACGTCGAGATGATTCAGGGTTGCCAGCTCGGCCCGCCGGCCACCGTGCTGGTCCGAAGAGACGTCGTGCGCCGTCAGGGAGGATTCACCGCCGGCTGGCGGTTCGGCGAAGACTACGATCTGTGGCTGGGGATCGCCCGGGATGAGCCGATCGCCGCGACCGACCGGGTGGTCGCGTTCTATCGCGTGCATCCGGACCAGGCCAGTGCCAACTGGCGAGAGTTGCATGCGGGGCTGATCCGGGTCCTGGAGAAACACAGGGCCCGGGCTCGTCCGGGATTCGAGCCTCTATTCGACGCATCGGAGGCTGCGATGCTCGTATCGTACGGAGACGGCCTCTACGTGAACGGTGAGATGGCCGCCGCGCGGACCCGCTGGCGAGCAGCTCGGCGCAAGGGCGGGCTTCCGCTTGTTTCCGCGATCCCGCGCTGGTTCAAGAGCCACCTGCCTTTCTCCCTCGCCCAGGCGATACGGCGCACGAAGACGTAGCCGGCCTGATCCGGTGTGCTCCCATTTCCTCCTGGTACGTCCCTTTGCCTAGTCGACAGCCCCTTGCTTCCATGCAACTACTTGCACGTCGAAGTCGGCACGAAGGTCGCCACCGGACCACTGGCGACATGGTAGTTTCCATTGTCGGCTGAGTAGCCTCGACCTGACCTCAAGTGATGGAGTTCGACCGGATGGCCTCTGCTCGCCGTCGTTTGGCGAAGTACTCGACCGACCTTCCTAACACTCGCAGCGCCAGCCTGTTGGCGATCCTTGCGATGGCCACGGTCGCGGGCTGCGCCAACCCCGTCGGGATCGAGCCGCAGTCTGACCAACCACAGGACGGCCCCTCGCTCGCCACGTCTGGCGTGGCCACGACGTACTACGTGAGTCCCCTTGGAGACGACAACAATCCGGGCACTTCGTCGAGCAAACCTTGGCGCACTTTGGCGAACGTCAATGGTCGGGCGTTCGCTCCCGGGGAGGTCATTGCGTTCCAGGGTGGCGCCGTCTTCTCGGGCCGTCTGGCCTTCGATGCGTCCGACAAGGGCACCGCGGCGAGTCCGATTCGAGTCACCAGCTATGGGACCGGCCGGGCCACCATCAACGCTGGCGGAGGGGATGCGATTTCTCTTTACAACACGGCCGGGTTCGAGATCGTCAGCCTCAACCTGGTCGGGTCCGGCAACACCACCAACACCGGGAGCGGCGTGAACGTTTTCGCGGATCTCGCGGGCAACGTCACCCTCGACTACATCCGAATCGACAGTTTGGATGTTCGGGAGTTCGGCAACTACGGTGTGGTGATCGGCACCTGGAACGGTCTGACCGGGTTCTCGAACGTGCGGGTCACCAACTCATCGTCCCACCGGAACACCAACGCGGGGTTCATGACCTTCGCCCAGTCGCCCTACGCCCACCGCAACGTCTACTTCGGGTATCTCCGGGCTTACAACAACCCGGGGAAGAGCGGCACCGCCGGCCCGTCCGGGAGCGGTATCGTGATGAGCGGGGTGACCGGCGGGACGATCGAGCGATCGCTGGCCTGGAACAACGGCACGCTCTGTACGGCGGCCTCGGGCCCGGTCGGTGTCTGGGCATACGACGCCGATCACGTCACGATCCAGTACAACGAGTCGTACAACAACCGCACCGGCGGTACAGCCGACGGCGGCGGGTTCGACCTGGACCAGAATACCCGTTACTCGACGATCCAGTACAACTACTCCCATGGGAACGACGGACCGGGCATTCTGTTGGCGCAGGCTCCCTTCAACGTCAATCATACCGGCAACACCGTCCGCTACAACGTGAGCGAGAACGACGGCCGCAAGAACAGCCCCGGGGCGATCACCGTATGGGGCAAGGTGCTGGCAGCCGAGATCTTCAACAACACGGTCTACCTGGCGCCGACAACGACCGGCCTGCCGCGGGCCGTCCTGGTCCACAACTCCGGGATCAGCACCAACTACCTGAACGGTGTCCACTTCAGGAACAACATTCTCGACGTAACGGGCACGCTACGGGTGGTCGAGGTGATGGCGGGACAGTTGGCCGGCGCCATCGGCCTTCGGTTCGAAGGCAACAGCTACTACTCCGGTGGGCTCGCCAACCAGGTGGTGTGGGGCGCCACGACGTACGCCGGCGTCACCCCTTGGGAGACAGGCACCACCCAGGAGATCCTGAACGGGACTCGACTCGGGATCGAAGCCAACCCATTGCTGGTCAATCCGGGCAGCGGCGGGACCGTGGGCAACGCCACGCTGCTGTCCAATATGCAGGCATACCGACTCGCCAGCACCTCTCCGCTGATCGACCGGGGCCTCGATCTGAGTGCCCGGTTCGGGATCGCCGCAGGAGCCACGGACTTCTATGCCGGTGCCCTGCCGTTCGGCGTTGCCTACGACGTGGGCGCCCACGAATGGCATTGAAGTCGAGGCCGACCTCGCGGTAGCGCTCCGTCCGGTAAAACGGCATATTGGAACATCCACCACGCCGAGCAACCGAGTGCCGCAACGATGGTTCAGGCGGCAAGTCACTGATCCCGCCAGCCCGTTTCTGCTCTACCCCGTTCCCGATGCCGCCTCAGCGCCACGGCCGGCGGTTCGCCCCCCGGCGGACGGGGCGGCTCGGCTCGTCGTCTGGAGCGTCTGGCTGGCGATGGCAGGGGCGGCCGCCTGGTTCGTAACCGTCACCGCTCGCCCCCTGCCCCTTGGACATGATTGGCTCGTCATTCAGCCTGCCGGATCCCCCGGGCCGATTCCGGTTGGTTGGGTACTCCGCGGAGGGAGCGCCGACTCGGGGCCGTTGTCGCGTGCGGTTCTGGTTGCACTGCAGCTGGTTGGCGGTGGCAACCTCCGGGTCGCGATGGCCGTGACCGTGACCGTCGTAGCCGGGCTCGCTGCGGCCCTGATCCTCGCCGCCAGCCACCGCCGTGGCCACACCGCCTACACCGATGCCTTTTTCCCGGTGGCACTCCTGCATCTCGGCCACGGATCGGTCTTCTCGTGGGCCTGGCAGGTGACGCAGGTGGTGCCCACGGCACTGGCCGGCGGGTTGCTCGTGCTCGCCATTCGGCACCGGACCTTCGCCCGACGCGACCCGGCCGTGATCGCCGGCGCCTTCTTGATGCTGCTGGCGCTCGCGGGACGGACCGGTCCACTGCTGGTTCCCGCGCTGGCTCTGTGGTGTGCCGGTTTGGGCGTTCACCAGATCCGGGATTCGTCCACCCCTGATCGGTCAAGATTGGGAGCCTGGGGACTGTTGGCGGCGGCGGTCGGCGCCGCGGTGGCGTGGCTCGTAACCTTCCGAGCCGGTCTTGTGAACGGTTTGACCCCGCCTTCGGGGGGGGGCCCGGAACTCGCGGCGGGACTCCGTATGGCCGCCATCGGACTTGGGCCTGCCGCGGACCGTTCATGGTGGTCTTCAAGCCTGGCCATGGCCTCGCTGGCGTTGACGGCGCTGTTGGCGGCGGGGGCCGGCCTCCTGAGATCGCGGGGCACGGGCCGTTCCCTGCCGACCATCCCTGTGTTCATCGCGGCGCTCTTCGCCTCCCTCTTCGCGCTCGGCTGGGGGTGGCCGGTCCAAACCGGCATTGGGCGCGACCCGACCGCCTCGGCGCAATTCAGCCTCCTCTCCACACTGCTTGCCTGCGGTGTCTATGCATTCTGGGCCTTCGAAGGCCCCACCACGTTGCGGACGATCGGGCCAACCGCGCTGTTGGGCTTTTGGCTGGTGCTGGCTCCCGTCAATACGGCGGAGGGATTACGTTGGCGCGACCGTTATCGGTATGGAATGTTCGCCGTCGAGCGCGACCTCTCACTCGCCGACCCGCCGACCGCACTGGTCCTCGCGAACCGGCACTCGGGGTTTCTCGCAACCGACCTCACAGCGAGCGATCTCGCAAGCCGGATGGCGGGGTTGCGAGGTCGGGGTCCCTTCTCCCGGCTTCCGGCCGACGGCCCGGCTCGGCGGGGCGGCGGGCCGCTCCCGGAATGGACCTCGACCGCGCCACTGGTGACCCAGCACATCACGTATCATTTCCCTGAGGCGGGGCAGGTTTTTCTCGTTTGGGGCGCCTTCGGGTGGGCGCCTTCGCCCGCAGCGCTTCGGCCGCCGGGAACCGTGATCGACCGAACCATGCGCTCACCTATGACCGGCGACGACGGGGCGTTCTCGATCGACCTCCGTGTGCCGGTGGGTGCGGCGGTCGACTACGGGTTCCTGGTGACGACACGTCGCGACGGTCGACCAATCGCGACGGTCTGGGACGGCAACTACCGGGCGATTGCCCGCCCTCAGGGTGTTGCCTCGGTGGAGGCCGGGCCTGGGCTGGTGAGCCAACTCACGCCGGTCGCCGCCGATCCCCGCCCCACCGTCAGGATGCGTTATCGATTTCCGGCGGCCGGGGAGGTGGACTTGGTGTGGGGCCACGGTGCCGGCCGGCCCCCGATCCGGACCGACGGACCCACGGGCACGGTTGTCGAGGGCGGGCGTCTCGTCACCCCAATGCAGCAGGACGGCGCCGAGTTCATTTCCG
>JANMXA010000085.1:0-95385 GCA_031394255.1 Gemmatimonadota bacterium
GAGGCGGGCGCCACGGTCGAGAGCGTGGAGTGGGACCGGGGCGCGGTCGCCGCGGCGGAGGAGGCCCAGCGGGACTATGGTCGCCGGATCGAACGGGTGGCCGGCGCGGCCGAGAAGGTCGTCGCGTCCCTCGGCCGCCCCGACCTGGTGATCACCAATCCGCCTCGGACCGGGATGGGCCGCGAGGTGGTGGACGAGTTGATCCGCCGTGGGCCGGACCGGATCGTGTACGTCTCGTGTGATCCGGCCACCCTGGCTCGCGACCTGGGCCGACTGGCGGACAGTGCTGTGGCGCCCGCCAAGTATCGACTGGCCTCGCTCGAGGCGTTCGACCTTTTTCCCCAGACGGCCCACGTCGAGTCGGTGGCCGTGATGGAGCGGATATGAAATACATGGTGACCCTCGCCGGTCGGACGGTCGAAGTTGACGTCGACGGCGAAACGGTGCTGGTCAACGGCAAGGCCCACTCGGTCGAGCTTCGGGCGGTGCCCGGCACGCCGGTTCGGAACCTGCTGATCGACGGCGCGTCGTGGATTGTCCCGGTCGAACCCGTGGCGCGCGGCAAATGGCTGGTCCAGCGTCGAGGCGACCGGTTCGAGGTCGACGTCGTTGACGAACGGACTCATCACATTCAGAGCCTGGCTGGCGAAGGCAAGGCGGCGGCCGGTCCGGCCGCGCTCAAGGCGCCGATGCCCGGGCTGGTGGTCCGGGTCCTCGCCGAACCGGGTCAGAGCGTGGCGGCGGGCCAGGGGCTGGTAGTGCTCGAGGCGATGAAGATGGAGAACGAACTCAAGGCCAGTGGGCCCGGCGTGGTGGAACAGGTCCATGCCACGCCGGGCCAGGCGGTGGAGAAGGGCGCGGTGCTGGTCAGCTTCCGCGCCCCCGCCTGATCACTTTGCCCGGTTTGCCAGGCCGAGGTTGACCCGGAGCACGAACGACCGGGGCTGGGCCAGAGACCAGGAGTTGACCGAACCTGCACCGTCGGCGAAGCCCTGGAAGCTCTGGTAGGTCGACAGCTCCGGGTCATACCCGGTGTAGCTGGTCCACAGTTTGAGATTGCGGACCGTGCCGGTCACCGTCACCGACCCCATGCCTAGGGCCTGCGCCCAGCCCCGCGGAAAGTCGAAGCTGGCCGCGAGTTCGCGGAACCGCAGGAAGTCCCCCTTCTCAACCCATCCGGTCACGGTGCCAGTGGTCAGCGATGCCACCGCCCGGGCCTGCTCTTCCAGCGGCGCGGACGGGTCGTGCAGGCCGCGGCAGTTCTGGTCCGCGAAGCACTGGAATGAGTTGATCACGTCGGTGCTCACGAACCCGCCCTTGTAATCGAACAGCGACAGGATCCGGAGGTGGAGCGTCGGGAAGTTGATCGATGAACTCAGGCTCAGCGTCCGGGTCGGAATCGAACTGCCCAACCCCACGGCGGTATCCGATAACACAATCTCGTCCGGGACGATGATGCCGTCGCCGTTCTTGTCGTCGTAGCTGATCAGCTTCTGCCCCCGCGGGGAGAACAGTGGCTGGCCGACGACGGTCTGGGTGAAGAAGTTGATCAGTGGCGGAACCCCATCCGCCAGCGCTTCGAGCCGGTTCTTGTTGGTGGATGCCTCGATGCCGATGTCCCAGGTCAGCTTCCGGCCCTCGATCGGCCGGGCCAGGATCGACAGTTCAACACCCTTGTTCAGCACCTGCCCCACGTTCTCCGCGCGGGTTTCCAGGGCGCCAGCCGAGCCCGGGAGGGGCCGCGCCACGATCGCATCGCGGGTCCGCTTGTGGTAGTACGTCGCTTCGATCGTCACCCGATTGTTCCAGGCTGCGATGTCGAATCCGCCTTCGATTTCGGATGATCGTTCGGGCTTGAGGGTCGGGCTGCCGAGTCCGCCTAACACGAGTCCGGAGCCGGTGGCGCCGGTGCGCCCCGCTACGATGACCGGTGAAAAGTACGTCAGCGCGGCGAGGGCCTCGGGCTGCTGGCCCGACTGCCCGTAGGCGCTTCGAAACCGGAGCTGGTTCACCCCCCACTTGTTGCCTTCGAACGCGACCCAGGAGGCGGACACCTTGGGATAGGTGGCCCGCCGGTTGGCCAGGCCGAACGCGCTGTTCTCGTCGATCCGGACCGCCCCGGTGAGAAACAGCTTCTCACGCCACCCGAACTGCTGCTCGACGTACGAGCCCAGGGTTCGAAACTCGGTGGTGGCCTCGCGTGACTCCTTGACCGAGGCGCCGGAGAACGTCTGGCTGCCGGGCGGGAGGTTGCGGCCCGTGTTGAACGTGCCGCGGGTCACATCCTTGTTGTACTGCGCACCGACCGCGGTCCGGGACGAAATCTGCCTGGTGAGGTTGAACGTCGCGAAGCTGCCGATGTCCATCGAGTACTTCTCGGTCGTGAATTTGTTGAGGGTCCGGAACCCTTCGGGGTAGCCGTAGTAGGGCGCCGACTCGCCGTTCTTGGCAAGGGCCTCGTCGCGGAAGCCCAGGAAGTCGAGCCCGGCGGTCGCCCGAAAGTTGAGCCACGGAAATGGCGTGTACTTCGTGGTGATGCCGTTGATGAAGTGATCGCTGGAGCGCACCGTCGTATGGAGGAACGCGTACGCCGGCCGGCCGAAGCTCCAGGGAAAGTCCTGGCGCCGCGGGTCCGCGCTGGCGTCAGTGAAGAAGCCCACGATCGCCTCGAGATTGTCGCCGGCCTGGGCGATGGTGTTGCGGCCTTTCACGTAGCCGATCGACACATCGGCTTCGGCCTTCGATCCGAGGGCCACGGTCATGTTGCCCCGAAGGTTCACCTTGCGGAGATCGGCGGGATCGACCTGCTCGGGGCGCGGATCGCTGACGCCGAGGGAGTCGCGCAGGAAGCTGACCTCCTTGGGCGGCAGGGTCTGCGTCCCGGCCAGGTTCTCGAACTCACCGGAGAGGAAGTAGCGGGCGGCCTCGGTGCCGCCGCTGACCTGTACGCCGTATTGCTGCCGGAACCCGGTTCGCCGCCAGTCGTAGGCCGGTTCCTTCGACAGGTCACGAACATACAGCTTGTCGATCTGACAGTCGCCGGCCACCTGCTGGAACGGGAAGCAAGTTTCGTCGCTGTTCGCGGCCTTGGAGTAGTAGTTCGCCTTGTACTTGGTGATGTCCTGGACGGCTCCGAACTCGGAGTAGGCCGTGATCTTGGCCGGACCCGTCTTGCCGCGTTTGGTCGTGATGCGGATGACCCCGTTGGCGGCTTGGGTGCCGTAGAGCGTGGCCGCCGACGGGCCTTTGATGACCTCGATGCTTTCGATTTCTTCCGGGTTGATGTCGTCGAAGAACGAAGGCGTCTCTCCGCCGTTCGTGGTCGTCAGCGGTACGCCCCGTTCGTTGACCCGGATTCCGTCGACATAGAGCAGGGGGTCGTTTGACAGCGAGGCGCTGCTGAGCCCCCGGATCCGGATCCGGCTGCCCGATCCCGGCGCTCCGGACGACTGCATCACGGTCACTCCGGCCACTCGGCCACCGAGCACATCGGACAGACTGGACACCGGGGCGGTCTCGACCAGCTTGCTGGCGTCGATCCGCGCCACCGAGTTGCCCAACTGCCGGGTCAACTGTTCCCCGGTCGCGGTCGTGACGATCTCCTCGAGCTGAAATGGAACCGCGGCGAGCGCCCAGTTGGCCGTCGTTGTTTCGGCGGCCTTGATCGTCAGCGTCTGGGTAACCGAGCCATACCCCAGCATCAGAATACGGATTTCCCGAGTCCCGGCCGGCACCCCCCGGATGGTGTAGACGCCTTGCGGATTCGAAACGGCGCCGATCAGGGTCCCGACGACCTGGATTCGGGCTCCGGCGAGCGGCGCGGCGGTGGCTTTGTCGGTCACCGTGCCACTGATGGTTCCTGCCTGGCCCCGGACCGTCGCCGGCACCGCCAGGAGGAGAAACGCGAGTGTCAGGTTGCGCATGGTCGCCTCAGGCCTTGGTCGGATCGCAGTCCGACGCCTTGTAGTTGGTGTTGTTCTCTTCGGTCTGGGGCACCGGGAGCGCCACCTGAGTGGCCCGCACCAGGTTGTCCTTGTGATAGGCGCCAGTCGGGAAGACCGTTTCGGCGCCGCGGCTGTACTGTCGGACGAGGCGACGCAAATCGCCGAGTCGGTGCGCTGTGCCGTACAGCGCGAACGCCCGCTCCCGGAACAGCAGGAACACCCGGCCGGCGGCTGTTCCCGGGTCTACTTCGGGGTCGAGGCCGGCCTCGGCTCGTGCGGAATTGATCTTGGCGAGCCAGCCGCCGACGTTGCCAGCCTGCAGGGCCGCCTCGGCCTCGATCAGGCGCGCCTCGACCCCGCTCACCAGGAGGATCGGCGCCGCGCCAGACTCATAGCTCTTGAACCGATATACCTGGGTTTCGAGATCGAACTGCGAGACGCCGCCCGGCACCGCTTCGACCCGACGGTCGCCCGCCGTCACGAAGTCGAGGCCGTTGGTACCCTCATTGTTCGACATGCTGAGGAAATAGGTGTCCCACATCAGGTTCTTGATGTTGTTGCCGGACCGGGGATCGGCGGTCGAATGGGCGTTTTCGTAACGGTAGGACGTTGGCACCGCGGCGGCCGCCGCCCCCGCTTCGCTGAACCGGCCGAGGTTGAGCAGCGTCCGCCCTTTGGCCACCCGGATGAAGTTCACGATCTCCGGGTCGCCCGCGGCCTTGGGCAAGGCGGCGTCGAAACGGTTCAGGGCCTCGGTTAGCATCTGGACCGTCGATATGGACGACCCCGGGGTAATCACGCCGTCGCTGACCGACGAAAAGGGAACTCCCCCGCAGAAAGCTTCCCCGAAGAGGAGATAAGTCATGGCTTCGAGCGCCAGAGACTCTCCCAGCCGCGGGTCGCGAGAGGCGTTTGGCAGCGCGGCCAATGCGGTGGCGGCCCGTCCGGCGGCGATCCGGGCCCGGTGCAGCACCAGGTACGCGGTTCCGACCGTTCCATTGGTTCGCTGAATGTCCCTGCGGTCGATCGAAATGAGGTCCGGAGGGGTCGCGGGGAACAAAAATTCATCCGTAAGCAAACCCGTCAGATAGACCAAGCCGATCGAAGCCGGCAGCGCCGTGGCGCTCCCGTCGCCGTCGTGGGCCCCGATGAACTCGGACCGGGCTCCTTGGTAGAGCGCTGCCGCACCGGTCTCGCCTTTGACATCGGTCGGCTTGGTTACGTCTGGGTTCTGGACGTCGAGCAGGCCCCCGCCGCAACCGGTTGCGAGCAGCAACAGGCCGGCGACCGCCAGGGGTCGGTTCCGGTAACTCATAAGAATTGGGTCTCCGCGAAGGGCTGGTGAACGGCCGGGGCGGCCTCCCCGCCGCCCCACAGGGGATTTATCCCGCCCTCCCCGGGAAGGCAAGCGGCGAGTGGGCACCCGGCCGGACTTGACCTAAGTCCGTATCTGGCGCTATTATCCACGGCTCCGCCAACCCGGCGGTCCACACGTATTTCGGGTATGGTATGAAGACTTTTTCGGAACGTACGCAGGACGTCCGGCATGACTGGCACGTCGTTGACGCGGCCGGGGTGCCGCTCGGGCGTCTCGCCAGCATGGTGGCCCAGCTCATTCGCGGCAAGCACAAGCCGACGTTTACCCCGCACATCGATGGTGGGGATTTCGTCGTGGTGGTCAACGCCGCCAAGGTGAAGTTCACCGGCACCAAGCTTGACAAGCGCCAGATCTTCCGGCACACCGGCTACATGGGCCATGAGCGGTTCACCCCCCTCAAATCCATGATGGATAAGCATCCGGACCGGGTGATCGAGAAGGCGGTCTTCGGTATGCTGCCCAAGAACTCGCTGTCGAAGCAGCGGCTCCGGACCAAGCTCAAGGTCTACGCGGGGGATGCCCATCCTCATGCGGCCCAGAGCCCCAAGCCCTTTGCGATGAAGGTGTACGCATGACCGCCACCCCCGTACTTCGCTGGCACGGCGTCGGTCGCCGCAAGACCAGCGTGGCCCGCGTCTATTTGAAGCCCGGCACCGGCAAGTGGGAAGTCAACGGCCGGACGTTGGGCGATTATTTCCCGCGCCCCTCGCTGGTCCAGCACATCCAGCAGCCCTTCTCGGCGACGGACACGCTGGGCGCCTTCGACGTCAAGGCCCATTGCGACGGCGGTGGCGTTACCGGTCAGGCCGGCGCGCTTCGGCTCGGGATTGCCCGGGCCCTGCTCGAGGTCGATGCGATGCACCGGGCCAAGCTCCGGACCAACGGGCTCCTGACCCGCGATCCGCGGGCCGTGGAACGCAAGAAGCCCGGCCGTCCGGGCGCCCGGAAGCGGTTCCAGTTCAGCAAGCGGTAAACACCCAGGCCCCGGGTCGCCCCGGGGCCGGGTATCACACACATCGCCCGATTGGCCGCGGGGTGCCCTCGCGAGGGTTCGTGGCCGAGACGAAGGCGGTGGCGGATCTAACCCGATTTTTGGAAGGGACGTACTCGTTCGATGGCTGCTTTACCTCAGTTGCAGGAACTCCTCGAAGCCGGCGTGCATTTCGGCCACCAGACCCGCCGGTGGAATCCGAAGATGCGCCGGTTCATCTTCGCCGAGCGGTCGGGCATCTACCTGATCGATCTCCAGAAGACCCAGGCCCAGATCGCCAAGGCCCAGGAGCTGATTCGCACGGTCGTGATGAAGGGCGAGAACATCCTCTTCGTCTGCACCAAGAAGCAGCTCAAGGCCCTCGTTCAGGCGGACGCGATCGCGTGCGGGGCCCTTTGGGTCACCGAGCGCTGGCTCGGCGGCACCCTGACGAATTTCCAGACCATCAAGCGCCAGATCCGGCGCCTCCGGGATCTGGAGCAGGGCGCGAGCGACGGCGATTTCGACAACTACACCAAGAAGGAAAAACTCCTCTTCGAGCGCGAGCGGGTGAAGCTGTCCCGTTACCTTGAGGGTGTAAAGCAGATGGGCCGCTTGCCCGGTGCGCTGTTCATTGTCGACGCCAAGAAGGAACGGATCGCGATTCTGGAGGCCAACAAGCTTGGCATTCCGGTCGTGGCCATCGTCGACACGAACGCCGACCCCGATGTTATCACGGTGCCGATTCCGGGTAACGATGACGCCATCCGCTCGGTGTCGCTGATCACCCGGGCCCTGGCCGAGGTGTTGGTCGAGACCCGGGCCGCGGCGCCGAACAAGGATGGGGCTGAGGACGGCGGCGAGACGTACAGCACCGGCGAAGGTACCGAAGGCGATGCCGAAGATCGCCGGCGGCGCGGGGCCGGGCGACCGGCGGCCGGCGCACCGGCCGCAGCGGCTGGTGGTGCGCCTGGCGCAGCCCGCAAGCGGCGGCCCAAGCCCGAAGCCATCGCGGCCCGCCTGAAGACCGATGCCGAGCCGGCCGGAGAGGCCTGAGCGACGACTAGCGGTCATCGGTTGCCGATGAACCTTGCCGCCGCGCAATGGCCCTTGGGTCGTTCGCGGCGGCGTCATATCAGGGCCGGTGAAGAGTTCGCCGGACCAGTATCCAACGGAACCTAACGAAACGTGTGTCTGTCATGAGCTACAAGCCGACCCCCAAGGAAATCAGCGAGCTTCGCTCGCGCACCAGCGCCGGCATCGGTGATTGCCGCGCCGCCCTTGAAGAAGTCCAGGGCGACATGGAGAAGGCCGCCGACGTCCTTCGGAAGAAGGGCATCGCCAAGGCGGAAAAGCGAGCCGGACGAAACGCCTCGCAGGGCCTCGTCGTGATCGAACTCGCCGCCGACGGCAAGTCGGGTGGCCTGGTCGAGCTGAACTGCGAGACCGACTTCGTCGCCAAGACCGACGACTTCATCGATCTGGCCCGCGAACTTGCCAGGCATGTCGCGGCCCACGCTCCCGTGGGCATCAACGCCGGGTCGATCGACGCGCAGCCGTTCCGCGACAGCACGGTGGCGGAGTCGGTCAAGCTGGCCTCCGGCAAGACCGGCGAGGCCATGACCATCAAGGGCTTTGCGCGGTTCGAACAGCCGAACGGGGTCGTCGCCTCGTACCTCCACCACAACGCCCAGGTGGGCGTGCTGATCGATGTCGAAGGCCCGGCCGGAGAAGGCTTGCTGGCCCTCGCCAAGGACCTCGCGCTCCACATCGCGTCCGCGGACCCGGTCGGTGTCAGCGAGGCCGACATTCCGGCGGAGCTGGTCGCGCGCGAGCGCCGGATCGCCGAGGAGCAGGTCGCGGCGGAGGGCAAGCCCGAGAACATTCGCAGCAAGATCGTGGACGGCAAGGTCCGGAAGTTCGTCGCGGAACGGACCCTTACCGGCCAATCGTTCGTCAAAGACGAGGCGACCACGGTCGGCGACCTGATCAAGAATCAGGCGAAGCTGATCGGCGGCACCGTCATCGTGAAGCGGTTTGCCCGCATGAAGGTCGGAGAAGGCTGATGGCCCTGGCCTATCGCCGGGCCCTGCTCAAGGTCTCGGGTGAGGCCTTGGCCGGTGAACGAGGCCAGGGCCTCGACTATGGGGTAGTCGAGGGCCTCGCCGGCCAGATCAAGGGTGTCCATGCCCAGGGAATTCACCTGGGCCTGGTCGTGGGCGGGGGAAACATCGTGCGCGGGGCCCATGCCAGCCGCGAAGGCCTCGACCGGGTGAACGCCGATTACATGGGGATGTTGGCCACCGTCATCAACGCTCTCGCCCTTCAGGACATCCTCGAGAAGATGGGGGTCCAGACCCGGGTGATGACGGCGATCCGGATGGAGAGCCTGGCCGAGCCCTACATCCGGCGCCGGGCGGTCCGTCACATGGAGAAGGGGCGGATGGTGATCTTCGCCGGCGGCACCGGCAATCCCTTCTTCTCCACGGATACGGCCGCGGTACTGCGGGCGCTCGAAATCGAGGCCGAGGTCATCCTGAAGGCCACCGGTGTGGATGGGATCTACACCGGCGATCCGAAGAAGGATCCCACCGCCAAGTTCATTCCTGAGTTATCCTTCCAGGAGGCCATCGTGAACGGGTACGCGGTCATGGATGCAAACGCCTTTGGCCTATGCAAGGACAACAAGCTTCCGATCGTGGTGTTCAACATCAACAAACCCGGAGCCATCGCTCGGGTCCTCTCGGGCGAACGGGTGGGGACGATCGTACGATGAGTACCATTCCTGATTTCGTGAAGCAGGCCAGAGACGGCATGCAGAAGGCGCTGGAGAACACCAAGAAGGAGTTCTCCGGGATCCGCACCAGCAAGGCCAGTCCGCATCTGCTCGATGTGGTCAAGGTCGAGGCCTACGGCGCTCTTGTGCCGATCAACCAGGTCGGCATGGTGTCGGCTCCGGAACCCCGGATGCTCACCGTGCAGCCGTTCGACAAGGCGCTGATCATTCCGATCGAGCGGGCGATTCGCGACTCCCAGCTCGGCCTGAACCCGGCCACCCAGGGCAACCTGATCCGGATTCCGATCCCCGCGTTGTCGCAAGAGCGCCGCAAGGATCTCGTCAAGGTGATCCACAAGCTGGCGGAGGAAGGCCGGGTCGCGGTGCGTCACGCCCGGACCGACGCCCTTCACAAGATCAAGAAGATCGAGCACGTCTCGGAGGACGAGAAGGCCCGCGCCGAGAAGGACGTGCAGAAGATCACCGATGAGCACGTCAAGCAGATCGATCAGCTGACGCAGGGCAAAGAAGCGGAGATCATGGAGGTTTGACCCCCTCCGCCGACGATTTGCTGTCCCGCTTGAAGCTGCATGGCGGCGCGGTGCCGGGCCATGTTGCCGTCATCATGGACGGCAACGGCCGCTGGGCCCAACGGCGCAACCTCCCCCGAACGGCCGGCCATCAGGCGGGCATGGCCTCTGTCCGCGGCCTGACCGAAGCCGGCATTCAGGCCGGCGTTTCGACCCTCACCATTTTCGCCTTCAGTCAGGAAAACTGGCAGCGCCCCCAGGAGGAAGTCGACGCCCTGATGGCGCTGCTGCAGCACTACGTTGCCACGCAGTCGGACGAACTGACCGTCCAGGGAGTACGGGTGCGGGTCCTGGGAGACCGGTCGCCCCTGTCGGCGCACGCCCTGAAGGCGATCGAGTTCGTTGAGTCCGTGACTGAGCAGGGCCGGGTCCTCGCCCTCAACATCTGTATCTCATACGGCTCCCGGGCTGAGCTGACCCGGTCGGCCCGGCTCCTTGCGGAGGAGGTCGCCGCGGGACGTCTGGCGCCAGCTGATATCGATGAGGCCCGGATCGCCGAACGCCTGTATACGGCACCGTGGGGCGATCCCGACCTCCTGATCCGGACCTCCGGCGAGTTTCGTCTGTCGAACTTTCTCCTCTGGCAACTGGCCTATGCCGAGTTCTACGTCACGCCGGTGCTGTGGCCCGACTTCAGCCGGGAACACTTCTTCCAGGCTCTGCTCGACTATCAGCAACGCGATCGTCGCTTTGGGCGGGTGGTCAACGAGTAGGTGCCCATGTCGAACAACCTGAAGCGAATCGTGTTTGCCCTGTGGGCGATCCCCGCCGCTCTCGGGATCGTGTATCTGGGCGGCCTCCCGCTGGCCCTCCTGGTCGCCGCAATCAGCGTGTTGGGAGCCCACGAACTTGTCGGCATCGCGCGGCGCCAGGGCATTGAGCCGCTCTGGCGCCATACCCTGATCCTGAGCGCGCTCATTCCGCTCGGTGTCTGGCTGGCCTACGGCGGTACCGTGGTCCGTTTGGGCGGACTCGACTGGTCGGCAATGCTACCGTCAGTCTGGTTCGCCCTGGCCGCGACCGTCATCTGGGTTCTCGCGGCGACCCTGTTCCGGCGGGCGCCCGACCAGCACCCCCTCGGGGTCGCGAGCGTCACAATCATGGCGCCGCTCTACTGCGCCGTCCTGCCGAGCTTCCTGCTCGGCATCCGGTACGCCACCGGTCCGGAACGCAGCTGGCCCGCGACCTGGGCCGTGTTCTTTCCTCTCGCCATCACGTGGATCTGCGACAGCGTCGCGATGTGGATCGGCAAGTCGGTCGGCGGTCCCAAGCTGGCGCCGGTCGTGAGTCCGGGAAAAACCCGGAGCGGATCGGTCGCCGGCTTCATTGGCGGGATTGCGACCGCGGTGTTGTTCAACCGCATCGCCATGATGCCCTCCGGCTTCACCATCACCGATCTCCAGGCAGTCGTCTTCGGCGCCGTGTTATCGGTGGCGGCCCAGGTCGGCGATCTCGCGGAGTCCCTCTTCAAGCGCGAAGTGGGCGTCAAGGACTCGAGCGGTCTCATTCCGGGCCACGGCGGCATCCTCGATCGATTCGATGCCCTCTACTTCGTGGTGCCGATCTCCGCCATGCTGTATCGGGCCTTCGGGCTCCTCTAATCCAATCATGAGAGGGATCGCGGTCCTCGGCTCGACCGGGTCGATCGGGTGTTCCACCCTCGATGTGATCCGCCGTCACCCCGATCGGTTTCGGGTAGTCGCCCTGACCGGCGGCGCCAACCGCGCCCGCCTCGAGGCCCAGGCCGCGGAATGGCGTCCGGCCGTTTCGGTGTTGGCGGCGGATCCGGACAGTGGCCCGCGGCTGGTCGCAGTGGCGACGCGGCCCGACGTGGATGTGGTGGTCAACGCGATGGTCGGCTTCGCCGGCCTCGAGGCGACCCTCGCCGCCCTCGCGGCCGGCAAGCGGGTCGCCCTGGCCAACAAGGAGTCGCTCGTGGTGGCCGGCGAACTGGTCGAACGCGCCCGCCTGACCGGCGGCGGCGAACTCGTCCCAATCGATTCGGAGCACAGCGCGGTCTGGCAGTGCCTGCTTGGTCACGGGGGCCGGGCCTCACGCCTCATTCTCACCGCCTCCGGTGGCCCGTTCCGACAGTGGAACGCGGATCGAGTCGCCAACGCCACCGTGGCCGAGGCTCTCAACCATCCCACCTGGCGGATGGGCAACAAGATCACTGTCGACAGCGCCAGCCTTGCCAACAAGGCCATGGAAGTCATCGAGGGGCATTTTCTCTTCGGCGTGCCCTACCAGGCGATCGAAGTGGTGGTCCATCCCCAGAGCATCGTGCATGCCTTCGTGGAGTTTCCCGACGGCAGCGTGCTGGCTCAGCTCGGGTTTCCGTCGATGGAGCTTCCCATCCTCTATTCGTTGAGCTATCCCGAACGTTGGGCTGATCAGGGCGTTCGCCGGTTCGACCCGGTGGCGGCCGGCGCCCTCACCTTCGAACCGGTCAGGGCCGACGTGTTCCGGGCTTTCGCGGCCGGCGTGGCGGCAGGGGTTGCCGGCGGTACGGCGCCGGCGGTGTTCAACGCGGCAAACGAGGTCGCGGTGGCGCGGTTCCTCGAGGGGCGATTACCGTTCGGTCGGATCGCGGCGGCCATCGAGACCGTACTGGAGCGGCATCGACCCGGGCGGCAGGAGAGTCTTGAAGTGGTGCAGGCGGCCGATCGGTGGGCCAGGGCGGAAGCGGAGGCGGTAATCGGATGAGTGGCGTTGGCCTGACGATTGTTTCGACGCTGGTGGTGATCGGCGTGCTCGTGTTCGTCCACGAGCTCGGGCACTTCCTGGCGGCCAAGTGGGCCGGGATCTACGTCCACCGGTTCTCGCTGGGGCTCGGCGCCCCGGTGCGTTGGCTCACCTTTCGCCGCGGCGAGACGGAGTACTCCGTGTCGTGGCTTCCGCTCGGCGGCTACGTCAAGATGGCGAGCACCGCGGAGGAAGGCGCGGCCGGAGCACTCGAGGGAGGGGCTGCGGGCGGTGCCGAAGTTCCGCCGGAGCGGATGTTCGAGGCCAAGCCGGTCTGGGTGAGGATGGTCGTGATCCTGGCGGGCGTGGTCATGAACACGCTGTTCGCCTGGCTGGTGTTCTCGGGGCTGGTCTATTTCAAGGGACTTCCGGTGCTCGCGTCGACGACGGTCGCCGCCGTGGACTCGAACGCGCTGCCGGACGGCGCCGGGGCCCTGGCGGGCCTGTCGTTAGGCGACCGGGTCGAGACGGTCGGCGGAATACCGGTTGCCAGCTGGCAGGCCGTGAACCGGGCCTGGAGCAGGCCCGGGGACTCGGTGATCGTCGGCCTGGCCGGCGGGCGGTCGCTGCTGGTGCGCGGCGATCCCGCGGCCCGGGGCCGTGCGTTGGCGGCGATCCGGCCGCTGGTGCCGCCCATCGTCGCCGAGGTCGTCGCCGGCCAGGCCGGTGCGGCGGCGGGCCTGGCCGTCGGCGACACCGTGTTCACCTTCGACGGCCGGCCGGTTCGCGAATGGCGCGAAATGGTTTCGTTGATCGAGGCCCGGGCGGGTCAGCCGGTCGCCATCGAGGTCGGCCGCGCGGGTGGCCGGCGCACCCTCTCCGTGGAGCCCCGGGCCGAAGAAGTGAAGGATTCAACCGGGACTCGCACCGTCGGGCGGGTCGGGATTCGCGGCCCCCTGGTCGCCGATGTCCGTGAACCGGTCGGGCTGCTGGCTTCGATGGGGGAAGGCGCCCGCCGGACCGGCTTCGTGGCCGCCACGATCGTGGGGGTGGTGAAGGGGATCTTCTCCGGACGGGTCTCGGCGCGCGAGGTCGGTGGTCCGATTTCGATCGGTGTGGCCGCCGGCGAGAGCGTCCGCCGGGGCCTCGAGGACTTCCTCGTATTCATGGCGGCCATTTCGGTGAACCTGGCCGTCGTCAACCTGCTGCCGATCCCTATTCTGGACGGCGGCCAGTTCCTCTTCCTGCTGGCCGAGGGGGTCACTCGGCGTCCCGTCACCGGCCGGGTTCGCGAGTGGCTCACGATGGCAGGTTTTGTCATCATCGTGATGCTGATGGTCCTGGCCTTCTCCAACGACATCAGGCGGTTGCTCGGGGTCTAGCCGATCGGCGAGGCCGCCTCACTCGTGTCGACGGAGCGAGCGATCAACCACTGGGCCGCCACGTAGGTCACCGTTATCGCGGGGCCGGCCCAGGAGAACGGTTGCTGGAATCGGTTCCACGCCAGCAACCCATCCGACACCACGAAGAAGACCGATCCAATCGCGGCCAGGCGGGCGCCATGCCGCCCTGCGCGCGCGCGCGCGTGGGCCTGCCACGCCATGGTCACGATGGCGGCCATGTAAGCGGCCACCGGCAACCTGAGACCATCCAGGCCATTCCACAGCACCGCGAGGTAGCCGACGCCGAATACCGCGAACGGCATCAGCGGCCGCCAATCCGCGAGCGGCCGCCGACCCGAAACGAAGGCCGCGATGTACGCCACATGGGCGGCGAGGAAACAGGCCAGGCCGGACACGAACCAGCCGCCCGGCAGCATCAGGAACACATCGCCGGCCAGGGAGAAGGCCAGGCCGGTCAGAATCCGGCGCCGGTACCGCGGGTCTTGGGGTGCGGCCGCCCAGGCAATCAGGCCGATCAGGATGGTCGTGGCCGGCTTGGCGAGGTAGACCAGCCAGGCGAAGCCGGCTTCTTCGGCCAGCAGCAGCACCAACGCCATGACGGCGGTGGCGATCGTTAGGCGTCGAATCATGCTGCCGCCTCGGGGGCCGTGGCGTGGTGGTAGAAGGGCACGGCTGCGGCCGCCGTCAGTCCGTGCCAGATCGCATGGCCCTGGATCCACGAACCGCTGGAACAGGTCAGCCGCGTGAGGTCGAGTCCCCAGGCGGCAAGACCGAGCCCGAGACCGCCGAGCGCGAGAAGGAGATGTCGTCGCCCGGCCGGGCGGGGTAACCGCCACTCCAGCAGGAGCGCGAGACCGATCAGCCCGGCGAACGCATGGCGCCGGAACGCCGGAGCCTCGACCAGTAGGATGAACAGGAGGATGTTGGCCGTGAGGTACCCCGCCATCGCGCTCCCGGATGTCAGATGGAATCTGCGCCGGGCGCCGGCCATCACGGCGAAGGTGCCGACCAGATACATGCCGAGCACGTCGGCCGTCTGCGCCGGGAACGTCAGCGAGGCGTGGTACCACGCGCTTCCAAGCCCGATCAGAATCAGGGCGAGGCCGTAGCCGGCGGCCGTGATGGCGTCGGGGCGGCCGCGGCGCAGGATGACCAGGCCGGGCGGGAGAAAGAGCAACGACGAAATTGCATTCGCCGGCTGTCGGATCAGCTGGTTGCGGATCCCCTCGCAGAAGCAGGCGCCGGGAAGACAGGTCGCGGGTGCCCATCCCGCCCACGGCGACGGCAGCGACGCGATGGACGCCGCGATCGCCGCGAGCAGCACCGTGATGCCGAGCGGGGCGAGCCATTCGCGGCCGTTCGCGGGCGCCGCCAAGGGAGACGTCATGAGCGCCTAGGTTACTGGATCCGCACCGGGCGCACAACGGCGTTGACGCCGGACCCGCCGCGGACCATGTTCTCGCATGCCATCGAATCGTCGTGATTTTCTCGCCGCTGCCGCCGCAGGCCTGGTCTCGGCCCGCGTCCGGCCGGCCTGGCCCCGTCGCGCCCTGATCCCCGCGGCGCCGCTTCGGATCCTGATCCTCGGTGGAACCGGATTCATCGGGCCCCACCAGGTTCAGTACGCGCTCGATCGCGGCCACACGGTCACCTTGTTCAATCGCGGGAAGACCAATCCGCAATTGTTTCCTGCGGTCGAAAAGCTGGCTGGAGATCGGGCCGGGGATCTGGAATCGCTGAAGGGTCGCCGGTGGGATCTGGTGATCGATAACTCGGCCACCGACCCGAAATGGGTCGAGCTGTCGGCGGCGCTGCTGCAACAGGCGGTGGGGCGGTACTGCTTCGTCTCGACCCGCTCGGTCTACTTCGATACCAGCCGGGTCCCGATGACCATTGAGGCGCCGGTGTGTACTCCGGAAAACACCCCGGTCGAGGCAGGGAAGCCGTTGCCCTATTGCCTGGCCAAGGCGTTGTCGGAGAAGACCGTGGTGCAATACTTCGGGGACCGGGCCCTCATCGTCCGACCGTCGCTGATCGTCGGCCCCGGCGATCTCACCGACCGATTCACCTATTGGCCGGTCCGGATCGAGCGGGGCGGCGAGGTGCTGGCGCCGGGGGATGGGACCGACCCGGTGCAAATCATCGATGCCCGTGACCTGTCGGAGTGGATGATCCGGCTGGCTGAGATGGGGAGCACCGGCACCTACAATGCTCTTGGCCCGAGGACGCCGCGGTTGTTTTCGGAGTTCCTGCATGGGATCAAGGCGGTGACGACCTCCGACGCCACCTTCACCTGGGTCGATGCCGACTTCCTGGCGGCGCATCAGGTTCTCCCCTACCAGGAGATGCCGGTCTGGATGCCGGCCCGAAACGGTCGCCAGGGCTTTGCCCGGTTCGATATCTCGAGGGAAGTGGGGCTGGGGCTGACGTTCCGCCCCCTCGCGGTGACGGCCCGGGACACGCTCGACTACTATCGCGGCCAGCCAGCCGAACGGCAAGAAAAGCTCCGGGCCGGGATCTCGCCGGAGCGGGAGGTCGAGGTTCTGGCGGCCTGGCATGGGCCGAAGTGATGACTGCCGCCAGGTCCGCCGCCCCACTGACCCTGACTTGCCAGTCGGCGTTACTAGAGCTATACTTAGGGGCTACAATCACTTAGCTCGACAACGACGCGGCAGGCAAAGGGAATCAAAGCAATGGGGTACGACAAGCAGGCAGTTGTGGTGAAGCATCGCCAGCACGAAACCGACACCGGGTCGGCGAAGGTTCAGGTGGCTCTCCTCACCGAGCGGATCAACTCCCTCACGGATCATTTCCGCGCTCACGCCAAGGACCACCATGGTCGGCGAGGGTTGCTCAAGATGGTCGGCCAGCGACGTCGGCTGCTGACCTATCTTCGGAACAACGATCTCACGACCTACCGGGCCCTGATTCAGGACCTCGGACTTCGTCACTAAGAAACCGCCAAATCGCGAGGGCGCCCCAGAGATGAACGGGCGCCCTCAGCGCATTGGGCGGCTCCGGAGGCGGCGTGTGTCCGCTTCTGATCACTCATGAGGGCCATCGCTGTGCAACGCATCGAAACGACTTTCGCCGGGCGCCCGTTGGTGCTCGAAACCGGCCGACTTGCCAAGCAGGCCGCCGGGTCCGTCCTCGTCCAGTTTGGCGAGACCGTGGTACTGGCTTCTGTCACCGTCAGTCCGAATCAGTCCAACCTGCCGTTCTTCCCGCTCACGGTCGAATACCGCGAGAAGACCTACGCCGCGGGCAAGATCCCCGGTGGCTTCCTCAAGCGGGAAGGGCGTCCCTCGGATAAGGAAATCCTGGCCGCTCGGATCATCGACCGGTCGATCCGGCCGCTGTTCCCCGAAGGCTTCAAGAACGAAGTCCAGGTGTTCATTACGGTGGTGTCCGCCGACCAGGAGCATGATGCCGATGTGCTCGGCGCCTACGCGGCGTCGGCGGCGCTTGCGATCTCGCCGATTCCGTGGAACGGTCCGCTGGCCACCGTCCGGGTTGGTCGCGTCGAGGGCAAATGGATCCTCAACCCGACCTTCCATCAGCGCGAGTTCTCCGACATCGACCTCATCGTCACCGGCCACGGCGAGTTCATCGCCATGGTCGAGGGTGGATCGCTTGAAGTGACCGAGGCCGACATGGTCGAGGGACTCAAGGTCGCCCAGAAGGGCGTCGTCGAGCTCCGGGCCCACATCGATGTCCTCGTCGCCAAGTCCGGAACGCCCAAGCTCAAATGGTCCCCGGCAGCGCCGGATGCGGCCCTGGTCAAGCGGGTTCGGGAACTGGCCGAGAAGGACATGACCAAGGCGATCAATCACAAGGACAAGGCCGGTCGGGCCACGCAATTGAAGGCCGTGCGGGACGCGGCCATGGCCACGATCGCGACCGAGTTTCCGGACAAGGTCAAGGACGCGGATCACGAGCTGGGCGAAATTGAGTACCGCACGATGCGGAAGCAGGTGCTCGACAAGGGTGAGCGGATCGACGGCCGGGACCTCGAGACGGTTCGGGCGATTTCGATTGAAGCCGGCCTGCTTCCCCGCGTGCACGGGTCCGCGCTGTTCACGCGTGGTCAGACCCAGGCTCTCGTGGCCGTGACGCTGGGCACCGCGGATGACGAGCAGCGGATCGATTCGATCGACGTCTCCGGCGAGTCGAGCAAGTCGTTCATGCTGCATTACAATTTCCCGCCCTACTCGACCGGCGAGGTCCGGCCCCTCCGGGGCACCAGCCGTCGCGAGATCGGCCACGGGGCGCTGGCCGAGCGCGCCCTGCAGGCCCTGCTGCCCGACTTCGACGTCTTCCCGTACACGCTGCGGGTGGTCTCCGAGATCCTCGAGTCCAACGGCTCATCCTCGATGGCGACGGTCTGTGGCGGTTCGCTGGCGCTGATGGATGCCGGTGTGCCGATGAAGGCTCCCTGCGCCGGTGTCGCGATGGGCCTGATCATGGAGGGCAAGAAGGTCGCGGTCCTGACCGACATTCTCGGCTCGGAAGACCACCTGGGCGACATGGATTTCAAGGTCGCGGGGACTGAGAAGGGTATCACCTCGATCCAGATGGACATCAAGATCGACGGCCTGACCCTCGAGCTCATGACGGACGCGCTCGAGCGTGCCCGCCGCGCCCGGCTTCACATCCTGGGTGAGATGAACAAGGCTCTCGCCACGCCGCGGGCCGAGTTGTCGCAGTACGCCCCGCGGATCTTCACCATCATGATCAAGCCGGACAAGATCGGCGACGTGATCGGACCCAAGGGCAAGACGATCCGTGGGATTCAGGACGCCACGGGTGCCAAGATCTCGATCGAAGATTCGGGTCTCGTCACCATTGCGGCGGTCGGCGGCGAAGCCGGCGACAAGGCTCGCGAGATGGTCATGGCGCTCGTGGCCGAGCCCGAGGTGGGCCGGATCTACGAGGGGCCGGTCAAGAGCACCACGGCGTTCGGCGCGTTCGTCGAGATCCTGCCTGGCGTCGAAGGGCTCCTTCACATCAGCGAGCTCCAGCACGCCCGGACGGAGAAGACCGAAGATGTCGTGAAGAAGGGCGACGTCGTCAAGGTCCAGCTGCTCGAGGTCGATGAGCGGGGGCGGATGCGGTTGTCGCGGAAAGCACTCCTCCCCAAGGAGTGACGGTGGTCCGGGAGCAGCTCGACCAGGGACTGTTTCGCACCACGGTCCCCAACGGGCTCACGGTGCTCTCCGAGCACCTGCCCGGCCTCCGATCGGCCGCCGTTGGAATCTGGGTCCGCTCGGCCAGCGGACATGAGGAACCCGGGCAGATGGGCATCGCCCACCTGCTCGAGCACATGGTCTTCAAAGGCACCGAGCGTCGATCCGCCAGGGAACTGGCGGAGGCGCTTGAAGTCCGGGGCGGCGCCCTGGATGCCTATACCGGCCGCGATCATACCAGTTTTCAGGCTCACGTCCTCGACCAGGACTTGCCGCTCGCGCTCGACATTCTCACCGATCTGATTCGGGCGCCGCTCCTCCGCCAGGAGGATCTTGATCTCGAACGGAACGTCGTGCTGGAGGAGATCAAGAGCGTCCTGGACACTCCCGACGACCTGGTCTTCGACCTCTTCGCGACGGCACTCTGGCCGGACCACCCCTATGGATTCTCGATCCTCGGGACCCCGGACACCGTTGGCCGGATCGCTGCGTCGGACCTCCGCCGCTTTCACAACGGGGCCTACTATCCTGGCAACTGCGTGATCGCCGCGGCCGGCAACGTCGATCACGAGCGGCTCCTCGAGGATCTGATGCGCCTCGGCTGGTTCGACGGGAGCGGGTTCGAGGCCCCTCAATCGCCGGCGACCCAGGTGCCGTCCGCCCGGGGAACCATGGAGCGGGTCGAGCGCGACAGCGTCCAGAGTCACATCCTGCTCGGCACCGGTACGATCGAGGCCCGGGACCCCCGTCGGTACGCGATGGCGATCGTGACCAACGTCTTCGGCGGGGGCATGTCGAGCCGGCTCTTTCAGCGGGTAAGGGAGGAGTTGGGGCTCGCCTATGCGGTCTATGCGTTCCAGCAGGCCTATCGGTCGAACGGCGTGTCGGGGGTGTACGTCGGAACCCAGCCCTCGACCGCCGAACAGGCGAAAGAGGCGATCCGGACCGAGTATGCCCGGCTCGCGTTGCATGGGCTGTCGGCCGAGGAACTGGCCGGGGGCAAGCAGCAGCTCAAGGGCCAGCTGATGCTGGCGCTCGAAAATCCGGGCAGCCGGATGCACCGGCTGGCGGGATTCGTCTTGAATGACGATCGTTATCGGCACCTGGACGAAGTGCTGGCCACGATCGATGGGGTGACGCTGGACGACGTGACGGGGGTCACGCGCGAGTTTTTCGATCCCGCCCGGCTGGTGACGGTCGAGCTGGGTGCCACAACTTGAATGGGGAGAGTGCCATGATCATCGGCGTGCCGAAAGAGATCAAGACCAACGAGAACCGGATCGCACTGGTGCCGGCCGGCTGCGAGGCCCTGGTCGATGACGGTCATACGGTCTACGTCGAGAAGGGCGCCGGCGTCGGGAGCGGGTTTGGCGACGACGACTACCTCAAGGCGGGCGGGAAGATCCTCGAGACCGCCGATCAAGTCTGGGCGATCGCCGAGATGATCATGAAGGTCAAGGAGCCGATCGCGGTCGAGTGGCCGAGGATGCGGGACGGTCAGTTGATCTACACCTACTTCCACTTTGCCGCGGCCGAGGAGCTGACCCGGGCCGTGATTGCCTCGGGAGCCGTCGCGGTGGCGTACGAGACGGTCCAGTTGCCCAACGGCGACCTCCCGCTGCTGACCCCGATGTCGGAGGTCGCTGGCCGGATGGCGGTCCAGGAGGGCGCCAAGTACCTCGAGAGGGTCTACGGTGGCCGTGGGGTGCTCCTCGGTGGGGTGCCCGGCGTGGCTCCTGCTGACGTGATCATCATCGGCGGCGGCGTGGTCGGGATCAACGCGGCCAAGATGGCGGCGGGGATGGGCGCCAACGTCACCATTCTCGACCTGTCGCTCGATCGGCTGCGTTATCTCGACGACGTCCTGCCGGCGAACGTCACGACGATGTACTCCAACCGGTACAATATTCTCGGGGCGATCCAGCGGGCCGATCTGGTGGTGGGTGCGGTGCTGATCGCCGGTGCCAAGGCCCCCCGGCTGATCCGCCGGGAGGATCTGAAGCTGATGAAGCAGGGCGCGGTCATCGTGGACGTGGCGGTCGACCAGGGGGGCTGCGTCGAGACCATCAAGCCGACCACCCACGAAAACCCGATCTATTTCGTTGACGGGGTCCTGCACTATGCCGTGGCCAACATGCCCGGCGGGGTGCCCCGGACCTCGACCCTGGCCCTGACCAACGCGACCCTGCCGTACGGGCGCAAGCTGGCCAAGCTGGGGTGGAAGGCGGCCTGCCAGAAGGACGAGGCCCTCCGGCTGGGCCTCAACGTGGTCGCCGGCAAGGTGGTCTATCCGGGGGTCGCCGAGGCCTTTGGGTTGCCGCTCGTGGACGTCGCCACCGTTCTGTAGCCGGATGGCCACCGTCCTGATCCAGCGCCTCCCCCACGGGGAGGGCCTGCCGGTCCCGGCCCCCCAGACGGCGGGGTCAGCCGGGGCCGATATCGCGTCCGCGGAAGAAGGGGTGCTGGCACCCG
Organism: Gemmatimonadota bacterium; assembly: GCA_031394255.1. Classification (GTDB taxonomy): domain Bacteria; phylum Gemmatimonadota; class Gemmatimonadetes; order Gemmatimonadales; family GWC2-71-9; genus SHZU01. The sequence goes on from JANMXA010000085.1 coordinate 21,405, forward strand.
GGGAGCGGCGGCTGTTCACCACGGGCTTTGCCGTTGCCATTCCGCCGGGGTTTGAAATCCAGATCAGGCCCCGGTCCGGCCTGGCAATCAAGCACGGGATCTCGCTTCCCAACACCCCGGCCACCATCGACGCCGACTACCGCGGTGAGCTCAAGGTGGCGTTGATCAACCTCGGCCAGGAGGCGTTTTCGGTCACCCGCGGCATGCGGATCGCCCAGTTGGTGCTGGCCCGGGTCGAGCCCGTGCAATTCGATCAGGTGGATTCGTTACCTCCCACACCACGCGGCACAGGCGGGTTCGGGAGCACCGGGGTCTGACCTCCCCTCCGCCTCGGGCGTCTTGTCGAAGTGCTTGCCGCACATTAACTTGCGCTTCGGTCGGGGGCCGCCACTATCAATGAAGTTTCCGTTTAAATTCGACTCATTCATTCCCGCGAATGAAATCGCGGTGGACCTTGGCACCGCCAACACCCTGGTGTACGTCAAGGGCGAAGGCATCGTGCTCAATGAGCCGTCCGTCGTGGCCATCGACCGCGCCACCGGCGAGCCACGCGCCTACGGGCTCGACGCGAAGCGGATGTTAGGCAGGACGCCCGACGGCATCATTGCCGTTAGGCCTCTCAAGGACGGCGTCATCGCCGACTTCGAACGCACCGAGAAGATGTTGCGTCATTTTCTCGGCACCATCATCAACAAGCATTTCTTTCGCGTCAAGCCGCTGGTGATCGTCGCGGTGCCGTCGGGAATCACCGAGGTGGAACGCCGCGCCGTGCGTGACTCCGCTGAGACGGCGGGCGCCAAGGAAGTGTGGATGGTTGCCGAGCCGATGGCCGCGGCGATTGGCGTCGGGTTGCCGGTGGAGACGCCGACCGGGAATATGGTGATCGACATCGGAGGCGGCACGACGGAAATTGCCGTGATCGCGCTGTCCGGCATCGTGTGCGATACGTCGATCCGGACCGGCGGTGACGAGCTCGATCAGGCCATCGTCCAGTTCATGCGGAAGAACTACAATCTGCTCGTGGGTGAGCCGACCGCCGAGGCGATCAAGATCAAGATCGGTTCGGCCTATCCGACCGGCGAAGAGCGGGAGATGGAAGTGAAAGGGCGGGACCTGGTCTCGGGCATCCCCAAGACCGTGCGCGTCCACTCGACCGAAGTGCGCGAAGCGGTGCAGGAGCCGATTCAGCAGATCGTTGATGCGGTGCGGCGGGCGCTCGAGATCACGCCGCCGGAGCTCGCCAGTGACATCGTCGATCGGGGCATTGTCATGACCGGCGGCGGGGCGCTGATCCGGGGACTCGATCTGCTCCTGTCCCAGGAAACCGGCTTGCCGATTCACGTCGATGAGGATCCCCTGACCTGTGTCGTCCGGGGAACCGGCCGGATCCTCGATGAATATGAAAAATATCGTAACGTGCTGACGAGGTGACATGACCCCGGGTCTGGGCCGTTCGCTCTCCAGGAGCGACACCTTGCTGCTCGGCGTCTGTCTGGTGCTGTCCTTCGCCGCCCTGCTGCTGCCGTCATCCTGGGCCCTGGGCTTTTCCGCCGCCGTCCGGGCGACCGCGCTGGCCCCCATGGTGTGGATCCAGCAGAACGCCGAAATCCAGCGGACCAGTCGCCTCCGCCTCGCGGCGATCGCCGCCTCCCGCGATTCCGCCGCACTCGCCGCCCAGTCACTCGCCGCCCTCCGGGCCGAAAATGGCCAATTGCGTGGCTTGCTCGCGCTCAAGCAGCGGGTCGCCTACCCGACGCTGGCCGCCGAGGTACTCCATCAGACGGCGGCCACGGATGGCCGGACGCTGCTGCTGAGCGCCGGCCGGCGCGATGGGGTCCAGGTCGGGAACCCGGTCGTCTCACCCGATGGCCTGGTCGGTCTCGTCGTCAGCGCGGAGCCGTATTCTTCCGTGGCGATGACCTGGGCCCATCCGGACTTCGCGGCGAGCGCGGTGACCGAGAACGGGAGCGCCCTCGGGATTGTGGGGCCCGCCATCAATACCTCCGCCAGCGACGCCTTCCTCGAGCTTCGAGGAGTGCCGTACCGGGACACGGTGGCCGTCGGCACCCTGGTCATGACGTCGGGCCTGACCGGGGTCTATCCCAAAGGCATTCCGATTGGCCGGGTCCGGGGGATCCGGCGTGAGGAGATGGGCTGGGAGCGGGTCTACCATGTGAGCGCCCTGGCCAACCCGGGCCTGGTGTCCCACGTGCTCATCTACCTGGCGCGGGAATTCAGGCCGGTGTCCCCGGCGCGGCGGGATTCGGTTCGATGACGATCACCCGTCGAGACCGCCGGAACCGGGTGGCGTTCGTCATCGCGCTGCTGGTGGCGGGCCATTTTTATGTTCGGCCCTGGCTCGAAAACCGGATCGCTCCCGACCTGCTTCTTCTGGCCATGCTGATCGTGGCGATGCGCAGCCGGCCCGGGATCGGCGCCGTGGTGGGTTTTGTGGCTGGTCTGGCGACGGATATCCTGACCCCGGCCCGGTTCGGGGCGGGCGCGCTTTCCCATACCATCGTCGGCTATCTGGCAGCCTGGGGTCGAGCGGTCTTCTTTCCCGACAACCTGATCGTGAACGCCGGGTTGTTCGCGGCCGGGGCGTGGGTCCGAACCCTTCTGGTCCTCTTGGCAAGCGGCGCCTCGCCGGCGGAACTCGCCGGGACACTCCTGGTGTGGGCGCCGATCCAGGCCGCCACCACCGCGCTCGCCGGCGTCATCGTCGTCATGGTCTTCCGGAACTGGCTCGCGATCAGGCTCGACGAATGAGTTTTGCGTTCACGCCGTTTCGGGTCCGTGAACGGGCCGCGATCGCCACCTGGGTCCTGGCGGGGGTCTTCGCCGTCGTGGGGGCAACGTTCTTCCGGGCCCAGATCCTCTCCAACGAAGACTATCGCCGCAAGTCGGACAACAACCGGCTCCGGAAGCTCAACCTGGCGTCGCCGCGCGGGATCATCTTCGACCGGAATGGGAAGGCCATCGCCGAGAATGCATCGGGATTCACGGTCAAGCTGTTTGCCGCCTCGGAAGATTCGCTCCGAGCGGTGGTCCGCCGGATCACCGCGCTGGTTCCCTCCGGCGATGAGCTGGAGTCACAGGTCGTCAAGCGGTTCGAGGCCGCCCAGTACCAGCCGGCGCTCGTGTATTCAAACGCCAGCTTCGAGACTGTGGCGGTGCTGGAGGAGCACCGATACCTGCTCCCCGGTTTGGTGATTCGGACGGAGCCGCGTCGTTACTACCGCGCCGGCAAGGCGGTGGGCCATCTGGTCGGGTACGTCACCGAAGTGTCCGCCTCGGAACTCGAACGGAAACGGTTCACCGGCGCCAAGCCGGGCTCGCTCGTCGGCAAGGACGGACTCGAGGCGAAGTACGATTCCGTCGTGCGGGGGCTCGAGGGCGAGAGTTTCATCGAGGTCGATGCCCGGGGCCGGCTGGTCCGGGATGGAAGCCAGCAGCCCGCTCTCAAGCCGGTTCCAGGCGAGCGGATCAAGACGACGATCGATCTCGATCTCCAGACCTATATCGACAGCATGTGGACGGCGGAGCGCCCCGGCGTCTCGGGAGCCATGGTCGCGATGACCCCCGACGGCCAGGTTCTCGCGCTCTACTCGGCCCCGAGCTTCGATCCGAATGAGTTCATCACCGGAGTATCATCTGCCCGGTACGCGGAGCTCACGACCGGCGCTGCCAAGCCTTTGTTCAACCGCGCAGTCTCGGGGAGCTTCCCTCCGGGGTCACCGTTCAAGTTGGTGACCGCGGCGATCGCGCTTAAGCGGGGTCTGGTGGATTTTTCGTCCCGGATGCCGCAGGCCTGTACCGGGGGATTCCGCTTCGGGAACCGGGTGTTCCATTGCTGGAAGAAGACCGGCCATGGCTCGCTCGATCTCACCGGGGCGATTGCCCACAGCTGCGATGTGTATTTCTACCAGCTCGGGCTGCGGATCGGGCTTACCAACCTGCTGAGCGATGCGACCGCACTCGGGATGGCGTCGCCCACCGGGCTGGACCTCGCGTCCGAACGGACATCATCGTTTCCGCCGTCGACAGCGTACTACGACCGGACCTACGGCAAGCGCGGATGGACGCAGGCCACGATCCTCAACCTCTCGATCGGCCAGGGCGAGAATGCCCAGACCCTGATCAATATCACCCGGTTCTACGCGGCCCTGGCTGGTGACGGGACGATTCCAACACCGTACATCGTGTCCAAGCCGAACCTGCCGACCCGTTCGCTTGGGCTGACGAAGGAGCAACTGGCGGGGCTTCAGAATGCGCTCTGGAAAGTGGTGGAGAGCGGGACCGCCGCGGCGAGCGGTGGCCGGGATCTCCGCGTCGCCGGGAAGACCGGAACGGCCCAGAATCCACACGGTGACGACCACGGGTGGTTCATCGCCTTTGCGCCGGCGGACAATCCCAAGGTCGTGGTCGGGAGCATCATGGAGTTCGCCAAGCACGGAACGGCCGTCGCGCCATACGTTGTCAGAGCGATTCGCAGGTACCTGCAGACGATTGATCCGGCGCTGGCGAAGGCGCCCGTCAGGGTGCTGATTGAAGAAGACTCGGCGACGACGGATACCGAGATTCCCAGCGACACGATCATTAAGCCGCGGCGCCGCCGATGAAATCGGCGCTCGATCGGCGGCTGCTCGTGGTGGTGCTGGCGCTGTGCCTGTACGGCCTGGCGATGGTGTACTCTGCCGGACAAACCGACGTGCCGTCCCACGCCGAACGGGCCTGGATCCGCCAGATCGGCTGGATGGTCGTGGCAACGCTTGCCGGGGCAGCGGCCTTCCGGATGTCGTTCCGACTGCTGGAGTGGGCGGCGCCGTACCTCTACGGATTCGGACTGTGCCTGCTGCTCCTCACTCTTATGATCGGCACCGGAGCCGGCACCGCGGCAAGCAGCAAGAGCTGGCTTGCGATCGGCGGGGTCCGGATCGGACAGCCGGTCGAGATGGCCAAGCTGGGGACCATCTTGCTGCTCGCCCGGTACCTCTCGGCGCTCCGACAGCCGCCCGCAACGCTCTGGGATCTGGTCATTCCCGGGGTCATCACCGGGGTGCCGGTCTTGCTGGTGATGGCCCAGCCGGATCTGGGCAGCGCCATCGTGTTCGTCGGCATCCTGTTCTCGATGCTGTTCTGGGTCGGGGTCAAACCGTCCCTCCTCCTCCTTCTGGCGTCACCGGTCATCAGCCTGTTGCTGGCGGCGGACACGCGGTGGTGGGGCGCGTGGATCCTGCTCCTGACCGTGCTTCTGCTCATCTGGCGGACCTACGTGTCGGAGGGTGTCTTCATCTGGATCGTGAATTCGGCGATGGGCGTCCTGGCGATCATGCTCTGGAACCGTCTCAAGCTCTACCAGCAGCAACGGTTGATTTCGTTCCTCCGCCCGGAGGCCGACGCCGCCCGCTCAGGCTACCAGATCATCCAATCCAAGGTGGCCATCGGGTCCGGCGGATGGTTCGGCAACGGCTGGCTCCACGGGCCGCAGAAGCGCCTGTCGTTTCTACCGGAACAGCCGACGGACTTCATCTTCTCGGTCGTAGGGGAGGAGATGGGTTTCCTCGGAGTCCTCGTGGCACTGGGGCTCTTCTTCAGTCTGTTTGTAATCATGGTACGCATCGCCCGTCGGGCGACCGAAAGTTTCAGCAGCCTGGTGGTCTTCGGTATCATCGGCCTGTTGTTCGCCCACGTATTCGAGAATGTCGGGATGACCATCAGCCTGATGCCGATCACGGGCATCCCGCTGCCGTTCTTTTCATACGGCGGCTCCTTTGTGCTGGCGTGCGGGATTGCCATGGGACTCGTGTTTCGGGTCGCGTCGGACTCCCGGATGTCAGGCTATCTCGATGCGTGACAATGGCTTGCGTGTCAAGGTCTGGCGCGAATAGCACCGTTCGCGCAGATTGAAGCCGTGACTTGTCGCGTCCCCGCATCAGCGAACCTCTGCGCGAGCCTATGGCCGTGAACGCCTGGTTCCGAAAAGAACGTAAGCCGCGCGTCTCCCAGCGGGCTCGCCTTGAGATTCCCAAGGACGCCTGGGACAAGTGCGACGCCTGCGATCATGTCGATATTCGCGAGCGATTCGAACGCGAGTTGAACGTGTGCCCGAACTGCGGATTCCATCGCCGGTTCTCGGCCGAGGAATACGTGGAATTGCTCACCGATACAGGCACCTGGCGGGAGCTGAACCAGAGCCTTCGGCCGATGGACCCGCTCGCCTTCGAGCATTATCCGGATCGGGCCCGGGCGGCCCAGGCCAAAACCGGGCACCTCGATGCGGTGATCACCGGGGCCGGGAAGCTTGAGTCGATCCCGCTCCACCTTGGGGTCATGAACTTCGCGTTTATGGGCGGGTCGATGGGGTCCGTGGTCGGCGAGAAGATCGGGCGGCTGGCCCGTCGGTCCGCGGACAAGGGGATGCCGTGCGTACTGGTCTGTACGTCGGGCGGGGCTCGGATGCAGGAGGGCGTGCTGTCCCTGATGCAGATGGCCAAGACCTCGGCGGCCTTCGCCGAGCTGAAGCGGGAAGGCATCCCCTTCATCAGCATCCTGACCAACCCGACCACCGGCGGCGTCTCGGCAAGCTATGCGATGCAGGGTGACGTGATCCTCGCCGAGCCGGGCGCCGTGATCGGCTTTGCCGGGGCTCGGGTCATCAAGCAGACGATCGGCCAGGACCTGCCTGAGGGCTTCCAGACGGCGGAGTTCCTCCTCGAGCACGGCCAGGTCGACAGCGTGGTGCCCCGCGGCTCGTTGCGGGAAACGGTGACCCGATTGCTCCACCACATGCTTGGTCACAAGGGCGAGTCCCAGCTGCCTCGAGTCGAGGTGTGAACTACCAGCAGGCGATCGACTTCCTTTACCCTCGCACGACCACCATCAAATTCGGCCTCGATCGCACCTTCCGCCTCCTGGCGGAGCTTGGTGATCCGCACCGCGTCATTCCATCGATCCACGTAGGCGGTACCAACGGCAAGGGGAGCGTCACGGCCCTCGTGGCGGCCGCGCTCGAAGCGGCTGGATGGCGAGTGGGGACGTATACGTCCCCCCACCTGGTGGACTTTCGGGAACGGATCGCGGTGGCCGGCCGGCCCATCGGCGAGGCGAGCGTCGGCATGTGGACCGAGCGCCTCCGCCCCCTGATCGAGTCCACCGAAGCGACGTTCTTCGAAGCGTCGACGGCGATGGCGTTTGCCGACATGGTGGCCCGGGGCGCTGAAATCGCGGTGGTCGAAGTTGGGCTTGGCGGGCGGCTCGACAGTACCAACGTGGTCGCCCCTCTGGTCAGCGGCGTGACCAAGATCGCCCTCGACCACCAGAAATACCTCGGCGACACGCTCGAGGCGATCGCGCGGGAAAAGGCCTGGATCGCCAAGCCAGGTACCCCATTCGTGATTGGGGAGCGGGACCCGCGACTGGTCGACGTACTCAAGGCGGAGGCCGGCCGGGCGGTTCGGGCGCTGGCCCCGGGGGGGCGGAGCGACGTTCGGGTACTTCCCCCGGAATACGAGTGGACCGGACCCCTTGGACTCGCGGGCCGCCACCAGCGCCGCAATGCTGCGGTTGCCCACGGGATCCTGATGGCCCTTCCGGCCCCCTACCGGCCGGATCGCGGGGCGATCCAGGCCGGTTTTGCTCGTGCCTTCGTCCCGGGTCGACTCGACCGTCGCGGCCGTTGGCTGTTCGACGTCGCGCATAACCCCGACGGGGTCCGGGCCCTGGTGACCGCTCTGGGGGAGTTGGCGCCCCCCCGGCCCTTACACGCCCTGGTTTCGATCCTGGGCGACAAGGAATGGCCGGAGATGCTGATGGGCCTCGACCAGGTAATTGACGTGGGGATTCTGACCGTGGCGCCAACGGCGGCCGGCCGCCGCTGGGACCTCGACTGGCTCACCCGTTGGCTCGCCCGGTCCGACCGGCCCCCGGCCCGGGCGGAGTGGTACCTGATCGAGGACTTCGGCGCGGCCGTCGAGGCGGTGCAGGCAGGCGCGGGGACGGTGCTGGTGACCGGCTCGTTCCACACGGTAGGGGATGTCATGGCCACTCTCGGGTTCGGACTCGCCGGGTAACCCGGGCCCGGTCCTTTTATATTTGAGCATGTCGATTCAGGCCCTCCCCGGATTCCGCGATTTCTACCCCGATACCATGGCCATCCGCTCGCACGTGTTCGGTGCCATGCGGCGGGTTGCTCTCCGGTATGGCTTCGAGGAGTATGACGGGCCTCCGTTGGAACCGCTGGAACTGTACACCCAGAAGAGCGGTGACGAGATCGTGGGGCAGCTGTACCATTTCCGGGACAAAGGCGACCGCGAGGTGGCCCTCCGGCCGGAAATGACGCCCACGCTGGCCCGCATGGTCGCGCCCAAGGTGTCGGCGCTCAAGAAGCCGATCCGCTGGTTCACGATCCCGCAGTTGTTCCGGTACGAGCGCCAGCAGCGGGGCCGGCTTCGCGAGCACTTCCAGCTGAATTGTGATCTCATCGGTGAAACCGGACCGTTGGGTGACGCCGAGATTGTGGCGCTGGCGATCGATGTGATGCGGGAGCTTGGGCTGACTGCCGCCGATGTCCGCGTCCGGATCTCGGATCGCCGGCTGCTGGGCGGCATTCTCTCGGCCCTGGGCTTCGATGCCGCGCTGGTGCCGCTCGCGTTCCAGGCGCTCGACAAGGTCGGGCGATCGGAGTATCCGGGCCGTCGTCAGGCTCTGGTGGACCTTGGGGCGGGCGCCGCGCAGATCGGGCGGCTCGAGACCCTCGGGACCATTCGGAGCTTCGAGGCCCTGGAGCAGGCCTTTCCGGGGCTGGGCCTCGGGACCGAGCTCCGGGCCACCTTTGCGGCCATCGAGGCGATGGGCCTTGGCGGGTTTCTGGATCTCGATCTGACCATCGTTCGGGGACTGGCCTACTACACCGGCACCGTCTTCGAGCTGTTTGATGCCGGCCGGTCCCTCCGGGCCATCTGCGGCGGCGGCCGGTACGACCAGTTGCTCGCCGCCCTTGGTGGCGTGGACATGCCGGCCCTCGGGTTCGGCATGGGCGATGTGGTCCTGACGGAGCTGCTCAGGGAAAAGGGCCTGTTGCCGACGGGCGGCACGGCCGCCGATGTCTTCATCGCCCAGGTGACTCCGGACGACCGGCCGTTCACACTGGGGCTCGCCCACCAGCTCCGCGACCAGGGGTTCCGGGTCGAATACGCCATCGGCGATCAGGCGTTAGGCAAGCAGTTCAAGCTCGCCGACGCCCGCGGGGCCCGGGTGGTGCTCATCGTGGGGCCGGACGACCGGGCTCGCGGTGAAGTGGGCGTCAAGGACCTGGCCCGCGGGGTCCAGGGCGCCGTCAAGCTGGATGCGGTCGCGGCCGAACTCACCGCCCTCGGCTGCGTGCGGGTATAGCGGGCAGGACTTCCCCCTTTGCAGGACTGGTCTCGATGTCGGACAACAAGGCGATTACCACCCGGGCGGCGGACTTCAGCGCCTGGTACAACGAATTGATCATGCGGGCCGAGCTGGCGGACTACAGCCCGGTACGCGGCTGCATGGTCATCCGGCCCAACGGCTATGCGATCTGGGAGCAGATCCAGGCCAATCTGGACCGGATGTTCAAGGAGACCGGGGTTCAGAACGCCTACTTCCCGCTCTTCATTCCGCAGAGCTTTCTGGCCAAGGAAGCCGAGCACGTCGAGGGCTTTGCCCCGGAGGTGGCCGTCGTCACCCACGCCGGCGGCAAGGAGCTCGACGAACCGCTGATCGTGCGGCCGACGTCGGAAACGATCATCGGGTCGATGATGTCGAAATGGATCCAGAGTTATCGCGATCTACCCCTGTTGCTGAACCAATGGTGCAACGTCGTGCGATGGGAGTTGCGGACCCGTCTGTTTCTCCGAACGACCGAATTCCTGTGGCAGGAAGGACACACGGCGCACGCGTCGGAGGCTGAGGCGGAGGCCGAGACCCTGCAGATGCTGGCCGTCTACCGGAAATTCCAGGAGGATTTTCTCGCCATTCCGGTGGTTACCGGCCGGAAATCGGAGTCGGAGAAGTTCGCCGGGGCGCTCCGGACCTATGGGCTCGAGGGGTTGATGCAGGACAACAAGGCGCTCCAGCTCGGGACGAGTCACAATCTCGGGCAGAATTTTGCCAAGGCCTTCGACATCACGTTCCAGTCGGCCGAGGGGTCGATGGACCACGTCTGGGGCACCTCGTGGGGCAGTACCACGCGGATGATTGGTGGCGTGATCATGACCCACAGCGACGACAACGGGCTCGTCTGTCCTCCGCTGCTCGCCCAGTGGCAGGTCGTCGTGGTCCCGATTCACAAGACCGACACCGAGCGGGCCCAGGTGCTCGAGGCGGCCGACCGGCTGGCCAAGGACCTGCGGGCGACAGGCCTGCGAGTCCATGTCGACGGCCGAGAAGGCATCAAGCCTGGCGCCAAGTACTACGAATGGGAGGGCCGAGGTGTCCCGTTCCGCCTGGAGATCGGACCCCGGGATCTTGCTAATGGCACCACGATGATGGCCCGCCGGACCGGCGGCGGGAAGACGTCCCTCCCGTTGGCGGGGCTGGCCGACGTGCTGCATCGGGAAATCGCGACGATGCAGCGATTCCTGCTCGACGCGGCGCGGGAACGGCGGGAAGCCGGCTCGCTGCGGCATCCGAAGAGCAAACAGGAATTCATCGACTTCATCGAGGGCGGCGGCGGGTTCGTGTATGCCGGCTGGTGCGGGGACCCGGCCGTCGAAGCCGAGATCAAGGAAGCGACCAAGGCCACGATTCGGGTCTTGCCCGACGCGGAGTTCCGGACCGGGGAGGCCCCGAGCCGCTGCATCTGGACCGGCCGGGAAGCCGTGGCCGAGGCGATCTGGGCGAGGGCCTATTGAGTCTGCCGGTCCGGACGGCCGCCCCGATCGAGCGTGGCGACCCGCTCGGTCTGTTCGACGACGCCGGCCTCGCGCGCGGGGCAGACGGTTCGCTCCGGCTCGATGGTGTCGCCCTCGAAGCGGTGGCGCGGGACGCCGGGACGCCGGCGTACGTCTACAGCGCTGCCGCGATCCGTCGGCGGTTTGCCACGCTGGATCAGGCGTTCACCGGCCTGGCGCACGAGATTCACTTTGCCGTCAAGTCGAATGGCAGTCTGGCCGTGTTGCGGATTCTCAAGGAACTCGGCGCCGGGGTCGACATCGTCTCAGGCGGAGAACTCCGGCGGGTGCTCCGCGTCGGGTTCTCCGCCCGCAAGATCGTCTTCAGCGGCGTCGGAAAATCCGAGAGTGAGCTTGAAGCCGCGATCGGGGCGCGGATCGGCAGCATCAATGTCGAGTCCGTCGAGGAATTGGCGGTCATCGAACGGCTGGTGGGGCGGCGATCGGTCGAGTATCCAGTCAGGCTCGGCATTCGAGTCAACCCGGACGTCGCGGCAGAGACCCACCCCTACATCACGACCGGCGCGGGCGGCATCAAGTTTGGTGTCCCGGCCGAGCAGGTCGTGGCTCTGGGCCGGCGAATCGCAGCCAACCCGCGGCTCGCACTGGTGACGATCGCGATGCACCTCGGGAGCCAGTTGCTGGATCCGGCCCCCTTCGCGACCGGAGCGCGGAAACTGATCGACCTGATCGATGAGGTGCGTGCCGCCGGGGTGCGGACGATCGAATCGATTGATGTCGGCGGCGGGTTGGGCATCCGGTATCGGGACGAATCGCCGCTGGCTCCTGAAGCGCTTGCCGCCGTTCTGGCGCCGCTGGTGGCCGGCAAGCAGTTGGCGCTGCACCTCGAGCCGGGCCGCTACCTCACCGGGAGCGCCGGCGTGCTGCTCTCCCGGGTGCTCTACCGGAAGCGATCCGGCGGCAAGGACTTCGTGATCGTGGACGCATCGATGACGGATCTGGTCCGACCCAGCCACTACCAGGCCTACCACGCCATTGTGGAACTGGTCTCACGGGGGCGGGATCGCCGGATCGTCGACGTTGTTGGTCCGGTCTGCGAGACGGGGGACTTCCTGGCGCTCGATCGGCCGCTGGCTGAGATGGAACCCGGCGAGTATGTGGCCATTCTCTGCGCCGGTGCGTACGGCGCGGTGATGGCATCGAACTACAATACCAGGCCGCGGGGCCCCGAGGTCCTTGTTGAGCGGGGCCGCTACGCGGTGATCCGGGCGCGGGAAACGGTGGAAGATCTGTTCCGGGGCGAGTCGATCAACCCTTTCGATGGGTAGACCAGTTGTGACCAAGAACGCCATTCTGATTCTCGACTACGGCTCCCAGTTCACGCAGCTGATCGCCCGGCGGGTCCGGGAAGCCCACGTGTATTGCGAGATCCACCCGCCGACCCGCTCGCTCGAATGGATCAAGTCGTGGGATCCCCGCGGCATCATCCTGTCGGGCGGGCCGAACTCCGTCTATGACGAAGGGGCACCAACTGCCGATCGGGGAATGTTCGAACTCGGTGTTCCGGTGCTCGGGCTCTGCTACGGGATGTACCTCGTCGCCGAAGCCGCCGGGGCGAAGGTGGTCCCGGCCGGCCGGCGGGAGTACGGGCGGGCACAGCTCGAGGTCCATGGCGGCCGCCTGTTCTCCGGTTTCGACCGGGGGGAGAAGACCACCGTCTGGATGAGTCATGGGGACCGGGTCGAGGCCGTTCCTCCGGGATTCCGGCTCACGGCGTCGAGCGAGAACTGTCCGATCGCCGGGATCGAGCATGAGAGCCTGCCGCTGTTCGCGGTCCAGTTCCATCCCGAGGTGGCGCACACGGCGCGGGGTGGGGAAGTCATCAACGCGTTCCTGTTTGATGTGTGCGGTGCGGATGGCGACTGGACCTCGGCCCACTTCATTGAATCTGAAGTTGCCAAGGTCCGTGACCAGGTCGGGCCGACGGCCCGCGTCATCTGCGGATTATCAGGTGGTGTGGACAGTTCCGTCGCAGCGGCACTGGTCCATCGTGCCGTCGGCGACCGCCTGACCTGCATCTTCGTCGATCAGGGCCTCCTCCGGCTTCACGAACGGGAGCAGGTGGAGCATACCTTCCGTCGCCACCTGGGTATCGATCTCAGGGTCGTGGATGCGAGCGACCGGTTTCTGTCGCTACTCGACGGCGTGTCCGATCCCGAGCAGAAACGCAAGATCATCGGCCGCACATTCATCGAGGTCTTCGAGGAAGCCGCCAAAGAGGTTGGCGACGGCGTGGGCTTCCTGGTCCAGGGAACGCTCTACCCCGATGTCATCGAGTCGTTCTCGCCCCGAGGCGGTCCGTCGGTCACGATCAAGACGCACCACAATGTCGGCGGATTGCCGGAGCGACTTCCCTTCAAGCTGATCGAACCGCTTCGCGAGCTGTTCAAGGATGAAGTCCGCGCGGTGGGTCGTGATCTCGGGCTTCCCGAAGAGATCGTTGGGCGTCATCCGTTCCCCGGGCCGGGACTCGCGATTCGAATTCTGGGCGAGATCACCAGACCTGCGCTCGACACGCTACGCCACGCCGACGCGATCTATCTTGAGGAGATCCGGTCGGCCGGCCTCTACGATTCAATCTGGCAGGCCTTCGCTGTTCTGCTTCCGATCCGATCGGTCGGGGTGATGGGTGACGGCCGGACCTACGATCAGGTCGTGGCGCTCAGGGCCGTGACCAGCCGTGACGGGATGACTGCCGACTGGTTCCCGTTTCCGCCGGATGTCATGGGTGTGATGTCGAACCGGATTGCCAATGAGGTTCGGGGCGTCAATCGAGTGGTATATGACGTGAGCTCGAAACCCCCGGCCACGATCGAGTGGGAGTAGCCTTCAGGCGGCTTTTTCGTCGAGCAGCGAGAGAAATTCGTCGACGGTGGTGAGGCGGGCCAGGCGCTCCGGCACGTCGACGTCCTTGGCGAGTTGCGCGATCTTGCCCAGGACGGGCAGGTAGTGGTTGGCGACCTCAGCCGGAGGAGCCACGATCAGAAAGATGCTGGAGACCGGACGCTGGTCGATGGCGTCGAAATCAATCCCTGACGGGTGACGGCCGAACGCGATCCGGAGCCGGTTCACCACCAGCGTTCGGCAGTGGGGCACCGCCACGCCGCGCCCAATTCCCGTCGAGCCAAGCTGTTCCCGCCGCTGGACCAAACGAAGGATCGTCGAGTGGGCGCGCTCGTCCATACCGAGGAGATCGGCCATTTCGCTCAGCACCTCGTCCCGGGTTCCGCCGGCCAGGGTGAGCGAGATCGCTCTCGGGTCGAAGAATTCGCGCAGGCGCATCGGGGCGGAAGTCTAGGATTGCCGATGACAATGCGAAAGGGGGGCGGGGCCCGGAACCTGGCCTAACACCCGGGGCGCAAGTAGTTTTCGGCCATGCGGTTACCCTACGCCCCCGGGATTGATACTCCGGTTCTGCTCGCCCCGATGGCTGGGGTGTCGGAAGCCCCGTTCCGGCAAATCTGCCGACGTTACGGTGCGGACGTGTTGATGACTGAGTTTCTGGCCGCTGAAGCCATCCGTCGGGGCATCCGGAAGACCATGGAAGGCTGTGAGTTCGAGGAATTGGAACGGCCCATCGGTGTGCAGATCTACGGGGCCGATCCGGAGGCGATGTCACGGGCCGCCGCCATCGTGACCGAGGCATATCAGCCGGACTTCATCGACATCAACTTCGGTTGCCCGGTGAAGAAGGTCGTCCAGCGGAATGGGGGTTCCGGGTGTTTGCGGGACCTGGACCTGGTGGAACGGATCATCCGGGCCGTCGTGGCGGCCACGCCGGCACCCCTCACGGTCAAGACCCGGAGCGGCTGGAACGAGGAGTGCCGCCGTCCGGTCGAGATCGCGCTCCGGATGCAGGATGCTGGCGCCAAGGCCTTCACCCTCCACGCCCGGACCCGGACTCAGATGTTCAACGGCAAGGCGAACTGGGACGAAATCGCCGCCGTTGTCGAGGCCCTGGATATTCCCGTGATCGGCAACGGGGACATCCATACGGCTGCCGACGCCGTCCGGATGAAGGCCCACACGGGATGCGCCGGTCTGATGATCGGGCGGGGCGCCTTCGGCAATCCATGGATCTTCCGCGACGCCCGGGCCCTCCTCGATGGCCGTGAAATCGCGCCCGCGCCCGGACCGGCGGAACGGTTCGCCGTGGCGCTTGACCACGCCGCGCTGGCACTTCGTCTCCAGGGCGACACCCGCCAGACGGTCATGGAGTTCCGCAAGCACTTCGGCTGGTACAGCAAAGGATTGCCCCAGGCATCGGCGCTTCGGCAGCAGCTCTATCAGGTCGAAACGATGGGCGCCGCCGAGGCGATCTTCCGGACCTATCTCGAGCGCGACGCGGTCGCCGCGTGAAAGCTCGGCTGGAGGCGCTCCTCGAGGCGGTGGCGGCCGGGGCGGTGTCACCCGGGGCGGCCCTCGATCAACTTCGGCACCTGCCGATCGAGAACATCGGAGACGCCCGGATCGATCACCACCGTACGCTGCGCTCCGGTCGGGCCGAGGTGGTGCTGGCGAGCCACAAGACCACCGCTCAGGTGGTCGCCATCGCGGAACGGCTCGCTCTGGCGCAGGGCGGTTTTCTGTGCACGAGGATCACGGCAGAGCAGGGGGCGGCACTCACGGCCAGGTTCCCGGCCGTCGAGATCAACGAGGTGGCCAGAACCGCCTGGCTCCGGGGTAGCCCGGCCCCCCCCGCCTTGGGCTCGGTGGCCGTGGTGACGGCCGGCACGTCGGACATTCCGGTCGCCGAAGAAGCGGCGGCGGTCGCTGAGGCCTTTGGGGCCCGGGTGGTACGGGTTTTCGACGCCGGGGTGGCCGGCCTGCACCGGATCCTGGCGGCCCGGCCCGAGTTTGATGGTGTCGATGTGGTGATCGTCGTGGCCGGCATGGAGGGCGCCTTGCCGAGCGTGGTCGGCGGGCTGATCGGGAAGCCGGTCATCGCCGTGCCGACCAGTGTCGGGTACGGGGCATCGTTCGGTGGGATCGCCGCCCTGCTCGGCATGCTGAACTCCTGTGCCGAAGGCGTGACGGTCGTGAACATCGACAACGGGTTCGGGGCGGCGGCGGCGGCGGCGAGGATCCTGGCGCTCGGCCTTGACCGTGCCGGGAGCGGCAGAGCGTCCAGCTGACGTTCGCCGGGCGGCCAGGCGGAAAGGAGTTGTCGAGTGACTTGAGGTCACCTGATACAAAGCGTTGCTCTGATTGTGCTTAGAGGTTGACTCCTTGTTTCATGCCGAGATTGTCGTTAGGTTTATTACCGATCCGGGGGCGACTGGCTTCGACGGGTCAGGAGAAGGTCGAGACGCGTGTCCAGGTCCAAATCCTGGTAAAAAAATTGGAAAGCTTTAACTGCCAACTCTAACTTGGCTTTGGCTGCGTAAGCTGAGCTTGCTCGCTTAAGCACCACCGGAGACGGGAGCCCTGCCCGGGGCGCCCCAACCGGAACGAAAATCCGGGCTGGTCCGTCGTGTTGCTCTCACGCGCCGGATAAGAACTTGGGAGCTCAGACTGTCGAAGGATGGCCGGTAGCCGGCGATGGTCCAGGGTAAAGAGATCGGCCTACACACGTAGTGGCTCTACTGGATGCTGGTTCGGACCAGGGTTCGATTCCCTGCGCCTCCATGAGAAGGCCGGCCCCAAGGGGCCGGCCTTTCTCGTTTCGGCGGAAACCGGCGGCGGGCCGGCCCCGTCGGGAGAGTATGTCCCGTTTGCTCACGCGCCGTGAATTCTGTGCGCTCCTCGGCGCGGGTGCAGCCGGTCTCGGCTGCCGCGTGTCGCCGCTCGAAAGTCAGTCCTCCGGTGATCCTCTGCTTTCCGCCCGCCCGGTTTCGCCGTCCGAAGTCATCGGTCCCGGGTGGCACCAACTCTGGCAGGAGGGGCCGGCCGCCCATCTCCTGGTGCCGGTCGGGTACGATCCATCGAGGTCGTGGCCGCTGGTCGTCGGTTTCCACGGGGCAGGGGGCACTGCCGATGGCCATCGTGCCTTCCTCGGTGAATCGGCAGACAATGATGGGTTCCTTCTGCTGGTGCCCGACTCGGCGGAGCGGACCTGGGATGTGGTGCTGAACCGGTACGGACCGGATATCGCCACAGTGGATCGGGCTCTCAAGGCCACCTTCAGGATGGCGCGGGTGAACCCCGCAGCCATCGCGATTGAGGGGTTCTCTGACGGGGCGTCGTACGCCCTCGGCGTGGGCATCCGCAACCCGCAGCTCTTCTCGCGGGTTGTGGCCTTCTCGCCCGGGTTCGTGGCGCCGACCCTGGTTCAGGCAGCCAAGCCCCGGGTCTTCATCTCCCACGGAACCAGGGATCCGATCCTCCCGATCGATACGGCCAGTCGGCGGATCGTACCCGCCCTACGGGGTGCGGGCTTCGAGGTCGACTATCGGGAGTTTGACGGGGGCCATGAAGCTCCACCCGAGATCATCCGAGCGGCAGTAGCGTTCATCGTGGGATCGGGTCAAGCGGTGAGGAGCCGGTAGGCCCGCTCGGCCAGTTCGAGGGCCGCGGCCGCCGTATCACCCACGCAATTCAAGTGGCCCATCTTCCGGCCGGGTCGGACTTCCTTCTTGCCATACAGGTGCAGTTTCACGCCTGGCAGGGCGAGCGCTGCCGCCCAATTCGGTTCGCCTCTTTTCCACAAATCGCCGAGCAAATTAATCATGCATACAGGCGTAAGTAGTGCAGGGCTTCCGAGTGGGAGTCCTGCCAGAGCGCGCACCTGCTGCTCGAACTGATCGGTGGCGCAGGCGTCCATCGTGTAGTGACCGGAATTGTGGGGGCGGGGCGCCAGCTCGTTGACGTAGACCTTGCCGCCGTTGGCCACGAACAATTCGACGCCCAATACCCCTATGTATCCGAGTGCGTCGGCGACCTGAACCGCCATCGTCCGCGCCGCCAGGGCCAACTCCGCCGCGATCGGGGCCGGAACCACCGTGGTGTGAAGGATGCCCTGGCGGTGGACGTTTTCGCCGACCGGGAATGCGGCCACCTGGCCATCGGCCCCGCGGGCCATAACAACCGACACCTCCCGCTCCAGTCGAAGCCGGCGCTCCAGAACGCAGGGCACTTCCTTGAAGCTCCGAAAGGCCACCTCGGCCTCGGCCAGGCTGTCCACTGTCGCCTGGCCCTTCCCATCGTACCCCAGGCGGCTGGTCTTGAGCAGCGCCGGGGCGCCCAGTCTGGTCCAGGCCTCCCGCAGTGCCGCGGTCGAGTCCACTGCTTCGAAGTCGGCGGTCTCGAGCCCATGGTCTCGGACAAAGGTCTTTTCGCGGATTCGGTCCTGCGCGACGGCCACCGCGCCCGCTCCGGGGCGGCACTCAATGTGACCGGCCAGCCACCTCAGTGTAGCCGCCGGCACATTCTCGAATTCCGTCGTGATCGCCGCAGCCGCGGTGGCGAGCTCGGCCAATGCCGCCTCATCGTCGTAGCGGGCCCGGATGTGCCGGGTGGCGACCGCCCCGGCCGGGCTCAACGGATCGGGCTCGAGTACGACGACCTCATACCCCATCGCCCGCGCTCGTTGGGTGAACATTCGGCCCAACTGCCCGCCGCCGAGGAGGCCGAGGGTACCACCTGGCGGGATCATTTGGGCGGCGGGAGCGTAGCAGCGCGGAGCTGGGACTCCTGCTCGCGCCGGAAGGCCGCGAGGCTCGCGGCCAGCGCCGGGTCGGTCCGGGCCAGCACCGCGATCGCGAAGAGACCGGCGTTATGGGCACCGGCCTCGCCGATCGCGAAGGTCGCGACCGGGACGCCCGCGGGCATTTGGACGATCGACAGCAGCGAGTCGAGGCCGTTCAGGTGGCGGCTCGGAACCGGAACGCCGAGGATCGGAACCGTGGTCTTGGCCGCGAGCATGCCGGGGAGATGGGCCGCGCCGCCGGCCCCAGCAATGATGCAGGCGAGCCCTCGGGCCGAGGCCGAGGCGGCGTACTCGAACAGGAGGTCCGGAGTGCGGTGGGCGGAGACGACCCGCGTCTCGTAGGCGACACCGAAATCGGCGAGGCGACGGGCAGCGTGTTGCATGACCTCCCAGTCGGAGGTCGAGCCCATCACGATGCCAACAGAGGGGGCAGGGGCGGCTGTCATGGGCCGAAGTTTACCCGGGGCACCCAGAAGGGCAAGCCGCTAGAATGGTGGCATGTCAGGGAACGTTCAGGGCGGCCCCGGGCCGACCATCGCGATCGTCGGGGCGGGTTTTTCGGGAGTGGCGACGGCCGCGAGGCTGCTCACGGAAGGGCGGGGCCCGGGCCGGATCGTGATGGTGAACCGGTCAGGGCCGTCAGCCCGCGGAGTGGCCTATGGGACCCGAACTGAGGGGCACGTGCTGAACGTCCCGGCGGGCCGGATGAGCGCTTTTCCCGAGGACGAAGACGACTTCCTGCGGTTCGCGGCCGGGCGAATGGACGGAGTAACGGGGAGCAGCTTTCTGCCCCGCAGCCTGTACGGCGCTTACCTCGATCATGTGCTGTCCAAGGCGGCCGGATCCGCCGCGCGGGCCGTCCTCGAAACCGAGGTCGGCGAGGTCGTGACGATCGAGACTGACCGTGCCGGACATCGACTTCGGTTTGCGGATGGGCGGAGTATCACCGCCGACTTTGTTGTCCTTGCCGTGGGCAACTACCCGCCGACCGACCCCGCGTTCGCGAGCGGTGATTTTGCCCGGAGCCACCGGTACATCGGCGATCCCTGGACACCCGGTGCGCTTGATCGGATCGGCAGCGGTGAGCGGGTGCTTCTGATCGGGACGGGTCTCACCATGCTCGATGCCGCGATCGCCATTGGCGGGCGGGCCGCGCGGATGACAGCGCTGTCGCGACGAGGTGTGGTCTCGACCGCTCACCGAGATCCCGGCTTGCCACCCACCGGCGATCACCTCCCGCCGGCCCTCCTGACCGGGAGCGCTACGGCGGTGGACTACTGCAGGGCCGTTCGGCGGCACGTCAAACTGACCACGGCGAGGGGCGGTGACTGGCGGGACGTGATCGGCGCCCTTCGCCCGATCACCCCGGCGCTCTGGCAGCGGCTGCCGGAGCGGGAGCGCGGTCGGTTTCTCCGCCATTTGCGGCCGTACTGGGATGCGCACCGCCACCGGGCCGCGCCGGCCACAGCCAGGGTCGTTGATGCTCTCAGGGCGAGCGGCCGGCTCGCCGTGCTGGCCGGTACGGTCCTCGGAATTGAAACGGGTGCGGGCGGGCATGCGGTGAGAATTCGGCGGCGCGGCGGAGCGGAGGATCGGGTGGCGTTTGATCGTCTGGTGAACTGCACCGGCCCGGCGAGTCACCTGGCCCTGGTTCACGACCCGTTGATCCAGTCGCTGCTGGCGGCCCGCAACATCCGCCCCGACCAGTGGGGGCTTGGCCTCGACACATCCGCCTCACTCGAGGTTCTCGACGGCGACGGCGTTCCGGCCGAGTCGCTGTTTTATGTCGGGCCGCTTCTGCGGGCCCAGCACTGGGAGGCCACTGCGGTACCGGAACTTCGGGTGCACGCCCGGGCCTTGGCCCGGACGGTGGCGCGGCGTGCCGGGCTATAGCGTACCGCGGGTCCGGTCCATCGTACCCCGTTCGGCCAACGCGGCCTGCGCTGCGGCCAGTCGGGCGATCGGAACCCGGTAGGGCGAGCAGGAGACATAGTTCATCTTCTGGGCCTCGCAGAAGGCGATGGCGCGGGGTTCGCCGCCGTGTTCGCCGCAGATCCCCACCTTGAGATCCTGGCGGGTCTTCCGCCCGAGGTCCACCGCCATAGCGATCAGTTTACCGACGCCGGTGGTGTCGAGTTCCTGGAACGGGTCGAACTCGATGATGTTCTTTTCGAGATAGGCCGGGAGGAACACGCCGGCGTCGTCGCGCGACAGTCCCCATGTGGTCTGCGTGAGGTCGTTGGTGCCGAAGGAAAAGAACTGGGCTTCGCGGGCAATCTCGTCGGCGGTGAGCGCCGCCCGGGGGAGTTCGATCATGGTGCCGAGCAGGTAGGGCACCGTGATCTGGCGCTCGCGGAAGACTTCTTCCGCCACCTGCCGGACGATCAGTGCCTGTTTCCGGAACTCGATCACGTGGGCGACGAGCGGGATCATCACCTCAGGCTGCACCCGTCCCTTCCGTTCCGCCACCGTGCACGCCGCCTCGAAAATGGCCCGAGCCTGCATGGCGGTGATTTCGGGGTACATGATGCCAAGGCGGCAGCCCCGGAGACCGAGCATCGGATTGATCTCGCTCAGACCGTCGATGATCCGCTGAACGTCCTTGACCGTCTTGCCCATGTCGTGGGCGAGGGCGGCGATCTCCTCCGGCTCCTTGGGCAGAAACTCGTGGAGCGGCGGGTCGAGGAGCCGGATCGTGACCGGGAATCCCTCCATGGCGCGGAAGATCCCTTCGAAGTCGCCGCGCTGCATCGGGAGGAGTTTGGCGAGCGCCTTCTTCCGTCCGGCCTCGTCCTCGGCCAGAATCATCTCGCGCATCGCGCCGAGCCGGTCGCCCTCGAAGAACATGTGCTCGGTGCGGCACAGCCCGATGCCTTCGGCTCCGAAGTCCCGGCCGCGGTGGGCGTCGGCCGGCGTGTCCGCGTTGACACGGACCCGGAGGTGGCGCATCCGGTCGGCCCAGGCCATGAGCCGGTCGTAGTGGCCGCTCAGTTCCGGCGAGATGAGTTTGGCCTGGCCCGCGTAGATCCTCCCGTTGGCCCCGTCGATCGAAATCCACTCGCCTTCGACGATCACTCGAGCGCCGATCCGGAACTGGCCGGCCGTTTCATCCACCTCGAGTTCCTGGGCGCCGGCGACGCACGGTTTGCCCATGCCGCGGGCGACGACCGCCGCGTGCGACGTCATGCCGCCCCGGGCGGTGACAATGGCCCGGGCGGCCACCATCCCATGGAAGTCTTCGGGGCTGGTTTCCCGCCGGACCAGAATGACCGCGGTGCCCTTCCGGCCGAGTTCTTCGGCGCGGTCGGCGTCGAAGACGACGGTGCCGCTGGCCGCGCCGGGTGACGCCGGGAGGCCGGTTGCGAGGAGATCGAGTTCCGCGTCCGGATCGATGGTCTGGTGAAGGAGCTGGTTCAGGTCGTTAGGCGGAACCCGGGCGACCGCCTCTTCTTCGGTGATCGTTCCCTCGTCCACCATCTCGACGGCGACGCGCACGGCCGCGAAGCCGGTCCGCTGGCCGCGGCGCGTCTGGAGCATGTACAGGTGCCCGCGCTCGATGGTGAACTCGAGGTCCTGGACGTCGCGGAAGTGGCGTTCGAGGGTCCGGGCGACCTTGTCGAGTTCGGCGTAGATCTGGGGCATCTCGGTTTTGAGATTGACGATCGGCTCCGGCGTTCTGGCGCCCGAGACCACGTCTTCGCCCTGGGCGTTGAGCAGGAACTCGCCGTACAGGTGATGCTCGCCGGTCGACGGGTTCCGGGTGAACGCCACGCCGGTGCCCGAATCGTCGCCCATGTTGCCGAACACCATCGCCATCACATTGACGGCCGTTCCCATGCTGTCGGGAATGTCGTGGAGCTTCCGGTAGTCGATCGCCCGTCGGGTGTTCCAGCTTTCGAATACGGCCGAAATGGCCCCCCAGAGCTGATCGAGGGGCGCCTCCGGAAACGGCTTGCCGGTTTCGGCCGCGATGGCGGCCTTGAAGGCCGCCACCAGGGAACGAAACTCCTCGACCGGCAGGTCGATGTCCCGCGACACACCCGTCCGGTGCTTGGCGGCCTCGAGCCGCTCCTCGAACAGGCGTTTGGGCAGGTCGAATACCACGCAGCCATACATCTGGACGAACCGGCGGTAGGAGTCCCAGGCAAAGCGTGGGTTGCCGGACAACTGCTCAAGACCCTTCACCGTGGTGTCGTTGAGCCCCAGATTCAGAATGGTTTCCATCATGCCGGGCATCGACAGTGCCGCTCCGGATCGCACCGATACGAGGAGCGGGTTGTCGGCCCCGCCGAACTGCTTGCCGGTGGCCGCCTCGATTCGTTCCAGGGCCGCCTCCGTCTGTGGCTTGAGTCGAGGGGGAAACTGGTTGAGGGTCAGGTACGTCGGGCAGACTGTAGAGGCGATGGTGAACCCCGGTGGCACCGGGATTCCGATGTTGGTCATTTCGGCGAGGCCCGCTCCCTTGCCGCCGAGAAGGTCCTTCATCGTGGCGGTGCCATCGGCCCGGCCTTGGCCGAAGAAGTAGACGAGCGGCTGGGTGAGATGGTCGATCATGGGGGTCCTCCGCTTCAGCGGCTTCGGGTGGTGAGCTCGACGAGTTCCCCGGCGGGTTCGATGGGATATTGGCCCGAGAAGCAGGCATGACAGAAACCGGTCCGGGCGCTTCCGGCCGCGGCGAGCATCCCGTCGAGTGACAGATAGCCCAGTGAGTCGACCCCGAGGTACTGGGCGATCTCTTCGATGGAGTAGTTGGCGGCGATCAGCTCGTCACGACTCGGTGTGTCGATCCCGTAGTGGCAGGGGCCGGTGATCGGTGGCGACGCGAGGCGCAAGTGCACTTCGCGCGCACCTGCCCCGCGGATCATCTGCACCAGACCCTTGCTGGTCGTGCCGCGCACCAGGCTGTCGTCCACCACGACCACGGACTTGCCGGCGATGACCTCCTTCACCGGATTGAACTTGATCTTGACCTTGGCGACCCGCAGGGCCTGGGTCGGATTGATGAACGTCCGGCCGACGTAGTGATTCCTGATCAGGCCGTGCTCGAGCTTCACGCCCGACACTTCGGCGAACCCGACCGCCATCATGTTGGCGCTGTCCGGCACGCTGAACACGACGTCGGCACCGGGAGCCGGGTGCTCGGCCGCGAGGCGGCGGCCCAGTTCCCGGCGAACCCGGTCCACCGACTCGCCGAACACGGTGCTGTCGGGGCGGGCAAAATAGACCAGCTCGAAGACGCACCGCTTGGAAACCGGGGCCCGGCCGATCGACGGGAGGTCCCGGACCATCCCGTCGATTACCTCGACGAAATCGCCGGGCCCCAGTTCACGGATCAACGTCGCCCCGACGAGATCAAGGGCGCAGGTCTCGGAGGCGGCGATGATCCCTTCGCCGAGCCGGCCGAGGACGAGCGGGCGAAAGCCGTGGGGGTCGACGACGCAGTAGAGCGTCCGTCCCACCGTGATGACCAGACTGAAGGCCCCTTCGATCTGCGACACGGCTTCGCGAATCTGGGCCTCCGGCGTCGCGGCTCGGGATCGGGCGATCAGGTGGACGATCACTTCGGAATCGGAGGAGGACTGGAAGATCGCCCCCTCCGCGACCAGGGCCCGCTTGACAGCCACGGCGTTGGTCAGGTTCCCGTTGTGGGCGAGGGCGAGGGGGCCGCCGCGGTAGTTGGCCACACAGGGTTGGGCGTTGGCGATCACCGACGAGCCGGCGGTGGAGTATCGGGCATGACCGAGGCCGACATCCCCTTCGAGTTCACGCAAATCCGGTTCCCGGAAGATATCGCCGACCAGGCCCATTCCGCGGGCCAGGTGAGAGGCTCCCAGATCGTCCACCGTGACGATGCCGGCGCTTTCCTGGCCGCGGTGCTGCAGGGCATAGAGGCCCAGGTAGGCGACGCGGGCGGCGTCGGGGACATTGGAGAGGCCGATGATGCCGCACATGAATCAGGCCGCCATTCGCCGGGGGATCGCGTCGAAATAGGCCTGCCGGAGATCGGCGGTGGCCCAGGTAAGTACCTCGGTGCCAATCGTGATGCGCAACTCGCCGTTGGCGGGCCCGACATTGCCGACGACCGCAAATGGGACGCCATGCTCAGCCGCGAGTCCCCGGAGGCCGTCCACCGAACCGGGGTCGAAGGACAGAACCGCGCGGGCGCCGTCTTCGCCGTAGAGCATCGCATCAACCTCAATCGCATCGGGCCGGGCCAGGTGGACGCCGGCCCCCATCGTGGCATTGGCGTAGGGCCCGCCGATCGCCGCCTCGGCCAGCGCGACCGCGAGCCCCCCGTCGGCGCAGTCGTGAGCGGACCGGAGCAGACGGGCCCTGGACGCGGCCACCAGGAACCGCTGGAGGCGGTGCTCGGCGTCGAGATCGCAGGGCGGCGGCGGCCCGCCGAGGAAGTCCCGGACCAGCCACCAGTACATGGATCCGCCCAAGTGGCCACGGGTCGTCCCAACGACCGCGACGAGGTCGCCGGCCTGCTGGAAGGCGCTCGGCACCCGTGTAGTCACGTCGTCGAGCAGACCGACCATGCCAACGGTCGGCGTCGGGTCGATGGCGCCCGTCGGGCTTTCATTGTAGAGCGAGACGTTGCCACCGGTGACCGGGGTGTCGAATGCCCGGCAGGCGTCTCCCATGCCGCGCACGGCTTCCTTGAACTGGAAGAACATGTCTGGTTTGTCAGGGTTGCCGAAGTTGAGGCAATTGGTGATGCCGAGCGGGACCGCGCCGGTGCAGGCCACGTTCCGCGCCGCCTCGGCGACCGTCATCTTGCCGCCCTCGTAGGGATCGAGGGCGACGTACCGATTGGGGCAGTCGACCGAGACGGCAATACCGAACCGGGAGCCTTCGACCGCGATGACCCCGGCATCTCCGCCGGGACCGAGGACGGTGTTGGCCTGCACGGTCGAATCGTATTGGTCGTACACCCATCGCTTGCTTGCGATGGTCGGGTCGTCGAGCAACAGCGGTAACGCGGCACCGGCATCAACACGGGCGGCAACCGCCGGCGTCCCGGCCCGGCGGGCCACCGCCTCCGGCGATTCGATCGCGTCGGGGTAGTACATCGGGACCCCATTGACGAGACGTTCGCCCGGGATGGCCACGACGGTTCGGCCTTCGTGGATCACGCGGAACAGCCCGTCATCGGTCACCCGGCCAATGACGGTGCCCGACAGTTCCCACCTGGCGCAGATCGCCTCGACCTCGCCGATCCGATGCGGTTCCACGACCAGGAGCATCCGTTCCTGTGATTCCGAGAGGAGAATCTCGTAGGGTGTCATGCCCGCTTCGCGGAGGGGGACCTTGCTGGTGTCGAGCTCGACCCCGACCCCGCCACGCGCCGCCATTTCAGCCGAAGAACTGGTCAGGCCCGCGGCCCCCATGTCCTGGATCGCCACGATGGTGCCGGAGGTGATCAGCTCGAGGCTGGCCTCCAGCAGGAGCTTCTCGGTGAACGGATCGCCAACCTGCACCTGCGGGCGGCGGGCCTCGCTCTCTGCGGACAGGTCCTCCGACGCGAAGCTGGCCCCGTGAATACCGTCCCGGCCGGTGCGGGCGCCCACCGACATCAGGATGTTGCCCACGCCGTGGGCCCGGGCCGTGATCAGGTCGTCCGCACGCAGGATGCCGACGCACATGGCGTTGACCAGCGGGTTGCCGCTGTAGCCGGGTGCGAAAGTCACCTCGCCGCCCAGGGTCGGGACGCCGACACAGTTGCCGTAGTCGCCCACGCCCTTCACCACGCCGCCGAACAGGTACCGGTTCCGGGCATCGTCGAGCGGCCCGAAGCGGAGACTGTTGAGGACGGCCACCGGCCGGGCGCCCATGGTGAAGACGTCGCGCAGAATTCCGCCCACGCCAGTCGCGGCGCCCTGATAGGGCTCGACGGCGGACGGGTGGTTGTGCGACTCGATCTTGAAGGCGACCGCCCAGCCGTCGGGCAATCGGAGGACCCCGGCGTTCTCGCCCGGTCCCTGGAGGACCTGGGGCCCCTCGGTCGGGAACGTCTTGAGCACCGGCCGGGTGTGTTTGTAGGAACAGTGTTCGGACCAAAGCGCGCTGAAGACACCTAGCTCGGTCAGGGTCGGCGTGCGGCCGAGCATGTCGAGGATTTCAGCATACTCCCGGTCGTTGAGTTTATGCTCGCGGACCAGTGCCGTCGTGACAGGCGGTTCGCCGGGGAACGGCTGCGCGGCCGGCGTGGTGGCTTTGGTCACTTTTTCTTCAGGCTCGTGAACAGGTCGCCAAACACCTTGCGGAGGAAGGTCGGATCCTTGTGGCCGACGACGAGGTCGAGTTCGCCGGCGTCAAGCCAGATCCCGAGACATTCCGGGCAGCGGTCGATCTGGATCCGGTGGAAGTCGGCCACCTGCAGGTGACCCCCGCATTTCGGGCACCGTTGCAGGTGGCTCTTGCGTTCGGCGCTGGCCTCCGCATGGGTGAGTGCCTTGCGGTGATGCTGCAGCAACTCCGCATCGCGGCGGGCGAAGTATTCGTCTTCGTTCTGGCTGGGCTTGTCGGTCGTCGACATGGATTCTTCGCTGATCGTTAGGGGTTGGTCACGAGGGCCGGGCGCTTCCACCGCATGAGCGAGGTGAAGACCCGGGCGCCGGCAGTGCTGCCCAGCAGGTCGTCCGCGAGGCGTTCGGGGTGGGGCATCATGCCGACCACGTTGCCTTCGGGGTTCGAGATGCCCGCGATATCGCGGGCCGATCCGTTGGGGTTGGCGGGGGCGTCGAGCAGGCGGCCCTCGACGTACCGGATCACGACCAGGCCCCGACGTTCCAGGTGGTCGAGGGCCTCGTCGGACGCGGCGTACCGTCCGTCGCCATGACCGACCGGAATCCGGATGACTTCGCCGGCGCGGTAGGCGGACGTGAACGGCGTATCGGTTCGCTCGATCCGGCAGTCGACCGGCCGGGAGACGTATTTGAGCGTCGCGTTCCGCATCAGGCCGCCGGGCAGCAGGCCGGATTCGCAGAGAATCTGGAACCCGTTGCAGAAGCCAACCAGCGGTTTGCCGTCGGCCGCGTGGCGTTCGACCGCCGCCATGATGGGGCTGAACCGCGCGATGGCGCCGGACCGGAGATAGTCTCCGTAGCTGAAGCCGCCGGGCAGGATCACCGCGTCGGCATCGCGGAGATCGGTCTCGCGGTGAAAGACGTAGAACGCGGTTCCGCCCTCGCGCTCGACCGCCCGGTGGGCGTCGGGCTCGCAGTTGCTGCCGGGGAAACGAATCACGGCGACCCGGATCATTTGGGCTCCACCTCGATCTCGTAGTCCTCGGTCACCGGGTTCGCCAGCAACTTGGCGCACATCGCACGGGCCGCCGTCGTTGCCGCTGTCTGGTCTGCCGCGACGAGGTCGAACTCGATGGCCCGGCCGACGTGGACATTGGTCAGGTCGGTGAACTTGAGGGCCTTCAGGGCCCCCTCGACTGCCTGGCCCTGGGGATCGAGCAGTCCGCGACGAGGCATGACGCGAACGTGGATGCGGAAGGTCATCGGCCCTCCTTCTTGAGCCGTGGAGTCAACGGGTGGACGGACCCGTCGGGCTGCTCGGGGTCGGGCCCAGTGATGGTGGGGTCGGCGGGCGGCAGCCGCCGCTCGAGCAGACTCAACACCACGCTGCGCACGATGCCGAAGGCCATGTAGGTGAGGAAGAACGGAAACAGGAAACTTCCCGGTGCCACGATCGTACCGGCGACGATACCGACCAGGACGACGAGCCCGAACATCCCGGTCAGCGAACGGACACCGATGTTCGGCATCCGGGGATACTTGACGCTGCTGACCATCAGCGCCGCCAGCAGGAGGATCAGGACCGTCAGGCCTTCATGCTGGAGATCGAGATAACCGGGGACGTTGGTGTGGTACCAGGTGGTCTGGCTGAAGACGTAGTAGGTGGCCAGCGTCATGCCCGCCGCGGGGGACGGCAGGCCGACGAACCAGTTCGAATGTGGCTTGCTGTGAGACAGGACGTTGTACCTCGCGAGCCGCAGGGCGGCCGCGACGACATACAGGTAGCAGACGACCCAGCCGAACTTGCCGACGCCGGAGAATTCCAGGAAATACATCAGCAGCGCAGGCGCCACGCCGAACGATACGATGTCCACCAGCGAGTCGAGTTCGGCGCCGAACTTGGTTCCGGTGTTCGACAGCCGGGCGATCCGGCCGTCGAACATGTCGAGGATGCCGCCGAAGACGATGAAGTAGCCGGCCCATTTGAAGTTGCCGCTGAAGGCGGCGATGATCGACCAGAAGCCGAAGAACAGGTTGGCGAGCGTGAAGAAGCTCGGCACCACGACCACGACCCGCCGGATCCCTTGCGGGCGGCGACGCTCGGCGTTTAGCTCTTCCATCGGGCCATCACCGTTTCTCCGGCGCGGACGACATCACCGGTCCTGGCGATTTTCATGTGAACTCCGAAAGTGGCGAGCCGGTGAGCAGGCGGAACGCGTCGAGGTAACGCTGGCTGGTGGCGGCGATCACGTCGGCCGGAAGCGTCGGCCCGGGCGCGGCCATGTTCCAGCGCCCCCGGTCGGTGAGCCGCTGGAGGTAGTCCCGAAGTGGCTGCTTGTCGAAACTTGGCTGGGACTGCCCCGGCTGGTATCGATCCGCGGGCCAGAACCGGGAGGAATCAGGCGTCAGGATCTCGTCGATCAGCCGGAGCGTCCCATCCGGGTCGGTGCCGAACTCGAACTTGGTGTCGGCGATGATGATGCCCCGAGTTCTTGCATGATCGCGACCCGCACAGTAGATCGCCTGGCTGCGGGCCTCGAGTTCCGCTGCGCGGTCGGTGCCGAGTGCGGCGGCGACAACGCCGGCGGTGACGTTGATGTCGTGGCCCGATTCGGCCTTGGTCGCCGGCGAGAAACGCGGCGCGGGGAACGGATCGCTTTCGCGAAGACCGGGCGCGAGTGCCTCACCGGCCAGCGTGCCGGTCTGCCGGTATTCCTTCCAGGCCGACCCGGAGAGGTAGCCGCGGATGACGCACTCAAATGGCACGGGGTCGGTCCGGCGCACGAGCATCGCCCGGCCAGCAAGTTCATGGCGCCGGTCGGCCAGGAGCGGAATCTCGGTCAGGATCCGGTCGGTGTCGGCCGTGAGGAAGTGGGTCGGGCCCAGGCCGCTCAGGGTCTCGAACCAGAACGCCGAGAGTTGGGTGAGCACGGCGCCCTTCCTCGGAATCGGCTCCCCCATGACAACATCGAACGCGCTGACCCGGTCGCTGGCCACGAGGAGGAGCCGCTCCCGGTCCACCTCGTACACCTCGCGCACCTTGCCGCGACGGAGGAGCGGAAGCGGGAGGTTGCTCCGGGTCAGAGTCGTCATACCGTAATCTCGGCGGCCGGCGCTTCCGCCGCGATGGCGGCCGCCCGAGCCAGAAGAGGGTTCAGGAATTCGGCCAGGAACTCGGTCGTCTGTTCCGGCGCCCGCCCGACGTAGCGGGCCGGATCGAGTTCGGCCCGGAGTCGGTCGACGGGAACTGTCGCGAACTCCGGAGCACCGCCGAGCCGGTCCAGCAGGTCGTTCGGGGCGCCCTCGCTGACCTCCTTCGCGACCGTGTGGCTCGCTTGCCGGATGACCTCGTGCAGCGCCTGACGGTCGCCCCCGGCCTGGACCCCCAGCATCATCCACCGCTCGGTGGCCATGAACGGCATCTGCTCCGCCACGTGGCGGGCGATGACGGCCGGACGAACCTCGATACCCGCGGCGATGTTGCCGGCCAGCATCAGGATCGCGTCGGTGGCGAGGAAGGCCTCGGGCAAGGTGAGCCGGCGGTTGGCGCTGTCGTCCAGCGTCCGCTCAAGCCACTGGGTTGCGGCGGTGTGTGCGGTGTTGCCGGTCAGCGAGATCACGAACCGGGCGAGGGCGTTGATCCGTTCGGCCCGCATTGGATTGCGTTTGTAGGCCATGGCGCTCGAGCCGATCTGTTCCGACTCGAACGGTTCGAGCAGTTCGCCCTCATGCTGCAACAGCCGGAGATCGCAGGCCATCTTCGAGGCCGACTGGGCGATCCCCGAGAGGGCATCGAGGACCTGGGCGTCCACCTTCCGGCTGTAGGTCTGCCCGGTAACCGGGAACGCTTCCTTGAATCCCAGTTTGGCGGTAACCCGCCGCTCGAGTTCGCGGACCTTGCCGTGGTCTCCCTTGAACAATTCGAGAAACGACGCCTGGGTTCCGGTCGTGCCCTTGCAGCCCCGGGTTCGGAGGGTCTCGATCCGGTGGCAGAGCGCTTCGATGTCGAGGGCGAAATCCTGGGCCCACAGCGTCGCGCGCTTGCCCACGGTGGTGAGCTGGGCCGCCTGGAAATGGGTGTAGGCGAGGCAGGGGAGCCCGGCGTGGCGCTCCGCGAAGATCCCTAACGCCTTCGTCACCTCGATCAGGCGTCCGAGGACCAGGCGCAGGCCGTCCCGGATCACCAGCATGTCCGCGTTGTCGGTGACGAAGGCGCTCGTGGCGCCGAGGTGCAGATACGCCCGGGCCGCGGGGGCCTGGTCGCCGAGGGCGTGGACGTGGGCCATGACGTCGTGGCGGAATCGTCGCTCGTACTGGGCCGCCACGGCGAGATCCGCGTCGTCCAGGTGCTGGCGGATCTCCGCCAGCGCAGCCTCCGGGATGTCGAGGCCGAGCTCCCGCTCGGACTCGGCCAGGGCGAGCCAGATCCGGCGCCACAGCCCGGTCTTGTTCTTCTCACTCCAGAGCCGCTGCATCGCCGGTGAGGCATAGCGGTTGGAGAGCGGGGACTGATACCGGTGATCGGTCATCGGAAGGAGAGGTCCGCGTACGAAATGGTTCCGCTCCGGTCGAAGATGATCCGGAACAGGCGGCGGGATCCCACCGATTCGAGCAATTCAGCCACCTGAGCGGCGGTCCGGATCTCGGTCCGGTCGATGGCGAGGATGACGTCGCCCTCGAGCAAACCGGTCGCTCGGCTCACTTCCGGCGTGATGCGGTAGATCAGGGCCCCCCGATCGGTACGGAGCGTGCGCTCGGCGCGAATGCCCGGGGTGACCGTGATCAGCTCGAGGCCCTTGATCAAGCTGACCCGGGCGGCCGTTACGCTGGGCAGATCGCCGCTGACCATCTTGCGATACTCGAGCGCGCCGGCGGGGCCGCGTTTGAACCGGATGCCGATGGAGTCGCCGACATGGAGGTCAAGCTTCACAGCTTCCCAGTCGAGGTAGTTGCGAAGGCGGCGGCCGTTGGCCTGGACCAGAATCGCTCCGACGTCGATCCCCGCCTTGGCCGCCGGCCCTCCGGTGGTCACGTCGATGATCCGAACGCCGCCGGCGCCCTTCCAGTCGCGCATGGTGTTCGCGTCCCCGACCTGCAGGCCCGTCCAGGCCCGCCGGACGGTGCCGCTCTTGACGATCTCGTCGGCGACCCGGGCGGCGCGTTCGATCGGGATGGCGAATCCCAGGCCGATCGATCCGCCCGAATTCGAGAAGATGAACGAGTTGACGCCGACGACCTCGCCGAGCGAATTGGTGAGTGGGCCACCGGAATTGCCCGGGTTGATGGCGGCATCGGTCTGGATCATGTCCAGGTAGAGTCCCGACTGGTTGCCGTTGGGGACGACGTTGCGGCCGGTGGCGCTGACCACGCCGGCGGTGACGGTCGGTTCGGAGTTGCCAAGCAGGTAGGTGTAGGGGTTGCCTAACGCCACGACCCATTCGCCGATCAGCAGGTCGGCGCTCCGGCCGAGCGCGGCCACCGGCAGATCCTTGTCGACCTTGAGCACGGCGATGTCGGTGAGGGGGTCTTCGCCCAGCAACCGGGCCGGGAGGTCCTCGCCGTCGGCGAGTGACACCGTGATGCTGTCGGCGTTGTCGACGACGTGCTGGTTGGTGATGATCACGCCGCCGGCCCGCACCACGAAACCGGTCCCGTATCCTTGGACGGTGCGCTCCGTCGTCTGCGGTACGAAGAACGAGAAGAAGTCGAGCGGATCACCGGTCGGCACGCGGCGGCGCGACGTCACGCTGATCGACACGACCGACCGGGCGATGCGGGCGGCGGCGTCGACGATGGCGGTCCGACGGGTCGAGTTCAAGGCCTGGGACTGGGCGGCGGAGCGCTGGGCGCTCGCCTGATCGACGAGCGGCGGCAGGTCACTCCGGGAGGAGCACGCGACCGAGGCCCCCGCAAGGAGGAGGGTCGCCAGCATCAGTCGGAAGGAAGCGCGAACCATTCGTCTGGGTACACCGCGGTTACGAAGTAGAGGCCCTGGGCCGGCGCCGGCGGGCTCGTTGTGGTCTTCGGGTCCTGCGCCAGCAGGCGATCGATATCGTCGGCCGGCCGGCGCGCGAGGGCAACGTCCACCATGGTACCCACCAGCATCCGGACCATGTGATGCAGGAACCGGTCGGCCCGGACCCTGAACTCGACCCCGGCCCCCGCCGGACGCACCGTCCACCCGGCCTCCCGGATGTCACACCGGGTGTGCGGGCGCTCCGACCGCCGCACCGAGAAGGCCTTGAAATCGTGTTCGCCGCGGATCCGCGCCGCTCCGTCAGTCAGGCGTGGAAGATCCAGCGGAATGCCTAACGCCCATTCGTAGGGCCGCCGGAACGGCGAGCGGGCCTCCCGGTCGGTGCCGATCACGTATCGGTATCGCCGTTCCGTGGCCGTCATCCGGGCATGGAACCCGGGCCGGGTCTCGCGGACCGCCGCCACGTAGATGTCGCGCGGCAGGAGACCGTTCAGGGCCCGATCTAACAGATCCGGGGTCCAGCGATCGGGCAGGGCAAAGCTGACCCCCATACCCACCGCGTGGACCCCAGTGTCGGTGCGTCCGGCGGCGTGCACCCGGACCGGGTGGCCCGCGAGCCGCGCCAGGACGGTCTCAATCTCCTCCTGCACCGTGCGACCTTCGCGCTGGCGCTGCCACCCGACGAAGTCGGTGCCATCAAAGTGGAGCGACGCGTGAAACGTCCGCGGCATCAGGTCTGAGAATTTAGCGGGATGATGGGGGGAACGGGAGCGGGGCTGGGAACGGCGGGAAGCGCAATGAGGAGGGCGGCGGCGCCGCCCTCCGGTCAGGTATAACGTCGGATGACGCCAACGACAACGCCCTGGATCATGATGTCATTCTCGTGGAAGCGGAGCGGCTGCATGGTCGGGTTGGATGGCTGGAGCCGGACCCAGCCGCCGGCCTCCCGGTAGTACCGCTTGACCGTGGCTTCCGACCCGTTGACTAGCGCGATCACCATCTCTCCGTTGTCGGCTTGCTGCCGTCCATGGACGACGACAAAGTCGCCATCGACGATGTGGTCGTCGACCATGGAGTCGCCCCGGACCTTGAGGGCGTAGTTCGGCCCGCGGCGAACCAGCATCTGGTCGGGAACCTGGATGGTTTCGCCATGGACGACCGCCTCGATCGGGAGGCCGGCCGCTACCAGGCCGAGGAGGGGGATTTCGGAGGCGCCGGCGGTGCCCTTGGGCGGCAGCACCTCGATCGACCGGCTCTCGTTGTAGTTCCGGCGGATGTAGCCCTTCCGCTCGAGATTGGTCAGATGCTCGTGGACGGTGGCCAGCGACTGAAAGGCGAAGTGCTCGGCGATCTCCTCGAAACTCGGCGCGTATCCGTGACCCCGGATGTGGGTTTCGAGAAACGCGAGGATTTCTTTCTGACGCTTGGTGAGTGCCACGAGCCCTCCGCAGTCCGCGTGAAACCGAAGTAAAGCCAAAGTACCCGAATGAGGACCGAAGGGCAAGGGGTGAATCCTTGCCGGTACGGTACTTAGGTGGTGTTATCTTGCACGGGTTCGAGGACCGGGGCGGGGTGCCCGCAGGGTCCGCTCGACGTTTTCGATCTCCCGGGGGGACCGACTGGCCGGCGACACCCGTTCCGCGGAAACGCTGGATCTTCCGCTGCCACCGCAGCAAGTGGAGGAATTGATCCGGACCATCGTGAAGGCGGTCCGGGCGTTCCAGATGTACCTCCCCAACAACCCCATCTATCAGCGATCGATCGACGGACTCCGCGCCGTCTTCAATCCGATCTGGGCGGGCGTTCCCGAATTGGTGCTTCGGGTGGCCGAGACCGATCTCCTCTGGGAAGACCAGGTCGTCTACCACCAGGCGGCCAAGTCGGAGAGCTTCGCCTGGTCGCTCTATAAAGACGGTCTCCGGGTCCTGACGCTCCGGCCGGGGGTCGAGGATGAAGAGATCTCGGTCTTTCTCCAGACCGTGGTTCGGACCCGGTTGCTCACGGTCGACGCCGGCGACGATCTGCTCACGCTCCTCTGGGAATACGACTTCGCCCATCTCGACTACCGGTTTGCGGAGATCGTCACCGACACCCTCTCGGTGCTCGATCCCCAGGCCGTGGACATGGGCATGGGCGCCACCGATCCCTATGCGCAGAGCCAGACCCAGCAGAAGGTCCGTGATGAGGTTGGATCGATCGGCCCCGGTATGGTGGATCCCGACGAGTTCGACTCAACCCTCTACTTCCTCGAGGAAGCCGAGATCAACCTCCTGAAACAGCAGGTTGATGAGGAATACACGCGCGACATCCGGACCTCATCGCTCGCCGCGCTCCTCGATGTGTTCGAGTTGCAGTCGGCGACGGCGATCCGTGAGGAAGTCATTTCGATTCTGGAGTCGATCTTCCCGAATCTCCTCAGCCGGGGCGAGTTCCGGACGGTGGCCTGGCTGTTGAGGGAATTCCGGCTGATCGGGACCCGCGCCGCGGCGATCGACTCCCGGGTCAAGGAGAAGCTCGAGTATTTCGAGAATCGCCTTTCCGAGCCGGGCTTGCTCGCCCAGCTTCTCCAGGTGGTCGATGAGGCGGTCGGGGTGGTTCAGGATGACGACACGACCGAGTTACTGAAGGAACTCCGGATGCCGGCGCTCGAACCGCTGCTCGCCCATCTGCCGAGCGTGAAGAACGAGCGGGCGCGGGGGATTCTGGAGCAGGCGGCGGACCGGATTGCCCGTGCCCACGTCGACGAGTTTCTCGGCCTGCTCCGGCACCGGGAGTCCGGCGGGTTGGTGGGGGCCATCGCCGTGGTCCGCCGCCTCGGGCTCGCGAACGCGGTGGCCCCCCTCGGTGATCTGCTGAACCACCAGGATCCCACGGTCCGCCTGGGGGCGGTCGAGGCGCTCGGGGCATTGGGGACGCCGGGCGGCCTGTCGCTGCTCGAGCGGGCGGTCGACGACGCCGATCGGGCCGTGCGACTGGCCGCGGTCTCGATCGTTGCGGCCCGTGGCTTCAAGGGGGGCCTCCGCCGACTCGAGGCGGTGGTCACCGGCAAGGGGCCGCATGAACTCGAGCGGGCCGAGAAACGCCAGTTCTTCGAGGCCTATGCGTCGGTCGCCGGGCCGGGGGGCCTCGCCCTCCTGGCCGACATCATCGAACCCAAGGGGCTGTTCCGGCGCAAGGAAAGTCCGGAGACCCGGACCTGCGCGACCTACGCCATCGCCAAACTCAAGACCGACGAGGCTCGCGCCATTCTCGAGCGGGCGACCAACGACAAGGAACTCGCGGTCCGCAATGCGGCCACCCGCGCGCTCCGGGAGTGGGCCGAGTGACCGACGACAAGGTGCGGCCCGGCCGCGAGCCCGGGGACGAGGCCTTCATCCGGTCGTCGGGCCGGGGTCTGCTCCTGTCGCTCCATTCGGCGCTTCGGTCGCTCAAGCTCTACCCGGTCGAGAACACGACGGTGCAGAACGCGCTCGACGAGCTCACGTCCACCGCCACCAGCTTTCTTGTGGCTGAAAACGAAATCGAACTCCGGCTCTCCGGCGATTTCATGTTCCTCAACTCCGTCCGACTCCGCCTCGAACTGGACAACTTCGCCGCCGTGAGCGGCGTGCTGTCGATGTTCCGGGCGTTCGACATTGGTGTCCTTCGGGTTCATCCCGGCGCGGAGCGGCGGGAGTGGCTGGCGTTCCTGAGTATTCTGCTCACCCTCGCGCCCCAGGCGGCGGACGATCGCTACGTGGTGCTGATCGAGCGGATGGGCCAGGCGCAGTTGCCAAGCATTGAAGTCGAGCCGATGACCGCCGCCAGCGAGAATGTCGGGGCCGAGGCCGAAGCCAAGGAAGTGGCCAAGCGGACCTATGCCCAGGGTGTCGCGGTATCCAAGGAAGTGGTGAACTCGGTTCGGATGGGGCGGACCTCGAGTCTCAAGAAGGTCAAGCGGGCCGTCCAGATGATCGTCGACCAGGTCTTGAACAACGAGACGTCGATCATGGGACTCACAACGTTGCGGGACTACGACGAGTACACCTTCATGCACTCGGTCAACGTCTGCATTTTCGCCGTGGCCCTGGGCCGGAAGATCGGGTTCAGCAAGCTGCAGCTTTACGACCTCGGCCTCACCGCGCTCCTCCACGATATCGGCAAGGCCCGGGTCCCGATCGAAATCACCAACAAGGCCGGCACACTCGATGAAATCGAGTGGCGGGAGATGCAGGCCCATCCGTGGCGAGGCGCCATGACGCTGTTCGGCCTGCGGGGGTACGACGAAATCCCCTACCGGCCGATCCTGGTGGCACACGAGCATCACATGAAGACCGACCTCACCGGCTATCCGCGCCATATCCGGCCCCGCGAGCTCGGGCTGTTCTCCCGGATCGTGGCCGTGGCGGATGGGTTTGATGCGGCCACTACCCGCCGGAGCTACCAGTCGACGCCGATCGAGCCCGACCAGGTGCTCAAGGAGATGTGGAGCAACGCGCGCCGCGGCTACGATCCGATGATCGTCAAGGCGCTGATCAACCTGATCGGCGTGTACCCCATCGGTACCTGCGTCATCCTGGATACCTTCGAGGTGGCGATCGTCGCCTCGACGGTCACCGACCGGGATCAGTTGAACCGGCCGCTGGTCCGGATCGCGATCGACGTCAACGGTGGGGCCATGCCGGCGCCCGGCATTGCCGTCGATCTGCTCGAGCCGGGCGCTGACGGCACCTACCTCCGCTCCATCGTAAAGGTGACCAACCCGGAACGGTACAACCTGGTCGCGGGCGATTACTTCGTCTGACCCTGCGATGGTGACCCCCGCGAACGAATCGCTGGCTCGCGCCTATGCCCGCGCCCTGGCGCTGGCCGGCCCCGTGGCGGTCGGCGTCATGGCCGTCATTGACCCACGGTGGCTGGGGCAGCCACTCGTGCCCGTGGTCGTGGCGGTGGCGGTGATGGTGCTGCGCGCCGCCCCGGTCCGGCTCAGCAAGTTCTCCTACCTCAATCAGACATCGGTTGTCGTGCTGGTGGCGGCCCTGACCGTCCCGGCGTCGAGTGCCGGGATCGGCCTCCTGGCGGGCGTCCTGATCGGGGACCGCCTGATCCTCCGCAAGACGTGGCTGGCGTCGGTGGTCAACGCGGGCCGGGAGGCGATCGGGTTTGCCGTCGCGTTCGGCTATTACGCGGCCGCGCTCCGGTGGATCGGTCTCAACCAGATGCAGCTCGAGTTCCTGCCGGCGGGGGCCGTGCTGGTCGGGACGTATTTCTTCGTCAGCCGGGTGCTCTTCTATTTCTCGCTGGCGGTACGCGGAAAACT
The DNA here is from genome assembly GCA_031394255.1 of Gemmatimonadota bacterium. Lineage (GTDB taxonomy): Bacteria > Gemmatimonadota > Gemmatimonadetes > Gemmatimonadales > GWC2-71-9 > SHZU01. The sequence continues at coordinate 59,521 of JANMXA010000085.1, forward strand.
CAGCCCGACGGACCGGGCTTTCCTGTTGCGCTGGGAAGTCGTGGCGTTCCTCGTGGCGATCCTGGCCGCGGCGGTGGCGATCTGGGCGATCAGTTCACTCGCGCCGGCCGGCTGGGTTCCGGTGGGCGTGGCGCTGGTGGTGCTCGGGTTCCTGACCCGGATGCTGCTCGAAGAGGCCATCGCCGCGGAGGACCTGAACAAGGTCCACATGATGCAGTCCACCATCACGAGCAACGTGAGCCTGCGGCTGTCGTTCGAGCAGCTCGAGGAACTGGCGTACCGGCTGCTCGACTGGGGCGACTTCCGGGTGTATCGCATGGCGCCGGGCCCGGTGCTGGCCTATCGGGCGCGCAGCGGACGCCCGGGGCGCGGCGATCCGGACCCGGGGTTGATGCCGGTGCGGAACCAGGCTATCGAACGGGCTGAAACGGTGGTCATCGAGGACACGGCCCAGCGGCCGGGCCTCGATATTGGTGATGAGGTCCGGACGGTGGTGATCCACCCGCTTCGCTTCGCAGATCAATCGTTAGGCACGCTTGAACTCGAACACCACAAGCGGTATCACTACGGCGCGCGCGACCTCACTGCCATCAGCGCCATCGCGAGCCAGATCTCGACCGCCATTCACATCGCGGAGCTTCGCCGCCCCCTGTTCGACACGGTCGAGCAGATCGGTTCCCAGTCGCAGGCCCTGGCCCGGGCCACGAATTCGCTCCGAACCTCGGCCAACGCGCTTGCGGCCGCGTCGGACAACATGCGGCGGGAAGCGGCGACGCAAGAGGCGTTCGCCCGCAACGGGCTCGAGGCCACGACCCAGCTGTCGTCGCGGGCCGAACGGGCGGCATCGGGCGGGGCCCGCGCGGCACGGGTGAGCCAGCGGGCGGCCGCCGACGCGGCCAAACACCGGGCCGGAATCGGCGAGGCCATCGAACGGCTGCTCCGGGTGCAGGTCTTCGTGGCGGACAGTTCCCGCCAGGTGGCCGCGCTGGGTGCCACCACTGCCCGAATTCGGGGCTTTCTCGAATCGACGCAGGAACTGGCCGAACTGACCAACTTGATCGCGCTGAACGCCGCGATCGAGGCGAACCGGGCCGGTGAAGCGGGTCGCGGGTTCGCCGTCGTGGCCCAGGAAATTCAGAACCTCGCCATTCAGGGAGCCCAGGCGAGCGAGGAAGCCGCCCGGCTGGCGGCCGACATTACCAGGGAGACCGGCGGCATCGCCGAGCAGATGGCCCGGGGCGAAGAGCTCGTCACCGGGGTGGGTCAGGTGAGCAGTGAGGCGGTGCGAGCGCTCGACCTGATCGTCCAGGCGACCGTGGAAGCGGGAGAACACGCCAGAGCCATCGCCGATTCGGAGGCGGAACAGGAACAGGCCAGCCGGCGCCTCGCCGACCAGATCCGGAAGATCGCCGAAGGCGCCGTCCGGATGCGGGGCGAGACCGAGTCGCTCGCGGGGCAGGCGTCCGATGCGGGGCGGGGGCAGGCCGAACTCGATGCGGCGATCATAGAGCTGCAGCGGGTGGCCGGCGATCTCAAGAATCTGGCCCGGCATTTCGCGGTGGAGGGATGATGCCCGGCAACATTCCGCCCGAACTGCGCCCCACGATTCCGGCGTGGGCGGTCATGTCGCCGCCGCGGTTGGCCCACGTGATCCGGGTCGCGCAGCTGGCTTCCGACTGGGCTTTTGCGATGGGGATGCCGGAGACCGAGCGGCAGCGCTGGCTCAAAGCGGTGTGGCTGCATGATGCGCTTCGGGACGCCTCGGCGGCCGAACTCGACCGCTGGGCCGGGTCCACCCCCGGGCCGGTGTCGCTTCGCCATGGCCCGGCTGCCGCGAGTCGGGCCAAGGCTGAGGGTGAAGCCGACCGCGGAGTGCTCGATGCGGTCCGCTATCACTCGATCGGCTTGCCGGAGTGGGATCTTGCCGGTCGCGCCCTGTATTGCGCCGATTTCCTGGAGCCCGGGCGGACCTTCGGGGCCGAGGCGCGGGCCCGGCTCGCTGAGCGCTTCCCGACCGATGCCGCCGGGGTCTTTGCCGAGGTCGTTCGGTGGCGGGTCCGCCATCTGGTCGAGTCCGGGTGGCCGATGCCGGAACCCACCTATCGGCTCTGGAATCACGTGGCTCGGGCGACGGGCCCGGACCGGACATGACGCTCGGCCGGTTGTCGGCTTTGCTTTTCCTGGCGGCGCCCGGTGGTCCTTCCGGTCGGCCCGCGGCGGGGCCGCCGGTGATCGCGGAGGTCCGGAACGCCTCCGGTCGTCCGGGACTGGCCCGTCAGGTGACGCGCCTGCTCCGTGAACGAGGGGTCGACGTCGTCTATTTCGGCAATGCCTCGCCAGAAGTCGATTCGACCGCCGTCATGGTCAGGCGAGGGGTGGCGTCAGCGGGCGAGACGATCGCCAGGATTCTCGGGGTGAAGCGGCTGGCGGGGGTCCCCGATGTCAAACCCCGGGTCGATGTGACCGTACTGCTGGGGCGTGACTACCGGTTGCCGAAGGACCGCCTGCCTCTTTAGCGCTCCGGCGGGGTTCCCGTCACCACAATCATGACATCCATCACATTCGTTCCGGTGAGACCGGGCCGTAGCAGGGCGCCGGCCGTCCGCAGAGCCGGGTAGGCGTCGTGCCGGACCAGGGATCGCTCCGGATCGCCGCCGGCGGCCCGGATGGCGGACCACGTCCCGCCGTGAACCACCGCGCCGGCGGCGTCGGTTGGGCCATCGCGTCCGTCCGTCCCCGCGGCCAGGACCACCACGGGCGGGCGGCCGGCCGTGGGCGCCAGGAACCGCGCGGCAGCCAGCGCCAGTTCCTGGCATCGGCCGCCAACGCCATGGTCGAGGCCGAGGGTCACGGTCGTTTCCCCGCCACTGATCCAGGCCGTCCCGGGGCGCAGCTCGAGTGCCCGGGCCGCAATCCACTGGCCGGCGTCGGCCGCTTCGCCGGTCACCGGTTCCCGGTCAATGATGGTCTCATAGCCTAACGCCCGCGCCCGGATCGCGGCGTGTTCCCGGGCCACCGCGTTGGAGCCGATCACCCGGGTCGACACGACGTCGAACGCCCGGTCGTCAGGCTTCGGCGTCTCGGCCCGATCGCCGCGGGCCACCCGATCGAGCCAGCGGAACGCCAGTTCGGGGATGTCGGTGTTCAGGTGGCGCAGCAGGTCGGCGATCTCCGACGCCGTCGTGGGGTCGGGCGCGCAGGGGCCGGAGCCGATGTCTTCCGGTTGATCGCCCGGCACGTCCGACATGGTGAAGACCCGCGTCCGGCCGGGGTGCAGGGCGGCCGCCAGGCGACCGGCACCCCATCGCGAAAACCGCTTCCGGGCCCGGTTGAGATCGCCGATCGGCATGCCGGCGCGTCCGAGTGTCTGCATCAGCAAACGGTATTCGGTCGACGAGATGCCGGCCACGGGCGCGCCGATCAGACTGGTCGTGCCACCGGACAGGAGTACCCAGGTTTCTTCACGGGCGTCGGCTGGGCGGATGGCCTCGGCGAGTGCGTCGGCTGCCGCTTCCGACTGAGCGCCGGGTAGCGGATGGTCGCCCACCAGTCGCCGGAGTCGGGGGTCCGGCGATGCGCCGGGGTCGGTCGTGATGATCACGCCGCCGGACACGGGGATGTCGAGCCGTTCAAGATGCTGGACGGCGGCGGCCGTCATGGCGTACGCGGCCTTCCCGAACGCCAGCAGGCGGACTCGCTCCGGCGGCGGCGTCAGGGCCAGCGCACGGGTCAGCGCGTGCCGCGGTTCCACACCGTCCACGGCGGCGTCGTAGATTGCGATCGCGTCGTGGCGAAGCCGGTCGATCAAGGGGTTCACGGCGCCCAATATATCCCGGACGTGAGGAAGGCCAAGTTGCCCGGACCGAAAGCAGCCCTCTACGCACTCCATCGCTTGCCGACCCGGGTCGAGGCCCGGCTCGCGGCGCGGTTCGACGTCACCTGGAACCGTCACGACGGCGACGTGCCCGTGGCGGCGCTCGTGGCGCGGGCCGATCAGTTCGACGGGTTCATCTCGACGGTGACGGATCCGCTTCCGGCCGAGGTCTTCCAGCCGGGGCGGCGCCTCCGGATCGTCGGCAACTTCGGCGTCGGGGTGAATCTGATCGACCTGGACGCGGCCCGGGTCGCAGGCGTGGTGGTGACGAACACGCCTGGGGTCCTGACGGACTGCACGGCCGACCTGACGATCGCGCTGATGCTCATGACGCTGCGGCGGTTGGGCGAAGGGGAACGGCTGCTCCGCGCGGGCGCCTGGCGGGGTTGGCGGCCGACCCATCTCCTCGGCCGACGCGTGACGAGACGGACCCTGGGGATCGTCGGCCTGGGGCGCATTGGCCAGGCGGTCGCCCGCCGCGCGAGTGCCGCGTTCGGCATGCGGGTGCTGGCGGCCACCCACCGGGGGGCGCCCGCGGCGCTGGGTTCGGATCTCACCGTCGAGTGGTGCGGGCTCGACGACCTGCTTCGGCGGGCGGACGTTGTCTCGCTCCACTGTCCGGCCACTCCGGAGACCACGGGCCTGATCGACAAGCGACGGCTCGGCTTCATGAGGCCGGACGCGGTGCTCATCAATACGGCTCGGGGTGCGCTGGTGGATCACGTGGCGCTGGTGGCGGCGCTCGCGGCCGGCCGGCTCGGGGGTGCGGGTCTCGACGTCCTTCCCGACGAACCGGCCGTACCGCCGGGGCTCCTTGACGCGCCGAACGTCGTGCTGCTGCCGCATCTGGGGAGTGCCACCGAGGAAACCCGGACGGCGATGGGTGATCTGGTGGCCGACAACCTCGAAGCCTTCTTCGAGGGGCGGGAACCGCCCCATCGGGTTGCCTAACGATCGAGCGGGATGCCCAGGGTGGGGGCGAGCGCCTCGAGGTCGGCCCGGAGCCGGTCCCGTTCCGCGACCAGCCGGCCCAGCCGGTCGCGGTCGAGCAGGGAGAAGCCGAGGGCCCGGGTCCCCGACACGAACCGACCGAACCGCTCGACCAGTCTGACGGCGGCGTATCCCGCCAGGGGTGCCACCAGGCCGCTCACCACACCCGCGGCCGGCCCCAGCCAATGGGCGACGCCGATGCCGATCCCGATCCAGGTCAACGGGTAGAAGATCGCCGCCGCCATGATCTTGATGGTCGCGATGACGTCATCGTTGACGCCGGCGAGGCGGGGCGACAGCCGCCCGATCAGCCAATAGGCGGGGAGGTGGAGGATCAACCCCGGCAGCGCCAACGGGAGAAAGATTCCGATCCGGAACAGGAGCCAGGCGGACGCGCGCAGCACGCCGGCCGCGCCGATCGGCTCTGGCGCGGAGCGACCCGCGTCGAGCCCGGCGGCGCGGAAGCCGCTTTCAAGACGATCGACCTGGCGGATCAACCGATCGAGCAGCGCCGGGTCGGCGACCTGCAGCGCCCGGTAGCCTGCGACCAGGCGTTGCCGGGTGAGTCGGACCTGATCGAGGGGCCGCGGCCGGGCACCGCCTAACGCCGCCCCGAAAATGCGCTCGGTCCGTTCCGCGACCTCGAGCACCTCGAGATGGTCCGCCTCGACCACCTGGGCCGCGAGGGCCGCTCCCAATTGTTGGGTCACCTGCGCCACGCGCTCGGCCGGCGGTTCGCCGTCCGGGCCAAGCGCGGCCGGCGTGACCGGTATCGGCGGAGCGAAGCAGACCAGGACGGCGCTGCGGAAGGTGCTCTTGTCGGTGTAAAACAGGCCGACCGGCACGATCTGGACCGGCAATGCGGTGCCGGACCCCAGGGCAATCCGGGCGGCGCCGGTCTTGAAGGGCTTGAGGGACGGGGCGCTGTGGCTCGTGCCTTCCGGGGCGATGGCGATCGTGCCGCCCCGGTCGAGCAGGGCCCGCGCTCGTGCGAAGGTCTCGCGGTTTTTCGCCGGATCGAACTGGTCCTGCCGCCGGTAGACCGGGATCGCATCGAGGGCCCGGGCCAGCGAACCGATCACCGGCATCCGGAAGATCGGTTCTTTGGCGAGGAACGACACGTCGCGCGGGGCGTAGCAGAGCACCAGCAGCGGGTCGATGAGGGCGTTCGGGTGGTTGATGGCAAACAACGTCGGCCCCGACGGGGGAACGTTCTCAATGCCCTGAATCTCGATCCGCCGGAAGAACAGCTCCAGCACCCGGCGGAACAGCGACCGGAGCGCGGCGCGAACCATCAACCGGGGCTGGCCGCCGACTCGGCTCGACGGCGTCTCTCGGCCATTTCGACATAGAGCTGACCGCAGGCCGCGTTGATGTCGAGCCCGCGACTGCGGCGGACAACCGCCTCCACGCCACCCTCGCGCAACCGCTCCGCGAAGATGCGAATCCTGTTGCCCGAGGTCGGCGTGAGGCCGGGCGCTCCCCCCGGATGGAGCGGGAGAAGATTCACATGGGCGGCGAGGGGCCGGGCGAGGCGGGCGAGCTGGTCGGCGTCGGCGTCACTGTCGTTCCGGCCGGCGATCATCACGTACTCGAAGGTCACCCGGCGCCCGAACCGGCGGGCCTCGGCGATCACGTCGTCGAGGGCGTACTTCTTCTCGACCGGCATGAGGCCGATCCGTGACGCCGGGTTCGGCGAATGTAGCGAGATCGCCAGCCGGAACTGTTCCGGCCGGGCCCGGAGGCGTTCCATTCCGGGCAGGATGCCGACGGTGGAGACGGTGATGTGGCGCGCGCCGATGCCGAATCCCTGCTCGTGGTTGAGGATGGTGAGGGTCGTATCGACGGCCGGCCAGTTGAGGAGCGGTTCGCCCATCCCCATGAAGACGATGTTGGTCGGCCGGTCGGCTGGATCCCGAAGCACGATTTCACGCACCTGCCCGGCGATCTCAGCCACGGTCAGGTTGCGCCGGAACCCCATCCGCCCGGTGGCGCAGAATACGCAGCCGAGTGCGCAACCGGCCTGGGACGAGATGCAGAGGGTCCGCCTGGTGCCGCTGGGGATCAGTACCGACTCGATCATTTCACCGTCGGCGAGCCGCCACAGGAATTTCTTGGTGCCGTCCGACGAGATCTCCAGCGACTGCACGGCAAGGCGGACGATCGGCAGCTCGCGAGCAAGCGCCTCACGAAGCGTGGCTGGCAGGTCGGAGACATCGCTCCAAGCCGCCACCGGCTGTTGCCAGAGCCTTCGGGCGATCTGCTCGGTCCGGTATCGCGGGAGGCCGTGGGCACTGACCCATTCGCCGATGGCTTTTTCGGCGGCGGCCGGATCGAGGTCGAGGAGGTTCATCGCACGCAATCTAACGGTCCCGGTCCTTCTGACCGAGGCGCGGGCGATGCCGGGCCACGACCGAGTCGAACTCGGCTGGGCCGACCGAGGCTGCCGAAGGGTCCGCGACCAGGCCACGCCACGGCGGCCGAGCGTCGTACCGGTACTCGCCAAATACGATGACCGGCGTTCCCGATCCTTCGATCACCGCGCCGTGTTCGACCCGCCATTGCTCAGCCCATCGATATAGCCACTCGGCGTCCGGTCCAAGCAGGCGGACGCAGGCGTGGCTCGCCGGGAACCCGGGCAGGTCATACCGGTGGAGCGAGACGCCGCGGGCGTTCTCGATGTTGACGTACCAGAAGAGAATCCAGTCCGGATTCTCGGTCGAGCGAGTCGTCTTCGCTTTCCAGTTGGTGTGGAACAACCCGTTCGGCGTCGGGGTGGCTCGTTTCCGTTACTGGTCGGTCCCCAGTAGACGAGGTGGCCCCATTCGTAGGCCGCAAAGGCCTGAACCCGCTGGGCAACCGCGATCAGCTTGGGGACCGAATCGAGGGCGGGGACGCGGGACGGCAGTGGCGCGAGGTCGAGTTCGCCGAGGGTCGTGTCGGCCGGCAGGACGAGGGTGTCCCCGGTCCGGGCGTGGCGAAGGTCGATCCGGTTCAGCTTGAGGAGCAGCGTTAGGCGGTCGGGGCCGAGTTCGCGGACCACGCGGCGGAACGAGGCGGCACCCTGGATCGGAATCGGCCGGAAGCCGGCCGGACCGGCGGCGGGCGAGCCGCTCACGGCCGGGCGCCCGGGACGCGCTTCCGGCGGTGGCGGCGGATCGGCCGGCCTTGGCCCGGACCCGCAGCTGGCGATCAGGCCGACCCAAAGCACGAGGACTCGAACCTGGGCAAAACTCACGTAACTCTTCGTGCTCCAATGGCTTGCCGTTGTCGGTCGGGGGGCGTTACGTTTGCCCATATGGCCACGATTTCCGCCTCCCAAACCGCGCTTCGTACTCATCGCGCCGGGTCGATCGCGCGCGAACACCTGGGCCAGGTCGTGCGACTCGGTGGCTGGGTCCACCGCCGCCGCGACCTCGGCGGCCTGATCTTCATCGACTTGCGGGACCGGGCCGGTTTGGTCCAGTTGTCCCTGAGCCCCGATTGGACCCCGGCTGCGGTCATGGAACGGGCCGGGGGGCTGGGCGCCGAAACCGTGGTGCTGGTGACCGGACGGGTGGAACTGCGGCCCAATCCCTCCCGGGATGAGGGAATGATATCGCGGGAGGTCGAGGTCTACGTCACCGACCTCACCGTCGTGGGTCCGGCGGGTACGCCCGCCATCTCGGTGGCCCGGAAGGAAAACGAGGAACTCGCGGCCGAAGAACTCCGGCTCAAGCATCGGGTTCTCGACCTTCGGCGTCCGGAGTTACAGCGCAATCTCATTCTCCGTCACCGGCTGGCCCAGCGGGCCCGGCAGGTCCTGTCGAACCTCGGGTTCCTCGAAATCGAGACGCCGATTCTGACCAAGCCCACGCCGGAAGGGGCCCGCGACTACCTGGTGCCGTCGCGGGTGCATCCGGGTGAGTTCTATGCCCTGCCGCAGTCGCCCCAGATCTACAAGCAGTTGCTGATGGTGGCAGGGTATGACCGCTACTTCCAGATCGCCCGCTGTTTCCGGGACGAAGATCTGCGAGCCGACCGGCAGCCGGAGTTCACGCAGATCGACATCGAGTCCTCGTTCGTGACGCAGGACGATGTCATGGGGTATGTCGAGGCGATCCTGACCAACCTCTGGGACGAGGCCGGCGAGCCGGTGCCCGATCCGTTCCCGCGGTTCACCTACCGCGAGGTGATGGAGCGATACGGGATCGACAAGCCCGATCGCCGCTACGGCCTCGAGATCGCCGATTTCAGCGGAGCGTTGGGGCCGGATGCCGCACCCTTTCTCCAGGCGGTGGGCCAGAGCGGGATTCGCTTCCGCGCCATCCGTGCCGCCGGTGCGGCCGAACTGTCACGCAAGGATTTCGATCAGCTCACCCAGGCCGCCAAAGACGGCGGGGCCGGCGGGCTGGTATGGCTCAAACGCGGGGCGTCGGCGTGGGAAGGGCAGGGTCTCAAGGCGGTGGGCGGTCATTTCGCCGGAACCCTGGCCGGTGCCGAGGGCGATGTCCTGGTCGGTGTGGTCGGTCCTGACCCCGTCACGTCGCCGGCGCTTCATCTGGTCCGGACCGCGCTTATCAAGCGGCTTGGCTTGGCGCCGACGACCCGCCATGCGTTTCTCTGGGTCGTGGATTTTCCCCTGTTCGAACCCGATCCGGCGACCGGCGAGCACATCTTCGTCCATCACCCGTTCACGGCGCCGCATCCGGACGACGTGCCGTTTCTCGAGACCGATCCGGGACGGTGCCGGGCAATCCATTACGATGCGGTGTACAACGGCACCGAGCTGGGCAGCGGGTCGATCCGCATCACTGATCCGGCGCTGCAGCAGCTGGTTTTCAAGCTGCTCGGGATCGGTCCGGAGGAGCAGCGACGCCGATTCGCGTTCCTGCTTGACGCGCTCGCGACCGGTGCCCCGCCGATGGGCGGCTTCGCGGTCGGTTTCGATCGGGTCGCCATGTTGCTGGCGGGGGCGCCGTCGCTCCGTGATGTCGTTGCCTTTCCGAAAACCACAGCGGCACGGGCCCTGTTCGAGGGGGCGCCCACGCCGGTGGAGCAGAAGGATCTCGACGTGTTGAACCTCACCGTAAGGCGGCCGACCCCCTGAAGCCGAGGAATGCCGGGATGGCGGAAGAGACCATACAGCGATTCGGGATCGAGGGGGCGGACCCCTTGCTGCTCGCGGGAGTGAATGACGCCACGCTTGTCGAGCTCGGCCGGGCGTTGGGTGTCCGGGCGACGCTGCGGGGGGACACCCTGACCATCTCCGGCCCCGGGGAACAGGTCGACCGGGGCGCCGTGGTGGTGCAATCGCTGATTGACCTCGCCCGGATCGGCGAAGCGGTGACGCCCGACATGATCACCCGGATGCTCCAGGACGGGGCGATGCCGCTCGAACTCTCGATGCCCGGCGAGGGGCGGATTCTGCTGCCGGGGCTCCGGCGGGCAATCCTGCCCAAGACGCAGGGCCAGAAGGAGTATCTCGACGCGATCGCCCAGAACGACATCGTGATCGGGATCGGGCCCGCGGGCACCGGGAAGACCTACCTGGCGGTCGCCAAGGCGATCGAGGCGCTGGCCCGCAAGCGGGTGAAGCGGATCGTTCTGGCCCGGCCGGCCGTCGAAGCGGGCGAGTCGCTCGGCTTCCTGCCTGGGGACATCCAGGCCAAGGTCGACCCGTACCTCCGGCCGCTCTACGACGCCCTCGAAGACATGATGCCACATGACCGGGTCCAGAAGGCGATCGAGAGCCGGACCATCGAGGTCGCCCCGCTGGCGTACATGCGAGGCCGGACGCTGTCCGATGCGTTCATCATCCTCGACGAAGCCCAGAACGCCACCGGCGCCCAGATGAAGATGCTCCTCACCCGCCTTGGCGTGAACAGCAAGGTGGTGGTGACCGGCGACAAGACCCAGGTCGATCTCCCGAAGCGTGAGGATTCCGGCCTGATCCAGATCGAACGGATCCTGCCAGGTATTGAGGGACTAGTGTTCTGTTACCTGACCGAGGCCGACGTGGTCCGTCACCGCCTGGTGCGCGAAATCATCCGTGCCTACGCCCAGGACCAGAGCGGCTGATCGGGTGGCCGCCGCCGTGACTGTGGCCGGGCGAACCGCGCCGCTTTCGGCCCGACGGGTCGTCGCGGCAGTGAGCCTGGTGCTTCGCCGGGAACGGCAACGGGCGCGGATCAACGTGACGGTTGTCGGAACGGTTCGCATGCGCCGGCTCAATGCCGAGTGGATGGGGCATGACTGGCCGACGGACGTCTTGTCATTCGCCTTGCCAACTCCCGGGGGCGAACTGCTCGGCGATGTCTATGTGTGTCGCCCGGTGGCCGTTCGCGAAGCCCGGCGTCGGCGGATTGCCATTTCGCAGGAGCTGTTGCGGCTGGTGATCCACGGCACCCTGCATGTGATCGGATACGATCATCCCGAGGACGAAAGCAGGACTGCATCGCCGATGTGGCGCCGCCAGGAGCGATACCTCGCGTGTCTGAACTGATCGCGGCCCTCCGTCTCGGCGTGGCGCCGATCCTGGCCGCGCTGTGTACCCTGTGGGCGGCCGCCGTGGCGCTCGCGTCGGAGGATGAGGCGGGTCTGCCGCGGCTTCTCGGTCCGTCGGGCGGGGATACGGGGCCGCTTTCCCCGGCCCGCGCGCTGCACGTGATCCACCTCGCGCTGCTGATGATCGCGTCGTTTCTGGGCGGCCTGGCCCTCGCGTGGTGGGCCTGGCCGTTTCCCAACTCGCTGCTCCGCCTGTTCCTCGCCGTGGTGTTCGTCTGGGTGGTGGGGGACCTCATCCCGCGCCTCTGGGCCGCGAATGAACCGGGGCTGATTCGTTTCGATGGCCGGGTCGCGTCGGCCACGCTGGCGATCTTCAATCCGTTGCTGGCGCTCGTGGCGTGGGCTGACCGTGGCGGCCGGGTGGGCACTCCGCCGCCGTCTCGCGCCGCCGACCAGGAGTTGCGGGAACGTCTGTCCGGCGTCTTCAGCCTTCCCGACATGACGGTCGAAGAAGTGATGACTCCCCGGCTCGACATCATCTCCGTCGACCTCTCGGCCACCCGGGCCCAGGTGCTCGACACCCTGCGCACGGCCGAGCACTCCCGTCTCATGGTCGTCGAAGGCGATCCCGACAACGTGGTGGGTGTCATCTACGCCAAGGACTTGCTGGCCAGCGGGCACGCGGCCGAGGCGAGCGACTGGCATCAGCTGGTCCGCACGGTGGAGTTCGTGCCGGAGGCGAAGCGGCTGGACCGTCAGTTGCGCGATTTCCAGCGGGGTGGCCACCTGGTCGTCGTGGTGGATGAATTCGGCGGCACCAGCGGGATCGTGACCCTCGAAGACGTCCTCGAACAAATCGTGGGTGAGATCCAGGACGAATACGACACCGAAGAGGCGACCCCGATCGAAGCCACGGGTGACGGCGTCTGGGTCGTGCAGGGTAACACACCGCTCAGCGAACTCGAAGCCGAGATGGACCATCAGTTCGGACGGGACGATGTGGGGACCGTGGGCGGCCTGGTCCTGGCGCTCGCCGGCCGGGTGCCCCGTGCGGGCGACGAGCTCAAGGCCGGCGAGGTCACCATTACGATCGATACGATCGTCCGGCGCCGGGTCCGCCGGGTGACGGTGCGCCGGGCTCGTGCGGCGGCCGGGACGGACGGGGAGGCGCCATGATCTGGATCGCAGTCGTGATCGGCCTCGTGATCACGATTTTCGGTGCGACCTCGACCGCCGCGCTGATCACGGTCAGCCGGACCGAACTCGCCGCGGCGGTGTCGCGCCGCCTCAAGGGCGCCGATGAGTCCCTTGGCTGGCTGTCGCGTGCGGAACGGGAACTCGCGGCCGCGACCGCGACGACCGGGTTCGGGATCGCCCTACTGGCGGCCGGTCTGTCCGCCGTGGTGGATGGAATGACCGGGAGTCTGCCGCTCTCGGCGGTCTTCGTGCTGTTGCTGCTGGTCGCGCTGCCGTTCGTCATGTTCAGCGGGTATGTGTTGCCGCGGTGGCTCACCGAACATCGGGCATCGCAGGTGGCTGACCTTCTCAGGCCGCTGCTGGCGCCCTGGGCGCGGGTGGTTGGCTGGGTTCTGCCGGTGCCCGCGACCCGGGGCCCGGCCGACGTGCGGGCCCTGTGGCGCCAGGGCGCCGCCGGTGCCCTGGGCCGGTCGGAGGAACTGGCCATGGTCGGCAACGTCATCACCTTTGCCCAGCGTCCGATTCGTGAGCTGATGACTCCCCGGACCGACCTGATCGCCATTCCGGAAGGGGCCGGGGCGGAAGAGATCGAGACCGCGTTCGTCCAGAGCGGCTACAGCCGACTTCCTGTGTACCGCGGAACCGTTGACGAAATCGTCGGCATGGTTCACGTCTTCGACCTGCTCAAGACGACGCCGGGCGATCCGGTGCCGATCCGCCCGGTCGCGGCCGCCCCGGCCTCGCGGAGCTCGGGCGACGTCCTTCTCGACATGCAACGCGAGCGCCGGCATCTCACGGTCGTTCTCGACGAATTCGGCGGGACCCTCGGGATCGTCACCATGGAGGATCTCCTGGCCGCGATGGTCGGCGAGATCTACGACGAGCACGAGGAAACCTCCGAGCGCCGGATCCCGGCCGAGGCAGGGCCGTGGGAAACGAGCGGCTCGACGGACGCCGCTCAGGTCGAAGAGCGATTCGGCGTCCGGCTGCCCGCGGGACAGTCCCAGTCGGTGGGCGGCCGCCTGGCGGAATTGCTGGGACGGTTTCCGAGGGCTGGTGAACGGCTCCGGGCCGCGGGACTCGAGTTCGACGTCCTCGCCGCCACGGCGACGCGCCTCGAGCGGCTCGTGGTGCGCCGGATCGGCCCTGATCCCGTCGTGGTGGACCGGGAGGCCCGATGACGCCACAGGCCGCGCAGAAACTGATCGGACTGGTCCGGGACGGCCGCGTGGCCGAGTTTCTCGATTTTGCCGAGCAGCTCGAACCGGCCGATCTCGCGGACGTGTTGGCGGAGGCCGACGAAGACGAGCGAGTCGAGATCGTCAAGCTGCTGCCGCCGTCGCTCTCCGGCTCGGCGCTGTGGGAACTGCCGGAAGAGGAGCACGCCGAAGACACGCTGGCCGCACTGGAGCCCGAGCAGGCCGCCGACATCGTCGAGGAGATGCCGGACGACGACGCCGCCGACCTGTTAGGCGAACTCGAACCGGAAGAACAGCGGCGGATTCTCGCCCAGGTCGACGATCCCGAGCAGCGGGAGGAGGTTGCGGATCTTCTCCAGTACGATTCCGAGTCGGCCGGCGGCCTGATGACCTCGCAGATGGTCACGGTGCAGTTGACCGACACCGTCGGCCAGGCGCTCGACGACGTTCGCCGCCAGGCCGCCGATGTGGAGGATTTCTCGGAGGCCTACGTCATCGATGACGGCGGGCATCTCAAGGGGATCATGAACTTCAGGCGTCTGGTGCTGTCGGCCCCGGACCGGGCGGTCGCCGATGTGATGGATGAGCCGGACGTCACCGTCCCGCCCGAGATGGACCAGGAAGAGGTCGCCCGGCTGATGGGCCGCTACAACGTGGCCGCCATCGCCGTCGTGAACCGGGAACAACACCTGCTGGGGCGGATCACGTTCGACGACGTCATGGACGTCGGTGAGGCCGAAGCCACGGAAGACCTCCTCAAGTTCGGCGGCGTGGCCGGTGACGAAGACCTCGGTGCCGGCTGGACCGAGGCGGTGAGGAGCCGGCTGCCGTGGTTGATGGTGAACCTGGCGACCGCGTTCTTCGCGGCGATGGTCCCGCTGCTGATGAGCAAGACGATCGCCCAGCTCGGCTTCGTGGCGGCGTACATGGGCATGGTCGCCGGCATGGGCGGGAATACGGGCACCCAGGCCCTCGCGGTCAACGTGCGCCGGCTGGCCCTTGGCCTGATCGACTTCCGGGAGTTCGGGGCGGTCATTCGCAAGGAGATGCTGGTCGGGGCGGTCAACGGTCTGGCCAACGGGCTGATTGCGGGCCTGATTGTCGCGCTGATCGTCCATTCGCCCTGGTTCGGCGTCGCGATGTTCCTGGCGATGACCGGCAACATGATTGTCGCCGGGTTCGCGGGCGCCTTCATTCCGATGATGCTGCACCGGCTCAAGATCGATCCGGCGATCGCGTCGTCTATCTTCGTGACGACCTTCACCGACACCTGCGGCTTCTTCATGCTGCTCTCGCTGTCGAGCTGGCTGTTGCTGTGACCAGGGTGCCTAACTGTCGCCGAGGGCGTCGCTTGCGAAGGACTGCGGGGAGTGGCAACTTGCCCGCATGACGGCCGAGGCGCTGATTCCGGAATTGCGGCTGGACCGGCCGGCGGCGCTGGCCCGGGCCATCTCCATCGTCGAGAACGGCCGACCCGGGTTCGAGGCCCTGCTCTCAGGCATCCACGGCCGTTTGGGCCGGGCGCAACGCATCGGGATCACCGGGCCGCCGGGGGCCGGCAAGTCGACGCTCACCCACGAGCTGGCCGCGGCCTGCCGGGCCCGGGGGCTCACGGTGGCGATCGTGGCGGTGGATCCGACCAGTCCGTTCACCGGCGGGGCGTTGCTCGGGGACCGGATCCGGATGGAGTCGGTGTCGCTCGACCCCGGCGTGTTCATCCGGTCGATGGCGACCCGGGGATCGTTAGGCGGTCTCGCGATGGCCACCCGGGAGGTCTGCGACCTGCTCGATGCGGCCGGATTCGACCGGGTCCTGATCGAGACCGTCGGCGTGGGTCAGTCGGAGCTCGACGTGGCCGGGATGGCCGATTCGACGGTGCTCGTCATGGTGCCGGAATCGGGCGACGGGATTCAGACCCTCAAGTCCGGGGTGATGGAGATCGCCGACCTGTTTGTCGTGAACAAGGCGGACCGGCCCGGGGCCGAGAAATTGCAGCATGAAATCGAGGTGGCGTTGGGGCTTCGGAAGGGCAATGCCTTCCGACGAATCAAGGCCCACCACGGGGTGTCGCTCAAAAAGGCGGGGGCCGCGATCCCGGCCGAACCCGATGGCCCGGCGGCGTGGGACCCTCCGGTTCTGCTTGCCTCGGCCTCCCAGGGGCAGGGGATTACCGAAATTCTCGAAGCCCTCGACCGGCACTGCACGGCCATGACAGCCAGCGGTGAGTTGGTCGAACGGCGGCGTCGCCGACTGGTCCAGCGAACCCGCGAAGTCGTCAACCGGGCGGTGGACCGATGGCTCTGGCGGGAGACGGCGGCTGAGGCCATGATCGGTGAGCGGGCAACGGATATGGTGGCGGGCCGGATGAGCCCGTATGAGGTGGCGGCGCAGGTCGTGGCCGGTTTGAAGGAGGGGGGCAAGACATGACACAGTCACGCAATGGGTCGGCGGCGGATCTCGCGGTTCAGCTGGCTGCGCGCGAGCGGGAGCTGGCGGCGCTCAAGCAGGAGGTGGAGCAGTGGCGGGCCGAGTATGGCCGCCTGCCGCTCCGGCCCGACGGCAATTTCACCTCGATCTCCGGGCGGTCCGTCGAGCCGGTTTATACCCCGGTCGACCTGGTCGATACGCTCGGGGCCGATGGCGTCCTGCCCGGTGAGTTCCCCTATACGAGGGGCATTCACCCGACAGGGTACCGGGGTCGCCTCTGGACGATGCGCCAGTTTGCCGGTTTCGGAACCGCGCTCGACACCAATCGCCGCTACAAGTTCCTGCTCGAACGCGGGCAGACCGGTCTCTCCGTCGCCTTCGATTTTCCGACGCTGATGGGTTACGACTCGGACCACCCGCGGTCCGAGGGCGAAGTCGGCAAATGCGGCGTCGCGATCTCGAGCCTGGCCGACATGGAGACCCTGTTCGACGGGATCCCGCTTGACCAGGTGTCGACGTCCATGACGATCAATGGGCCGGCGGCGCTACTCTGGTGCTTTTATATCGCCGCGGCCGAGCGTCAGGGCGTGGACATCGCGAAGCTCCAGGGCACCGTTCAGAACGACATGTTGAAGGAGTATCAGGCCCAGCACGCCTGGGTCTATCCCGTCGACCGGGCGATGAAGATCATTGTGGACATGTTCGAGTGGGGTACGGTCCACACCCCGAAGTGGAACACGATCTCGATCTCGGGCTACCACATCCGCGAGGCCGGCGCCACCGCGGCCCAGGAACTCGCCTTTACGCTCGCCAACGGCTTCTCGTACATCGAGCATGGCATCGCTCGGGGCTTGCCGGTCGATTCGTTTGCACCCCGCCTCTCGTTCTTCTGGGATGTCCACAACGATTTCTTCGAGGAAATCGCCAAGCTCCGCGCCGCCCGTCGGATCTGGGCCCGCCATCTCAGGAACAAATATGGCGCCCGGGACGACCGAAGCTGGAAGATGCGTTTCCACAGCCAGACGGCCGGCGTCAGTCTCACAGCCCAGCAGCCGCTCAACAATGTGGCGCGCGTGGCGTATCAGGCCCTGGCCGCCGTCCTCGGCGGAACCCAGTCACTGCATACCAACGCGCTCGATGAGACCCTGGCCTTGCCGACCGAAGAGTCCGTGCGGGTGGCGCTCCGGACCCAGCAGATTCTTGCCTATGAGACCGGTGTCGCCAACGTCGCCGATCCACTCGGTGGTTCGTACTACGTCGAGGCCCTCACCGACCAGATGGAGCGCGAGGCCGAGGGGCTGTTTGCCGAGATCGACGCTCAGGGTGGCGTTGTGAAGGCGATCGAGAAGGGCTGGTTCCAGCGCCAGATCGCCGCCTCGGCGTCCCGCTTCCAGGATGAAGTCGATTCGTCCCGTCGTCCGGTGGTCGGCGTCAATGCGTTCGTCGAGGAAGAACCGGACCGGCCAATGGAGATCCTCAAGGTCGGCGAGGAGGCGGACCGGACCCAGCGCGAGCGCCTGACGGCGCTCCGGAACCGCCGGGACAATTTGCTGGTCGAGCGGAGCCTGGCCGAGTTGACTCGGGCGGCCGCGGAAGACCGGAATCTGATTCCGGCGATGCTCGATTGTGCCAGGGCCTATGCAACGTTGTACGAGATTCGGTACGCGATGGAGAAGGTGTACGGCGCGTACCGCGAACCGGTGTTCTTCTAGGCGAGACCGCGCATGACCAATACGAAACCGTTGCCCCGGCCCATCCGGGTCCTGGTGGCGAAACCCGGCCTCGACGGCCACGATCGCGGTGCCAAGGTCGTCGCCGCGGCACTCCGGGACGCCGGCATGGAGGTTATCTACACGGGGCTCCACCAGACCCCCGAGATGATCGCCACGGCCGCCATTCAGGAAGACGTCGACGTCGTCGGCCTCTCGATCCTGAGCGGCGCGCATATGACGCTGTTTCCCAGGGTGAGGAAGCTCCTCGAAGAGGCCGGCCGAACGGATATCCTGGTGACCGGAGGCGGGATTATTCCGGCGGAGGACTGCGAGGCGTTGACGGCTCAGGGGATCGGCAAGCTGTTCGGCCCGGGGACGCCGCTCGCCGACCTGGTGGACTACATCAACGCCTGGGCCGCGGAACACCTGGAATAGCCGCGGCCCCGGTCACGGCTCTCGGAGGACGGTAACGTATTGTCGCCGGGCAAGGCGCCTGCCGGCAGGACCCTCGATCCTCTCGTTCGCACCGGCACCGTCTGCCGCCTCGAACTGTTTCCGGGCGGCCTCATCGCGGAACACGGTCACCAGCACCACATCCCACGGCATCAGGTCATCCGGCTCGGCCCGCCCTGTGAGAATCCGGTAGTCGAGGATCAAGCCCTGCCTCCGGGCGCGATCTCGGGCCTCGCTCCAGCCGCCCGCCAGGTGCGATCGATACCCGGCCTGACTGGTCGTGGCTTCCCGCTTCACCACTACCGTTTCCCAAATTGCCTCAGCAGGTCCGCCGCCGGCCGACCCGGCGACGCCTCGAACTACGGGCAGCGTCGAGTCCGCGCTCCACTCGTTCAGCGATCCGTCGTACAGCCGAACCGGCTGGCCGAGGTAGCGGAGCACGAAGTAGAGGAGCGATGCTCGCGTGCCGACGCGGCAGTAGGTCACCGCCGTCCGACCCGGTGCGGCCCCTGCCTGCCGGACCAGGGCCCGCAGCTGGTCCACGGACTTGAACCGGGGGCCGTCGACGAGGGTGTGCCAATCGAGCAAGGCCGCTCCGGGAATATGTCCGGGCCGGGCGACCCCTTCCTCGGGCTGGTCTCCGCTGTACTCGGCCGGTGAGCGGGCGTCGAGCAGCCGGACGGCGGAGTCGCCGAGTCGGTCACGAACCCAGGCCGTCGTGACGATGGTCTCGGATCTGACCGCCGGCTGGAAGCGGCCTGGTTTCGTGACCGGTGGCGGTCCGGCCGCGACGGCGAGGCCGGCTTCCCGCCAGGCAGTCAGGCCGCCATCGAGGATGGCCACGCGGTCGTGCCCGAGGTAATCGAGTGTCATGAACAGTCGCGCGGCGGCGAGGAAATCGCCGTAGAGCACGACCTCGGTCCGGTTGGAGATCCCGAGCCGCTCAACCAGGGCGACGAGGGCGGCGGTTGGGGGGAGTTCCGTCAAGATCCCGGTTCGGGTCACCGTGAACTCGGAGGGAGCGGCGAACCCGGCGCCCGCGACATGGGCGGAGTCGTACCCCGCCCGGGTCCGGTCGACGTGAATCACCACGACGTCGTTTCGCCGCTGTTCGGCGGCCACCCACTCTGCGGTCACGAGCCGCGGGAAGGAATCGACGGCGATGACTGCGGGTTCGGCCGGCGGCGCCGAGACACTCGCCGCCAGCAGTCCGACCACGGCGATCATGGGCTCTTCCCGGCGTCCACCGGGAGTTCCTTCCGCCGGGACCATTCGTCGAATGACCCGTCATAGAGCGAGGCCTCGTGCCCGAGCAGGCGGGCCGCAAACCAGACGGCCGTTGCCTGCTGGCCGATGTGGCAGTAGCTCAGGACCCGGTCGCCTTTCTTGACCCCGGCGGCGGTGAAGATCGCCTCGATCGCGGCGGCCGACTTGAAGAAGCCGTCGTCCGTGAAGAACGAAGAGTAGGGAATGCTGATCGCTCCCGGGATCCGGCCGCTGCGGGCCTGATGGGTGTCGGCGCCATTGAAGAACGCGGTATCCCGGGCGTCGACCACGACGACGCCAGCCTTGCCACGGCTCTGATGGACCTGTTCGGCGCTCACCACCACGGATGAGTCGAGCCGCAGGGTGAGGGAGCCGGGGCGGATCGTCGGGAGATCGGCGGTCATCGGGCGGCCGTCCTTCTTCCAGGCCTCGACGCCGCCGTCCAGGATCGAGATTCGGCCGCCCAATCCGGCATAGGTCAGGGTCAGGTAGGCGCGCGTGGTCGGCGAGAAGTACTCGCGGGCCACGATCAGCACGACGTAGGAATCGTCGCCGATCCCCTTCGCCTCGAGGGTGCTCTTCAGTTGGGTCGGGCTCGGAAGCTCGAGCATGAGCTTGGACGGATCCGAATGATCCATGGGAGCGGCCAGCTCCTGGCCGAAGGCGACGAACTGGCTGCCGGGAATGTGTCCGGCATCGTAGTCGGCCTTGGACTGGCGATCCCCAATCTGGAGCATCACGAGTTTTGGGTCTTGCAGGCGTTCGGCCAGCCAGGCACGGTCGACCAGCATCGGGTTCGGCTTGGGGGCCATTGCGGCCAGCATCAGCAAGAAGGGCAGCGACATGAGTTCTCCGGCGTAGAGGTTGAGCCTGGCCCTACGGAACCGATTCCACAGGGTTCCCTCCGGTGCAGCGAACCGCGGCGGATCTGCAGCGAGCCGAGTTCAGAGCGGGTTTCGGGGGCCCGTCATGCGCGATTCGAAGGCCAGGCGGCGGACCCGGCTCAGCCGGACCGTGCTTCCGTCGGCCAGGATGAGGGCGGAGTCGCCGTTCGGGGCTGCCGCGGTCTCCCGAACCCGGTCGAGGTTGACGATGGCAGAACGATGGGTTCGGAAGAATCGCGCTGGGTCGAGCTTGGCCTCGAGCCGGTGCATCGATTCCCGGATGACGTGGACGTGCCCGCCCGCGTGCAGCTTGACGCAATAGTCCGCCGCCTCGATCCAGTCGATGGTGTCGACTCCGACGAATACCGTGCGATCCGGCTTTCTGACGGCAATCTTTGTCAGCCGGGCTGGGCCCTGCGGGGGCGCATCGTCGTCTCCCAATGCCGCCGCCATCCGGCGGCCTCGATCGGCGAAGGCCCCATCGCGAACAACCGCCTTCGCGTGAGCGACCGCGGCATGAAACCGGGCATCCTCGAACGGCTTGAGCACGTAGTCGATCGCTTGAACCTCAAAGGCCGCGATGGCATGGCGGTCGAACGCCGTCACGAATACGACGACCGGCATCCGGTCAGGCCCGACCCGGCGGACGACCTCCAGACCATCCAGCCCCGGCATCTGAATGTCGAGCAGCACCAGATCCGGGTCGAGCCGTTCAATGGCGGCGACGGCGCCAATGCCGTCGCTGCACGAGCCGACGATCTCGATGTCGGGGTCTACGGCGAGCAGTCGGCTCACGCCCTCGAGCGCGAGGGGTTCGTCATCGACGACCAACGTCCGGATCGTCCCTGTCACTGGGCCGCCAGACGGTACGGGATGACGACCCGGGCTCGCGCGCCGCCGGAAGGCCGCGGTTCCAGTGTCAGGCTTGCGTCGGGCCCGTAGAGCACCGCCAGGCGGGCGCGGGAATTGGCGAGGCCGATTCCAGGGGGTGCATCGCCGGGCAGGGGGCCCGGCCCGTTGTCGTCGACATCAAGGACGAGCCGGTCGCCATCACGACGAGCTTGCACAATCACCGCCCCGCCCGCGCGAAGGCCGGCGATTCCGTGACGGATCGCGTTTTCCACCAGGGGCTGGAGGGCCAGGGCGGGGACGAGCGCCTCGCGCAGGTGGACTGGGACATCGATGGTCGCGGAGAGTCGGTCGCCGAACCGAACCCTCTCGATGTCGAGATACCGCTCCACCTGAGCGAGTTCCTCAGCCAACGGCACCTCGTGCCGATTTCCTCCGTCCAGGGTGGCCCGGAGGAACTGGGACAGCCGGGCCAGCATCTCCACCGCCGGCCCTCCGTCGCCTCGGCGCACGAGCATCGACACCGTATTGAGGGCGTTGAACAGGACGTGGGGGTTCAGCTGGCGTTCGAGCGCGTGGAGCCGGGCCTCGGCCAACTCCCGGTCCAACGTGGCCACCGCCATCGACCGTTCCCGGAAGCGCAGGAAATAGTCGATCGATACTGCCGCGCCGATCACGGCAGAGTACCCGACCAGCGACCCCGGGAGGATCCCGATATTCAGCCGTTGGCGGAGGGCGTCGAGGTAGGGGCGCGGCCCGGTCGGAAAGCCGATCGCGCGGTGAATGAACAACACCAGCGCCTCGTGGGCGAGGATCACAAAATAGGCGAGGAGGAGGTGAGCGGTCGTCGTCGGCAATGCCCGCCACCCGGTCCAGCGCGATTTCCGGATCAGCCAGCGGGCGAGCGGAACGGCCAGCAGCCACGTTCCCCATCGGGGTAACTCAGATTTGAGGGCATGCGCGACGGTCCGCCAGGTCGGGTCCTCGGCGTTGACCCGCATCGACGCCCAATGCTCGGCCGTGGTCACCAGGGCCAGCATCAAAACGACGAGGGCCAGAACGCGGTAGGGAGCTGCCGGCTCGGGCTCGGGACGGGGTCCAATCATACGATCGGAAGGTACCGCCTCGGCGCCGTCTTCGGTGTCGGTTGCAGGCAAGGGCCGGTTTTGTGCAGCGGGAGAACCCCTTGCGCATAACCGGAGCGTCGGTGACTCTTGGGGCCCGGACCCAATCGAGGACTGCCATGCCCACGCCGACCACCGATGCCGTCGACCAGCCCCGGTTCATCACCGTGTTGATCCGGGTGCTGGCCGTGCAGGTCGTCGCCGGCCTGCTGCTGTGGTTCCTCCAGCACCGGTATACCCGCTGATGCATCCCCTCAACTGGGTCATCGTCATTGGGTACCTGGGCTACGTCGTCATCGACGGGATCCGTCGGTCGAAGGGCACTACGGAAATCGAGGGCTATTTCTTGGCCAATCGGAGTCTCCCGTGGTGGGCGGTCGGCTTGTCGGTGATGGCGACCCAGATGTCCGCGGTCACCCTGATCGGCACGACCGGACAGGGCGCCACCGCCGGCATCGGGTTCGTCCAGTTCTACTTCGGGCTCCCGGTCGCGATGGTGATTTTGGGGGTCACGCTGGTGCCGTTTCTCCATCGGGCCCGGGTCTTTACCGCATACGAGTTCCTGGAAAAGCGGTTTGACTCGAAGACCCGGTCGCTGACCGCCTTCCTCTTCCTGATTTCCCGCGGTTTGTCCTGCGGCACCATCCTCGCCGCACCGGCCGTGGTGTTCTCCGCGGTCTTCGGGTGGAATCTGGCCTGGTCGGTGGCGGTAATCGGTGTTCCGACGGTGCTCTATACGATGATCGGCGGCGTCCAGGCCGTCACCTGGGCGGACGTGAAGCAGATGTTCCTGATCGTCACGGCGCTGGTGCTGACGGTGATCGTCCTGATCCACAAGATTCCGGTCCCCGCGGACGACGCCCTCCGGGTGGCGGGTGCGGTCGGGCGCCTCAAGGCCTTCGATTTCTCGTTCGATCTCACCAAGACCTACACGTTCTGGTCGGGCATCATCGGTGGCACCTTCCTGATGCTGTCGTACTTCGGTACCGATCAGAGCCAGGTCCAGCGCTACCTCACGGCCAAATCGGTCGACCAGGCGCGGCGTTCGCTCTTGATGAGCGCCTACTGGAAGATCCCGCTGCAGGGGCTCATCCTGCTGATCGGCGTTCTGGTGTTCGTGTTCTATCTGTTCCAGAGCCCGCCACTCTACTTCAATCCGGCCCACGAGAAGGCGGTGCGAGCGGCCGAACCCGGCGCATTCGCCGGGCTCGACGGGCGATTTGTCGAGGCGCAGGGGCGGAGGGAGGCGGCGGCCCGAGCGCTGGCCGCGGCATCCCGAGGATCGGACGAGGTTCCCCGAGCGGCGTTCCAAGCGGCGGAGGCGGAGACCGGGAAGATCCGGACCGAGGCGCTGGCCCTGGCGGAGCGGGTGACCGGCAAGGCCGCGCGCGACGTGAACTACATCATCCCCCGCTTCGTGGTCGACCAGCTTCCGATCGGGCTTGCGGGCCTGTTCATCGCCGCCGTCATCGCCGCCGCGATGTCTGCCATCGCCGCGGAACTGAACTCGCTTTCCACGGCCACCGTCATCGACTTCTACCGCCGCTGGATCCGCCCCGAGGCGAGTGACGCCCACTTTCTTGCGGTCTCCAAGGCCGCGACGGGTTTCTGGGGCGTCTTCGCCTCCATCGTCGCCACGTTCGCCGCCACCCTCGGCTCCCTGATCGAGGTCGTGAACCGGTTCGGGTCGTTCTTCTACGGGTCGATTCTTGGCGTCTTCATTCTCGCGATGATGCCGAGGGCTGGAGCGCTGGGCGCGTTCGTCGGGCTGATCGTGGGGATGGCCACGGTGGCGGCCGTGAGCTTCGGTGCGCCCTCGGTGGCGTTCCTCTGGTACAATGTCATCGGAGCGGTGACGGTCGTGCTGGTGGGGCTGGTGATCAGCGCCGTCGCGCCCGCCCGGGCCATTTCGCCGGGCGGGCGCTGACGGTCCCGCTCAGGGTTTGATGCCCGCGCGGGTCGTCGGCGTTTCCGTCAGGCCGTACGGCGGCTCCTGCTTCCGCGCCCGGGGCCACACCTCATCGAGCGAATTGCCGTCATAGAGCCGGCCGTTCTTCATCACATGGCTGATCGTGTTGGTGTTCCGCAGGTTCTCGAGCGGATTCTTGTCCATGACGATCAGGTCGGCCAGCTTGCCCGGCTCGATGGAGCCGAGGTCGCCGTCCAGACCCAGCGCCTTGGCGCCGGACAGAGTGGCCATCCTGAGCGCGTCGTGGGCCGGCATCCCGCCGGATCCGACCAGCCACAGTTCCCAATGATATCCCAGGCCCTGGAACTGGCCGTGGCTCCCGATTCCAATCGACCCACCGGCCTTGACGATGTCGGCCGCCACCTTGGCGGTCTTCGGAAAGATGTATTCCTCGTCCATGAACCAGCCGCCGGGAGAAATCGGGCTGCCGCCGCCCCGCCGCCTGGTCTTGTCGGCCAGGTGCTCATAGGGCATGAAGCGGCGGATCTTGGGGTCGTCGTAGGGGCGCTCTCTGGTGAAGTACCACTCCTCGCCCGACGGGCCGCCGTACTGGACCAGCAATGTCGGCGTGTATTCGATCCCTGATTTGGCGTAGGCCGTCACCATGTCGCCGTAGAGCGGTACCGTCGGTACCGCGTGCTCTTGCCCTGGGTAGCCGTCGAACAGCATGGTGAGGTCGTACTTGGTGTCGAGGCCCCCTTCGGTGGTCGGCATGATGCCGTTTTCCCGGGCGGCCATGATCACCCACTGGCGGACCTGGCGGGGGCCTTTCATGTACATCTTGATCGTCTTGGTATCCCAGTACTTGCTGTACCGTTTCATGATCGTTCGGGCATGATCGAGGTCGCGGATCTGCTCGTGCCAGTATCCGATCCCGCTCGCTGTCGAATAGATCCGAGGCCCGACTATCTGGCCGGCCTCAACCTGATCGCCGTAGGTGACCACGTCACTCGAACTGGTCTGCGGGTCGCGGGTCGTGGTGACGCCATACGCCAGGTTGGCGAGGTACATCCAGGGCTGCTGCTTGTGGACGCCCCACGTTGGCCACATGTGGGAGTGGGTATCTACAAATCCTGGGACGATCGTCTTGCCGGCGACGTCGATAACCCGGGCCCCGCTCGGCGCCTCGGCGCGGGCCCCGACGCTCACGATGCGCCTGTTCCGGACCACGATGTCGGCGTTGTCGATGACCTCGGTGCCGCGCATCGTGATGACCCGGGCGCCGCGAAGGACGACCGTCCCTTTGGGGATGTCACGGGCCACCCGGACCGAGATCATTGTCTCGGCCGGTTCGAATTTCCGTTTGGCCGTGGAATCCGCCCGGGCCTTGCCTGGCGCCGTGGTATCGGCCTGGGCCGCCTTGAGGTCGGTCTCGAGCTGCCGATCGAAGGCCGCGCCTTGCTCGACATCATAGGCGAAGATCGCACTGCCGAGGCCCCACATTGCCTTCCGGCCATCGGCGGTCCAGGTCGAAAACTCGCCGCCGAGGTCGGTGAGCCGGCGGGCCGGAACCGAGGCCGTCTTGGGATCCTGGAGTGAGACGGTCGGGGGTTCCCCACCGGTCATCGGGACCGTGACGAGATAGATGTCGTAGCCGTTCTGGATCAGTGCCTGGTCACCGCGCGGTGCCATCGTCACGACGTCTGGTCCGGCCGGCTTCGCCGGGTTGAGCAGCAGCGGGGCCGCGACCTTGAGATGGCGCTTCTGATCGCTCCCATCCCAACGAATGGAAACGAGGCCGCTGTCGGCGCTGTAGAGAAAGATCCGGCTCGGGTCGGCCGCGAAGTGCGGGTGCCC
Source organism: Gemmatimonadota bacterium (assembly GCA_031394255.1). Taxonomy (GTDB): domain Bacteria; phylum Gemmatimonadota; class Gemmatimonadetes; order Gemmatimonadales; family GWC2-71-9; genus SHZU01. The sequence goes on from JANMXA010000085.1 coordinate 85,748, forward strand.
TCGCCCCGCGGTCGGGGCGATGAGTGTTGCGGCGCCACCGTCGACCGGAAGACTGATCAGGTCGATCGCGACGCCCGGCGCCGAAGGCCCGTCTTCGATCCGCCGCGGTTCGGCCGGGCCTCGGACGGCGACTATCCTGGCCCCGTCTGGTGCCCAGGCGGGCTGCTGGTAGGTCGCCCGTTCGGTGGTCAACGTCACCGCCGGCCCGACGCCGTCCGCCCGGATCTTCACGACGCTGCCGCCTTCACGCTGCCAGGTGACGTACCCGATCCACAGGCCGTCCGGTGACCAGGTCGGCTCCGCCTCCACGACCTCGGCCCGGGTGAGCCGCTTCGGCGTACCGGCGGGCCAGTCCATCACATAGAGCCGGTCGAGCGCGGTGAAGGCGAGCCGTTTGCCATCGGGGGAGGGCGCCACGTCCCGGATCTGGTGGGCGTTGAATTCGGCACTGTCGGCGATCGGGTACTTGAATGCCAGCGGAGGGCCGAGATCGATCCTGGCCTGGGCCCGGAAGGGCACCTGGATAGGGGCGGCGCCATCGAGCGGCACTCGCCAGATCTTTCCGCCGTAAGTGGTGAGCACCTCTTTCGAATCGGGGGTGAACGACATGCCCGGATAGGCGTCCCGACTCCCGATCGCCTCCTGATCGTCCCGCTGGACCGGGTAGGCGAGCCACTTCTCGTCGCCGGTCGCCAGGTCGCGGAGGACCAAGCCCGTGTTGGCCTCGAAACGGGTGGCGTACACCATCCATTTGCCGTCCGGGGACAGTGCCGGTCGAATGGCCGACCCATACCGGGAGGTCCGGACTTCCCTGGCGCCCGTCTCTCGGTCGTAGCGGGCGATCTGGAATTGCGGAAAGATCGCGTTGTAGTTCCAGGTGCCGGTCCGCTGCGCGTACCAGAGGTACCGGCCGTCCGGGCCGAAGGCGGCGCCGGTGGTGAGTTCGCTCTCGGGCTGTTTGATCAGCTGGATCCCGCTCCCGCCGTCGACGTGGAACATCCAGAGCTTGCCCGGCTTGAAGACGATGTCGCCGATCGTGACGACGATGTACTTGCCGTCCGGGACCCACTCAGGCGACTGGATCACCCTGTCCTTGAGCTTGGTGATCTGCCGGGCCTCCTTCGTTTCGACGTTCATGATCCAGACGTTCTCCGCCCCGTCCCGGTCGGAGGTGAAGGCGACCCATTTCCCGTCAGGCGAGTATCGGGGCTGGGCGTCGAATGCCATGCCGCTCGTCAGGGGCGCGGCGGCTCCGCCGGCCAGGGGAACGGTGTACAGGTCGCCGAGCAGGTCGAACACCACCGAGCGCCCGTCGGGCGATACGTCAAGGGAGAGCCATGACCCTTCATCGGTGTCGAGGCTGATCGATCGGGTCGGGACGAGGGGCAGCTCTTTGGGCTTGACCGGAGCCTGAGCGGCGGCGGAGGACACGAGTGCCAGGGAGCTGATGAGGAGCAGCGTCTTCATGACGGCGGTCCGGATGTTGGAGGATGAGCATTGATGATACGGGCAACGCCCCCGTGGCGACAGTCGGTCGTCACGAGGGCGTTCGTCGGGGGCAGCGCGCTAGGCTGCCGTGGGGGCTTCGCTCTGCTCCACGGCGGTGGCCAGCAGAGCCGCGGCGCCGGCCAGATGGGCCTCGAGGATCACTGCGGCGCGGGCGCCATCCTGCGCCCGGAGGGCGGCGAGGAGCGCCCGATGTTCCCGGTCGAACGCGGCGCGGTGGCGAAGCATCAGTCCCTGGATCAGCCAGTATCGATCGACTCGGCGCAGGAGGCCGTCAATCAGTTCCCGCATGTGGGGGCGATGGTCGAGATCGTAAATCAACTGATGGAACTCGACGTCATGAGATCCCCACGCCGCCCCATCTTGGTCCGCCTCCGCCAGGTCGAGCATCCGTTCGGCCTGATCGAGCTTCTGGGTAGTGAGCGCGGTAGCGGCCCGTCGGACGGCGGCCGTTTCGAGAATGACGCGGATTTCGTAGATCTCGCGGATTTCGCCGGGACTGAGGGCGCTGACGGTTGCCCCCCGGTTGGGCTGGTACGTCACCAGGCCCTCGGACTGGAGCTGGCGAAGCGCTTCGCGGACCGGAATGTGGCTCACGTGAAGCTGGGAGGCGATCTCATCCTGGGGGAGGGGCTGACTGGCCTTGAGGTGACCGGTCGCGATGGCTTCCCGGAGAACCTCGGCGACCATCTCATGGGTGGCGACCTTGCGGCGTCGGGGAAGGCGATTCTGGACCTGGTCGAGGTGCACGGCAGCCCTGGGTCAAAGTCTTGATCGCGCGGCAACTTGCCAGAGTATATATAATATATTATCTTGCCAACAGCAAGCTGGGTATCGCCTTACCATCTGAGGGACGCATGATCTACGCCCACGAACCGATGAAGGCTGGCCAGCCTATCCCGTATCCGATCAAACGGGAATACGTGGAGCCCGACTGGACCAGAATCCCCGGCTTCAGTGGCGTATCCGCGGCGGACTGGGAGAACGCGACCTGGCAGCGGAAGCACACCATCAAGAATCTCCGCGAGTTCAAGGATGTACTCGGTCCGCTTCTGCCGGATGATCTCGCGCAGAGCATCGGCCAGGACATGGAACAGCGCGCCACGATGTCCATGCTGATTCCACCCCAGATGATCAACACGATGAACGTGACCGATCTCTGGCGCGATCCGGTCCGCTATTACATGGCCCCCGCGTTCGCAGACCGGCGGACCGACTGGGCCAATCATCCCAAGGCGTCCCGCGACAGCCTTCACGAGCATGACATGTGGGTGGTCGAGGGGCTGACGCACCGCTATCCCACCAAGGTGTTGGCCGAGATGCTTGCGACCTGCCCCCAATACTGCGGCCACTGCACGCGGATGGACCTGGTGGGGAACGATGTGCCCCAGGTGGAGAAGCTCCGGTTCGTGATACCGCAGAAGGACCGGCATCAGCAGATGCTGGAGTACCTCCGGAAGACGCCCAGCGTGCGCGACGTGGTGGTCTCGGGCGGTGACATCGCCAATCTCCACATCACGCAGCTCGAGCCCTTCGTGTCGGCGCTGCTCGACATCCCGAACATTCGGGACATCCGACTCGCGTCGAAGGGGCTGATCGGCATTCCTCAGCACTACCTCCAGGACAGTGTGCTGGCCGGTTTCGAGCGGCTGGCCCGCAAGGCCTTCGAGCGCGGCGTAGATCTGGCGCTCCATACCCACGCCAACCACGCCCAGCAGATCACCCCGCTCGTCGGGAAGGCGACCAGGAAGCTGCTCGAGATCGGCTTCCGTGATGTTCGGAATCAGGGCGTACTGCTCCGCGGCATCAACACCACGGCCCGCGATCTGGTCGAGCTCTGCTTCATGCTGCTCGATCACGCCAAGATCATGCCCTACTACTTCTACATGTGCGACATGATCCCCAACAGCGAGCACTGGCGGCTGTCGGTGGCCGAGGCCCAGCAGCTCCAGCACGACATCATGGGGTATCTGCCGGGGTTTGCGACCCCACGCGTGGTGTGCGATGTGCCGTTCGTCGGCAAACGGTGGATCCACCAACTTGCCGGTTACGACCGGGAGAAGGGGATCAGCTACTGGACCAAGAACTACCTGACCAGCATCGAATGGGGCAATCAGGACGCGCTCCAGCAGCAGCACGAGTATTACGACCCGATCTACACCCTGCCCGAATCTGGCCAGCGGTGGTGGCGGGATCAGCAGGCGGCGGTGCCGGCCTCCCCGCCGCACGCCGGCGCCTGAGACACGGACTTCACGCTCGATCGGACGGACGGACATGACCAGCCGCGACTACCCCCGCATTGTGACCCCGCCGCCGGGCCCCCGGGCCAGGGCGATCATCGACCGCGATGCCGCCTGGACCTCCTCGTCGTACATCAAGGAGTACCCGCTGGTCATTGCCGGCGGAAAAGGGGCGATGGTCGAGGACGTCGACGGCAACCGGTACATCGACTTCATGGCGGGGATCGCCGTGTCGGCCACTGGGTACAATCATCCCAAGGTGGTTGCCGCCATCAAGGAGCAGGCCGACCGGTTTCTCCATATCTGCGGCACCGACTTCTACTTCGAAGGATTCGCCCGGCTGGCCGAACGGCTGGCCCAGTTGGCGCCCGGCCCAAGCCGGAAGCGGGTCTTTCTCTCGAACTCCGGGACCGAGGCGATCGAAGGCGCGATCAAGCTCGCCCGGTATCACACCCGTCGTCCGGCGCTGATCGCGTTTCAGGGCGCCTTCCATGGTCGGAGCTATGGCGCCCTGAGTCTGACGTCCAGCAAGGCCGGCCAGCACAAGCATTTCGGGCCCTTCCTGCCCGAGGTGTTCCATGTGCCGTACGCCAATCCCTATCGCTCGATCGACCCGATCGGTCAGTCGCTCGACGCGCTTCACGAGCTCTTCGCCCGCCACGTCGACCCGAGCGACGTCGCCGCCATCTTTGTCGAGCCGATTCAGGGTGAGGGCGGTTACGTGATTCCCCCGATCGGGTTTCTCAAGGCGCTGCGCGAGGTGTGCGACCAGCACGGGATCCTGCTCGTCGCCGACGAGGTCCAGTCCGGCGTCGGCCGGACCGGGAAGATGTGGGCGTGCGACTGGGAGGGGGTCGAGCCCGACATCCTGGTCAGCGCCAAGGGCCTCGGCAGCGGGATGCCGATCGGGGCCTTCATTGCCAGGGAGTCGGTCATGACGTGGGGTCCCGGGGCCCATGGCTCTACCTATGGCGGGAACCCGGTGGCCTGTGCCGCCGCCCTGGCGACGCTCGACGTCGTTGAGGCGTCTCTCCCCCACATCCAGCAGATGGGCGACCGGATCCAGGCCCACGCCCGGGCCCTCCAGGAAAAGTTCGCCGTGATCGGCGACGTTCGCGGCCGCGGCCTGATGCTCGGCGTCGAGTTCGTGAAAGACCGCTCGTCGAAGGAGCCGTACTCAGAGATCATCGACCGCATGACCGACCGGGCGTTCCGGAAAGGGCTGCTGTTGCTAGGGTGCGGGAAGAGCGCGTTCCGTCTGGCCCCGCCGCTGGTGCTCGATCAGTACGACGTCGATACCGGCATGGGGATCTTCGAGGAGTGCCTTCGGGCCGAAGACTGACGCTGCACCTGGCCCCAAGAAGTACGCCCCCCGGCAAGGAGCCGGGGGGCGTTCTTCATTGGCGAGGGCCGTCCTTGCCCTAACGATCCGAGGCGATCTGACCGTCGGTGCCGCGGGTCAGCGTGCTATGATGGCGGCCGTAGGCAAAGTAGATGAGGCAGCCCAGTGCCAGCCAGATGAACAGCCGTTCCCAGGTTTCCCAGGGCAGGGTGGCCATCAGCCCCAGGCAGCAGGCCATCCCAAGGATCGGGACCAGGGGAACGAACGGAGTCCTGAACGGCCGCTCGAGGTCCGGGCGGGTGCGTCGGAGCACGAGGACGCCGCCGCAGACCAGTACGAACGCCAGCAGGGTCCCGATGTTGACCATCAAGCCGAGGATCTGGATCGGGAACAGGCCGGTGATCGAGGCGACCACGACACCGGTCAGGATCGTCGAGACGTACGGCGTCCGGAACTTCGGATGGATCTTGCCCGCCCACCCGCCCAGCAGCCCGTCTCGCGACATGGAGTAGAACACCCGGGTCTGCCCGATGAGCATGACCACCATGGTGGAGCCGAGTCCGAGTACCGCGCCGATCGTCACGATCGGGCGGAACCACGCCAGGCCCGCGATCCGTTCGACCACCATGATCACCGGTGACGCCACGTTGAGGTCCTTGTACGAGGCGAGCCCGGTGAGGACGATCGAGACCGCGACGTACAGGGCGGTGCAGATGAGCAGCGAGCCGAGGATGCCAAGCGGCATGTCCCGTTTGGGGTTCTTGGCCTCCTGGGCCGCCGTACTGACCGCGTCAAACCCGATGAAGGCGAAGAAAATCAGGCCCGCGCCACGCAGAATGCCCGACCAGCCGTAGGTCCCCCATTCGCCGGTGTTCGGCGGAATGAACGGGTGCCAGTTCTCCTTGTTGACGTACATCGCCCCGAAGACTACGAAAAGGATCAGTACCCCGACCTTCACCAGCACCATCGCGCTGTTGAAGTTTGCCGACTCCTTGATGCCGATCGTGAGCAGCGCGGAGATGGCGAGAATGATGATCACGGCCGGCAGGTTGATGATCGCACCGGTGGCATGCCAGCCCGCTGAGGCGCAACCGGCCACCTGTTGGCTCACCTGGACCGCCGTGCAGAACCCGAGCGGCGCGTTGGTCCACTCCGCCGGCAGGTGGATTCCCACCAGGTTGAGGAAGCTCACGAAGGACGCCGACCAGCCGACGCCGACCGTGGCCGCCCCCATGCCGTACTCGAGGATCAGGTCCCAGCCGATGATCCACGCCATGAATTCGCCCATGGTGGCGTACGAATAGGTATAGGCGCTGCCCGCCACCGGAACGGCCGCGGCCATCTCGGCGTAGCAGAGGCCCGCGAATCCGCAGCCGATGCCGGCCGCCACCATCGAGAGCGCCACGGCCGGCCCCGCATGCAGGGCGGCGGCCACGCCGGTGAGCACGAAGATGCCGGCGCCGACGATGGCGCCGATGCCGAGCGTGAGCAGGTTGATGGGGCCGAGGGTCCGGGCCAGCGTCTTCTCGCCGGTGGCTTCGGCCTCGCGCTTGAGCGCCGTAATCGACTTGGTCGCAAATAGACTCATGGTTGTCCTGGCGACGAAACGGTGGGGGTGGCGTGCAAAGGGGGTCCTCCACGCTACCCGATGGTCGAACACCTGTCAATGTGCGGCAGCCACGGCAACTGGGGTTGTCCTGGACAAACCCGGCGAAATCCTGTCAAGGAACCAGGGGCTTCGGGGCCCCGATTTCGTAGCCCTTCGGCGGCTCGACGCCGAGGAGGTTCCTGACGAAGAAGTCCCAGCGTCGGCGCATCATGTACGGCTCGTTGCCGAAGCCGTGCCGCCGGTTGGTCATGGTGATCAGCTCAAAGTCCTTGTTGGCCTTGATCAGGGCGTCCACCAGCGCCATGGTGTTGTTCGGCGGAACATTGTCGTCCATGGTGCCGTGGGCAATCAGCAGCTTGCCCTTGAGATTCTTGACGAGGTTCTGATTGGCCTGGTCGTCGTAATTTGTGGTGCCGTTCGCTCCTTTCTCGAGCAGCCCGTGATAGCGCTCGCCCCAGTCGTCCTCGTAGGTCCGCTGGTCGTGGTTGCCTGCCTGGGACACGGCCACCTTGTAGAAATCGGGATAGCGGAGAATTCCGTCCGCCGCGGCAAAGCCGCCCCCGGAATGGCCCCAGATCCCGACCCGGTCGAGATCCATCCAGCGGCGTCGAGTACCCAGTTCCCTGATCGTGGCGATCTGATCGGGCAGCCCGTTGTCCCCCATGTTGCCATAATAGGCGTCGTGGAATGACTTCGACCGCATCGGGCTCCCCATCGCGTCGACTTCGATCACCACGAAGCCCAGCTCCGCGACGGCCTGCTTGTCCCCCCGGGCCGCGACGAAGCTCCGGGTCCCGACGCTCCCGCTTTGCGGGCCGGGGTACAGGTAGTTCAGTACCGGATACTTGCGGGTCGAGTCGAAATTGCTGGGCCGGTACATCAGGCCGTACAGGTCGGTCTTCCCGTCACGCGCTTTGGTGGAGAAGGGAATCGGCGGCTGCCACCCGGCGGCCAGCAGTCGGGAGATGTCGGCCTGCTCGAGGGCGACCAGGACTCTGCCCTTCGGATCGCGGACGACGGAGGTCGCTGGGGTCGTCGGCGTCGACCAGGTGTCGACGAAGCTCTGGCCATCGGGGGCGATCGCCACCGTGTGGTCGCCGTCTTCCGGGGTCAGCAGCTGCTGGTTCCGGCCGTCGAATCCGATCCGGTAGAGGTGGCGGAAGTAGGGGTCTCGTCCGGGTCCTCTCGTCAATCCGCAGCAATTCGAGGACTGGCCCCGGGCCGTGGGTGATCTGGTGCTTGAGCAGGCCGGTCGTCAGGTCGTAGAGATAGAGGTTCCCCCAGTCGTCCCGTTCGGAAAACCAGATGACCTCATTGGTCGCCGGCAGCACATGCCAGTTGACCCGCCCGAAACCCGACTCGAACTGGGTGGCGGCGTGCTCGCGCATCACCTCGCGGACGGCGCCGGTGGTGGGATCCGCTACCCGGAGGATGGCGTCCTTGTGGTTCCGGCTGCTCGACACGAACGCCACCATGCTGCTGTTCGGGAACCACTCGACGTCAGCCCAGGTGCCGTCGCAGTACACGTGGTCGCAGAGCGTCGATCGGTGGCCGTCCGGTGGCATGACGAGCCGCGTGACCTGCGCCGTTTCGACGTCGATGATGACCCGGTGAATCATGAAGATCGCACTGTCGCCCGGCAACGGATACTTCCACGCCTCGAGGCGTGGATGCCCGACGGCCGTGCTGACGAGGTACATCATCCCGACCCCGCGACTGTCATGCTGGAAAGTCGCGATCTTTCTGGAGTCGGGCGACCAGACCAGCACCGCATTGTCGCTCTTGGTCCAGCCTGCGTTGTCGGTGGCGTAACCGAACTCCGGCTGGCCATCGGTGGTCAACTGCTTCTCCTGGCCTGTGGTGAGCTCCCGGACCCAGAGGTTGAACTTCCGGATGAAGGCGGCTCGGTTGCCGTCGGGCGAAAGCACGCTGCTCGGCGGCGTGGGCCGGGCGGGCTCGGGCTGGCAGGCGTCGCCGTTGCCGTCGCAGCTGAATCGGCGAGTTCCCACCTCGAAGGTGAGTGCGACCTTGCCCCCCGTCGCTGTCACGGCGGCCAGCGACAGGTTGCCGGCAGATAGCGCCGTGTCCGCCACCCTGCCCAGCGTGGCGGCCAGTTTCCCGTGATCGAACGCCGGTGCTCGGCTTCGGGTCGCGGGCGTCACCATGACGTACTCGCTGCCCTCGGCGGTGGTGCTACGGAACCAGAACCGGCTGCTGTCGATCCACATGGGCCGGACCGACCCGTGCAGAATCAGGCTGTTCATCGCCTGGCCCAGCCGGCTTTCGGCGCGGGCGTAGTCCGCGGCGGTGACCGGGATCGTTTGGCTTCTGACAGCCGAGGCAAGGGTGAGCGACAGAGCCGCGATGGCGATGATGCGCATTGGGTGCCTCGTCATTGGCCGAACTCGACGGCGTGGCGTTCCGGGCCGAACCAGGCCGAGATGGCGCCGAGCGCGAATACGGTGACTGCGGTGAGCGCCATGGCGGTGGCGTAGCTGGTCCGTTCGGCGAAGATCGCCTCGAGGTAGGCAACCGTCCCCGCCAGCGCCGTGCCGCACTGATAGGCGAACCCGGGGAGGAATCCCCGCACCGAGTCCGGCGACATCTCGGTGATGTGGGCCGGAATGACGCCCCAGGCTCCCTGAACCATGAACTGAATCAGGAAGGCTCCCGGCCAGAGCCACAGCAGGCTGGGCGGGTAGGCCCACAACGGCACCACCAGGATGCCGAGGGTCAGTGCCACGATGATCGTCTTGCGGCGGCCGTGGCGGTCGGACAGGTGCCCGAAAGTGATGCCGCCAATCAGGGCGCCGACCATCGAGACGATCGTGATCAGCATCCGTTCGCGGCCGGCAATCCCGAACTGACGCTGGAGAAACGTGGGGTACATGTCCTGGGTGCCGTGAGCCACGAAATTCATCATCGTCATGAACAGCACGAG
>JANMXA010000086.1:0-2497 GCA_031394255.1 Gemmatimonadota bacterium
GCCGGCTCTTGGTCTCGAGGTCGTCGAGCGTGAAAGGCGGCGGGTGAATATCACCCACGGCAAGGGTGATATTCACCCTTAATGGCTTACCCGAAGGGAGCTATCTTATCCCTCCTGTAATTTCAGCGACATTCGACCCCGCGCCATCGTCGATCCAGTGCCACCACGGGAGCCATCGATCGTGACCCCTCGCCTCGCCGCCGTTTGCCTGCTGGCCCTTGGAGTTGCCGGCCCCATTGCCGCCCAGAAACCCACCGCGCCGGCGCCCGACACCACCACCTGGAAGGGCGGCCCGTTCGACAAGCTCCACTTCCGGCAGATCGGCCCCGCCGGGATGAGCGGCCGGATCGACGACTTCGCGGTCCTGGAACGGGACCCGAACATCTTCTACGTCGCCACCGCCACCGGCGGCCTCTGGAAGACCGAGAACGGCGGCGTGACGCTCACCCCCGTGTTCGACTCGATGTCCGTGGTGTCGATCGGCGACGTGGCGATCCCCGGCGACGACCCCAACCTGGTCTGGGTCGGCACCGGCGAGAACAACAACCGACAGAGTTCCTCCTGGGGCGACGGGATCTACAAGTCGGCCGACGGCGGCAAGACCTGGAAGAACATGGGCCTGGGCGGCTCGAAGCAGATCGCCCGGATCGTGATCGATCCGGTGGACCACGACGTGGTCTACGTCGCGGCCCTGGGCGATCTCTGGCGATCGGGGGGTGACCGCGGGATCTACAAGACGACCGACGGCGGTCTCTCATGGACCAAGGTGCTCGATGCCGGCCCCGACGCGGGCGGCACCGACCTGGTCATGGACCCGGGCAACAACAAGGTGATCTACGCCGCCACCTATCAGCGGCGCCGAGCCAGCTTCGGATTCAATGGCGGCGGGGCGGCGAGCGGGATCTGGAAGACCACCGACGGCGGCCGGAGCTGGACCAAACTCACCAAAGGCCTGCCCGAAGGGTCAATGGGCCGGATCGGGCTGGATATCTATAGGACGAACCCCAACATCGTCTACGCCCGGGTCGAGCACGAAAAGCAGGGCGGGGTCTACCGGACCGATGACGCCGGCAGCAGTTGGCGGAAGATGGGCGGTCACAACGGCCGGCCGATGTACTTCGGGATCATCCGGGTCGATCCCAAGAACGACCTCCGGGTCTACCTGCCCGAGACGCCGTTAGGCGTGTCGGACGACGGCGGGAAGACCTTCCGGTTCGACGGCGCCCCGCGGATCCACGTCGACCACCACGCCATGTGGGTCAATCCGAACAACCCGAACCACATGATGATCGGGAACGACGGCGGCGTGTCCATCACGAAGGACAAGGGCAAGACCTGGATGTGGCTCCCCCACCTGGTGGCGGGACAGTTCTATCACGTGGGGTACGACATGCAGACGCCGTTCAACGTCTGCGGCGGGCTCCAGGACAACCAGTCGTGGTGCGGGCCGAGCCAGGTCCGGAATGGCGACGGGATCGGCGACGCGGACTGGTGGACCATCCCGGGCGGCGACGGCTTCGTCAACCTGATCGACCCGACCAACGCCCGGACCATCTACACCGAATCGCAGGAGGGTTCGCTCCAGCGGCTCGACAAGCTGACCGGTGAGCAGAAGGGGATTCAGCCCGTGGCCCCGGATTCCGCCAAGCCGTACCGATGGAACTGGGACACGCCGCTCATCATCTCGGCCCATGACCCGGCCACGATCTACTACGGCGGCAACAAGCTCTTCAAGTCGACCGACCGCGGCCACTCGTGGAAGGTGATCAGCGGGGACCTCACCACCGGGGTCGATCGCGACACGCTCGAGCTGATGGGCCAGAAGTTAAAGGACGTGAAGATCGCCAAGAATGACGGGGTCCAGGACTACGCCACGCTGTTCACCATCGCCGAGTCGCCCAAGAAAGCCGGGCTCCTCTACACCGGTTCCGATGACGGGCAGTTGAACGTCTCGAAGGACGGCGGCACCACCTGGGCCAACGTGACGGGCAAGATCTCCGGCGCGCCGAAGTGGGCCTACGTCTCGAAGGTGGAGCCGTCCAAGTTCGACGAGGGCACGGTCTACGCCACCTTCGACTCGCACCGGACCGGCGACTACGGGAGCTACCTCTACGCCAGCGCCGACTACGGCAACTCGTGGAAGTCGATCGTCGGGAACCTCCCCAAGGGCGAAGTGGTCCGGAGCATCACCGAGGATCTCAAGAATGCCGACGTCCTGTATCTGGGGACCGAGACCGGACTCTGGGTTTCGCTTGATCGCGGCAAGGGGTGGACCCGGGTTCGGGGCAATTTGCCGACGGTGCCGGTCTACGAGATCACCCTCCATCCCCGCGACAACGCGATGATCCTGGCCACGCACGGCCGGGCCATCTGGGTGCTCGACAACATCGCGCCGTTCCAGGAAGCGGCCAAGGCGCAGGCGGCCGAGTCGTATGTGTACACCGTGGGGCCGGTGTATCAGCGCTCGTACGCCGGGTTCCGATACTACAACAGCCAG
>JANMXA010000087.1:0-15037 GCA_031394255.1 Gemmatimonadota bacterium
GATCGAGGGTGCGGGGGTGTGGGGGCACGGGGGGTATCCCGTCTGGTTGGGGGTCCTTGCCCCCGCCCTGCCGGGCGCGCGCCCCCCCACGACCCCGTTCCTGCTGCTCACCGCCCGAGGTGCCTTGAACGCCCGAGTGGCGGGCCTGGACGCCGGCGCCGACGACTATCTGGTCAAACCATTCGCGATTGAGGAACTGTTGGCCCGGATGCGGGCATTGGCCCGTCGGCCGCCTGCCCTCCTGCCCTCGATTATTCGAGTCGGGGATCTCGAACTTGACCCGGCCAGTCGTGCCGTGGCCCGGGCCGGGGTGCCGATCGCGCTGACGGCCCGGGAGTTCGCCCTGTTGGAATACTTGATGCGCTCCAACGGGCGGGTCGTGTCCCGGAGTCAGATCCTCAATCACGTCTGGGACGACAATTTCGATCCGGTGGCCAACGCGGTCGATGTGCTGGTCGGCCGAGTTCGCCGCAAGGTCGATGTGCCGACGTCGACCCCCATGATTCGCACCGTTCGTGGTGTCGGGTACCTGCTGGCCAATCGCCATCCGTCCGATGACGATTAGCAGCCTCCGCCTTCGTCTGGCAGTCTGGTTCGGCGCGGCTTTCTTGGTCGGGCTGCTGGTGCTCGATGTCGCGTTCGTGGGCTATGAACGGCGCAAGGCCGAGGCCAGGCTCGCGGGAGTGGCATCGGCGGAGGCCATCCACCTCCGCGACGCGGTTCGCCGGGAGCGACTCATCGACCCGTCGACATCGAGCGATTCAACGGTGCGCGAGGTCTTGGCCGAGTGGCCGGCCGGCATTGATGCCATTCTGATTCTGGATCGCGCCGGCCGTCGGGTCGGATCGCGGGGTCCGGAAGGCATTCTCAACCAGCTGGCGCACCAGGCTGCTGATCCGCGGAACCTCGGCACGACGGAAGTCCCCGTGGATGATGAGCGGGCGCTGCGGATCTCGTGGTGCCGAGACCCGGAGTTCGGGGGCCTGATCTTCCTGACCGGCTCGTTCACGACCGAGGTCCAGGAGGAAGGAGAAACCCTGCTCGGGTGGCTGCTGATCAGCGCTCCGATCATCGGCTTGGCCTCGGCCGCCGGTGGATACCTTCTTGCCCGCAGGGCGCTCGGTCCGATTCGCGCCATGGCTCAATCGCTCGACGCGATCGATGTGCGACGGTTGGATTCGAGGCTGCCGGTGGGTAGCCCGCCGGACGAGCTCGGCCTGCTGGCCAGCCACTTCAACGGGCTGCTGGACCGGCTGGCCGCCGCCCGACTCGGCAATCGCCGCTTCCTGGAACAGGCCGCCCATCAACTCCGCACGCCGCTGACGATCGTGCGTGGTGAAAGCACCCTGGGTCTCGACCAATCGCGGACCATCGAGGAACATCGCCAGTCCCTTCGCCGGGTCAGCCTGGCGGCCGAGCTCATGTCCCGCAGAGTCGGCGACTTGCTGCTCCTGGCCGAAACCGAGGCCGGTGAGCGGCCCGTGCTGAGCGAGCGGGTGGAGCTCGATGGTATCGCCGTGGATGCCGTGGATCTGATGCGAGGCCGAGCGTCGGCGCTGGCCCGGGCGCTGGCGTACGGCAGGATCGAGCCAGCCATGGTACGGGGCGCCGGATTGCTCCTTCGGGAGGCCGTCACCGAACTGCTCGAGAATGCCTGCCGGCACGGTGACCCCATGCCACCGGTCGAAGTCGACGTGCTTGCGACGGGAGACCGCGCCCAGGTGGTGGTTCGGAATGCCGGACCGGCGATTCCCGACCATCCGCACACCGGGCTTGGTCTGTCAATCGTCCGGTGGATCGCCGATGTCCACGATGGTCATGTTGAGATCCGTCGACTCGGAACCGTCAACAGCGTGATCCTGTCGCTGCCCCTTGTGACAGCCATTCCGGCCGCGGGCTGACACCCTTGCCCGTCGGTTCCGCGCTCCCCCTGTCACAAATGTCCCCGTTGGCGCGTTCCTTGGTGTGCCAGTCCTCAATGTGGTGTCAGCATCCGTCCGTTCGCATGAGGCCACGACTCTCCCGGGGGGCCTGATCGTCATGGGCCTGGGCCGGCAGTTCGAGGCCGAATTCATCCGGCTCTTCCGCGACCGTTTTGCCGGGCTCTTCCAGTACCTCGCCCGCCTTACCGGGGACGTCGATACCGCGTCAGATCTCGCCCAGGATGCATTCATCCAACTGTACCAACGCGGGGACCTCCCGAACGACCTGGGTCCCTGGCTGGTCACCGTCGCCCACAACCGCTGGCGCGACCAGCAGCGGTCCCAGCAGCGCCGACTGCGGCTTCTGGATGCTCACCCAGGCAGTGTGCCGGCGCCGACCGCCGGGGATGGTGCCGATGTCATGGTCGAGGCTGCCGAACGCCGGGCCCGGGTCCAGGCCGTGCTGGAGCGGCTGCCCGAACGTGAAAAGCAGCTCCTCCTCCTCCATCACTCGGGCTACTCCTATCGCGAAATCGCGTTGATCCTCCCCATCGCGGAAACCAGCGTTGGAACGTTGCTCCGCCGGGCTGGAGCGGCCTTTCGCCAAGCCTATGAGGATTCCCATGGCACACCTGATTGATTCCGAACTCCTGGCCGCCGAGCACGGCGAGTTGACGCCGGGTGCGACGGCACAGGTGCGAAGCCATCTGGAGCGTTGCGGGCTGTGCTCCGAACGTTTTGAACGGCTGCGGGGGGAACAGCGGGACATCGGCGGCCTACTCGACGTACTCACGTTTCCAGTTCCGTCGGTGAGCCTCGACACCATCCGGCGCCGGGCCCGGCGTCCAAGGCGACTGGTCCGAGCGGCCGCGGCCATCGGCACCCTGGTCGCGTTGGCGTCTGCGGCCGCCGCGATGCCGCGGTCCCCCGTTCGGGCGTGGTTGGCGAGAATCTGGGCGGTCGCGCCGGAGGCGGCCCCAGCGACCCCGCGGGTGGCGGATCCAATCTCACCGACCGCCGGGATAGCGGTATCAGCCTCCGCCGGGGTCACCATCGAACTACTCCACGGTCAGGAGGGGGGCCTCATTCAGGTGATCCTGGCCGATCGGCCCGACGTGACGGCAAGAGCCGTTGGCGGCGACGTCGGCTATCGGGTCGGTCGGGAGCGAATCGTGATGGACAACCGGACGCCGGCGAAACAGTATGAAATCGAGCTGCCTCGGCGGATCCCGGAGGCGACCGTGCGCGTTGGCGGCCGGGTGCTCTGGCGATTGTCCGACGGCCGGGAGCCGTTCGGGAATGATACGGTTCGTATCAGCCTCTCGCTCCAGCGCGGAAGGGTACCATGAAATTCCGGCCTCGCATCACCTTCGGCGGGCGGCTCCGGAAGAGCGGCGCCGAAGCCACCCGGTGCCCATCCACCTCTTCGTCTGGAGCTCTCATGGCGGTCCGTTGGCAACGAAAGATGTTTCTGTCCGCGCCCCTGACGATCGGGCTGATGTGTCTTTGGGTTTCGTCGGTATCGGCGCAGACTCTCGAAACCGAGACCGCCAGGTTGCTCCCGGCCCGGGGGGTGAAATTTGGCGGCAACTACGAGCACCAGACCTCTTCCGAGGGCAGGGAGAAGGCGGTGCCACTGTTCTTCGAGACCGGGCTGAGTGACGGCCTGGAGCTGGTGATCGAGCCGGTGATGTACACCGGAATTCGCCCCAAGGTCGGTCCCCGGGCGACGGGGCTGGGCGATCTCGAAATCACACTGGTAGGGCGAGTCCGGCTGGAGACACCCGCCGGCCCCGCGCTGGCCTTCGCGGGTGAAGTGAAGGTGCCCGTGGCCCGGAACCGGCTGATCGGGACCGGCAAGGCCGACTTTGCCGGGTATTTCATTGCCAGCAAACGATTCGGCCGCCTCGACACTCATGGCAATCTTGGCTACACGATCGTGGGCCGCCCGACCGGAGCCGCCCTCAATAACATCTTCAACTTCGCAGTCGCCGGGATGTACGACGTAGGCCGCCGGACCAAGCTCTACGGTGAGGTGTTGGCGAACACGGTGGCAACCACGGGCGCGGCCGAGACCAGCACGACGCCCGAGGCCGCCGGTGGCGAAGTCGTGGGAACTCTTGGCATCGCCCGCCAACTGAGTCATGCGTTTGCGATCACATTGGGCCTGAGTTACGACAACAACGGGGCCGTGATGGTGCGCCCCGGTTTCACCATCAAGACGTTCTGACTCGACCGATGCCAGTCCGGGTCTTCGGCAAGCATTGCGCTATTCTTCGCTGAGAACGTCGGGACATCCGTCGGGATCTTCGTGGCCGCATTGCTTGCCAGTGCTCTGCTTTTCCAAAGCGTCGTCGGCCGCTCGGCCACCGGCATTGTCGGGGTGACCAGAACCGCCGAGGACGGCCGGCCCCTGGGCGGTGTGCTGGTCCAGCGGATGGGCTCCGGGCGGCAGGTGATCAGCGACAGCCTCGGCCGATACCGCTTCGAGGTCGCTGACGCGGGAAGCGCCCGGGTCCGGTTTTCCTTCCCGGGCCGAGTATCGGTTGAAGTTGCCGTTCTTCTCCAGCCGGCCGGCCTGGTAAGCCTCGACGTCGAGCTGAGCCCGGCCGTCGCGCGCCTTCCCGCGCTGGTCGTCAATGCGCGCGGGACCGACCGCGTCGTCACGGACGACCTTTCGGCGCTGCGCGGAGGCACTGAATGGGCCGAGCGGCGGCTGCCGGGGTCGCGGGACCTGCAGAATGCGCTGGCCGCTTTGCCGGGCGCCGCGAGCCGGGGGGAGGCGACCGGAGCACTCAATTTCCAGGGAGGGGAATCCGATCAAGCCGGCATTCAGGTCGACGGCTTCCCCGTGCTCGGGGCCAGCCATTTCGGCTCGGCGCTGAGCGCGTTGAACCCGGACCTGATCGGGGGATTCGAAGCCCGGATGGGCGCTGCGCCGGCCCGTTTTGGCGGCTGGCTCTCGGGAACCGTCCTGGTGACGACGACGCTGCTTTCCCCGACCGCGGCTCCCGCCAGGGGTGGCATCAACCCAACCGACCTTCGGCAGTTGATTCAGGGCCTGCTCCCGGGCGGGGCGGGACGTTTTCTTGTCAGCGGCCGCCGGTCGTACCGCAGCCCGTGGCAGGACCCGTCCATTCCGGAATCGGGTAACGGATATGAGGACTGGCTCGGTGGGCTGGCGGTTCCGGTCCGGAACGGTCGACTGCGCCTCATGGCGTACCTGAGCCGCAATCAACTTGCCTTCCCGAGCCGGGCCGACGCCGCAGCCAGTGAGTCGATGCCGTCCGGAGGATCTGGTCAGGCTCAGGAAAACAACCTTGAGTGGCTGACCGGGACTCTCGGCGCTGGGTGGCAAGACTCGACCCCGGGTGGTCGCACGGTGAGTATTCGCACCTGGCGGGCCCATACCGGGTCGGCCGTCGATTGGCGTAGCGCCACGACCGGAACGACGCTCGACAGTCATTTTACCGAGGTGGGCATTCGGCTTGACGGCACCTGGCCCCGCCCTCAAGGACGAGTCGAAGCAGGCCTCGGCCTGACTGACGATCGATCGAGATACTCGGCGGGCCGCCCCGGCATGGCACCCTCGATCAGTGCAGCGTCACACGCGACGATCATGCACGCCTTTGTCGAGAGGCAGTGGCGGATTGTGGGCAGCGGAACCGTTCGGGCCGGCCTTCGCGCCAGCTACGTCGCCTTTGGCGGCTTCGGATTGGAGCCTCGGATCGGCGTCGAGGTGCCCATGGGGCGAGGCGTTCGGGCGGCCCTTGAGATCGGGCGAACCCATCAGTTTTTCCAGTCACTCCGGAATCAAGAGTCGTTTCTCAGCTCGGTCGTCGCGTTCGACCTGCCTGCCGGAGTCGGCACCGCCGGCATTCCGACGGCATCGGCGGACAATCTGTCGCTCACGCTCCGAGTCGAACCCGCCCCGGCCACGTCGATCGACGTTCGGGGCTACGTTCGCCGGTTCAGCGGCCTGGCGCTTGTCCCGGCGACCCCGCAGCCGTTCGTCACGGCAGCCGGCGGAGTTGGAACTGGGACGGCCGCTGGCGCGGAGCTTCAGCTTAGTCAGGTGCGCGGGCTCGCACGAGCCGATTTTGCTTTCGCTGTGGGCACCAGCGACCGAACGTTGGCAAACGGGGTCCGGTACCGGCCGGGGTTTCAACAGCACCGAGTCTTTCGGACTTTCCTCAGCCTGGCACTGAACGGTCAGACGAGGCTCGGTGTCGCGTTTCAAGCTGGGAGTGGCCTGGCGACCTCCCTGGTAGGGCCGGTGGGGTGGAAGGCGTACGACCCTGTCGGCGGTGGCGAACTGCTTGGCACACCGGACAACCTCGATGCCACGGTCAACGGGCGCTCCCTCCCCGGCGGGGCCCGTCTCGATTTTGGTGTGTCCCGACGATCCCGGTTGCCGTTCGGTGGCGCCCAGGGGCAGGTCACCACCTCCATCGCCGTCGAGAATGTGTTGAACCGCCACAATCCGATTGGCTTAAGCGCAGCAAGCCCCGGCGGCCTGCCCCAGGCCCTCCTGGGGAGGCCCCGGACATTGCGGATCGAGATTGACTGGCGACTCTAGCATCGCCAACATGGGTCCCCGAGTTCTGGGGCGGTTCAGAGCGGGTAGAATGCGAAAGTTCGTTACCGGCGGTTTACCGCGCCGGGGGCGGTGGCGGCTCGACCGGCCGGCGGCTGCGCACCGAGTCCACGACCTCCCGCACCGCGCGGATCACCACGTCGGGGCGGTCAATCTGGATGTAGTGGGTGGCATCGGGCACGATCTCGTGCCGGCTCCGGGTCGACCACGACGCCTCGTCGTCATGCATTTCCTTCCAGGCTTGCTGGAACTTCTTCCCGGTCTCCTCGGAAATGCCGATCGCTTTGCGGGTCGCGGAGTCCATCGGCGCCATCGCCGTCAGGACGACAACCGGCCGGTCGCCCAGGGTCCGGAAGGTGCCGGCCTCGGCGAAGATCGCGTCGAGGCTGTTCTGCTCCATCATCTCCTGGCCCAGCGATCGCGGCAGGTATCTCCGCATGGCCTGGACGCGCTCGCGCGGCACTTTAGGCATATCCACCATCCCGGAAACGGCCCGGACCAGCCCGGTCCACGAGAGCGCCGCCGCGACCGACATCAGACCCGCCGGCGGCTCGAGTTTTTTGCCGATCACCGCCGTCATTCGCTGGACCTGGTCCGGGTGCGAGGCGTCCACGAACACCAGGCCCGCCACATCGGCGCCATAGTATTTGGTGTAGGTCATGATGTAGGGCCCGCCGAGCGAGTGGCCCACCAGCACATACGGCCCCTTCTCGTTTGCCGCGGCCAGCAGGGCATGGAGGTCATTGGCCACCGTCACGGCGTTGTGCGGGGCGGGGGCGGGGTCGCTCCAGACGATACCGGCCCGGCTGTAGCCGCAGGTCCGGGTGGTGAGCGTGATTGAATCCTGCACCAGGCTCCAGCCGATCAAGCCGCCCACGTCGAGCCCCGACTCGAGGACGACGGTGGGAGATCCCGTGCCCCGGCAGTCGATCTGGAGCCGCCGGCCGCCGATGTCCACCAATTTGCCCGGCGGCGGATACTTGGCGACGGTCGAGCGCCAGGCGAGCACTTCCCAGATTGTCCCGGCAACGGTCACGACGAGTAACAAGCCGACCAGGCCGATGATGATACGCTTGATCAGGCGAACAACGGGGGACTGGGTGGGGGCGGCGGTCATCGGGCGGCTCCAGCGGTGGCGAAGGTTACCAGCGATTCATGCCCGTCCGCGCCGACGCTGGCGAGTCCGAACAGATGGTCGTCGATCAAGATGCCGTCTAGGGTGAACTGGGCGACATCGCCCACGGTGCGGCTCCGGCTCCAGAGTGGATCGGTGGTGTCGCGCCAGTAGATCCGGTACCCCACCGCCCCTGGCGCGGCCTGCCAGCTCAGTGTGGTCGACGCACTGACGCCGCCCTTGAGATGTACGGCGCTCGGCGGCGGCGGGGCCCAGGCCAATGACGCGAGCGTCGCCGCATTGACCCCCGCGATCCGTGCCGCATAGGGGAAATCCGCCGCGTCGGGCACGTCGCCGTAGGCGACGCCGTTTTCGGTCCGCACGTTCTGATGCTGGCGGTTGTAGTTCTCCCAGGCTTCGGTGATCCGCACCGCCGCGAAACCCTGGTCGTTGAACGCCCGGTGATCGCCCCCTCGGCCGAACCGGTCGAGACGGTACACCAGCTTGGGTTGGGTCTGCGGCGCCGCGGCGCGGGCGACCGTGTAGACGTAACGCGCCAACTGCCGGCTCGGTCCGTCGATTTCGCCCCCGGTACTGCGACGGCCGCGGCGTTCCTCGTCGGTCTCGGTGGCGGGTGTGGGCTCGGAGAAGATCCGGAAGGTCAGGTTGTCAACCTGGCCGCCAATCCCGGCGCTGTTCCCGATGATGTCGTTGTTGAGGACGCCCTCGATCTGCCAGTTCTGGTCTTTCGCCGTCGTGGCGAGCTGGGTGCCGCCTAACAGGCCCTGTTCTTCACCCGCCAGGGCGCCGTAGACGATCGTCTTGTCGAACTGGTATTTGCTCAAGACCCGGGCGGTTTCTATGACCGCCGCGGTCCCGCTCGCGTCGTCCACGGCGCCGGGTGCGTCGCTGGTGGCATCGTTGGCGTCGGAGGCCCGGGAGTCGTAGTGGCCTGTGATCAGGACGTAGCGATCGGGATACTTCTTCCCCCGCTGGATCGCCACGACGTTCACCAGTTCGACGTCCCTGGTGACTCGGGATCCCGGCGACGCGGCAAGCATGCCCCGATTGTATTGCACGTTGAGGCAGTTGCCGCAGCCGGCCGAAATCCGGTCGAATTCGGATTTGATCCAGCGGCGCGCGGCGCCGATCCCGCGAGACGTGGACACCGTGTCGGACAGGGTGTGGCGCGTGCCGAAGGTCACCAATTTGCGGACGGTGGCTTCCATCGCGGCGGCGGGAATGGCCCTGGCGATGTCGGGAATCCGGGGATCGGCGCGCGGGGGTGCGGCCTGAAATCCGAACAGAGCGGCGAGGAGCGTGAGCATGCCATAATCTATCCTCCGATCCGATTTTCTGTTTCGCATTTCTTTGCGCCAAGCCGGTGGCGTTCTGGTTACCACCCTGGCCTGGTCGGTGGCGATCGTGACGGATGCCGAGTTGCATCCTCTTCCGCCGAGCGAATACTTTATGTCCATGGCTGCGCTGCTTCCGCGGTACACGGTCGACGATCTCGATTCCTTCCCGGACGACGGGAACCGCTACGAGCTGGTCGACGGAGCGCTGCTCGTGACACCGGCGCCGATGCCGGCTCACGAGCTGGTCCTGCTCCGGATTCGTGATGAGCTGGTCAGCCACCTTGGCCGGACCGCGCTGGTGTTCACGCGGGGCGCGGTCGAAGTTCGCCCCAGGAATCATCTCGAACCCGATCTCCTGGTGTTCCCGGCCGATCTGCCGGTGGCGCGGCGCTGGAGCGAGATGCACGGCTTCTGGCTTGCCGTGGAGGTGTCGGGACGGCATTCGCGGCGGTACGACCGCGATGTGAAGCACCAGGCCTACCTCCGGCTCGGCGTCCCGGAGGTCTGGCGGGTTGATCTCGACGATCGCTGCATCGAGGCAAGCCGCACGGCCCAGCTCGGCCTCACGGTCCACCGTGGCCGGATGGAGTGGCGGGCTCCGCGGGCCGCCACGGCCCTGGCGCTGGATCTGGACGCCGTCTTCGCGGGAATTGACGGCGACGACTGACTTCGGTGAAACCCGCCCGCCCCGAGAAACGAAGTGGTGGTATGACCCGATCCATGCTTCTCCTGTCTTTCCTGGCCGCCGGAGCGCTCGTGGCCCAGTCAACTGACGGCATTCGCAAACGAGACCTGGCGCTTTCCCGGGCCGTCGAATATGACGGGCTCAGGCGGGCCCTCGCCACCGCGCTGACCGATGATGCGGTGCTGGTGTATGCCGGGACGCCCGTGGTCGTCGGCCGTGCGAAGGTGATCGCGTTGCTCTCGGCGCAGCCGGTACTCGATTCCCTCACTGTGGTCTGGGCCCCGAAAGACGCCTGGCTTTCGGAGGCTGGTGACTTCGCCATCACGGTCGGCACCGGCACGGTGACCCAGGATCCGGCCAAGCCGGGCCACGGGATGACCTATATCGCGGGGTGGCGGAGGGACGGCCGCCGGTGGCTGGTGGCCGGACTCCTGTTGGTGGGCGTTGGAAGTCCGGGGAAGGCGGTGCTGCCTCAGGGATCCGGTCCCAACGAGCTTCCTGGTGTCACCCCGGGTGGAGTGACGGCCGGGATGGCGCAGGCCGATCTCGATTTTTCGGCGCTGGCCGGCCAGGCCGGCGCGGGCGAGGCCTTCCGCGTCTTCGCGGCACCCGACGCCGTGACGTACGGCGGCCGCGGCGCGGCGCGGCGCGGGCCGGATGCCATTTCCGCGGCAATCGGCAGCGGCCCTCCGGCCGACTGGAAATGGTATCCGGTCGCGGCTAGGTCTTCCGCGGCCGGTGACCTGGGTTTCACGGTCGGCCAGGCCACGATTCGGGCCCGCGACGGGAGCAATATCACGCTCAGCAAGTACCTCACGGCCTGGGCGCGCCAGCCGGATGGCAAATACCGCTATGTCTCCGACGGCGGGAACGAGCGACCCGCGCCGTAACTCGCGAACTTCCGTAAGCCCTGCCGGGGCTGCATCTTTCGCCGATGCAGCCCCGGATTTCCCCCGCCGACCTTCCTTCGTTTGACCCGACCGATCTCGAGCCGACCGACGTCGCCACTTCAGCCACCATTCCGTCGGCGTGGTACGTCGATCCCCGCTTCCACGCGGTCGATCGCGACGCCGTCATGGCGCGGACCTGGCAGGGCGTTGGCCACGTCTCGATAATGCCCAACCCGGGTGACTTCTTCACCGCCACCGTTGCGGACAATCCGATCGTGGTCCTCCGCGACCAGGACGGCGCGCTCCGAGCCTTCTATAACGTCTGCCGCCATCGCGGCGGCCCGCTGGTGCTCGAAGCCCGCGGGTGCGTCAAGGCGCTGACCTGCAAATATCACGGCTGGACCTATCGGCTGGATGGAACGCTCCGCGGCGTGCCGCAGTTCGACCGGACCGAGCTGTTCGACAAGCGGGACTTCGGGCTGGTCCCGATCCAGGTCGAGTCCTGGCAGGGCCTGATCTTCGTGAACCTGATCCCGGACGGAGCGCCGCCACTCGCCGAGGTGTTAGGCGGAATCAGCGAGCGGATCCATCCCAACCGGCTCGACACCAAGCAGTTCGTTCGGCGGGTGGAGTACGACGTGCCGGCCAACTGGAAGGTGTACGTGGACAATTTCCTCGAGGGGTACCACATCCCTCACGTCCACCCTGAGCTGAACAAGGCGCTCGACTACCTGGCCTACACCACCGAGCTTGGCCCCTGGTTCAGCCTCCAACACAGCCCCCTCATGGCTGACAATGTCTACACCGGCGACCAGGGCGGGGAAGCGTTCTACTACTGGATCTACCCCAATTTCATGCTCAACATCCTGCCGCATCGGGTCCAGGTGAATCTGGTGGTCCCGAACGGTCCGGACCGCTGCAAGGTGCTGTTCTGGTACTACTACGACGATCCCGAAGCGCCCAGTCGCGACCAGCAGATCGCCGAAGACGTGGCGTACAGCGACATGGTGCAAGTCGAGGATCGGGAGATCTGCGAGCGGGTTCAGATCGGACTAGGTTCGCGGGCCTACGACCGGGGCCGGTTCTCCGTGGACATGGAGAGCGGCGTCCACCACTTTCAGCAGTTGCTCAAGGGCTCGTACCGGACCTGGCAGAGTACTGGGTGAGAATTCCCCTCTAAGGCCTGGTTCGCTTCGCGGCCACCCGGCGAACCAGCCTGCCGCTGGGCAGTTCCACCAGCGTACCCGTCATGGTGTCACCCTGGATCCGGAAAGCCCACCGTCCGTGGAATCGGGGTGACGTTAACACCATCGCCAACTCACCAGTCTTCGGATCGAGGCCGAGTTCGAGATCGCCCATCGGCTCTTCCTTCCCGTCAATGATCTTGCCGGCCGCCATCGCGATCGAATCGGGGTGCGCTGCGCTGGACCGCAACCGATAGGTCACCTGCTCGTCCTTGCAGGCGGTGTCGGTGGCATGATCCACGCAAATCGAAGTGCCGCGCCAGGTGCCCTTCAAGTCGGGCGGGTCGATCCGGAGGCCGGCGGCGATCGCCGCCGGGATGAGCAGGGCTGCGAGCATGGTCAGTACGATCCTCCCAGATCCTTGATGGCCTGATCGATCCGGCCGGCTGCCTGGGGCGGGGCCTTCTTCTTCAGTTCTTCCAGGACCGCGCGAGCCGAATCGAGGTGACCGGCCGCCTTGTAGGCGTCGGCGGTGAGGAAGGCCTTGCGGAACCCTGAGCGTCGGTCGTCGCCGGGGTCGAACCCTCTCAGCGCCGCGAGGGCGGCCGTCGCATCGCCCTGGTCCTTGAGCAGGGATTCGATCACGGCCAGCGTGGCGCCGTTGTCGTTCGGCATCCGGCGGCCGAGTTCGGTGATGAGCCGGGCGGCGCCTTCCTTATCGCCGGCCTTCCGGTCGGCCAGGGCGCGGGTGTAGAGGCCGGCCACCAGGAGGTGAGTCGCGTCGGCGGGATCGCCGGAGCGGATGCCGGGACCGCCGCCGTACTCATAGACCAGATCGCCGCCGTGTTCGCCGGCTTCGACAATTGCGTAGGCGCCTCCCAGACCGGCCAGCACCGACACGATCCGAAGGCCTCTGACCGCGGCCTTGTTGGTGATCGCAATCGCCAGGAGTTCGGCCAACGCCACCAGGATAAGGATGTTCCGGGCGATATGGCCCCAGTCCTCGTGCTCGCCAACGGCTTTGGCGACGCCCGGAATGCTTTCCACCGGTCCGTGCGCCTGCTGGCCGGACATGGCGGTGAGGAACGCAACGACCCCGCCCACGATCAGGAGGCCCGCGGCGGCCTGGTTGGTCCAAGGCGCCTTGCCTGTGAGCGATATCAGCCGGAACGTCACGCCGACGATGCAGAGCACCACGGCGAAGTGGACGAGTTGCGGGTGGTAGTAGCCGATATCTGGCATGCTATTGCGGAGGCCCCCGTCGCTGCTGTTGAGGTATCTTGATCCGGTCCGGCACCTGCTGCCACTGTTCCGGCGTCAGGATCGCCTGCGTTTCCTTCAAAGCCCAGGCGCCGTTGTCACGAACCAGCTGAAAGATAGGCCGCATCGAGCTGAACATGACCCCCGGGTCGGGATTGGGGCCGGCCTTGGCCAGTTCTTTCTTCGCCCGGTCGGCCAGGGCCCTGGCGCGGGCCTTGGTGGAGTCGGAGATGGCGTTGAGTTTCCTGGTCTGCTCGTCAGTCAGATTGAGCGCGATCTTCATCCCCGCCACTTCGAGCGCGGGGTTGGGCGCCATTTCGACCATCCGGGTGAAAATGTCGCCACCGCCCGCCCCCGGCCCGCCGGGTCCGGCCTGACCCCCGAAGCCGCCCCGTCCGCCGCCGAATCCATTGCGCATCTGGGTCAGCATGTCAGGCCCCAGCGTGTAGCGAACCTGGAGCCCGAGCTGGAACGGTTGCCGGATCGCCACGGTGTTGGCGGCGTTGGCGCCAAACCGCTCGTTGACCGTGTACTTGAACGCCTGGGTGAGCGGGTCGAAGCCACGCACCACGAGCAGGGTCCCGTCCGGACGGATCATCTGGCCCCAGCCGTGCGCTCCGGCCTGGCCGTGCAGCATCTGGTCCAGACCCACCAGGAAATTGCTGGTGACGAACGAGAAGGTGAGCTTCCGGTTCAGCCCGAACACCGTGGGCCGGATGTTGACCTGAAAGTCGAGTGACGGCTGCCACGGTCCCCGGCAGCTGTTCCGGTCGGCGATCCGGCCGGCCTGCACCACGAGGCAGCTCCGGGCACCACCCGACGTTGTGGCCACGAGCCGGCTCATCCCGTTGGCCACCGCGGTGTCGGTGGCGCCGGCGCCGAAGATGAAGGCCCGGTCGTTTCGCGCCCCGTCGCCATTCACGTCCTCACCGACCATCGGCGTGAACGCGGCCCCGCTGGTGAGCCGGCTGATGGTGGTCAGCTCGACACTTTTGGTGAGCGGGTAGGTAAACGTGAGCAGCAGCGAATGCCGCCGTTCGAAGTCGCTGGTAGACCACTCGCGGATATTGGGGTCGCCGGCGGTGGTCTGACCGGTAAGGCCGCGCTGCGCGCCACCCGCCGAGAACGACGACTGATCGGTGGCCCGGTTCCAGGTGTAGGAGAAGTTGAAGAAGCCGCCCTTCTTGGTCATCCCGTTGGCGCTGATGGTCAGCTGGGTAGACCGGGACTCGAGCTCCGAATCGAACACCAGGACGTTGCCGTAGTCGGCGGATTTGCGAGAGGCAAAGAGGGGCACCGTGCCGGTGGCGGGATCGATGACCTGCGCCGGGGCGTACACCGGGCGCCCGTCCGCCGCCGTGTGAAACTGGGCCGCCCCGAGGTTTACGTCCCGGACGCCGAACTGACTCCTGCCTAACGCTCGGCTCAGTTCGGCCCCGACGGTGATCAGGTTCAGCCGCTTCTGGACGCCGAGGGACGCCCGGAGGGCCCGGGGCGAGGTGAACTGGTCGCTGAACGCCGTGACGGTGGGGCTCCGGTTCGAGAGGATCGGGCCGGGCTCGCCCGCGAGGCAGGCGCTCGGAATGTTGGCCGGGTCCTGGCGGTAGGCCGTCCAGTCCGGAATCGGCGTTCCTGCGCCGATGCAGGTGAGCTGCGCCTCCGTGGACCCGAACCCCGGCGCCGCCTGGGCCGACGAGAAGAGCGCCCCGGGGGCCGGGCTCCGGAACTCGCCGAACCCGCCCCGGACCACCAGCGCCGGCGGCCCGTTGTCCCCCGACCGGATAAACCACGTGAACCCGATCCGCGGGCTGACCCGCCACTCGCTCGGCCACCGATCCGTCTTCACGCCGAAGAGTGTTTCGACCGCCGAATTGTGCGCCGGCGCGCCGCCGAAGCTCGAACCCTCGATCCGGGCGCCGTAGGTGAATTGCAGCGCGTCCGACAACCGCCAGGTGTCGGCCAGATAGGCCGCGACGCTGGTCTGCCCGGTCGAACGGATGGTCGGCGCCAGGGTCCGGGTAAAGCTC
>JANMXA010000088.1:0-1902 GCA_031394255.1 Gemmatimonadota bacterium
CTCTCCCGGCGCCGACCGCGAGCTCACCGGGCCCCCCGGGTTCGGCGTCCTCGAGCGGTGGCAAGGCCTCCCCGTCGCCCGGGCCGGCGCGGAGGAAGCCCGAGCCTGCGTCCGCGAAGCCGGGGGCCTCGGTGGACCCTCTCTCGGGCCGCTTCTAGGAGCCTGTCGGGAAAAGCGCCAGGCACGGCGAATTTACAAAAACCGCAGCGGCCGCTGGCGCGTATGAGAGGTCATGGCGAAGGGCTACCTCTCGTACAACATCGACCAGCGCCTGCTGCTGCCGCCGGACATGCGGGATTGGCTCCCCGAGGGGCACCTTGCGCTGTTCCTCCTCGACGTCGTGCTGGAGCTTGATCTGTCGGCGATCACGCGGGTCCACGAGTCGAAGGATACGCGAGGCCGCGCCGGATACCACCCGGTGATGATGGTGTCGCTGCTGCTGTACGCGTACTGCGTGGGCAAGCCGTCGTCGCGGCGGATCGAGCGAGCGACGTACGAGGACGTGGCGTTCCGAGTGCTCGCGGGCAACGAGCACCCGGACCATGACAGCATCGCGGATTTTCGGAAGCGCCATCTCGCGGCGCTTTCCGGCCTGTTCATGCAGGTGTTGCGGCTCTGCCAGAAGGCCGGGCTGGTCAAACTGGGCCACATCGCGATCGACGGCACGAAGATGAAGGCGAACGCGTCGAAGCACAAGGCGATGAGCTACGACCGGATGAGCGAGACCGAAAAGAAGCTGGAAGACGAGGTTCGTCGTCTTCTCGCCGAGGCGGAGCGCATCGACGCCGAAGAGGATGCGCAGCACGGCAAGGGCACTCGCGGTGACGAGCTGCCGAAGGAGCTGCGTCGCCGCGAGGATCGGCTGGCGAAGATTCGCGAAGCGAAGGGAGCGCTCGAGCAGGAGGCAAAAGAGAAGGCGGAGGCGAAGGCCGCGGAGGTCGCTGAAAAAGTCGCCGAGCGCGCGCGTGAGGAGGCCGAGACGGGCAAGAAAGCTCGTGGGCCAGAGCCGAAGAAGCCCGACCCGGAGCAGGCAGTGCCCGAGCCGAAGGCTCAGCGTAACTTCACGGATCCCGAGTCGCGAATCATGCCCGATGGCGCGAACAAGGGCGCATTCCTTCAAGGGTACAACGCGCAGGTGGCCGTCGATGCCACGGCGCAGATCATCGTGGCCGCCCTCGTGACGCAAACGCCGAACGACAAGCAGCAGCTCGTGCCGATGGCCGCGGCCATCGTGGCGAATGTCGGGCAGCTCGCGGAGACGACGTCGGCCGACGCGGGCTATTTCAGCGCGCAAAACGTGGAAGATCCTGCGCTCGCGCGGACGAATTTGCTGGTCCCTCCCGATCGCCAGAAGCACGCGAGCGAGCCCATCGCGGAGGCCCCAGGCGACGGCGCTTCAGCCGCGCAGCTCATGCGATTCAAGCTATCGAACGACGTGAACCGCGCGCTCTACAAGCTCCGAAAAGCGATCGTCGAGCCGGTCTTCGGTCAGATCAAGGAGGCCCGCGGGTTCCGGCGCTTTCTGCTGCGTGGTCTGAGCGCTGCGCGCGACGAATTCAATCTCATCGCGCTCACTCACAACTTGCTGAAGCTCTTTCGCGCCGGACCGCGCCCCGCGACCGGGTAGCGGCATCGGTTCGGAGCTCGAATCCCTCCCTGAGCCGGTGTAGCCGGCGATTTGGGAGGGGCCGGCCGCGCGCAGGCGCGAAGCGTCGAGCACGGACGGGGGGTGGGCATCGATCACCTCAGACCCTCCTGTCGCCGCTCCCTCACGCCCCCACCAGCGCTGGACGTTTCCCCGACAGGCTCCTAGTACATCGCTGCGGAGCCGCGTACAGCGGATCGGGGCAGCTCGGGGGCAGACCCGCTCGCCCACGCTCGGCCTCGCAGGCGCTCGCCGGC
>JANMXA010000089.1:0-2026 GCA_031394255.1 Gemmatimonadota bacterium
AAATACGGATCGACCGCACCGTCCAGCGTCAATTCGGCGTTGGGGATCGTGAATCCACGCACATTCGGATCATGGTCCCCGCGCTGGAGCGAGGCGACGTTGGGCTCGGTGGACCATCCAAAATCGGCCAGCAGGTCGAAGCCGACGTTCATGTACGCGCCGCTCGTGCGCGTCGGCTCGGCCGGCCGAACGGCCGTCGCGGCAGGGCCCGCCCGTTCCAGGCTGTCCATCCGGGCCTGAAGCGAACGGATGACGCCCGCGAGGGAGTCCAGCGACCGGGCTCCCCTGGCCAGCCGGATTGAGTCAGCCCTGGTGCTGTCCGGATTCTGGCCAACCAATACCTGAGAGCCGAAAAGCCCGATGATCACCGCAGCAAGCAGTGTACGCATTCACATCCCTTTCCCATGGCCTCAAGACAAAAAAACGGGGTGTCAGCCGATGCGGGTCGGGGCGGGCGGGGCGCGCGAAAGGGAATGGCCAGGCAGCAGGGCCGGCAGAGCAGCGGGTGTGCGGGGCAGGCAAATGCGGCCTTCTGGCGGCGGGACCATGTGCCCAGCGGGGTCCTCGGCCGCACTGCGGTCCGCCAGCACCGTGGCCGTGTCGAGCAGGCAATGATCCGCGTGGTGCACCCCGTCGTGGCCTTCAAAATGGGGCGCCGTCTCGAGGGTGGTCGGGTGGCCTAAATGGGTCGTGGCCTCGGCCGCCGCTGGAAAGATCCAGGCAGTGGCCAAGACCAGACTCACGATGAGCCTGACACTCGAAACCGCGAGGGTCCGCAGCATGTCTCAATCTACCGCGGGCGGGGGCTCGATACCAGATTCGGGTTCCGGAAGCGCCGGTCCCAGGGCGGCGATGCACGGTCCGGAACCCTGGCGTAAAATGGGTCCGGGGTCGAGCTTACAGCGACTTCTCCCCGGACCCAAAGACCCCCTGACCGCTTCCGCACCGCTGGTTTCGGCTCTCAGCGATCGCTACCGGATCGAGCGCGAACTCGGTCACGGCGGCATGGCCACCGTTTATCTGGCCCACGACCTCCGCCACGACCGCCAAGTCGCCATCAAGGTCCTCCGCGAGGACCTCGGCGCCGTCCTCGGTCCCGAACGGTTCCTGGCCGAGATCCGCACCACCGCCCGGCTCCAACACCCCCATATCCTCCCGCTCCTCGACAGCGGCCAGGCCGGCAGCAACCTCTACTACGTCATGCCGTTCGTGGCCGGCGAGTCGCTCCGGGAGCGGCTCGACCGCCAGGGGCCGCTCCCGCTCGAGGATGCGATCCAGATCGCCAGGGAGGTGGCCGATGCCCTCGGTGCCGCCCATCTCCTCGGCGTCGTCCACCGCGATATCAAGCCCGAGAACATCCTGCTCCAGGGCGGCCACGCACTGGTGGCGGATTTCGGGATCGCGCTGGCGGTCCAGCACGCCGGCGGCAGCCGGATGACGCAGACCGGATTGTCGTTAGGCACACCCCAGTACATGGCCCCCGAGCAGGCCATGGGCGAGCGGACGGTGGACCACCGGGCCGACATCTATGCCCTTGGCGCCGTGACCTACGAGATGCTGGTCGGGGAGCCGCCCTTCACCGGCGCCACGGTGCAGATCGTCGTCGCCAAGATGATGACGGAGCGGCCGGTGTCCCCCTCGGCTCTCCGCGACACCATCCCGGCCGAGGTCGAGGCGGCGGTGCTCCGCGCCCTGGGCCGGCTGCCCGGCGACCGGTTCGCCTCGGCGGCCGACTTCGCCTCGGCCCTTGGCGCGCCGGCAGGGAGCCACCCGGTGCCGCGGCCGGCAGACTCCCGCCGGCGGTGGACCGAGCCCGTTCTGGCGCTCGTCGCGGTCGCGACGCTGATCGCCGCTGCTGTCGGCTGGATGCGACCAGGACGTGCTGCGCCGGCCGCACCGACCTTCGGTGCCCTGATGCCGCCGCCGGGCCGCCAGTTCGCGATTCAGAATTCATTCGGCGCCCTGTCGCCCGACGGCCGCCGGTTCGCCTTCATCTCGACGACGCCATCGGGAGACCGCCAGCTCT
>JANMXA010000090.1:0-27054 GCA_031394255.1 Gemmatimonadota bacterium
GAGGGCGGGCGGCACACGCCGTTTTTCAAGGGGTATCGCCCGCAGTTCTACTTCCGGACGACGGATGTGACGGGGAACGTGGAGTTGCCGGCGGGGGTGGAGATGGTGATGCCGGGCGACAACATTCAGATGAAGATCGAGTTGATCACGCCGATCGCGATGGACGAGGGGTTGCGGTTCGCGATCCGCGAAGGTGGCCGGACGGTCGGCGCCGGCGTGGTCACCAAGATCCTGAAGTAAGGGGCAGACATGGCCAGTAAGATCCGTATCCGGCTCAAGGCTTTCGATCACGCGGTGCTGGACCAGGCCGCGGCCGACATCGCGCGGGCGGTCGAGAAGACCGGCGCGACGGTGGCGGGGCCGATTCCGCTGCCGCGGAAGATCGAACGGTGGACGGTGCTCCGGAGCCCGCACATCGACAAGAAGAGCCGGGAGCAGTTCGAACTCCGGACCCATAAGCGGCTTCTCGACATCAACGACTCCCGTCCGCAGACGATGGATGCGTTGACCAAGCTCGATTTGCCGGCGGGTGTCGACGTCGAAATCAAGGTTGAGTAGCGATGACGGCTGGATTGATTGGACGCAAAGTGGGGATGACTCGGGTCTTCATCGATGACGGCTCATCAGTTCCGGTGACCGTGATCGAGGCGGGTCCGTGTCGGGTCCTCCAGGTCCGCGAGGGCGGCGTGCAGCTCGGCTTCGGTGAGAAGCGGGCGCAGCGCACCCTCAAGGCGGAACTCGGGCACGCGAAAGCGGCCGGTCTCACTACGGCGCCGAGCGTCGTACGGACATTCGATGTCAACGGAGAGTCCCCGAAGCAGGGCGACACCGTGACGGTTGGGATCTTCGCCGCCGGCGACTGGGTCAAGGTCACCGGGCAGTCGAAGGGCCGCGGCTTCCAGGGCGTCGTGCACCGGTACGGCTCGGGCGGTGGTCCGGGCTCGCACGGCAACACCCGGCACCGGAAGCCCGGCTCGATCGGCGCGGGTACGGACCCGTCCCGCGTCATCAAGGGCAAGCGGATGCCTGGCCACATGGGCGACCGCCGTCACACCGAACTCGGCCTCAAGGTCGTTCGGGTGGACGCCGACCGGAACCTGTTGTTCGTGCGCGGGGCGATTCCGGGCGCCAAGAACGGCATCGTGACCGTTGCCAAGCAGGGAGGGCGGAGCCGCCATGATTGAGGCACCTGTGTTCGGGGCCAACGGGAAGAAGAGCGGCACGCTCGCGCTTCCGGCTGACTATTTCGATGGGACCGTCAACGAGCCGGTGATGCATCAGGCCGTGAAGGTGTTCCTGTCGAACCAGCGTCAGGGCACCCATTCGACCAAGACCCGCCGGTGGGTGACCGGTGGCAACCAGAAGCCGTGGAAGCAGAAGGGCACCGGCCGGGCCCGTCAGGGCACGACCCGCGCGCCGCACTGGCCCGGCGGTGGCGTTGCGTTCGGTCCGCATCCGCGTGACTACACGCAGGACATGCCGAAGAAGCAGAAGCATCTTGCCCGCCGCTCGGCGTTTAACGCCCGGGCCCGTGAGGGCGCGTTGTTGCTGGTGGATAACGCCGACTTCGGCTCGCCCAAGACGGCCAAGCTCGCCGGTCTGCTCGAGGCCATGGGTCTCGAGGGCAAGAAGGTGCTGATCTTGACCCATGGCATCAAGAAGAACGTCTATCTCAGCGGCCGGAATCTGCCGACTGTGGACGTGATGCCATTCGCGGACGCCGCCACGTACCACGTGCTGTGGTCTGACACGGTGGTGATCGAGCGCGGGGCCTTTACGGACGAGCTCGCTGCGGGCACGGCTGACCTGGCCGACGACGCGCCGGCTCCGAAGCCGGCCAACCGGCCGGCGGCCAAGAAGACCGCGACCCGGACGACGACGGCCACGACGACGGCTGCGGCTCCCAAGGCCAAGGCCGAGAAGAAGGCGCCCGTCAAGAAGGCCGCGGCCCCGAAGGCCGAGAAGAAGGCCCCGGCCAAAAAGGCCCCGGCCAAGAAGGCCGCTCCGAAGAAGAAGGGGAGTGAGTGATGGCCACCCTTCACAACATCGTGATCAAGCCGCTGGTGACTGAAAAGAGCTCGGCGGCGTACCAGCTCCGGAAAGAGTATGCCTTCAAAGTGGCGGTCAACGCCACGAAGCATGACATCCGGGAAGCGTTGCAGAAGCTCTTCGGGGTGACCGTGACGCGGGTCAGGACCATGCAGATGCGCCGCGTCGAGGTGGTGCGTGGCCGGACCCGCGGCAAGACGGAAGCCTGGAAGAAGGCGATTGTCACTCTGAAGGACGGCGACTCGATCGCCGTATTCGAGGGCTAAGATGGGAACACGGCAATATCGGCCGACGTCCGCGGGGACCCGTTTCCGCTCGGTTTCCGATTTCGCGGAAATCACCCGCTCGACGCCGGAAAAGTCGCTGCTTGAGGTGAAGAAGAAGTCGGGCGGCCGGAACAATCTCGGGCACGTCACGATGCGGGCGATCGGTGGCGGGCACCGGCAGCACTACCGGATCATCGACTTCAAGCGGAACAAGTTCGGGATTCCGGCCAAGGTGGCGCACATCGAATACGATCCGAACCGCACGGCGCGGATCGCCCTTCTGGTGTACGCCGACGGTGAGAAGCGGTACATCCTCCACCCGGTCGGCCTCAAGCAGGGCGACACGGTGCTGAGTGGTCCCGGCACGGACGCGCGGAACGGCAACGCCCTTCCGCTCGGTGAGATTCCGCTCGGTACCAACGTGCACAACATCGAGCTCAAGATCGGCAAGGGCGGCGAAGTGGCCCGCAGCGCGGGCCAGTACGCTCAGGTGATGGCGCGGGAGGGCGAGTATGTCACCGTTCGGCTCAAGTCCGGCGAGATGCGCATGGTGAGTTCCCGCTGCCTGGCCACGATCGGTGAAGTCGGCAATTCAGAGCACGAGTTGCTGTCGAGGGGCAAAGCAGGCAAGACCCGCTGGCTCGGGCGTCGGGGCAAGGTCCGGGGTGTCGCCAAGAACCCGGTTGACCACCCGCTCGGCGGTGGCGAGGGCAAGAGCTCCGGCGGTCGTCCGCCGGTGTCGCCGTGGGGCAAGCCGGAAGGCGTCAAGACCCGGGCCCCGAAGAAGGCTTCCACTCGGTTGATCGTCCGCGGTCGCAAGCGTGGCAAGGCGACGGGCGGAGGGAATAAATAATGGGACGCAGCATTAAGAAGGGACCGTACGTTCAGGAGGCCCTGCTCAAGAAGGTGCAGGTCCTGAACTCGAAGACTGGCAAGCAGGTGGTGAAGACGTGGAGCCGGGCGAGCACGATTCTGCCTGAGTTTGTGGGACACACGTTCGGCGTTCACAACGGCAACAAGTTCGTGCCGGTGCATGTGACGGAGAACATGGTCGGCCACAAGCTGGGCGAGTTCTCGCCGACCCGTGTCTTCAAGGGCCACAGCGGCAAGCTGGTGGCGGACAAGAAGGCGAAGCCGGAGTGACCATGTCTCAGGGACACGCAATCCAGCGGCACGTCCGCCAGAGCCCGCGCAAGATGCGGCTCGTGATCGATCTGATCCGGGGCAAGGACGTCAATGAAGCGCTCGCGATTCTCAAGTTCAACAAGCGGCTCGCGGCCAAACAGATCGCCAAGACCTTGAAGAGCGCGGTGTCGAACGCCGAGCAGAAGGCCCTGGCTGAGAATGAGCGGTTCGACGCCGACGTTCTCGTCGTCTCCAAGGCCATCGTCAACGGCGGGACGCCGCTCAAGCGGATCCACGCGGCCGCGCAAGGTCGGGCGACCCCGATCAAGAAGCGGACGAGCCACGTGGAGATCCACGTGCGGAGCAAGGAGTAGTCGATGGGTCAGAAAACCAATCCGATCGGGTTCCGCCTCGGGATCGTCAAGCCGTGGCTGTCGCGCTGGTACGCGAACAAGGAAATGCCGGCGCTGCTCAAGGAAGACGAGCTGATCCGCAAGTACTTGATGACGCGGCTCGGGCACGCGGCGATCGCCGAGATTCACATCGAGCGGCGGCCGGGCAAGGTCACGGTGACGGTGCATACCGGTCGTCCCGGCGTCGTGATCGGCAAGAAGGGCACCGAGGTCGACAAGCTGCGCGACGAACTCGCCCAGCTGACGTCGAAGGA
The DNA here is from genome assembly GCA_031394255.1 of Gemmatimonadota bacterium. GTDB lineage: Bacteria > Gemmatimonadota > Gemmatimonadetes > Gemmatimonadales > GWC2-71-9 > SHZU01. The sequence continues at coordinate 4,108 of JANMXA010000090.1, forward strand.
AGCGGCGATCAACGTCGAGGAGATCAAGCGGCCCGAAATCTCGGCGCAGCTTGTGGCCGACAACATCAGCCACCAGTTGCTGCAGCGGATTTCATTCCGGCGCGCGATGAAACGGGCGGTGCAGGGCGCGATGCGGATGGGCGCCCAGGGGATCCGGATCCGGTTGTCGGGCCGCCTTGGTGGCGCCGAAATCGCCCGGACCGAGAAATATCACGAGGGTCGGGTTCCGCTCCACACGCTGCGGGCGAACATCGACTACGCGACCAGCACGGCGAAGACCACCTACGGCGCGATCGGCGTCAAGGTGTGGATCTTCCGTGGCGAGGTCGTGGAAGACGTCGGCGGCAAGACGTACAGCACGGGGGCCTAAATCGATGTTGTCACCGAAGCGGGTCAAGTTCCGCAAGCAGTTCAAGGGCCGGATGCGCGGAATCGCGTACCGAGGCAGCACGATCGCCTTCGGTGAGTACGCCCTCGCCGCGCTCGAGCCCGGCTGGGTTTCGAATCGTCAGATCGAGGCGTCGCGTATCGCGATCTCGCGGGCGATGAAACGTGGCGGCAAGATGTGGATCCGGGTCTTCCCGGACAAGCCGATTACCAAGAAGCCGGCGGAAACCCGCATGGGTTCCGGCAAGGGCAACCCCGAGGGCTGGGTCGCGGTGGTGAAGCCGGGCCGGATTCTGTTCGAGGTCGAGGGTGTGCCGCTCGATGTCGCGAAGCAGGCCTTCGCCCTGGCCGCCTCGAAGCTTCCGGTGAAGACGCGGATCGTGAAGCGGGAGGATAACTAGGATGAAGGGGCTCAAGGCAACCGATCTGGCGCAGATGACGGTCGAGGAACTCACCGCCAAGCTCGCCGAGGTTGAAGAGGAACAGTTCCGGATCCGGTTCCGGACCGCCACGGAGGCGGTCGAGAACCCGATCCAGTTCCGGACCCGTCGGCGGGACATCGCCCGGATCAAGACGATGTTGACGCAGAAGGAAAGAGGGACCACGTGACCGAACTGAGTACCGAGGCGCGGAACCGGCGGAAGACCCGGACTGGGGTCGTGAAAAGCGACAAGATGACCAAGACGGTGACCGTCACCCTGGTGCGTCGTTTCGCGCATCCGGTGTACGGGAAGCAGATCACCCGGCAGAAGACGATCAAGGCTCGCAACGAGATGGACGCCAAGGCCGGCGATACGGTGCGGGTGATGGAGACTCGTCCGTTGGCCAAGACGGTCCGGTGGCGGGTCACCGAGATCGTGGAGAGGGCGAAGTAGCCGGGAGGCACCTATGGTCCAACAGGAAACGATTCTTCGAGTGGCGGACAACAGCGGGGCCCGCAAGGCCCTCGTGATCCGCGTGTTAGGCGGCTCCAGGCGGCGGTATGCCGGCCTGGGCGATGTGGTGATCGTGGCCATCAAGGACGCGATTCCCACCGGTCAGGTCAAGAAGGGCGAGGTGGCCCGCGGGGTCATCGTCCGGGTGGCCAAGGAGACCCGCCGCAAGGACGGCTCCTACATCCGGTTCGACGAGAACGCCGTGGTGCTCATCAACGAACAGGGCGAGCCCCGGGCGACCCGGATTTTCGGACCGGTCGCCCGCGAACTGCGCGAGAAGAAGTACATGAAGATTGTCTCGCTCGCGCCGGAGGTCATCTAGTATGCGGATTCTGGTCCACCGGAAGGCGCGCCGGAAGCTCGGCCCCAAGACGGTCGAGCGGGTCAAGATCCCGATCACCAAGGGCGACACGGTCCAGGTGATCTCGGGTGCCAACAAGGGGAAGCGGGCGCGGGTCCTTCGGGTGTTCCCGAAGACCGGTCGCGTTACGCTCGAGGGATTGAATCTGGTCAAGCGGCACCTGCGCGCGACCAACCAGAATCAGCAGTCGGGGATCGTGGAGCGGCCCGCGCCGGTCCATCACTCCAACGTGATGCTGATCGATCCCAAGACGGGTGAGCCGACCCGGATTCGGCGGAAGAGAGACCAGGACGGCACGGTTGAGCGGATCGCCGTGAAGTCCGGGCAGTCGATCGCGAGGAACCGGTAACGATGGCTGAGGCGAAAGCGACGAAGGCGCCCCCGAAGGGCGCCGGGGCTCCGCCGAAGGGCGGCAAGAGCGGGGGCAAGGGTGCCAAGACGCCGCAGGGCGCGACGGATCCGTCTCCCAAGGTGGTCGACGGTACGCCGCGGCTGCTGACGTACTACACCAATACGGTTCGGCCCCGGCTGCAGCAGCAGCTCGGGCTCAAGAACCCGATGCAGATTCCGCGGATCGTCAAGATCGTGCTGAATGTCGGCCTGGGCGAAGCGAGCAAGAACCCGAAGGCGCTCGAGGCGCTGCTGGACGAGATGGTGGCGATCGCCGGCCAGCGGCCGGTGGTGACCCGCGCCAAGAAGTCGATCGCGAATTTCGGGCTCCGCGAAGGGGTGCCGGTCGGCGTGATGGTCACGCTGCGCGGCCCGCGGATGTACGAGTTCCTCGACCGGTTCATCTCGCTGTCGGTGCCGCGGACCCGCGACTTCCGCGGCTTGCCGATCCGGAGCTTTGACGGACGGGGCAACTATTCGTTCGGGATCAAGGAACAGCTGATCTTCCCGGAAATCGACTACGACAAGGTCGACAAGGTGCACGGGATGGACATTACGATCGTGACGACGGCCGGGCGGGACGATCTCGCGCTCGCGCTGCTCAGGCAATTCGGCTGGCCGTTCCGGGGCGAGACCCCGAAACCGGCCATGGCCTAGGCGGAGAAGATATATGGCGAAAACCTGTTGGATCGAACGCGCCAAGCGGGTGCCGAAGTTCAAGGCCCGGCGGGTCCGGCGCTGTCAGCGGTGCGGGCGAGCCCGCGCGGTGCTGCGCAAGTTCGGACTGTGCCGTCTGTGCTTCCGGGAACTCGCGCTTCGGGGACATCTCCCCGGCGTGCGCAAAGCGAGCTGGTAAGGGAAGGGATCGAGCATGAGCATGACAGATCCTGTCGCGGATATGCTGTCCCGAATCCGCAATGGTGCTTCATCGGGACAACGTCGGGTGGAGATGCCGTCGTCTCGGCTCAAGGCCGAGCTGGCGCGTATTCTTCACGCCAACCACTACATCGCGGACTACAAAGTCCTGGAGGACGGCCCTCGCGGCGTGCTCCGAATCACGCTGCGCTATTACAACGAGCAGCCGGTGATTCGTGAGCTCAAGCGAATGTCGACTCCGGGTCTCCGCCGTTACGTCAAGAGCCGCGAGATTCCCCGCGTCAAGAACGGCCTCGGCATGGCAATCGTCTCGACCCCCAAGGGGTTGATGAGCGACCGCGATGCCCGGGCCGCCAACTTGGGCGGCGAACTCCTCGCGGTCATCTGGTAGGGGGGTCACCGTGTCGCGGATTGGAAGAAAACCGGTGCCGGTGCCGAAGGACGTCACCGTCCAGGTCAACGGCAGCGTCATCACGGCCAAGGGCCCGAAGGGCGAGCTCAGCCGGGCGCTGCATCCGGCCATGAAGCTGGCGCTCGAAAACGGCGAGGTGCTGGTGAGCCGTCCGAGCGAGGAGAACATGCACAAGGCGTTGCACGGTCTTTCCCGAACGCTGGTCGCCAACATGGTCGAGGGCGTCTCGAAAGGCTTCGAGAAAGTGCTCGAGATTCAGGGCGTCGGCTACAAGGCCGAAGTGTCGCCGAAGGGGCTGACGCTGAGCCTCGGCTTCTCGCACCTCGTCAAGTACGACGCGCCCGCCGGGATCAAGTTCGTGCTGGATAACCCGACCCTGGTGCGGATCTCGGGGCCGAGTAAAGAAATGGTTGGCCAGGTGGCCGCGGAAATCCGCGCCTTCCGGCCGCCCGAGCCCTACAAGGGCAAGGGTGTCCGGTATCAGGGCGAACGGGTCCGTCGCAAGGCCGGCAAGACAGGAGCGAAGTAAACCATGCGTCCGATTCACGCACCGAAGACCCGCGCGGAGCACCGCTACCGGCGGCACCTGCGCGTCCGGAAAAAAGTGTCTGGTACGCCCGAGCGGCCGCGGTTGGTCGTGTTCCGGTCCCTCAAGCACATCTATGCCCAGCTCGTCGACGACGACAAGGGTGTGGTACTCATGGGGGCGTCCGATCAGAGCGAAGGCCTCGCGCTCGATGGGCAGGGCAAGGTCGCCAAGGCGAAGGCGACCGGCAAGCTCATTGCGTCCAAGGCCAAGGCGGCCGGAATTGCGAAAGTGGTGTTCGACCGGGCCGGTTTCCGGTATCACGGGCGAGTCAAGGCGGTCGCCGACGGCGCTCGCGAAGGCGGATTGGAGTTTTAAATGACCGAACCTCAAGTTCCCTCGGGCGAGAGCACCGAGCCGGCGAATGAACGCGGTGGCCGTGGCCGGCGGGGTGGCGCCGGTGGCGCGGGCCGTGGTGGTGAACGGGGCGGGCGGGGTCGCGGTGGCGACCGCAAGGACCGCGACGCACCCAGTGAATTCGTCGAAAAGGTTGTCGACATCAACCGGGTCGCCAAGGTGGTGAAGGGTGGCCGGCGGTTCTCGTTCAACGCCCTCGTGGCGGTGGGCGACGGCAAGGGTCGGGTCGGGTTCGCGACGGGCAAGGCCAACGAGGTCTCGGAAGCGGTTCGCAAGGCCGTGGACGCGGCCAAGCGGTCGATGACGGAGATTCCCCGGACCGGGACCACGATTCCGCACGAAGTCGTCGGCCACCACGGCGCCGGCAACGTGCTGCTCAAGCCGGCCGCGACCGGTACGGGCGTCATCGCCGGTGGCGCGGTTCGCGCGGTCCTCGAGTGCGCCGGGATCAGCGACATTCTGACCAAGAGTCTCGGCTCGAACAATCCGCACAACATGGTGCGGGCCACCATTCAGGGGCTTCGGTCACTGGTGTCGGTCAAGCAGATCGCGCGGGAGCGTGGCATCGAAGTCAATGCCATCGCCTACAAGCCGCGGCAGGAGGGGTAACCATGGGACGGAATCCGGCGGTTGGGCGTCAGGGCCCGGCCTACCATGCGGCCACGATCCCGAGCGAACAGGACGCCAAGCGGATCCGCGTCAAGCAGATCCGGTCGTCGATCGGCCATGCCGAGACGATGCGCCGCACGCTCGAGTCACTTGGCCTTCACAATCACCAGGCCGAAGTCGAGTTGGTGAACAATGCGTCGATCCGCGGAATGCTGTTCAAGGTCCGCCACATGATCGTGATTTCGCCGGCCTAAGGGCATCAGTCAGTCAGACGACACGGCAGATGGGCAGAGGGTGGCCCGTTCTGAAAGGATAGATGGGAAATGGCGGACAAGATTACGCTGTCCAACCTGAAGCCGGCCAAGGGAAGCAACGTTCCGCGGAAGCGGATCGGGCGCGGCATCGGTAGCGGTATCGGCAAGACGTCGGGCAAAGGTCACAAGGGCCACAAGGCGCGGACCGGTGGCTCGACCAATCCCGGGTTCGAAGGCGGGCAGATGCCGATGTACCGGCGGCTGCCGAAGCGCGGCTTCACCAACCCGTTCAAGGAGACCTCCCAGGTGGTCAACCTTCGTCAGCTGGACAAGCTGACCGGAGATGACGTGAACCCGGAGACCCTGGTGGCGGCCGGCCTCGTCAAGAAGGCCGACGCCCCGATCAAGCTTCTTGCGACCGGCGAGGCCCCCCGGGCGTTCACGGTTCGCGGGATCACCATGTCCGCCCAGGCCAAGGCGAAGATCGAGGCTCGGGGCGGTAAAGTCGAGGCGTAAGGTGACCAGTCCGGCGGCCCAGCTCCCCTCGCTGGGGATTGACGAGGAGCTGAAGCGAAAGCTCTCGTTCACCCTGATCGCGATCCTGATCTACCGGATCGGCGCACACATCGTGGCGCCCGGGGTGAACGTGGACGCCCTCCAGGCGTTCATCAACAACAATTCGGGCACGAGCACGTTCTTTCAGCTGTACGACACCCTGGGCGGCGGCCTCTACCGGGCCACGATCTTCGCCCTCGGCATCATGCCGTACATCTCGGCCTCCATCATCTTCCAGCTCGTCGGCGGGATCTTCCCGACCGTGAGCAAGATGCAGAAGGACGAGGACGGGAAGAAGAAACTGACTCAGTGGACCCGCTACATGACGATCGTGATCGCCTTCTCGCAGGCCATCACCTTTACGGCGTTCACTGAATCGATTCCCGGCGCGATTACGCATCCGGGTTTCGCGGCCCGGCTCACGATGTGGTTCACGCTGACGGTCGGCGCCATCTTCATGATGTGGCTGGGTGAGCAGATCACCGAGCGCGGCATCGGCAACGGAATGAGTCTGCTGATCGCCATCTCGATCATCGAACGGCTCTGGCCCTCAACGTTCCAGCTGGTGGAGCGGATCCGGACCGGGGCGACGTCGCCCGGCGGCGCGATCGTGATCGTGGTCCTGGCGCTAGGCGCCATCGCCGCCGTCGTCGCCATGACCATCGCCGCCAGGCGGATCCCGATCCAGATCCCTCGAAAAGTCATGGGACGAGGCCGGGTTCGCGAGGGGCAGAAGACGTTCATCCCGATCCGCCTCATCACCGCCGGCGTGATGCCGATCGTCTTCGCCCAGACGATCATCATCATGCCGAGCACCATCGCCCAGTTCACCCGGAACGAGACGCTGCTCGAGATCTCGCAGCTCTTCACGCCCGGGGACTGGCCGTACGACATCATCTTCGCCGTGATGGTCGTGCTCTTCAGCTACTTCTACACCTCGATCATCTTCAACTCGGTCGACCTGTCGGAGAACCTGAAGAAGCAGGGCGGTTTCATTCCGGGCGTCAAACCGGGCTCGGCCACGGCCGATTACATCGACCAGGTGTTGGGCCGCATCACCCTGCCGGGCTCGGTCTTCCTGGCGCTGATCGCCCTGATCCCGACAGTCGTGAGCCGGCGGTTTGGCTTCCAGTCCAATTTCGGTGGCACCTCGGTCCTGATCGTCGTGGGCGTGTTGCTCGACACTATCGCCCAGATCGAGCAGCACCGGACGCTTCGGAAGTACGACAGCTTCATGAAGACCGGCCGGGTCAAGTTCCGGGGGCGCCAGCAGCGCTTCATCTGAGCGAGGCCGTGAGTCCGGTCGTCGCGCGACGACGGCAATGATGGTCCAGAAGGGCGGGCGGATGCCCGCCCTCACTGTTGGGGGATGCGATGGACATTCTGCTGATGGGACCGCCCGGAGCCGGCAAGGGGACGCAGGGCGTGCGGCTCGCCGAGCGCCTGGGGCTCCCGAAGGTCGCCACCGGGGATCTGCTCCGCGATGCCGTCAAGAACGCGACGCCGCTCGGGCTCAAGGCCAAGGCCGTGATGGAGTCGGGTGCCCTGGTAAGCGACGACATCATCATGGGGATCGTCGGCGAGGAGCTGGCGAAGCCTTCGTCGGCCCGTGGGGTCATTTTCGACGGGGTTGTCCGGACCATTCACCAGGCCGACGGGGTGGCCGCATTGCTCGCCGCACTGGGCCGGAAGATGGACCTGGTGCTCTTCTTCGACGTGACGGACCAGGAGATCCTCGGCCGGCTCGAGAAGCGCCGGACGATCGAAGGCCGGGCCGATGACGATCCAGCCGCCGTCCAGCGCCGCCTGGTGGCCTACCGGGAGCAGACCGCACCGGTGCTGGCCTGGTACGAGGCCCGAGGCGGCGTGACCCGGATCCCTGCGGTCGGAACCGTGGACGGGATCGCCGAGCAGGTCCGCCGGGCCGTTGGGCGCTAGGACGGCTATTTTCCGATCATGGTCACGCTCAAGTCGCCCCGCGAGATCGACACGATGGCCCGGGCCGGCGCCATCATCCACGCCACGCTCAAGCTCTGCCGTGCCATGGTGAGACCGGGGATCACGACCGAGGATCTTGACCGGGAGGCGGAGAAGTTCATCCGAAGCCACAAGGGCGCCAAACCGTCCTTCAAAGGCCTGTACGGGTTTCCCAAGAGTCTCTGCATTTCCGTCAACGAAGAAGTCGTCCACGGTATTCCTTCGCCGAAGCGGGTGCTTCGTGAAGGCAGTATCGTGAGTCTCGACTGCGGCGTCTGCATCGACGGCTTCCATGCCGACAGTGCGATCACGGTGGCGGTGGGGAAGATACCGGCCGCGACCCAGCACTTTCTGGACACCACGGAATGCGCCCTGGCCGCCGGCATCGAGCAGGCCCGGCTCGGCAATCATGTCGGCGACATCGGCCATGCGGTTCAGACCGTCGCCGAGGCCGAGGGCTATGGCGTGATCCGGGAACTGGTCGGCCATGGCGTCGGGACCAAGATGCATGAGGATCCCCAGGTGCCGAATCATGGCAAGCCCAAGCGGGGAGAGCGCCTGCTCGAGGGGATGACGATCGCGATCGAGCCGATGATCACGATCGGCGACTACAAAACCAGAATGCTGGCCGACAAGTGGACCGTGGTGACCGCCGACGGCTCGCTGTCGGCCCATTTCGAGCACACCGTGGCCGTGACCAAGGACGGACCGAGAATTCTGACCGACGGTCGTTAGGCGTCGTCCGAGTGGGTGACCGCGGCGAGGAGCCAGCGGTGGATCGCGGGGTTCCCGGCCACCAACGGGCCCTGTTCCGCTTCGACTCTCCGGCCTGCCAGGTCGGTCACCACCCCGCCGGCCTCCCGGACCAGCATGACCCCCGCTCCGACGTCCCACGGAGCCAATACGAGCTCCCAGAACCCATCGAATGTGCCGCTGGCCACCCAGGCGAGGTCCAGGGCGGCGGACCCGGCCCGGCGAATACCGGCGGTGGCCGGCGTCACCCGGGCGAACTGGCGCTGGTACCGGGGTAGCAGGTCCACCTGCTTGAACGGGAAACCGGTGCCGATCAGCGCGTGCCCCGGATCGGTGATGGACGACACCGCGAGCCGCTGCTCATCCAGCCACGCCCCGCCGCCCTGGGCGGCGTGGTAGAGCTGGTTCGTTTCGACGGCCAGGACGACCCCTGCCTGCAGCACCCCGTCCACCTCGGCCGCGATGGAAACCGCATAGGCCGGGAATCCATGAATGAAGTTCGCGGTGCCGTCGATCGGATCCACCACCCAGACCAGGCCGTTCCGCGGAGCGTCGGGGCTGAACTCCTCACCAAGCACCGTCGAGCCGGGCTCGCCGGCCAGCAGGACCCCGCGAATGATTTCCTCGGAGTCACGGTCCGCCTGGGTGACGAAATCGTTCTGACCCTTCGTCGTCCACGCGGCGGGATCGCGGGGCCGGCGGACGGTCCGCAGGTAGTCGCCGGCCCGGGCGGCCGCGACCGCCGCCAAACGCACTAAGTCCAATGAGTATTTCATCTTGCGACCGATTCTCCGGGTGGCTAGCTTGCCCATGACACCCCCGGATCACCCGAAGGAGCCGACCGTTCGAGCCATGGATCGAGTATTCTCGGGCATTCAGCCCACCGGTGAGCTGCATATCGGCAACTGGCTCGGCGCGGTCAAGAACTGGGTCGCGCTCCAGGACCAGTACGAGTGCCTCTACTGTGCCGTCGATCTGCATGTGCTGACGGCCAAGTACGATCGGGCGGCGCTCGCCGGACGGACCCGGGAGATGCTCGTATCGCTGATGGCCGCCGGACTCGATCCAGAACGGTCGATCATCTTCGCCCAGTCGCACGTCCCCGAGCATACCCGGCTCATGTGGTTCTTCACCCACGTGACCGGCGTCGGCGAGCTGGAGCGGATGACCCAGTACAAAGATAAGTCCCAGCGGATGGAGCGGGTGCCGGCGGGGCTGCTGATGTACCCGGTACTCCAGGCGGCCGACATCCTCCTCTACCGCGCGAATCGGGTGCCGGTGGGCGAGGACCAGGTCCAGCATCTCGAACTGTCGAGAGAAGTCGCCCGGGCCTGGAACGCGGAATTCTCGCCAGATGCGCCGTTCCTCCCCGAACCGCAAGCCCTCCTCACGCCGGCCAAGCGGATCATGGGCCTCGACGGCGAAGCCAAGATGTCGAAGAGTCTTGGCAACACGATCGCCATCTTCGAGACGCCGGAGCAGATCTGGGAGAAGCTCCGCCCCGCCAAGACCGACCCGGCCCGGCAGACCAAGAAGGATCCGGGAACGCCTGAGCTCTGCAATCTGTTTACCCTGCACCGCCATTTTTCGTCGGCGGATACGGTCCAGACCGTCGACCGGAACTGCCGGAGCGCGGGCTGGGGCTGCATTGACTGCAAGCGGGTCCTGTCCGAGAGCATCAGTGCCGAGTTCGCCCCGCTCCGGGCTCGGGGTGAGGCACTGCGGGCAGACCCCGCCCGGGTCGATCGTGCCATCGCGCTCGGGGCCGAGCGGGCCCGGGCCATCGCGACCGAGACCATGGCCGGGGTCGAGAGCCGGATGGGGTTTCTGCCGTTGACGGGGCAGGGCTGATATGGCGGGCGTACCGATCGAACGGATCATCAAGGCGGCGGTTGATCGCGGTGCCTCGGATCTCCACATCAAGGCCGGCGACCTGTTCCGGGCCCGGATCGACGGCAAGCTCGTTCCGCTCACCAAACAGCGACTCACCCCCGAACAGACCCGGGCCGTGGCGCTCAAGCTGATGTCCTCCGATGCCGATCGGGGCCGGCTCGACCAGCTGACCGACTACGATTGCTCGTGGGGTCTGCCGGGCGTCGGGCGGTTCCGGGTCAATCTGCTCCGGCAACGTTCGTCGTTCATGATCGTCATGCGGGTTATTCCGTTTGCGGTCCCGACACTCGAACAGCTTGGGCTTCCCGAGGCGGTCCGGCAGCTGACCGAGGCGCGGCAGGGACTGGTCCTGGTGACCGGGGTGAGCGGAAGCGGCAAGAGCTCGACCGTGGCCGCCATGCTCCACCAGATGAACCAGCACCAGCATCGCCACATCGTGACGGTCGAGGATCCGATCGAATTTCTTCACCGGGACATCACCTGTTCCGTGACCCAGCGCGAGGTCGGCATCGACACGGTGTCCGTGAGCATCGGGGTCAAGGCGGCCCTTCGCCAGGACCCCGATGTGATCGTCGTCGGCGACATTCACGATGCGGAAACGCTCGACACCGTGATCAAGGCCGCCGAAACCGGCCGACTCGTGATCGGGGCGATGCCCACGCCGGATGTGATGACCACGATCGGGCAGGTCTACGCCATGCTGCCCCGTGAAGAGCGCGACATCGGCCGGGTCCGGTTTTCCGAGGCGCTGACCGCGATCCTGTCACAGCAGTTGCTGCCCCGCAAGGACGGCGAAGGCCGGGTGGTCGCTGTCGAGCTCATGCTGGCCAACGCCCCGATTCGCGACGCACTCAAGGACCCGGCGCGCGTCGTCGAGGTGAAGAATCAGATGGCTCGGGGGTACGGGCGCGCCGGAATGCAGACGTACGAACAACACTCTGCCGAGCTGGTGAAGGCGGGCGTGATCTCGGTTCAGACCGCCCGGGGGATTGCCGGTGACCATGACGATCCGGCCAGTCCGGCGAAAGGGAAACGCTGATGTTCGACGCCAACGTCCGGTGCCTGGTCGTCGTCGGCTCCCAATGGGGAGACGAGGGCAAGGGCAAGCTGGTCGACGTGATTTCCGAGAGCGCTGATTTCGTGGTTCGGTATCAGGGTGGCGCCAACGCGGGCCACACGGTGGTGATCGGCGACACCCAGTTCATTCTCCGGTTGATTCCGAGCGGCATTCTCCACCCGACCACCACCTGCCTCCTTGGGAACGGCGTCGTGATCGATCCGGAGAGCTTCTTCTCGGAGCTCGATGTGCTCTCGGAGCGGGGGATTGCGACCGAGGGCCGCGTGGTCATCTCGGACCGGGCCCATCTGGTGCTGCCGTATCACAAGCTGCTGGATCTGGCCGAAGAGAAGCGCCAGAACATCGGGACCACGAAGCGTGGGATCGGGCCCGCCTACGAGGACAAGTATGGCCGTCGCGGAATCCGGGTCGGCGCGGTCCGGGACCTTCCCGCCCTCGAACTCATGCTGGCAGACCGGGTCCGCCGGGCCAACGAGCAGCTGGAACTGGCCGGGATGACAGAGCGGGCGTCACTCGACGAGCACGTGGCCCTGGTACGCCGCGTGGCGCCGCGGCTTCTGGCGCTCGCCGCGGACACGAGCCTGGCGCTCCATCGCGCCATCAAGGCGGGCAAGCGGATCCTGCTCGAGGGGGCGCAGGGGGCGCTTCTCGACGTCGATCACGGCACCTACCCCTTTGTCACCTCGTCCAACACGACGGCTGGCGGAGCGTCGGTCGGCGCCGGGATCGGTCCGACGATGATTGACGGCGTGTTGGGCGTTGTGAAGGCCTATACCACGCGGGTCGGAAACGGCCCGTTACCGACCATGGCCGACGATGCCATGGAGGCCGAGTTGCGGCGGATCGGCCACGAGTTCGGAGCCGTTACCGGGCGGCCGAGACGGTGTGGCTGGTTCGATGCGGTCGTGGTACGGTACGCGGCCCGGGTCAACGGTCTGACGGCGCTCGCCGTCACCAAACTCGACGTGCTCGACAGTTTCGACCGGATCCCGGTTGGCGTGAGCTATCTCCTCGATGGCGAGCGACTGGACGAGATGCCGGCCGACGTCAGGTCGCTCGAACGCGTGACACCGGTGTACGAGATGATGGAGGGCTGGAAGGCGGACACCGGTGGGGCGCGAACCCTGGCCGCCCTGCCCAGGTCCGCCCGAGTCTACCTCGACCGGCTGCAGGAACTGGCGGAGGTCCCGATCCGCTACGTGAGCGTCGGGACCCGCCGGGATCAGATCATCGGATAGGCGGCACTCGCCTGAGTGCCGCCGTCCGGGTTAGCGGCTCTGGAGATTGCTGTAGTAGCTCGCAATCCCCTGTTGATTTAGCCACACCGGATCCACTTCGTAATACCGGCTCTTCACGTACCGGCCGGTTGTGGGGAAGTAGGGCGGTGGATTGCTGGCCCCGCAGACGTCGTAGGCGTGGGCCTCGGCCCAGCCCGACGAATTGCTGCTGCCGGTCGGCCAGTAGGTCCACCAGTTCACCAGTCCCAGGCCCATACCGCCGGTGACCCGGACGCAGCCCGACGGGGCCCCGGCGCAGGCGGTAGGCAGGCCCGCGGGAATCGCGGGGCTGGCGGGCCCGGTGTAGACCGGGATGCCGGGGATGTCGCCGCCCCAGTTGCCAAGCATGATCATGAACATGTGGTAGTTCGCGGACGCCGAGGTGTCGTCGAAGCCGCCGACATAGGTGTTATTGATCTTGAACGGCGTCTGGAGGTTGTTGTCCTCGATGACGATGTTTTGCTCGCTGATCGCCCCGAAAATGTCGCCGGTTTCGGTACAGTTGGTTCCCGGCGTGGTCCAGTACTGGAAGTCGTCGGCCAGCACGATGTTGCCGGTCGACACTACCGATACCCGCCCCCGCAACCGCCCGCTGATCGCGACGTCGCCGGTGACGAAGAGTACGCCCTTGAAGTTCACGTTCTTGCCGAGCGGGATCCAGTAGTCGGCGTCACCGCCGGCCGCGATCGTGTTCTTCACCGTCGTCACCGATGAGTGAGCGCCAGACCGGCGCGGGATCCACCGGCCGCCGTAGCCCGGCGGCAGGCCGGCTTTGGTGATGGTCGAGTCCTGCAGGAGGGTGTCTCCGCTGGTGGCCGTGAACAGCCGCGGGTCGCCCCCCAGGTAGCAGCGCCGCTGGGCGCTGTTGAGCGCCACGCGGATCGTGTCTCGCATCTGGGTCGCGCTCCGGCCCAGGGCGTTCATGTTGTTGTACAGCTGACGGGCGGTGGTCCAGGCCCTGGCACCCGCAACGCCACCGCAATTGGGCGAGAGCATGTTCGGGTCGGTGGTCACGGTTACGCCGCCCATCGCGGCTGGCACGTTGACCCAGCGCCGTCCGGTCACGTAGTGCAGCGACGAGTCATTGATGCCGACGGCGGACAGGCACTTGAAGACCCGGACGTAGCCCTCATCCCACTGGATCACGCCGTCACGGTTGCTGTCGAGGACCTGGAAGTCGAGGCGAACGCAGGGCCGGTTGGTTCCCGAGTTGCCGCCGGTGATGTCGTAGTCGCCGCCGACCGCGTCGGCGTCCTGAGCGTACTGCTGCATCGTCCCGATCTGGGCGATGGTGGGCCACGCGAGGGCGCTGGCGCCCGTGGTCAGGCCCTTGGTGAAGTTGCCGGAGCTTGGATTGCTGACGCTGCCGACGGTGGTGACGGGGCCGAAGAAGTCGATCTTGGGAGTGGTGCAGCCACCCTGAAGGTTGATGTTGTTGTTGGAGTGGACAGGGCCGGCGAGCGACTCGCCGCAGCCGTACATCGCGCCGCCGCTCCAGTTGTTGATCGCCACCGCGAACCGGGACCACGACTCCTGGCTGAACAACCCCCGGCGGGCCGCAACCGCGCCACGAGGATCGTTGATGACGGAGACGATGCTGATGTAGTTGCTGCCGTACTGGCCCGCGGTCGCCGGCCCGCCGGTCCGTCCACCGGTCTTGCCGGCGTAGACGGTTCGCGTGTAACCGGTCACCGTGCCACCCTGGGCGTCAATGATGGTGCTGGCCGGCACAATCTGGATATAGCCGGTGTCGGGCAGAATGGTCGGCACTCGGTTGACCGAATCCCGGGCCACTTCGAGGCCGGCATCGGCAAGGGAATGCAGTGCCGCTTCCTTGGCCGAGAACTTGGCGGTCAGGGTACCACTGCCGGCGATCATGACGCCGCCGATCGCGAGGGCGGCGATGGCGAGCGTAATCAGCAGGGTCAGGAGCAGCGCGACACCGCGCTCGTTTCGAAGGCTTCGCATGGTTCCTCCGCCGTTACGGCGTCGCGGTCGACTGCAAGATCAGGATCGATGACTCCGCCGGGGTACAGTCCTGCGCGGCGACACCGAATTTGTAGGTTGCTCCGGCGATCAGCCCCCCGATCGACACCCGGTACGCCGTGGTCGTATCGGCCCGGATCATCATCAAGGGGTCCTGCCAGACGGTGGCGGTGTCGTCGCGCTGCCAGAGCACGTATTGCCGCACATCGTATTCGCCGCCGCCGTGGTCGGGTGACCGGGTCCAGTCGAGCCTGATCACGCCGCTGCCCGGGGTCGGATCCGGCGTGGCCGTGAAGCTGGCCGGCGGGAACGGCGAGCGGCCGCACACGTTCGGCGACGGGAGGCCGTTGTTCGGCACCTGGATGATCTGGGAGAAGTCCCGGGTCCGTTCGTCCGAACCGATCTTTCCGTTGGTGACCCGGATATTGATGCGAACCTCCCGGACGCTGTCGGGCCGGACCGCGTCGGCTGTGTCGGTCGACGTGAAGCTCGATTGCAGTACCAGTCGCTTCAGGGGCAACTGGCCGCCGCTGACGGTCACCATGGTGTCGGCGCCGGTGCCCAGCCGCCGGGCCAGGACATACTCGAAGAACGGCCGGCCCGGGTAGGCCAGGATGTTTCTCGCGATGTACTCCGGGGTGCCGTAGTTGGTCTGCTCCATCAGCATGTAGTCATCCGTCCGCGTGGTCGACGAATCCGCCATGAAGTAGTAGATCTTGGTTTCGGCCGGACTCGGTGCGCCATTCGACTGGGAGAACGTCTGAGGCGGATACGTGTACGCGGTGGTCGGAATGGCCGTCGCGGCGGACACGTCCCAGGCCTGCGTGAAGCGACCGTTGATGGTCGGATTGAAGTTCACCGCCCACCGATAGTTCGTTGTGTCGTTCTCGGTGTAGTCGGTATTGAACGCGATCACGTTGTCTCCGCCGTACACCAGCATCGGCTGCTGTCCGGTAACGCCGGCGCCCATGGTCCGGACGATGCGTTCCACCTGGCTGATGGCGTAGCGGGCGTTCTGGTAGGTGTCGATCTTCTCGCTGCCGGTGATGAAGGCCTTGTTCTGGCTCTGGAAGAACAGCACGGTCGTCCCCATGATCAAGGAGAGGACGACCAGTGTCACCAGCAGTTCCACCAGCGAGAAGCCGGCCCGGGTCAGGCCACGCGAACGCTTGGATGTCATCATGGCTTGGCGATCACGGCGGTAAGGCTGACCGTGTCCTTGACGATGTTGTTGGTGGTGAAGACGCGAACCGTCACCGTGGTGCGGTCGCGGGCGGGGGCGCCGGTTTGGTCGCGGGTCACCCAGGTCCGGCGGCGAACGGTGGCGTACCCTGGGAAACCGGTGGTGTCCGCCGTTCCACCCGAGCCGTACCGACTCGAGAGCGTGGTGTAGCGCACATCACCCCGGATCATTTCGATCCGTTCCTTGGCGATCGTCGTCATGCTCGACAGGAGCGTGGCCTTCGTGGTGGCGTTCTGGAACTTGCCCATGAACTGCCCGAGGCTGACCACCGCGATGCTCAGCAGCACCACGGCGATCAGCACCTCGATCAAGGTGAAGCCTTTGCGATTCATCAGGACCCCTTCACCCAGGTGCTGTTGAGGTACTTGTAGGTGATGGCCCGGCCAGTGGCGCGGGTCACTTCGAGCGCTCGGGCGTCGTAGTTCGTGCCCCCGGCCACGCCCCGGTCGGTGTTCATGAAGATCACGCCCGACTGGTCGGCACTGCCGTCGCGCCGATAGACGATAATGGTGACCTGGTTGGTCGGCGCCGGCGCCGGCAGATCGGGAACCCCGTTCCGAGTGAAGTTCAGGCCCTGGTTCAGCTGGATCACCCGCCGTCGTTCATTGGAACTGTAGGTCCCGTCGTTGTTGGCATCCTCGTCGACCACCAGGCGCTTCTGGGTGTTGTCGATGGTGACCTGTACGTTGTGCTGAAGGCTCACCGCCAGCCGCTGGGCATAGGACAACTGGAGCGATATGTTCCGTTGCTCCGCGTTCAACCGATACTTCATCCAGTCCAGCTTGGGCACCGCCAACGCCGTGATGATGCCCAGGATCACGATGACCCAAAGCAGTTCACCCAACGTGTAGCCCCGTCGGTCGAACTCGAGTGAAACAGATTGCATTGATCGCCCCTCCGCTCTCTCCCAACCGGGCGGGCATACGCCGCCAGCCGGGGAAAGCCTCACGAGTCCTGTCATTCAGGCAACATCCAAGCCATGTTTGCCCGTGTCATAAGTTATTGCCGTTCTTGAAGGTGTAGCACTGGCGCCGCAGTCTCCCCGGCGGTGTCGGGCCGGAAAATGGCAACTTGCCGGGAGCGCAAATCGTTGCTTGCCGGGGGTTTAGGCCACCTCTAAGTTTCGGGTGCTGGCGGCCCTGGACCGCCCTTCCAAAGCCCTTGACCTGAAGACGAATTCGCATGGCCACCCAGACCCTGATGGACAAGCTGGTTTCTCTCTCCAAACGCCGCGGCTTCGTGTTCCAGAGTTCGGAGGTCTATGGCGGCCTGGGCTCGGTCTGGGATTACGGGCCGCTCGGGGTCGAGCTCAAGAAGAACGTGAAGGACCGCTGGTGGCGGGCCATGGTCCACAACCGGGATGACATCGAAGGCCTCGACGCCGCGATTCTGATGCACCCCAAGGTCTGGGAGGCCTCCGGGCATGTGGCCGGCTTCACTGATCCACTGGTGGACTGCCGGACCTGCAAGGCCCGGTTCCGCGCCGACCGACTCGGTGACGCCGCCTGTCCGCAGAAGCCGTCCAAGCACCCCGGGGAGCATTCGACCTGTGATCTGACCGAGCCTCGCAACTTCAACCTGATGTTCAAGACGTTCATGGGGCCGGTCGAGGAGTCGGCGTCGGTCGTGTACCTCCGGCCCGAGACGGCTCAGGGGATCTACGTCAACTACCTGAACGTGCTTAACAGCTCCCGCCAGAAGGTGCCGTTCGGCATTGCCCAGATCGGGAAGGCGTTCCGGAATGAGATCACCCCGGGCAATTTCATCTTCCGAACCCGCGAGTTCGAGCAGATGGAGATGCAGTTCTTCGTGAAGCCCGGCACCGACGGGGAGTGGTTCGAGCGGTGGCGCGGCCTCCGGATGGCCTGGCACCAGGAAATCGGGCTCAATCCAGCCAAGCTCCGCTGGCACGAGCATGGGCCCGGCGAACTGGCCCACTACGCCAAAGCCGCCTACGACATCGAGTACGAGTTTCCGTTCGGTTGGCAGGAGATCGAGGGCATCCACAACCGGACGGACTTCGACCTGAAACGGCACCAGGAGCATTCGGGCAAGAAGCTCGAGTATTTCGAGCATGCCACCGGCGAACGTTTCGTGCCCTACATCGTCGAGACCTCGGCCGGCGCCGACCGGGTGACCCTCACGGTACTGACGGACGCCTACCACGAGGAAGAGGTCGAGGGGGAGACCCGGGTGGTGATGCGGTTCCACCCCTTGATTGCGCCGATCAAAGCGGCGGTCCTTCCACTCATGAACAAGGACCGGATGCCGGAGACGGCCACCGAACTGTACAACGACCTCAAGAAGCACTTCACCTGCTTCTTTGACGACAGCGGCGCCATCGGGCGGCGCTATCGCCGGATGGATGAGGTCGGGACGCCGTTCTGCGTCACCGTCGATCCCCAGTCGGCCGAAGACCAGAAGGTGACCGTCCGGCATCGCGATACCATGGTCCAGGAACGGATCGGGTTCGATGCGGTGCTGCCCTACCTCAAGGAAAGGCTGGGCTGAGCTGCAGCTCGCCGACTTCGAGGACCTGGTCCGGCGGCTCGTGGACGAGGTCCCCGACGAGTTCCTGAACGGGGTGGCCGAGGTCGTCGTGTCCCCTCGGACCGTGGTCCATCCCGAGCGGAACGAGGTCTTCACGCTGGGCGAGTGCATCCCGCTGCCGACGAACTCCGACGACCCGGAAGCGATCCAGAGTCGTGTGGTCCTGTACCACGGTTCCTTTGCCGTCCTCGCCCGGGATCAGGAGGACTTTGACTGGCATCAGGAGGCGTGGGACACGCTGACCCATGAGCTCCGTCACCATGTGGAGTGGCGGGCCAGGGAGCCGGCACTGGAGTCCTTCGACGAGGCGGTCGAGGCCAATTTCGCCCGTTTGGCCGGCGAGCCCTTCGAGCCGTTCTTCTACCGGGACGGCGAGCGGCTGCCCGGCGGCGTGTTTCGGGTCGAAGACGATTATTTTGTCGAGATCGAGGGATCACACGATACGGTGCGGTTCCCGTGGGCCGGGGTTCGCTACCGGGTCGATGTACCGGCTGACGTGGTTCCTCCGGCATTTCTGTCGGTTCAGGGGCTCGAAGATCCGCCGGCGGGCGAGGTCATTCTGGTGCTGGTGCGGCCACCGAAACTGGTCGATCTACTCAAGTTCCCCACGCCGGACCAGCACGAGGTCTGGGCGTCGGTGGAGCGGTGAAGTCGGAAGGGAGCAGTTCATGGTTCGAGGCGTGATGGCGGGCGGGTTGGCGGTGCTCGCAGCGGTATCCCTGGCGGCGCAGGAACCCCGGTACAAAGTCGGGATCGTGAGCGAATCGGGTGACATCGTCACCTGGCTCAAGCCCCAGGGGAACGGGCTGGTGGTGGACCGGGTGGTACCGGTGGGCATCATGCCGGCCGATATCGACGGCCCGCACAATATCACCATGGCGCCGGACATGAAGTCCTACTTCGTGACGGTTGCCCACGGGGTGCCCTTCGGGACGTTGTGGCGCTTCGACGCCCGGAACGATTCGGTCATGGGACGTGCCACCGTCGAACTGTTTCCGACGACGATTGCCGTGACGCCGGACGGTGAGTTCGCGTTCGTGGCCAATTCGGATTTCCATGGCGACCGGCCCCGGACCAACGTCGTCTCGATCGTTCATGTTCCGACCATGGCCAAGATCACCGACTTGCCGGCCTGTGACATGCCCCACGGCGTCAAGGTGAATCACGCCGGGACGTTCGCCTACGTCTCCTGCATGAACAGCGACGAGATTCTCGAAATCGACACCAACACCTTCGGGATCACCCGCCGGGCCAGGATCGGGAAGGGGCACAACATGAGCATGGCCGGCATGGATCACGCCGCGATGAATCACACCCCGCCGCCGTCCGGTTCCACACCCGCGCCTCCCGAGCAGACCGGGATCCTTGCCAAGGAATGCGCCGGCACGTTCGTGTCGGTGTCGCCGGACGACAAGACACTGTACGTGGCCTGCAACTACGGGAACTCGGTCCAGGTGTGGGACGCGGCCGCGCTCACGCTGATCAAGGAAATCCCGGTCGGGGTCGGCGCCTACAACGTCGAGCCGTCGCCCGACGGGACGATCGGCATCGTGACCAACAAGAAGGACCAGAGCTTCAGTATTCTCGACCTCAAGGCCATGACCGAGCTGGCCCGGATCAAGACTACCAAGAAGATTGTGCACGGGGTGGCCTTCTCACCGGACGGCACGATCGCCTATGTCTCGCAGGAGTCGATCGGCTCGGATCCCGGCGCCATCGATGTCGTTGACCTTGCCACCCGCAAGGTGGTGAGCACGATCGCCATTCCGGCCCAGCCGACCGGCCTTACCATCTTCAAGTTCTGAAGGCGCGCCCATGGTTCACGAAACGATCACCACTCTCTCGGCCGGCGACGTCATCGCCCGGGCCAAGGCCTTCTTTTCGGAGCGGGTGCCTAACACTGCCGCATACCCGGAAAAGGAAGGCCCGTCCTTCCTGACCCTTCGGGGCCAGGGCGGTGAAGAGATCGCCATCGCGATTGTCGCCGGCGGGCAGGGGCAGCGGGTGCGGGCCTCCACCCTGTTGTTCGATCAGGCGGTCAGCCGTTTCCTCCAGACTCTTCCCCGGAGCGCGGCATGAATCCGATCCCGGTGCGCGTCACCGTCCTCGATACCTGGGACGAAATCGCCCTCAATGTGCCACCCACGGCGCGGGTATCGGACGTCAAGGCGCGGGCGCTGGCGCAGGCCAGGATCCGGGGTCCTGCCAGCGACTACTTGGTGAAGTTCCGGGGGGCGGAGGTGGGCGAAGGCGATACCACCGTCGCCCAGGCCGGGATCGTTCCGAACGCCGGCATCGTGGTCCTGTCGCGGCGGCGGAGCGCCGTCCGGTAGCGTCAATGTCCCGGCCAGTGGACGGGCAGCCGCACCTCATCTGCCCGGTGTTCTCGCATCCGGCCTGCTTCGAACACTCAGCAGGGTCGGGCCATCCCGAGGCGCCGGCTCGACTTCATGCCGTGAAGGCCGCCATCATCGCGGCCAATCCGGCCGCGTGGCATTCGGCGCCCGCCGTGTCTGCCGCCCCGCTGCTCAGGGTCCACCCAGCCGAATATCTCGATTCGCTCGAGGCCTTCATTCGTCAGGGAGGCGGCCGCCTCGACGCTGATACCGGCGCCAATACCCGTAGTTGGGACGCCGCTCTGGGCGCCGTGGGGGCGGCCCTCGCCGCCGTGCGATCGAGCCTTGGGGGCCGGCCGGCCTTCGCCGCCATCCGTCCGCCGGGGCACCACGCGCTGGCCGACCGGCCGATGGGATTCTGCCTGCTCGGCAATATCGTGATCGCCGCACGCGAGGCCCTGGCCCTCGGCGCCGAGCGGGTGCTGATCGTGGATTGGGACGTCCACCACGGCAACGGCACCCAGGCCCTGGTGGAATCCGACCCGTCGATCCGTTTCGTTTCGATGCACCAGTGGCCGCACTGGCCCTTCAGCGGGGCCGCGAACGAGCGCGGGGTCGGCAACGTGTTCAACCTGCCCATGCGGGCCGGGCTCGCGCCTGAGCGCTACGTGGAGGCCCTCTGGGGCTCGGTCGTGGCGGCAACCCGGGGGTGGCCCCCTGACGCGATTCTCATTTCGGCCGGCTTCGACTCAATGCAGGGCGATCTGCTTGGGGGCTTCACGCTCGAGCCGGAGCACTTCGGCGTCTGGGTTGACCGGTTTCGGAACGAGTTCCCCACGATCCCCATCGCCGCGCTCCTGGAGGGCGGGTACGTACCCAGTCGCGTGGCCGACGGGGTATTGGCCGTGACCAGAGCCCTGGTGAGCTAGGACGCCCGGGCTTGGCAGGCCTTGATCCGGCGCGGTAAGTTCCAGTCGGATTTGTATACAATGCTGACGCCCGCCAGGGCGGTCGCGTCGCTCTCAATCTTCCGCGAGGTCTGCCGTGTCCCGTCTCCGCATCGAAGCCGAAATCCTCACGATCAAGACCAAGTACCCGTTCAAAATCGCCCGCGGCAGCCGGGACACCTATCGGACCGTGCTGGTCAAAGTGATCGATCACGACGGGCTCGAGGGCTGGGGCGAGGCGACCCCGCAGATGTTCTACGGGGAGACCGTCGAGACCGCCCTCGCGGCTCTCGACGCCTACGCCCCGGTGATGCCGACCGATGCATTCCAGCTCGAGGATGCCGAGCGGGCCATGGAAAAGCAGTTGATCGGGAACAACTCGGTTCGGGCGGCGCTGTCCACCGCCTTGCACGACCTGGTCGGCAAGCGGCTCGGGGTCCCGATCTGGAAGCTCTGGGGGCTCGACGCTGCCAAGGCCCCGATGTCCACGTTCACCATCGGGATCGACACGGCCGAGATGATCAAGAAGAAGGTCCGTGAAGCCGAGCAGTATCCGATCCTCAAGATCAAGCTCGGCCTCGACAACGATATGGAGATCCTCCGGGCGATCCGCGAGGTGACCGATCGGGAACTCCGGGTCGACGCCAACTGCGGCTGGACCCGGAAGGAGGCAATTCGGATGCTGCCCGTCCTGGAGGAGTTCGGCGTGACCGTGCTGGAACAACCACTCATGCCCGACGACATCGACGGCCTCGCGGCGGTGGCCAAGGCCTCGAGGATTCCGGTCATCGTGGACGAGAGCTGCCTGGTTGCCAACGACATCCCACGGCTGGTTGGGCTGGTCGACGGGATCAATATCAAGCTGGCCAAGACCGGGAGCCTTCGCGAAGCTCTCCGGATGATCGCGATTGCCCGGGCCAACCATATGATGGTGATGGTCGGGTGCATGCTGGAGACCTCGATTGCGATTACCGCCGCGGCCCACTTCACCCCATTGGTCGACATCGCCGATCTCGACGGGGCCGCCCTGCTGGCGCACGATCCCTATGCTGGCGCCACCATCGACGGCGGCAAGATCCACCTGCCGACCGGGCCCGGACTCGGTGTGACCATCCGGGGCTGATCCCGGCTGTTCCGACGTTCCAATCGAGCCGGCGCACCCCTCTGGGGGTCGCCGGCTCGACT
>JANMXA010000091.1:0-6131 GCA_031394255.1 Gemmatimonadota bacterium
GCGCTTCAGGCGGTTGACGGCGTGGCACTCAAGACCATGGTGGACGCCTGGGCCGGTGCCGCCGAGGGCCAGAAGGCGATGGCGTTCGAGGGTGCGTTCGCCGTTCGCCAGATCGAGGTCGGGCTCGCCAGCATGCTGGGACTGCTGCTCGGCGTCACGGCCACGGTGTATGGGGTCGCGCTGCTGGACGGCCGGTCGCTCCCCCGGTGGATGGGCGCCGTCGCCATCCTCTGCGGTGTGCCGACCGCCCTTGGCGGCCTCGCGATCGGCTACACGGGCTTCTCGGGGCTCGCGATGACGATCAACATGCCGGCCAATTCGCTGCTCGTGGTCTGGGTGCTCGCGCTCGGCGTGGTCATGTGGCGCGATGGCCGCCTCGCGGTCCGAGCGGCGGCCTGATCCGGTCTCCGACGGGGGCCTAAAGCTTTGGCGGGCGGGGAAATCGAAGCCGGGTCAGCAGTGCCTCGAACCGGGGGTCGCCCCGGATCGGCGCCATCAGCGGGTCGACAAGGAGGTCCGCCACGAGAGGATCGGCACCGTGATCTGTGGGCTCGAAGCCCCGGCCGCCGGGACCGGGGCCGGCCGGCTCGAGGGTACCGGGGTCTGCCGGGTTCGGGGCATCCTGTTCGGAACCGAGAACATGGCGGCCGAATGGCGGGCTTTCCGCCGCTGACTCGGCGCCGTTGGGCATTGAGCGCCCGGAGCGGTTCCGCCGAAGTGGATCCGGCCGCGACCAACAGGCCGGCGGGGCGGCCGCTCCTTGACTGCCGCTTGATGGGTGGCACCTAGGGTCCCATTACCTCCAAACGGGAATCCCAGATGCTCGCTCGCCTCGTCCTCGTGGTGACCCTGACCCAAGTCGCTTCCAGCCCGGTCGCGGCCCAGCAGCCGGCCGAGCTTCGGCCCGGGGATCGGCTGAAGGTGTTTTCAGCCTCGTCCCCAAACCGGGCGTCGGAGCCCGTCTTCGGCACGCTCCGGGAGCTTTGGGCGACCAGTATCGTCGTCACGTTGCGAACGGGGGCCGACACCGTGATCTCCCTCGGCGAGGTGTCGGAGTTGCGGCGGATTCGGCGGAAAGCCACGGCGGGTTCCGTCCTCGGAGCCACCCTCGGTTTGCTCGGGGGGGCCGCGGTCGGTTCGCAGTTCGACCACTCCACCAATCAGCCGGGCGCGCTCGCCGCCGGCGTGGTCGCCGCCATCGCCGCGGGAGTCTTCGGGGCTCGACTCACGGGGTCCGACCTGATCCCGCTCGGTGCCGTGCGGCCCCGCCCGTTGCCGGGAACGGTGGTCCGACTCACGAGTTCGCGATTCGCGTCGACGGTTCCCCTGGTCGGCACGGTTCGGTCGTGGACGGTGGACAGCGTCGTGGTCCAGCCCGACAGCGGGGCCGCGGTTGTCCTGCGGGCGAGCGAGGTACAGTCGACCGAATGGCCGGTCCAGCGAGGGCGGCGGACCGGGTTGGGCGCGGGACTCGGCGTCTTGGTCGGCGGCACGATCGGTACCATCCTCGGCGCCGCCGAGGCGAGCAAGTGCAGTCGAGGCGGCGGCTTCCTGTCGGATCTCTGTGGGCTCGACACCGCCGGCGGCCTCCTGATCGGCGGAGCGGCCGGAGCGTTGGTCGGCGCCCTGGTTGGATCCACCTTCCGGTGGACAAAATGGGAGTCGGCCGCCGAAACCGGGCGCCAGGTCTCGGTGGCGCCACACCTGACGCCGCACGGTGCCGGGGTCGTCATCTCGGTCGGGTTCTAGGAGGGTCCGCCGGGCGGTCCTCGGCGGGGCGGGTGGCGGTTATTTTACCCGCCCGACCATGACCAACCGCCCCGGTCCCCTTGATGATCAGGCCGGTGTTACAGTGCAGTACGAAGGGCTCGTCGATCAGCCATCGGGCGCTGATCTCGACCGGGTTCGAGGGGCATACTTCGAGGTGTTTGCCGACGGACGGGACCGCCAGGGCTGGCCCGGGATCACCTACTTCCGGGCCCGGCCCATCTGGCTCCGCTATTCCGACTTCCGGACCGATCCGCCCACCATCGTGGAGTTCACCGAAGCCGGGTTGCAGCGTCTCGAATAGCGTCGAATCCACCTCGGAGGTATGTTCCACTCACCAGATTAGAGGAGTGGGCGTGGAACGGTCACCGCCGGAACTGATGCAGGGCACCGCCGATATTCTCATCCTCAAGGCGGTCTCCTGGGGCCCGATTCACGGCTTCGCGATTTCCAAGTGGCTCCGCCTGGCCACCGACGGATGTCTTGGGTTCGAAGACGCAGGGCTCTACCAGGCGCTCCATCGGTTGGAGCGGTCCCGGTGGGTCCGATCCGAATGGGGACTTTCGGCCAACAACCGCCGAGCCAAGTACTATGAGTTGACCCCGCTCGGCCGGCGGCAGCTGCAGCGGGAAGCGGCGACGTGGCGAAACTATGCCGCCGCCGTGGCCCGGGTCCTCGATGCCAAACGACTCGAGGTGGCCGGATGAGTCGCTTCCAATTCCCCTGGAAAACCCGCGCCCGAATTGCGGCTGACGTGCAGGACGAGTTCGAGTTCCACGTGCGGGCCCGGGCCGCGGAACTCGAGGCCGAGGGCAAGCGGTCCGAGGAAGCGCTGCGCCTGGCCAACCGCGAATTCGGCGACCGCCGGGGGGCGGCGGAATACTGCAACCGGATCGACGAGGCGTCCGAGCGGGCAACTCGCCGCGGCGAGCGCCTCAGTGAAATCTGGCTGGACCTCGTCTACCTCGCCCGGTCGCTCCGGCGCACGCCCGCCGTGGCCGCTACGATCGTCGGCATCCTCGGGGTGTCGCTCGCGATCAACGTGATGGGCTATACCATGGCCGATGAGCTGCTGGTCAGGCAGCTTCCGGTCGCCGACCCGTCGTCCCTCCTGCTGGTCCATGGCGAAAGTCGAGCCACCGGTGACGAGGTGTCGACCTCGATCGCCGACTATCGTGATCTCGCCCGCCAGACCCGAACGTTGACGGGTCTCGCCGGCTTCAACGGCCGGGTCCTCGCGCTGGGAACCGGCGGGACACCGACCGCGGTACAGGCCCAGATCGTCACCTCGAACTATTTCGGCGTTCTTGGGCTGACGCCCGCCCTCGGCCGCTTCTTCACCCAGTCAGAGGACGAGTCCGGAACGGCACCCACCGCGGTGATCTCGGACCAGCTCTGGCGCGATCGGTTCCAGGCGTCGACGGCGGTGATTGGCACGGCCATCAGGGTCAACGGGCAGCCCGTCACAATCATCGGAGTTGCGCCGCCGGGGTTCGCCGGCCCGTTCATCGGGTTCCGGTTCGAGTTGTTCGTGGCGTTGGGCGGGGCCGCCTTGCTGGACCGCAGTGTCGACCCGGCCGACCGGTCGGCCGGATTCCTGGAACTGTTTGGACGGGTCCGCCCGGGAATGCTCCCCGGCCGGGCCGCTCTGGAACTGACCGGCCTGGCCGTGGATCTGAACCGATCGGTCCCGACCAATCACGATCGCCGATTTCGGGCGGCGCCGATGACCGGTCTCGACACCGAGCTCCGCAGCGGTGTGGTCCTGGTCGTGATGTTGGTTCTCTCGCTCGCGGGCCTGGGCCTCTTCGCCGCCGCGCTGAACGCCGGCGGTCTCCTGCTGGCCCGGGGCATGAGCCGCCAGAAGGAGTTCGCCCTCCGCCAGGCGCTCGGCTCCGGCCGCGGCCGATTGGTCCGACTGCAGGTACTCGAAGCCGCCGTCCTGGTGGCCGGCGCCGCCGTACTCGGCCTGATCTTGACGTTCGGGCTCCGCCGGGTCGCCCGCTTGCTCGTGCCCGGGTTGCCGATTCATCTGGTGCTCGGGTTTGAGCTCAATGGGCGAATGGCTCTGTTCCTGGCTGGGTTGGTGGTGGTGGCGACCATCGCCACGGGCCTCTTGCCGGCACTGGCCGCGACCCGGGCGGACCCGGCCCAGCGACTCCGAGTGGGCGGAACGATGGGAGGGACGGATGGTCGGCTCCGGCGCTGGTTCATCTCGGGTCAGGTTGCGGTGACGTTCGCGATGTTGGTCGGGGCCGGGCTACTCACCCGGACCCTGCTGAAGGGCAGGGCGGCCGAACCGCCGGGTGCCGAGGCCATTGCGACGTTGCCTCTCGATGTCTCGTTCGGCAACTATGACGAGGCGGCTGGTCGGACCTTCTATCGCGCGCTGCTGGCGCGGGTCCAGGCATTCCCCGGTGTCACGGGAGTGGCGTACGCAGCCAGGCTCCCACTGGGCTTCGGCAATGTTCAGGCGACGGTGCAGATTGCCGGCGTCGAACCCCCGCCAGGCGAAACCGGCTTTCGGGTGGAGATCAACCGGGTCTCGGCGGGATGGATCGAGACGACTGATCTCCCGATGATCGGGGGCCGGGCCTTCTCGTCGGCGGATCAGCCGGGCACGTCAAGCGTCGCCATGATCAATCAGGCAATGGCGAAGCGTTTCTGGCCGAGCGGAGATCCGTTGCACCAGGTCGTGTTGGTGAATGGACAACAAACCGAGATCGTCGGGGTCACCGACGACGCGAGGTTCACGCTGCCCGGACGTCCGAACCTTCCCCGCATCTATCGGAACGGGGATCAGGTCTACTCGCCGCGCGCCATTCTGATGGTCCGGGGCCCGGTGACGAGCCACGGGATCGCCGGGTTGCTGGCCGGTGCCATTGCCGATCTCGGGCCGGACCTGCCGCTCAATCCGGTGGGAACCCTCGCTGCAAACGTCGGCCTCGCCTACTTCCCTCAACGGCTGCTGGGCGGGGCTACGATTGGCATCGCCGCGCTGACCCTGGTGCTGGCGGCCTTCGGCCTCTATGGGCTTCTGGCATACTGGGTCACCACCCGGCGGACCGAACTGGGAGTTCGGATGGCACTCGGCGCGGATGCGGCCAGTGTGACGGGCTTGGCCCTCCGGCAGGGCATGGTGCCGATCGCCTGGGGGATCGGTGCCGGCGTGGTGCTCGCGGTCGCTGTCGGGACGGCGTTGCGGGGCTTCCTGATCGGCGTGTCGCCGTTTGATCCGGCCGCCTATCTGGTCGGCGGCGTGGCATTCCTCGCTGTGGCAACCGCCGCATGTCTGATTCCCGCCGCGCGAGCCGCCCGCATGTCGCCAGTGAGCGCCCTCCGCGGCGGGCAATGATCTTCGCTCCGGATCGGCTCTGTCATCCGATCGACGAGGAGGTCGGCCGCCAGCGGATCCCGGACGCCTGACCCACGCCCTCGACGGCCCGGGCCGGGATGACGCCCCGCGAGGTGCTCCACGTGGCCACGGTCGAAGGCGCCACCGCCATCGGACTGGGCGCGGAGATCAGTGCTCTCGAGGCCGCACTCGCGGCCATGGCGACTTCGGCGTGGAGGAGCTTGAGGGCGACCGGCCGGTCGTGTTTTTCGTCGTGCGCGAGGTACACGGTGGCCATCCCGCCGCGGCCGAGTTCGCGTTCAAGCCGGTAACGCCCGGCAAGGCTCGACTCGAGCCGGGCTCGCAACTGCGCCATGTATATCCTCGGGGACGGTGGGAGGGGACCAGAGGGAAAGTTAGTCGCCGCGCCGGGCTGGGGCTAGGAGAACCGGTGGCCGTGCTTCATCGTCATCGACGGAGGCCTGCGCCGCGTCCATCGTCCGGAGCACCTTGGGCAGCTTTCCGAGGCGCCTCGAAGCGGGCCGCGCATGGTATTCTTCGCCGCTCTCCGGTCCGGAAGTCGAAGTACCATCACTCGCCCACTGGACGTCCATGTCGAACGGCAATGATCAGAGAGTCGGCGCCTCGTGCGCCGTGCTGGGGAGCCTGCTCCTCGTGGCCGGCACCTTCCTCCACCCCATGGGTGCCGATCCGCATGACAGCGTCGCCGCGTTCACCGAGTTCGCGGCGAACGGGATCTGGATCGCGAGCCACCTGACCCTGCTGGCCGGCATTGCGCTGATCGTCGGCGCGCTGCTGCTCCTCGCCAAGCGGCTCGAGGGCGAGAGCGGCCCCTGGGCCCGGCTCGGGCGGAGCGATCGCCAGCCTCGCCGTCGCGGCGGCGCTTCAGGCGGTTGACGGCGTGGCACTCAAGACCATGGTGGACGCCTGGGCCGGTGCCGCCGAGGGCCAGAAGGCGATGGCGTTCGAGGGTGCGTTCGCCGTTCGCCAGATCGAGGTCGGGCTCGCC